>NZ_JBICXA010000028.1:11698-102648 GCF_043200035.1 Streptomyces sp. NPDC048504
TTGGTGCGGGGCGCCTGGGAGGGGGTGTTCGACCTGGAGCCGGCTCGGGAGGCGCAGCAGTAGTCGTCCGGCCGAACACAGGCAGACGGGGTGGCACGCGGGCGCGTCCCACCCCTTCTGCTGTCACTGCCACGTGCCGTCACTGCTTCGTGGCGCTGCTCCCGATGCCCAGGACCAGCCAGATCCACGCCTTGCCGCTGCTGGGACCGTCCGCCGCGTGGGCCGCGAAGAACAGCCGGCCGTCCTGGACGAGGATGTCGTTCGCGTCGAGGGTCGTGAGGGTGTCGGCGTCCGTCGGTATCCCGAAGTAGAGGTACGGGGTCTCCTTGCCGGTCTTCGGGTCGAGGCTGACGAGTGCCGCCGGCGAGATGCGGTCGTCGCTCATCCGCAGCGCGAGGAGCCGGCTGCCGCTCACGCGCAGCGGGTACAGCAGGGAGTTGGGCCCGGACTCGAACTTCTCCGTCGTCTTCCCGGTCGCCAGGTCGAAGCCGATGATCCAGTTCGAGTTGTGCGGGGCGCCCGCCTCCTTGCTCCGGACGAAGACCTGGCCGAGGCCGACGGCGATGGTCTGGCAGTCGTCGACGACGAGGTAGTCGACCGCGTCGGAACAGTCGCCGACGTAGCTGCCGCTGGTCAGGCCGATCGTGGCGCGTACCGTGCCCCGGTCGTCCAGGGAGAGCAGCTCGGTGAAGCCCGTCTCCCCCGCCGAGACGGCCACGACGGGCGGATCGCTCGACGGCAGTTCGAGATCCCGGAGGCCCTTGGTCCCGGCGTACGTCCACTTCTCCTTGCCCGTGCCGGGATCGACCTTGCGCACTTTGTAGGTGATCGTCTGCCACGAGGCTGCGGTCGTGCTGTCGTCCCAGCATTCGAGGCGTACGAGCAGGGCGCGTCCGCCCGCGGCCCCCATGTCCTGGCACGAGCCGGACTCCGTCGTACGCCAGGTCCGCTCGCCGGTGTCCATGTCGTAGGCGTCCGTGCCGCCGCCCCAGGTGACGGTCACGGTGGCGTGGGTCAGGGTGACGCTGGGGGTGTCCTGGACGGCGCCGTCCGTCGGGGTGCCCGGTTCGTCGCCGATCGTGGAGACGGGGAACTCGTGCTCCCAGATCTGCTTGCCGTCGTCGAGGTCGAAGAAGGCGACGTGGTCGCAGAGGGACGCCTTGTCCTTGCTGTCCCTGAAGACCACGGCCGTACGGTTCTCGCCGGTCACATGGCGGGTGTAGCCGCAGATCGGGCCGGCCAGGCGGAGTTTCCAGACCTCGTCGCCCGGGGCGGCGTCGGTGCCCGTCCTGAAGCCGACCAGTGTCTGGTTGATGCCCTTGGCGAGGATCTTGTCGGTGGCCCAGGTGCCCGGCATCTCGGTGTGTTCGCCGGCGGCCGCGTCGTCGATCGAGAAGCGGAACGCCATGTCGCCGGTGGTGGTGGCGGGCTTCTTCTCGACCGTGTCCCGGACGTCGAGGCGTCCCAGGCTCGCCGCGGGGGCGTTGTCGGTCGTCGCCTTCTTCTTGTCGTCGCCCCGTGCCGCGAGAAGGCCGGCCGTACCCACGGCCGCCACGAGGACGACCGCGAGCAGCCCGAGCAGCCGGTTCCGGCGGCGCTTCTTGTGCTGGTCGTTCTGGGTGAGGACGGAGTGGGTGTACGGGGAGGGGGGTGGGCCGAAGCTCACGCGGGCGAATCCTTTCGGCGCCTGTTCAGCGGTCTCTGTCGTCTTCCGCGCCCATGGGCGCGGGGTCAGTTGCTCGTCAGCGAGCGGACCGTCGCGTACACGTCGAACACGGCGAGCGCCAGCGGCACCAGCGTCAGCAGGACGAAGCCCTCGGCGATCTCCAGGAAACGCCCCCAGAACGGGGTCAGACCGCTGCGCGGGACGATCAGGCCGATCGAGGTCACGAGCGCGGTGGCCGCCGCGATCGCCGCGACGAGCCAGACCGTACGGATGTCGAGGCCGCCGCGGTCGCCCTTGAGCGCCTCGTGGATCAGGGAGTGCGGCGGGTTGAGCGCGAGGCCCAGGCCGAGCAGCACGAGGGAGCCGAGGCCGGCGGCCAGGACGGGGGCGACCTGGGCGGTGTAGCGGAAGAGGTGGGCGCGCATCAGCAGCGCGACACCGGTCGCGAGGGCGAGCAGCTGGGCCCAGACGTCGTCGGAGAAACCGAGGACGGCCGTGGCCCCGACGGCGGTGACCGCGCAGCCGCCGACGAGGCCGACGAGGAGTTCGTGACCGCGGCGGGCCTGGGCGGCGACACGTTCGGTGTCGACGGCTTCCTGGGCGGCGGGCTCGGCGCCGTACGCGCTGCGGGGGGCGGTGTTCGGGGGGTCGAAGCCGATCGGAAGGCGGGCGAAGCGCATCGAGAGGCCCGGCAGGAAGGCCAGCGCGCCGACCGCGACCGGGGCGCACAGGGCGGCGATCTCGGACGGCGTCCAGTGGGCCCGGATCGCGGTGAACGCGACGATCAGGCCGACCGCGGACGCGAAGACGAGGGCGACGAACGGCGCGTCCCCGCCGGGTGAGCACAGGGTGAGGACGACGGCGGCCACCAGCACGGCCGCGCACGCGAGGAGGAACTGGAGTTTGCCGATCCCCTGGCCGTCGGTGAGCGGCAGGAGGCCCGAGCCGGCCACCCCGATGTTGGGCAGGGCGCCGAGTCCCAGCGCGATGGCCGAGGCACGGTCGTCGTAGACCCGGGCGCGGACGCACGCCAGGACGACCAGCAGGACGCCGACGACCGCGGCGAGGATGCCGGGCAGGCTGTTCATGTCGTGGCGCGGGTCGGCGGTCCAGGCGACGAAGGCGAGCAGGGCCGGCAGGACACCGCCGCCGACGAGGCCGGCGGCACGGGTCAACTCGCCGCCCCACAGCGTGTGTTCGCGGGTCACCGCGGCCGAGACCGCCTCGGACACGTCGTCGAACACGGCCGGCGGGAGCGACTCGGAGAAGGGGCGCAGGGTGAGGAGTTCGCCGTCGAGAATGCGCTGGCCGGCGAACGTGCGGGAGCTGTCGAGGACGGTGCCGTCCCGGCGCACCAGGTGATAGCCGACCGGGGCACCGTCGGCGGGGCTCTGCCGGGAGAGCCTGAGGATCTCCGGATAGATGTCGGCGACCGGGATGTCGTCGGGCAGTGCCACGTCGATCCGGCTGTCGGGCGCGACGATCGTGACCCGGCAGAAACCGAGCCCCGGGCCGGTGCCGACAGCGGCTCCGGTACCGGGCCCGCCCGCCGCGGAGGCCGTGATGCTCACCTGTTGATCCCCCTCAATGGTGATGGTGCGTCTGCTTCGTGAAGGTGTCGCGCGGTGCGTTCCGCAGACCTTCACATCACGCGAAATGCCCTGTTTTTCCAGCCTGGTTCGCGTGTGCTCACGCGAACATCCGGCACCCTACCGCTCACCCGTCCCGCGCGAAGTCAGTAGGATCACGCGGCGGCCTGCGTCCGCCTGACACGGGGTGGTGGACGGTAGTCCCGGGGCCGCGCAAGGGAATTGGTGAGCAGTGAGCCACATCGTCGTCAAGCGCCCGCCGCGCGCGCTGCCGTCCGAGGTGCCCACGGACGAGATCGTCCTGCAGCCTCCGCCGGAGTTGCCCCGCGGGCATCAGGAGAGCGTCCTGATGCAGTTGCTGCCGACGCTCGGCATGGGCGGCTCGGTGGTCTTCTTCTTCACGAACGGACAGCCGTTCATGAAGATCATGGGCATGGTGATGATCGTCTCGACGGTGGCCATGTCCATCGCGATGGTGGTCCGCTTCCGCCGCGGCAACCAGGGCCAGCTGGCGGATCTGCGCACCGACTATCTGCGCTACCTGGCGCAGACCCGGCGGACCGCCCTGGACACCGCCCGGTCACAGCGCGACGCGCAGTACTACCTCCACCCCTCCCCCGAGCAGCTCTGGGCGCTGGTCGCCGAGGGCAGCCGGGTGTGGGAACGGCGGCCGGGTGACGAGGACTTCGGCCAGGTGCGCATCGGCCTCGGCCGGCAGTCGCTCGCCACCCCGCTCATCGCCCCCGAGACCGGCGGGGTCGAGCAGCTGGAGCCGCTGACGGCGGGCGCGATGCAGCGCTTCCTCTCCGTCCACGGCACCCTCGACGACCTGCCGATGGCGGTCTCCCTGCGCGCGTTCTCCTACCTCACCATCAGCGGCGAGGCGCAGTCCGTACGGTCCTCCGCCCGGGCCCTGGCCGGTTCGCTGGCCGCGCTGCACTCGCCCGAGGACCTGGTGATCGTGGTCGCGGCTGCCAGGGAGACCCTGCCGCACTGGGAGTGGGCCAAGTGGCTGCCGCACGCGCAGGCGCCCGGTGCCACGGACGGCGCGGGCAGCCGCCGGCTGATCGACAGCGACCTCCGCGAGCTGGAGAACATGATCTCCGCCCGGCTGACCGGCCGGCCGCGCTTCCACCCCGACGCGGCGCCGCTGCCGGACGAGCCGCACATCGTCGTCGTCCTCGACGGGGTCTCCCTGCCCCCCGACTCGGTCCTCGCCAACCCCGAGGGCCTGCAGGGTGTGACGCTGGTCGACGTCGTCCCCGGTGAACCGGCCGCGGCCCGCGGCGAGCTCTCCATCGTCGTACAGCCGGCGTCGCTGCATCTGGAGTCCGGTCACGGGGACGTCTACGAAGGGACTCCCGACGCCCTGTCGTACGAGTCCGCCGAGGCGCTCGCGCGGCAGTTGGCGCCGCTGCGGATGGCGTCCGGCGGGGACGACGACCAACCGCTGCTCGCCAACCTGGAGTTCACCGATCTGCTGAACCTCGGTGACGCGGCCTCCGTCGACACCAAGCGCACCTGGCGTACGCGTTCGCTGGCCGAGCGGCTGCGGGTGCCGATCGGGCTCGGTGAGGACGGCCGGCCCGTGATGCTCGACCTCAAGGAGGCCGCGCAGGAGGGCATGGGCCCGCACGGCCTGTGCGTGGGCGCGACCGGTTCCGGCAAGTCCGAGCTGCTGCGCACCCTGGTCCTCGGCCTCGCGGTCACCCACTCCTCGGAGACCCTGAACTTCGTCCTCGCGGACTTCAAGGGCGGCGCCACCTTCGCCGGCATGGCGCAGATGCCGCACGTCGCGGCCGTGATCACCAACCTCGCGGACGATCTGACGCTGGTCGACCGCATGGGCGACTCCATCCGCGGCGAGCTCAACCGCCGCCAGCAACTCCTGCGCGACGCGGGCAACTACGCCAACATCCACGACTACGAGAAGGCACGCGCCGCGGGCGCCCCGCTGCAGCCGATCCCCTCCCTGGTGCTGGTGATCGACGAGTTCAGCGAACTGCTCACCGCCAAGCCGGACTTCATCGAGATGTTCGTGCAGATCGGCCGGATCGGCCGCTCGCTCGGCGTGCATCTGCTGCTGGCCTCGCAGCGCCTGGAGGAGGGCCGGCTGCGCGGTCTGGAGACCTATCTGTCGTACCGCGTCGGCCTGCGCACCTTCTCGGCGGCCGAGTCGCGGGCGGCGCTCGGCGTGCCGGACGCCTACGAACTCCCGAACGTCCCCGGCTCCGGCTTCCTGAAGTACGGCACGGACGAGATGGTGCGGTTCAAGGCCGCCTACGTGTCCGGCACTTACCGCTCGGACTCCCCGCAGGCGGCGTTCGGTGCCGGTCAACTGCCGGTCGACCGGCGGCCGGTGCTGTTCACGGCGGCCGAGGTGCCGGTGCGGTACACGGCGGTGCCGCAGCAGCGCACCGAGTCCCCGGACATCGACGACGCGCTGGCCGACACCGTGCTCGACGTCATCGTGCGCCGGCTGGAGGCGCAGGGTCCGGCGGCCCACCAGGTGTGGCTGCCACCGCTCGACAGCCCGCCCTCGCTGGACGGCCTGCTGCCCGGCCTCACGGCGGTGCCGGGCCGCGGACTCACCCAGCCCGGCTACGAGGGCGCGGGCCGGCTGGTGGTCCCGGTCGGCCTGGTCGACAAGCCGTACGAGCAGCGCCGCGACCACCTGTGGATCGACTTCTCGGGCGCGGCCGGCCATATGCAGATCGTCGGCGGCCCGCAGTCCGGCAAGTCCACCCTCCTGCGCTCCCTGATCTGCGCCTTCGCCCTGACCCACACCCCGCACGAAGTCCAGTTCTACGGCCTCGACTTCGGCGGCGGCGGCCTGTCCTCGGTGGCCGGCCTGCCGCACGTGGGCGGCATCGGCTCCCGCCTAGACCCCGAGAAGGTCCGGCGCACGGTCTCCGAGGTCTACGGCGTGATGACGCGCCGCGAGGAGTACTTCCGCTCGGCGGGCATCCCGTCGATCGCGGAGTTCCGGTCCCGCCGGGCGCGCGGCCAGATCTCGGTCACGGACCAGCCCTGGGGCGATGTCTTCCTCGTCATCGACGGGTGGGGCAACTTCCGCGCGGACTACGAGGGGTTGGAGGCGGCGGTGCTGGACATCGCCGCGCGCGGCCTGGGCTTCGGCATCCACCTGGTGCTCACCGCGTCCCGGTCGATGGAGGTCCGCGCGAACCTCAAGGACCACCTTATGAACCGCCTCGAACTGCGGCTCGGCGACACGATGGACTCCGAGATCGACCGCAAGGTGGCGGTGAACGTCCCGACCGGCGTCCCAGGACGCGGTGTGTCGCCGCAGCGGCTGCACTTCATGGGGGCGGTGCCGCGCATCGACGGCCTGGTCTCGGACACGGACCTGGCCGACGCCACCCAGGCGCTGGCGACCGAGGTGTCCCGGCACTGGGAGGCGCCGGGCGCGCCCGAAGTACGGCTGCTGCCACGGGAGTTGGCCGCCGCGCAGCTGCCGCCGGGCGACCGTTTCCCGCAGCGCGGTGTCGCGTTCGCCATCGACGAGAACAATCTGGAGCCGGTCTTCGTCGACTTCGAGCAGGACCCGTTCTTCCTCGTGTTCGGCGAGAGCGAGTCGGGCAAGTCGAACCTGCTGCGGCTGCTGGTCAAGCAGTTGACGGAGCGGTACACCGGCGACGAGGCGAAGCTCTTCGTCATCGACAACCGGCGCTCCCTGCTGGACGCGACGCCCGCTTCGCACCTCGCCGAGTACATCCCGATGTCCAACGCCATGGACCACCACATGGTCGCCCTGGCGGACCTGATGCGGCGCCGTACCCCGACGGCCGACGTCACGGCACGGCAGCTTCGCGAGCGGAGCTGGTGGCAGGGCCCGACGGTGTACGTCGTCGTGGACGACTACGACCTCGTCTCCACGTCCAGCGGCAACCCGCTGGGCAACCTCACGGAGATGCTGCCGTTCGCCCGTGACGTCGGCGTGCGCTTCATCATCGCCCGCTCCACGGCGGGCGCCGGACGCGCCGCGTACGAGCCCTTCATGCAGCGCATGCAGGAGCTGGGCGCCCAGGGCGTCGTCCTGGCGGGCGACCCCGGCGAGGGCGACGTCCTGGGCGGGGTGCGGCCTCGGCCGATGCCCACGGGGCGAGGGGTGTTCGTGTCACGGAAGCGGGGGAAGCCGTTGGTGCAGACGGGGTTGGTGCCGGAGACGGTGTACTGACGGTCGGCCGAGGCCGGTCCGGTCCCTTGAACTCAGGCTCCGGACCGGCCTGTTGGTAGGTTGACGGACTGGTCCCGTCCGACGGGCGGGGTCCTACGGGGGCACGGGGAAGGGGTCCACGCGTGACATGGGACGAGTGGGAACAGCTGAAGAGTCAGGCCGCGCGGAAGCAGTCCGGACGCATGCGGATCGATCAGCTTCCGGCGGACGGCGGCAGCAGCACACCGCAAGGTGATCTGACCGTCAGCCACAAGGATCTGGCGGCGATCGGCGACCGGGCGTTCAAGCTCTGGGAGGATCTGGGCCGCTACGGCCGTGACGCCTGGTCGAGCAGCCAGACCGCGGCCTCGGATCTCACGGCCCAGGGGTTCAGGCTCGGCGGGGCGGTGGACCACGTACAGAAGCGGTGGGAAGAGCAGCTCACGAGTCTGCTCGACGCGTGCGCCCATATCTCCAACCACATGGACTACACCAAAAAGGCGCACCAGGGCGACGAGTTCTACATATCCGGTCAGATCAGCAGCATCTCGACACTGGACAAGGGTTTCAGTGAAGGGACGGGTCACTGATGGACCTCGATACGCTCCGATTCGGGAACTTCGCTTCGCTCGGCACCGCCATAGACGACTGGTCCGGTGTGGTGAAACGCCTGGAAGCCCTTGAGAAGGACGCACGGGAAGGCCTCAAAGGACTGGCCGACAAAGCCAATTGGTCCGGTGTCAACGCGACCGTCTCCCGCGAGTTCATCACCAAGACGGCCGGCGAGTTCACCGACGCCCACACCCAGGCGACGACGATCTACAACATTCTCAAGGACACCCACGACGAACTCGTCGGCTACCACGATCAATTGGTCGAGACGATCTCACGGGGTCTCAAGAAGAACCTCACCGTGATGGACACCGGCAACGGTTCCTTCACCGTCACCATGAACATCCACCCCGACCGCGCCGCGAAAGGGACGACGGTTCCCGAGCACAGCCAACAGGACGTGGACGAACTGTGCGAGGACGTCAAACGCCTCCTCAGCAGGGCGACCCACAGCGACGACACCGCTTCCGACGCGCTGCGGGCCATAGCGGACGAGGCCGAGTACGGCTTCTCCGGCGCGGCGTACGAGAACCGGGACTCCGCCGCGCAGGCGCTCCAGGACGCCGAGAAATACGCGAATCTCATCAAGACCAAGGGGGACTCCATGTCCCCCGAGGAATTCGACGATCTCAACCGGCAGCTCGCGGGATACAGGAACGATCCCCTCTTCCAGGAGAAGTTCGCCACCACGCTGGGCCCGAAAGGCGTGCTGGACTTCTGGGCGGACCTTTCCGATCCCTCCGACGGAGGCGATCTCCAGCGGGCCCGCCTGGACCAACTGGGCGATTTCCAGAAGAACCTCGGCCTCACCCTCGCGGGAGCGACGCGGTCGGACTCACCGGCCATGCGGCAGTGGGAGGACGGCATGGTCAACCTGGCGGACGACCGTATCCAGACCCGCGGGACGCAGGTCTACGGCTTCCAGCTCATGAGCAATCTCATGCGTACGGGGGACTACGACGACACGTTCCTGGACAGGTACGGGAACGCTCTCGTCTCGACCGAGAAGAAGATGCAGCTTCCCGACCACTACTGGAACGGCAGCGGCGGGCCGCCCATGCCCAAGATGAATTTCATCGGCGAGGATTTCGGCCGGGACCCGATGACCGGTTTCATGACAGCCCTGTCGAACAGCCCCGATGCCGCGACCGCGTTCTTCAACGAGACCCAGCCCCAGGACAACGCGGAATGGGTGCTCAAAGACCGCCCCACGTTCGACGACACACCGTTGGACAGTCACGACGGAAACCAGTCACGCGACGCCACCGGGAACGCGCTTGTCGCCGCGGCCACCGGCGTCAATCCCAATGATCCCCATGCCCTTCCGGTGGAACACAGCGCCGAGAACCGGAGCGTCCTCGACCGGTCGCTGAAGATCATCTCCGGCACGGGTGACGACTTCGCCCCCGAGATGCGTGACGACATGGCGAAAGTGCTGGTGAACTACGGCGACGAGGTGCACAACACGGCGAGTTCACTCGCGGACGATCCCAGTGACCCCCGCCAGCTCGACCGGCACCAGCTGCTGGAAGTGACGAAACAGGTGTCACGGGACCAGCACGCCTACGGCATCCTCAACGACGGCCTGAACAAGGAGATGGTCCGCGACATCTACACGGACCACCCCAGCGACCCCAAGGAGACCCTGCTCAGAGCCGGGCACACGGTGGGCTTCCTGGAGGAGGCCCGCTATCAGGCCCTGGCGACCGACAAGGACGATCCCTCGTGGAATGCCAAATGGCTCTACCACGGCTTCGGCGGCGCCGTGAACTTCATTCCGGTCGTCGGCGACGCGGCCCAGCGCGGTGTCGATGCCCTCGCGTATCAATGGCAGTTGGACGAGCAGGCCCGTATCGACGACGACAACGCGCGCCAGAACGGCGAGGTGTTCACCGCGCGGGAGAACCAGTTGCAGAAGCTCAGCGACCTGTGGATCGACGCCAATCCGAACCACGGCAGCAGCAACAGATACACACTGACTTCCGAGATCAACGGTGCCGCTTTCGACGGCAACGCGCGGGCTCAAGGACTGGCGGGCAATCAGTGATCAAGGGTGCATCAGAACCTTCGGCGCGGCGCGTGGCGACTACCGCTACCGCGGTGACGCTGCTCGTCCTGGCCGCGGCCGGCTGTACGGACTCGGACTCACGCGCCTACACCGTTCCGGGCAAGGTCTGCGGAGTGGCCGTCGACTCGGATCTCCTGTCGCCGTTCCTGCCGGACGGACAGAAGCTCACCCAGCGGTCCTACAACGCCGGTCAGGAGAGCCCGCGTTGCCGTCTGTCGGTGGACGGCAAACTGGTCGTCTACCTGTCGGGCGATGTCGTTCCCGCGGAGACCGACCCCGTCAAGGTCCAGGACCGGGCCCTGGTACGGCTCGGCAACCCCGCCGCCGTCGACATCGGTGACAGCGCCAGAGTGGCCGACAACGGAGCCCTGGCGGTGGGCGCGTGCACGTACGAAGGCCGACAGCGCAAGTTCGTCGCGTTGGTGCAACTCCAGGAGAAGACCCCCGCGAAGACCTCGCAGCGGCGGGATGCGCTGCGCTCGTTCCTGGGGTCCTATTTCCCTAGCGCCATGGCCGAGCAGGGGTGCGGGCAGGCGAGTTGAGCTGTTGTCCCGCTCACCCCGCGTTACGGCTCAGAGACGCAAGAGCGGGGTGGGCACCTCCCGTGCGTGCCCACCCCGGTGACGTTGGTCAGCCCTCTTACTCGAAGAAGCTGGCCGCCTTCTTGTCGCCGCCGCGGTAGTCGCCGCCGGCCTGGTGCACCTTCTGCGTGATGGACAGCAGCGCCTGGTGGATGGCGCTGGTGTGGCCGTCCCACTCCCTCGACTTCCGGTTGAAGGACTCGTAGGCGTCACCGGCCCAGCCCTCGGCCGCGTCGTGGACGCCCTTCTTCAGCGCCGTGAGGTCGCTCTCCAACTGCTTGGCCAGGTTGCCGAGTTCAGTGGCGAGCGCGTCCAGGGTGCCGTACTTGACGGCGAGATCCTGCATGTGCGGCGTGCCGGTCATGTTTCCTCATCTCCTTGACGATGTGAGAGGGACCTCGCGGTCCGGGGTGCGACGCTCGGGGCGGTCAGTAGAGGTTGAGCGCCGAGGTCTTGGCACCGGCGTCCACTTCGATGCTGGAGATCGTGGAGTGGAGTTCGTCCTCCAACTTGTCCTTGTCCTGCTTGGTGAGGTGAATCCCGTTCAGGAAGTCGTCGAGCATGCGGCCGATCCCGGCCATGTGCTCGTTGATCTCGTGCTGCTTGGTCTTGAAGGCGTTGGCACCGTGGCCCGTCCAGTTCGCCTCGATCATGTCGATGCAGCCCTGGAGCTTCTGCAGGTGCTTCTTGACGTTGTCGTACCTGTCGATGACGTTCGTCTGGAGCTTTTGTACATGTGCGTCATCAAGCTTGCGGCCGTCAGCCATCTCGGCACTCCCTTTCGCGAGAGAGGTTGGTGTTCCTGGGGCGCAACACCGAGTGGTGAGGCGCTGGTTGGTCGGGTGAGCCCTGTGTACGAGCTCTCATGCGCCTCGCCGCGAACGAACCACCGCGAAGGCTCCACCGCCGAGCACCACGACCGCCGCCGCGGCGCCGAGAGCGACCCACAGGGTGGTGTTGCCGGACGAGTCGGACGTCGATGCCGCGGCTGAAGTCTGGCCGCCTGAGGTGGGGTTGGGGGCTTTGGACGAGGTCGATGCGGAGGCGGAGGGCGAGGTTGCGGTGCCGGTGGTCAGCCCGGGTGTCTTCTTGTTACTGACGGGATCGATGTCGGCGGCTCCGGGATCTCCCTTGCCCTTCAGGAGAACCTGCGCCGGCCGGATCGTGCCGTAACCGAGGTACCGGCTCGGGGTGTTCTTCGGCCAGTCCCGGCCCGCGGTGTCGATCATGACGCGGAGGACCTGGTTGGCGGTCCACTTGGGGTGGGCGGACCAGATGAGGGCGGCGGCGCCGGAGGTGATGGCGGCGGCTTGGCTGGTGCCAGCGCTCTTGGAGCAGTAGGACCTGAACTTGTTGTTGCACCAGAGCGGCACGTCCACGCCGGGCGAGGCCAGATCAACGTAAGCACCGCTCTCCGAGAACTTTGCCACCTCGCCGTTCTCGTTGATGGCTGAGACGCCGACCACGCCCGGGTCTTTGGCGGGATAGCCGATGTAATTCTCGCCTTGATCAGCGCCGTTTCCCACACTGGCGATGAGCAGCTTTCCCTTACTTCGCGCGTACTGCACGGCTTCAGGCTCGCCGTCAATCGGGAAATCGCCACCGAACGACATACTGATGATCTTCGCATCGGAATCGGCAGCGGCGCGGATGGCCTTCACCGTGGTGTCGCCCTGTTTCTCGGCCTTCTTGTCGATTCCGGTAAGCGCAGTGCGGATCGGGATGATTTTGGCCCCCGGCGCAACGCCTCTCAGGCCGCCCCCGCCGCCTGTCCCCGCGATCAGTTCGGCCATTGAAGTGCCATGGCCCTCATAGTCATTCGTTTCATCGCCGGCGGCCTCCGTGACATCGACTCCGGGGAGCACCTGTCCCTTCAATGAACTCGTGTCCGGGTTGACACCAGTGTCGACGACCGCGACTGAAATGCCCTTGCCTGTGCTGACTTTCCACAATCCCTGGGCGTTCATCGCGTCCAAGTACCATTGCTGCGACTGGATGTCGTCGGCAGCTGCCGACGGGGCAAGCCCAACAGACATGACGGCCAGAGCACCGAGCGTCGCGCCCACGGTGGTCACATGCCTCCGGGCACTCCTCGCCCACAGCGCGGCCCGGATGCGGCGTACGCCAGTCCCTGACTTCATGCTTCTGTACGTCCTCAGTCGTTTCGGTCAGTCGGTCGCCGACGGCGCGTCGCCGCGCCGCGCGTCATCACGTGAGCGCTTCTCGTCCTCGGCAGGGTGCTGTTGACGCCGCGTTGTCCTGCCAGTGGCACGATCCGGGCTGCTGCCCTCGGGGGAACCGGACACCATGCCAGAACCACGGGACGCTGCTCCGTTACCCCTGCCGCTGCCTCGGCTCGCGGGCTCGCCGACAACGCCCTCCGTATTACCCGGAGACCGACGCTGAGTCTGCCCCTGCTTCGTGCCCGGCGCCGGGTTGTTCGCGCCGATCACTCCGCGCTGGCCCGGCCTTTCACCGTTCGGACGAGCAGCGGATGCTCCCTCGCCGCCGACGACCGTGCCACGCGGAACTTTGGCACCCGTCGCATTCGGGCCGGGTTGAGAAGTGGGCCTACCACCGACCACACCACCCGTACGCGCAGCGCCCGTGGCTCCAGGGCCGGTCCGAGGCGAAGACTGACCGGGCACGCCACCCACACGCCCGCCCGGCACGCCGCCTGTGCGTGAACCGGTCGTACCCGTACTCCTGGGCACACCGCCGGTGACACCCCGCCCCACGGGCGACCTGCCCGTCGCAGACGCAGGCCCACGAGCACCCTGTTGGCCAACTGCCGATGCACGGCCCACCGGTCCCGCAGGGCCTCGTCCGGTGCGGCCTCCGGCGGTGGTCCCCTCGGATGTGGTAACCCGTCCTTGAGCCGATCCAGGAGTACTGCCGCCCAGCCCGGCTGCTCGGCCGACCGGTCCTCCGAAGGCGGGAGGTACCGCGCCGGTCCCCATGGGAGGCACCATCCCTCCCGAAGGACCACTGGGCCCTGTCACAGACGGCGTGGGAGTCACCGGCGTCGGCTTTACAGTCTCCGGAGGCAGCGTGCCGACGCTGTTGATCTCGGTACCGACAGTGGGCCGATGCACGTCGAGATTCGTGTTCGCGGGATGATGCTCAGTTGGGAGATTGTCGCCGGAGATGTCGCTCGGCACACTGACATGGCCGCCTCCACTCTCGCGGACAACTGCTCGGTGGGCTGAACTCGGGGTGGAGTTATTCGCGGAACCACTGGCGACGACTCTGTCCTCTGGCGGCTGTATCCCCACTCTGGGCATCGCCCGATACGGCTCCGGCGCCGCCTTCTCCAACTTCGCCAGTTCCGACCCCGACACCGAGTAGAACGACGCCAGCCGGTTCATCTGGTTGATCGCCTCTTGGCGGTCCTTCTCGACCTGGACCGCCTCGGTGTACTGCTTGTTGCCCTCGAACTGCTGGAGTACCGGGAGCTGTCCCGGCTTCTTCTGGTCGACGACGGGACGCGTGTCCCGGGGTGGCAAGGAGCTGCGCACCGAAGCGAGCCCCGTCGCGGCGGCCGTGACCTGTACGCCGGCGCCGTCGGCGTACGTGGCCAGGCTCTCGGTGTGCGTGGCGAGGCCTTCGCCCCACTTCTGGAACGCCGTACCGGCGTCGCCCTGCCAGTCCTCGCCCGCGTGCTTGAGATGACGCCTGAGCTCCACGGCGGCTTCGTTGATCGCCTTGCTCGCCTTCGCCAAGGTCTCGCCCGCGTGCTCCAGGTCGGCGGGGTTCGACTGGTGGACCAGGTCGATCATGGCGTTGAGCCGGTGGTCCTCGAAGTCCGTGACCCTGCCGTTCGTCAGGAGGCGGACGCGCTTCGCTCCGAACGCGTCGTGCATCACCTCCGACACCCCGGCCAGTGCGTCGACCTGGCCGACCTGAAGGTCGACACGCTGCTGGTCGGTCAGCTCCTTCGGCGCCTTGTCGTCCCCGCTCACTACTGGAGTCCCTTCGTGGACTTCTTGGCGTCACTCAGCTTCCGCTCGCCCTCGCCGGACTTCTTCTCCTGGGCTTCGGTGTACAGGCGGTCCGTCTCGACCTGGATCTCCCAGAACCGGCGTCGCTGGTCGTCGTCGAGGTTGTCGAAGCCGTTCTGCGCGCCCTGCGTCGCGATGCCCATGGCCTCGATCTGCAGCCCCAGCGTCTTGGAGAGCTGCGTGATGTGCTCGTGGACCGACTGGTACTGGGCGAACAGCGCGTCCGCCTCATGGAAGTCGAGGCCGTGGCCGCTGAGGGATGCCCGCGAGACACGCTGTGCGCCCAACTTGGAAGCGCTGCCCGCCGAGTCCTCGAACTCGGACAGCAGTTTGTCGATGCGCTGCTTGAACGTCATCAGCACGTCGGCGCCGACCTTGAGGTCGGCAGCCGTCTTCGGTGATACCCCGCCTGTCATGTCCGCAGGAAGCATGATGCCTTCCCTCCCCGTTTTTCGTCGCCCGCCCCCGGGCGACCGCACCCCGTGAGCGTTCCTCTCCGCAACGCAATCACTCTAGTCGCTTCCTGTGACAGTCCCAACTGCCTTATGCGACAGCTGTGCTACCACTCGGCCAAGCTTCACCGCTCCTTCACGGCGCGCTCTCGCGCCCACCTGGGCAACTGCCGCCCCCTGACGCTATGTGACCTGCGGGCCGGCGTCCTGAGTACGGCTACTCAGTCGCCGTAGCGGCACACATGTGAGTGAGCATCATGGCGGGCGGAGGGGTGACGCGGAGCCGTCGTTGCTGCGTGGCCATTGCGAATGGTGTCGTCCGGTTCCGTCAACTCCCGCCGTGGGCTGCTCCTTCGCAGGTCGCGGCCTCTTGACAGACAGACGGAGGGTGTCGCGGCGCCACCCGTTGCGCTGGGTACGTCGGACGTCAGTCCAGCCCCGCGACCCGCCGCGCCCGTTTCCGCGCGTCCCGCGTCGCCACCGCCGTACCGCCGAGTCCCGCCACCAGCACGGCCGCGCCCAGGGCGACGTAGGTCGCGAGGCGGGCGTCGTGTTCGTCGGCGGTCTCGCCGAGTTGGAGCTTCGCGGGGGACGGGGCCTGGGCCTTGGTGAGGCCGTCCTGGGGGTCGGGGGACTCGATCGGGTGGTCGTCCTCCGTGAGCGCGCGGACCGGGTCGACGACGCCCCAGCCGACGAGGCGGTCGTGGCCGGCGATGGTGCGCTCGGCGGTCTGCTCGATCTGGGCGACCACCTCGCGGGCGGTCCAGTCCGGATGCTTCGCCTTGATCAGCGCGGCGACGCCGGCGACGTACGGCGCCGAGAAACTCGTACCGTTGTCGGAGCAGTGACCGCCCTTGGGCACGGTGGAGATCATGTCGACGCCGGGTGCCGCGACGCCGACGAAGTCGCCGGACTGGGAGAAGGACGCGCGTTCGTTGTTGCGGTCGGAGGCCGCGACGGCGAGGACGCCGGGGAAGGACGCCGGGTACGTTTGCTTGACGTTGCCGCCCTGGCCGTCGTTGCCCGCCGACGCCACCACCACGATCTTCTTCGACAGTGCCGAGTCGATCGCCGCCTCCAGGGAGGGATCGGGCTTCACCGCGTTCGACGTGTCCTGCGAGATGTTGATGACGTCGGCCTTGGCCTGGATCGCGTAGGTGACCGCGTCCGCGAGCGTCTTCGCCGTGCCGTGGCCGTCCGCGTCGTTCTGCTGGATCGGGATGATGGTCGCCTCCGGGGCCAGGCCCACGAAACCGGTGCCGCCGGCCGGGCGGGCGGCGATGATGCCGGCGACCTTGGTGCCGTGTCCCACGGTGTCGGTGGTGCCGTTCTCGCTGCCCCGCGCGATCTTGTCGCCGTTGCTGTCCTTGAGGTTCCTGGGCATGAAGTTACGGCCGCTCTTCACGTCCACCGCATGGGTGAGCTGGGGGTTCTTCACGTCCACGCCGGTGTCGATCACCGCCACCCGTACGCCCTTGCCCTTGGACTGGCTCCACAGCTCGTCCAGGAGGACGCGTTGCAGGGCCCAAGGGCGGCCCGGGTACACCTTGTTGGGGAACGTGCACTGGTCCGAGAAGCTGTCGTCCGCCACCGCGGGGGGCGCGAGCACGACGGCGGACACGGCCAGGGTCGCGGCGACGGCAGCCAGGGCCGCCGTCGCGCGGAGGGGGTGGAGGGAAGTCGTGTACGGCATGCCCAACTCCCCCTACGAACCCTGCGGTTGACGTGCCGCCGCCGTCGACAGGCGGGGGCCCGTGGGCAGGAACTCGGACCAGGAGGCGGGGATCGGCGCCGGGTCGACGTCGGCGTAGCCGAGGCGGATCTGGGCCTGCTCGGCCTCCTGCTGCTCCTGCTGGCGCTCCTTGGCCGTCGTACCGATGCCCGCGTCGTTCGTGGCGCTGTCGGCGTTGGACTGCAGGACGTACCGCAGGCCCGTGTCGGTGACCAGGAAGACGGGGCCGGCCTTGGTCTCCTCGCCCTGGAACTGGCGGAAGAGCTGCCCGGAGCCGGGCGTGACATAAGCGCTGGTGGAGTCGGTGGGGAGCGGGGCGGGGAAGTCGGTGCCCGCCCAGGTCGTCAGGGTGGTGGCGCCCTTGGCGCCGACCTTCTCCAGGACGTTGCAGATCGTGCTGCGGCTGCCGGACGCGTCCGAGGCCTCGTTGACGGCCTTGGGTTCCTTGGTGGGCCAGCGGTTCTCGGCGCCGAAGGTGCCCTCCGGGGTGATCTCGCCCGCGCTCACCGCGGTGGCGTGACCGGCCTGGCCGAGCGGAGCCAAGTCCTTGCTGGACAGCAGGAGTTGGGCGACGAAGGCGGAGACCTGCGCGACCTTGCCAGGAAGCACTACGTAGTAGTGCTCACCGCTGGCGTCGGACGCCGTGAGCACCATGCCCACCTTGTTGGCCGACGCGTCCAGCTCACCCGGGGCGCCGGCGGCCGTACCCGGTGTGGCGCCAATGCTCGGGAAGGCGATCGGGTCGCCCTGGTGCAGGGTGGCCAGCCACTCCTGGGAGACGCGCTCGGGCACGCGGCCGGTGCCGACGACGGCGCGCAGCAGCAGCTCGTCGCTCTTGTCCACGGGGTACGCCGTGCCGCTCGCGTCCACCACGTAGCGGTTCTTGTCCGGGTCCACTACGTAGAGGAGCTCTCCGCCCCGCAACCGCTGCTTGCCCTCGGTCTTCTTCATGTCGCGCTCGGCGAGGACCAGCGCCGCCTTCTGGATGGAACCGCCGCCCGCGCTCGGGCGCTCGCAGACCGCCCAGCGCTTCTCGGCGCCCGCCTCGCTCGCCGAGGGAAGACGGTCGGGGGCGTACGGGATGCCCACGGTGACGCCGTGCGGGATCTTGCCGCCGTCGAGGACCGACTCGTCGACGGTGACGACCTCGCCCTGGCCGGGATTGAGCAGCAGCTTCGCGGACGCCATGTTGAGGACGGGGTGCAGCTGGGCCTTGCCGTCGGTCTTCAGGACGACGTAGCGGGTGGTCGACTTGCTGGCGATGATCACCTTCGACTTGGGGGTGTCCCAGCCCTGTGGCGCCGTCGGTTTGAACATGCCCCAGGCGCCGAAGACCGCCATGACGACCACGCCCACGATGACGCCGGGCACCACTCCGCGCAGCGGCCGCGGTGCCCCCTCCTCCGAACCGTCGGGGGACGACTGCACGAAGGACGCCAGCATGCGGCGCTTCGCGAAGGTGTAGGCGTTGAGCCGGTCCCGCCGAGATGCCATCTGTGTCTGTCTCTCCCCGTGTTCCGCCTGGGCAGCGCCCGGGGGTTCGCCGTCCCCCGCCCATCGATGTCAGACCGGGCACCTACTATGCCTGGTATCCGCGGGGACGTGGGGAGCGGGTAGGGTACCTGGACCTTCAGGGGCCCTATGTGGTGCTGAAACAGCGGTGAGTTGTGAGTAATACGGGGGGATGGAGTGATGGCTTCCGGAACGCGGACGCGGTCTCGTGACCGGTCGCGGACGAGGGGCTCCGGGACGCCGGGGCCGGGCTCCGCGCAGCCGCGGTCCGCGGCGGACACACCGTCCCAGGGGCCGGGCGGACTTCATCTCAGGACGCGCCGCGGACAGGGCGGGGCATTCCGGTTGCAACGGCTCGTCCTGCTGGAGATCGCGGCGGCCGTCCTCCTCGTCGGCTGGGCGATCGACCCGATCGCGATGGTGCCGGCGGGCATCGTCGCCGTGGCGCTCGTGCTGCTCGCCTTCGTCCGCCGGCGCGGCCGCTCCCTGCCCGAATGGCTGGGCACCGCGCGGGCGTTGAAGGCACGCCAGAAGAGCGCCGCCGGCACGGAGACACCGCCGGGCACCGAGCCCGGTCTCGCACCGGCCGTGGAGTGCGACCCCACCCTGAGGACGTACTCGTACGGCGGCCGGGACCGGCGTCCCATCGGGCTGATCGGGGACGGCACCTTCGTGACCGCCGTCGTGCAGGTCGAGGCCGATGTCACCGCGCTGCGGGCCGACCGCAGCCGGCATCCGCTGCCGCTCGCGCTGGTGCGGGACGCGCTCGAAGTGGACGGCATCCGGCTGGAGTCGGCGCAGCTCGTGCTGCACACCCAGCCCGCGCCCGCGCTCCACCTGCCCCAGCACTCCGTGGCCGTCACCAACTACGCGCCGCTGCAGGAGCAGACCGGCGCCCCGGCGGTGCGCATCACCTGGATCGCGCTGAAGCTCGACCCCGAGCAGTGTCTGGAGGCCGTGGCCGCCCGGGGCGGAGGGCTCACCGGAGCGCAGAAGTGCGTCGTGCGCGTCGCCGACCATCTCGCGAGCCGCCTCACCGGCGCCGGTTTCCGCACGACGATCCTCAACGAGGAGGAGCTGACCGCGGCCCTCGCCACCTCCGCCTGCGCGAACCCCCTGGTGACGGCGGAGGCCGGACGGACGGAAACGCGGGAGCGCCGGACCGAGGAGTCCAGCCGGAGCTGGCGCTGCGACAACCGCAGACACACGACGTACTGGATCCGCCGCTGGCCCCAACTGGGCGGTCGCGGCCCGTCGTTGCCGCAGCTGATCGCCCTGCTCACGGCCACACCGGCGCTCGCCACGACGTTCAGCCTCACGCTCGCGCGCGGGGAGCGCCAAGAGGTGTCGATGTGCGGACACCTGCGGGTGACGGGCCGCAGCGACGACGAACTGGTCGCGGCGCGGCGCGCGTTGGAGGGCGCGGCACAGCACACGGGCCTGGCACTGGCCCGCCTCGACCGCGAGCAGCTCCCCGGTGTGCTCGCCACGCTGCCCCTCGGAGGTGCCCGATGACCGCGATGGAGATGCTGCGCAGCGGCCTCGGCCTGATCGGTCCCCGGCACGGACGCCATGTGCTGTCCCCCGAACAGGTGGACGCGCTCGCGCTGCCCATCGGGGACGACGGCGTCGTGATCGGCGTCGACGCCGAGGGACAGCCCGCGGTGCTCGGCCTCAACCGGCCCACTCCCTACGACGTCGTCCTCATCGGCGGTCTGTGGACCGCACAGGTCATCGCCCTCAGAGCGGCGGCGACCGGTGCGCGCGTCGCCGTGGAGACCGGCCGCCCGCAGGCCTGGATGCAGATGGTCCACGCCATGGGCGGCGGACAGAACGGCCTGGCAGTGTACGACGTGGGCCGCGTCCAGCCGCAGGGCGCCTCGGCGGGCACACCCGTGCTCGTGGTGCGGGACTGCGGCATGCGTCCACCGCGCGGGCGGGTCGTGTCCGGGCCCTGGCAGTCGGTGCTGACCCTGCTGCCGTATCTCAGTCCCGTCGCACCCCGGCTCATACGGCAGGCCCGGCTCGTCGGGGTGCAGCGGATCTCGCCTGACGAGTCGGCGGAGCTGGGCCGCGCCATGGCGCTCCCCCGGGCCGACGTCGACTCCCTGCCCACGCTCCCGGACGGCGTCACGCTCTGGTGCGGCGACCGCGACCGGCAGTATGTGATGACACAGCCCACGGACGCCGAGATCGGATTGTTGGGTACACCACGCCGGATGGACTGAACCGGCGGACCACTGACCGACATTGAACGATTGGTCCCCTTTCGCCCCCTCTTTCGTAGAGGACGCGCGCCGCTATCACCCGTTTTGCGTGAGGAGTTGGTGGGCACGTGTGCCGGTTCAGGGCGTCCTGTGGCGCGTTGGACAGGCGCGGAGAGGTGGGCGGGCCTGCCGTGAGGTCGCTTGTGGTGATTAGGCTGGGACCGGGCGCCGCGTCAGGGCCCGCGGCCGGGCCGACAGCGCTTCGGGGGACGGGCCGGGCGGATCCGATCGATTCGGGCCGCCGACCGACCGTTCCCGGCGCTTTCGGCGGACCGGGCCCGTACGACACGAGCGGTCGCCCCGGCACGACATGAGGGTGCTCGACCACACCAGGAGGAATTGTGAGCAGCGATCGGGACGGGATCCGCGGGGGCTGGGCCACGCCCGGCGATGACCAGCCCGACGACGAGTCCGCCATCGAGATGACGGGCGAGTTCACGATCGACTACGCGCCACCGGCCTGGTACACGCAGAACTCGTCCGGCGCGTCGGGCGCGTCCGCGCAGGCCTCACCGCCGCCGACTCCGGCGAGCGGTACGGCGATGCCGCCCCCGCCTCCGGCGCCCCCGGTCGGCCCCGCGTTCCCGGTGCCGGCACCGCCGGACAACTCCGGTTTCCAGGCCGGCTGGACGCCCGCGGCGGTTCCGTCGCCCGCGGCCCCCGAGGAGGAGCCTGAGAACGGTGACCTCGCGAGCGGGGCAACGATGCGGATCTCGTCCGCCTCGTTGAAGCGGGAGATCCCGGAGCGGGGTGGTGTCGGGGCAGACGCCGCGTCGGCACAGACCGGCCCTGAGCAGGCCGACGCGGAGACCTCCGTGGCTCCGGCCGAGGTTCCTGCGGCAGACGAAGGTCCCGTGGAAGGCGCCGAAGGCTCGGACGCCGCTGCCGGTGACGCGGAACCGGGTTCCGGGGAGCGGGAGTTCGAGGGCGAGGTGCCGGCGGACGACAGTGACGCCGAGGAGACCGGCGCCGCCGAGGTCAGCGCTCAGGACGAGGACGACGCGGTCACCGACACGGACACCGCTGACGACGAGAGCGCCGACACCGCCTCCGCCGCCTCTGTGGCGCACCCCGACGCGGACCCGGCCGGTGACACGGAGGACGAGCCGAGCAGCATCGACACCACACCGGCCGCCCCGGCCACGCCCGACGCCGACTCCCCCCACGCCGCCGACCCGGCCACGGGCACCACCGGTGACGTACAGGCTGACGTACAGGAAGCCCCTCCCGCCTGGGCTCCCCCGCCGGCCCCGCAGAGCGGTGTCCCGCCGTTGCCGCCCTCCTACCAGCCCGCCGCCCCGGCCCCGGCCGACCAGTGGCCCGCGCAGCCCCACCCCCAGGCTCAGGCGCCGTCCGTTGAGCCCGCCGCGCCCCAACCGCCCGTACCGCAGCAGCCGGTCGCGGCCCCGGCCCAGCCGCCGTTGCCGCCTCAGCAGCAGCCCCCGTTCCAGCCGCACCCCCCGCAGCCGGCACCGGCGGCCTGGGACGCACCGCCGGCGCCGACCCCGCAGGGCCCGGCCCCCGCGCCGAACCAGCAGAGCGGCTACGGCTTCCCGCCCCCACCGGCACCGGCACCGCAGACCCAGCCCGCCCCCAACACACCGGACCAGCAGGGCAGTTACGGCTTCCCCCCTGCACCCGCGCAGCCGGGCCCGCCCAACCCCGCCGCGCAGAACCAGCAAGGCGGCGGCTACGGCTTCCCGCTCCCGCCCGCGCAGCAGGCCCAGCCCACCCCGGCACCCCCGAACCAGCAGGGCGGCTACGGCTTCCCGCAGGGACCGGCGCAGCAGACCCCGCCCGCCCCCAACGCGCCGGACCAGCAAGGCAGTTACGGCTTCCCTCCCGCACCCGCGCAGCAGGGCCCGCCCAACCCCCAGAGCGGCTACGGATTCCCCCCGGCGCCCCCCGCTCCCGCGCAGCAGGCTCAGCCCGAGGGACCGCAGCCCCCGCAGGCGCAGCCGCACCCCCAGTCCCAGCCTCCCGCCCAACCCCCGGTCGACCCCCGCACCGGTGCCGCCTGGCCGCAGCCCATGCAGCACGACCAGCGGCAGCCGACCAATCCCGGTGCCGCGCCGCTCGGTTACACCGCTGCCGTGGAGCTGTCGTCGGACCGGCTGCTCAGCAACAAGAAGCAGAAGGCGAAGAGCGGCCGGCCCGGTGCCGCGCCCTCGCGGTTCAAGCTCGGCGGGAAGAAGGAAGAGGCCGAGCGGCAGCGGAAGTTGGAGCTGATCCGGACGCCGGTGCTGTCGTGCTACCGGATCGCGGTGATCAGCCTCAAGGGCGGTGTCGGCAAGACCACGACCACCACCGCGCTCGGCTCCACCCTCGCCACCGAGCGCCAGGACAAGATCCTCGCGATCGACGCCAACCCGGACGCCGGCACCCTGGGCCGCCGAGTGCGCCGCGAGACCGGCGCGACCATCCGCGACCTGGTCCAGGCGATCCCGTACCTCAACTCGTACATGGACATCCGCCGGTTCACGTCCCAGGCGCCCTCCGGTCTGGAGATCATCGCCAACGACGTCGACCCGGCCGTCTCGACCACGTTCAACGACGAGGACTACCGCCGCGCGATCGACGTCCTGGGCAACCAGTACCCGATCATCCTCACCGACTCCGGCACCGGTCTGCTCTACAGCGCGATGCGCGGTGTGCTCGACCTCGCCGACCAGCTCATCATCATCTCGACGCCGTCCGTCGACGGTGCGAGCAGCGCGAGTACGACGCTGGACTGGCTGTCGGCGCACGGGTACGCCGACCTGGTCTCACGCTCGCTCACGGTCATCTCCGGTGTCCGCGAGACCGGCAAGACGATCAAGGTGGAGGACATCGTCAGCCACTTCGAGACGCGCTGCCGCGGTGTCGTGGTCGTACCGTTCGACGAGCATCTCGCCGCCGGTGCGGAGGTCGACCTCGACATGATGCGGCCGAAGGTCCGGGAGTCGTACTTCAACCTCGCGGCCCTGGTCGCCGAGGACTTCGTCCGCCACCAGCAGATGCACGGTCTGTGGACGAGTGACGGCAATCCCCCGCCGGTACTGGCCCCGCCGATGCCGGGCCAGCAGGGATACCCGGGGTACCCGGGACAGCCCGGTCAGCCGGGTTATCCGGGCCAGCAGCAGTACCCGGGCCAGCAGGCTCCCGGCCAGCCGGGTGCCTACCCCCAGCATCAGCAACAGCACCAACCGCAGCCGCCGCACCCCGGTCAGCAGCTGTACGGGCAGCAGCCCTACCCCCAGCAGGGTCAGGCCCCGGCGCAGCAGCCGGCCCCGCCGTATCCCCAGCACCCGGGCTACGGCCAGCCGGACGGCGACCAGACCCCGCCCCCGCCGCCCGCACCCCCGCAGCAGTAACGCGAAGGCGGCCGGTGCTCACAAGCACCGGCCGCCTTCGCGTCGTAGAAAGAAGAACGGCTACCCGGCGTCGCCCGCGTCCGCCGAGATCAGCTCCCGGCAGCGCTTCACGTCCTGCGCGATCTGCTCCAGCAGGCCCTCCAGCGAGTCGAACTTCGCCTGGCCGCGCACGAAGGCGAGGAAGTCGACGGCGACGTGCAGGCCGTACAGGTCGAGGCCGACGCGGTCGATCGCGTACGCCTCCACCGTGCGCTCGGTGCCGTCGAACTGCGGGTTCGTGCCGACGGAGATCGCGGCCGGCATGGCCTCTCCCTCGACGTGGAGGTAACCGGCGTAGACGCCGTCCGCCGGGATCGCCGTATGGGGCAGGGTCTCGACGTTGGCCGTCGGGAAGCCCATCTCGCGACCGCGCTGGGCGCCGCGCACAACGACACCCTCCACCCGGTGCGGGCGGCCGAGAATCTCGCGGGCGCCCTCGACGTCGCCCTCGGCGACCAGGCGCCTGGTCAGTGTGGAGGAGAAGGGCTCACCGCCGCCCGCCGCACCGCTCACGTAAAGATCCACCACCTCTACCTCGAAGTCGTATGTCTTGCCCTGCTCGATCAGGAAGGCCACATTGCCCGCGGCCTTGTGGCCGAAGCGGAAGTTGGGGCCCTCGACGACCGCCTTCGCGTGCAGTTTGTCCACCAGGACCTTGACCACGAAGTCGGCCGGGGACAGCTTCGAGAACTCTTTGGTGAACGGCAGGATCAGCGCCGCGTCGACCCCCAGCTCGGCCATCAGTTCGGCACGGCGGTGGTGCGGGGCGAGCAGCGGCGGGTGGCTGCCGGGGCGCACCACCTCGCTGGGGTGCGGGTCGAAGGTGACGACGACGGAGGGAACGCCCAGCTCACGGGCGCGCTCCACGGCATGCCGGATGATCAGCTGGTGCCCGCGGTGGACCCCGTCATAAGAACCGATGGTGACGACACTGCGCCCCCAGTCCTCAGGGATGTCCTCCAAGCCACGCCAGCGCTGCACTGTGACCGCTCCTCATCGAACCCGTGTCCGTATGTAGACCTGTGTCATTGACCTCTTACGCAGGTCTAAGGGTGCCATGCCGGGGGCCTCCGACCCGCATCGGCCTGGAGGCTGTGACCGGGCGCACGTACCGAGGCCGCTACGCGGGAACCCCCACCCCGGCCAGGTTCTCGATCATGCGCCGCGTACTGGGTCCGACGACCGCCGCCCAGTCCTCCGGGGTGTCGGCCAGCCAGCGGGCCATCAGGGCGGCGAAGCCGGGCACGTGGCGGCCCAGGTCGACGAGCCCGCGGTCGAAACGGGTCGCGCCCGCGGGGGTACGGACGAGCAGCCGGCCGGTGCGGTGGACGAGGTCGCGGATCTCGTCGTCGTCACGGCGGCCAGCCGTGTGCAGGAGCGCGTCCAGTACGGCGGGGTCGTGCTCGTGCGCGAGCAGGAACTCCAGGAGTTCGCGGCGCAGGGGGCGGGATGCCGGGGTGCCGGGGGCGGCGAGCACGCCCGCGAGGACCGTCCGCACCGACGCCGGGCCGGCGTCGAGGAGACCGGTGACCAGGGGGAACAGGATCGCGCGGACCGTGGGGCCGTGGTCGAGGCACCGGTCGACGTAGACGCCGAGGTACGCGGCCGTCTCCGGCCACCGTACGGCGGTCTCGCGCACCAGGGCGGCGGCCCGGCGCACGAGCGACGGGGTCGCCACGTCGGCGAGCGTGCGGACCGCCTCGCTCGCGTGCGGTCCGTGCAGCCGGGCGCGGAAGGCCTCCAGGACCGGTTCGGGGTGCGTGGTCAGCGCGGCGGCCAGCGCGCTCGGCGGGAACTGCGGGTCGCCGGACGCGAAGTGCCGTAGCGCCTGCGGGAGATGGCGGGTGCGGGTGTGCGGATCGCGGACGAGGAGGGCGAGCGCGCCGCCGTGCAGGGTGGAGTCGGCGGGGCGGGCCAGCAGGAACTCGGCCGCGTAGCGCAGGAGTTCACGGTCCGCCTCCGTCCGTACGTGCGGTGCGGCCCGCAGTCCGTACGCCACCGCCGCCACCCTGCGGGCCGGCCGCTCGTCGTGCGCCCACCGGTCCACGGCCCGACACACGGCCGACGGCTCCTCCTCGGCCAGTACGGCGAGGAGTTCGTCGGCCCGCCCGTGCGCACACCCGACGAGCACCTCCGTCAGGTCGTCCAGCGCCTGCCGCCGATGCGTGTGCAACAACGCCTGCGCGGCCGTCGCCACGGTCGCCTCCGGCATCGCGGGCAACGACCGCTCGTCGTCGAACCACCGGGTCAGCAGCGGCTGTACGGCGGCGGGGTCCGCGGCGAGCAACTCGGCGGCGGCGTCCAGGAATCGAGGCGGGGCGCTGTCCTGCGGGGGTCCGTCGGCGAGCACGAGACGCCGCAGCAACTCGAATCGCTCGGCGTGCGGCAGGTGCAGCGCGGTCCAGAACTCGGGCGCGAACTCCTTCGGTACGACCGCCTGTTGCTGCCTCCGTGCCACCAACTGGTCGGCCAGCAACCGCAGTACGTTGCCGTATGGCGTCGCGTCGGGCACCCTCAGCAGCACCTCGGCGAGCAGCCGTGCGGCCCACCAGGACTCCGGGTCGGCGTTCAGGGCGTGCGCCAACTCCTCCAGTCGCAGCGCCAGTTGGCGGGTGCCGTGTTGCCGGGCGAGGAGCAGCAGGGCCTGTACGACGGGGCCGATGCGGTGGTGCGGGACGGGGAGGGGATGCCCGGCCCGTGGGGTACGGGGTCGGTGCACCAGGGCACGCAGAGCCTCGTCCAGGTCGAGGTGCGTACCCTGGATCCAGTCGGCCAACTCCTCGTGGGTGAACCGGTATCCGGTACCGGCCGGCACGAGCAGCCCTTCGGTGAGTACGGCGGACGCCCACCCGGTACCGCCGGCGAGCCGCGCCGGTGCGGGCCCCCACGGGAACACCACCTCGAACGACTCCCGGTCCAACTCCCCCTGCCCCGGCCCGAGACTGCGCCGGGCCGCCTCGTGCACCTGCCCGGACACCTTCGCCGCGAGGCGCCGTACGACGGTTCCGCGCAGGCCGTTCTCTGCGGCTAGCCGGACCGCGATCCGGAGGCACATGAGGTCCAGGTAGGCGGCGAAAACGTCGTCCCGGTGGAGTTGGGCACCCGGGGTAGCGGGCAGCGCCGCGAGCACCTCTGAAAGGAGCCGGAGGGTGAGGGGGTGCCGGGCATCGGCGTCGGCGAGGGCGCCATCGGGAACGCCGTAGGCTGCGCGGGCTCGGCGGGCTTCATCCGGCCGCAGGTCTCCGAGGTGGACGCAGGCCGGCAGTACCGTCCTGGGGGCTGCGCCCCCAGACCCCCCATCGGCCTGAACGGCCTCGTCCTCAAACGCCGGACGGGCTGAGTGATGCCGGCCTGCACTGGGAGACCCGGGCGCTCCGAAGTCAACCGGATCGGCGTCGTCGGGCGCGGGCGCCCCGAACCGGACCCGACCACCGTCGTCGGACGGGGGCACCCCGAACGGAACCGACCCATCAGCGTCAGATGCGGACGCCCCGAACCGAACCGACCCGGCATCGGCACACGCAGGCGCCTCGGGCCGAAGCGAACCGCCATCGTCGGACGTCCGCACCCTGAGTTCACCCGACCCGACATCGTCACGCCCAGGCACCCCACCCCGACCCGAACCCGCCCCGTCAGCCCCACCCCCACCCGCACCAGAAACAACCCCGCCGTACAGCAACTCCCCCGAAAACCCCGCCCCTTCCCAGTACTCCGCCCGACACCCCACCACCAACCGCGCCCCGCTCTGCCGCAACCACTCCCCCGTCCCCCGGGTCCACTCGGCCAGCCGATGCGCCAGTACCGGCGGCATCTCCTCAGGCCCGTCGAGCAGCAACAGCAAGGGGCGCCCGGCGTCACGGGCAACCCGGGCCAGCCGCTCGGGACCGACATCGCCCAGGTCACCGAGGTCACCGGAGTCCCCCGGCGGCGAGACCGACGCGGCGACGATGCGTGCCGCCCGCTCCACAGTCCTGCGTGCCGCGTCCGCCACCGACGCGTCACCGTCCCGCAGATCGGCACCGCGCAGCCACAGCGTGGGAGCCGGTTCCGCACCTCCGTTGCGCCGTGCGGCGAGCGCCGCGAGTTCCGTCGTACGGCCGCTGCCCGGTGCCCCGACGAGCCCGAGCACGGCGGCCGGACTCTCGACGAACGCGGCGAACTCCCGTACCAGCGACGGCCGTTCAACCGGCTCTACCACACACGCACCGTCGCCGTCACGCCCGCGACCGACGAACCCCGCGAGCGCACCCAGCGGCCCGTCCGACCCCACCGAGGTGGCCGTCAGTTCCAGGACTCCCGCCAGATTGAGGTCGGCGCCGTACGCGGGCACGGTCGCCGAATTCCGTGCGAGGAGGTCGCCCAACAACCCCTCCCCACCTCCGGCTTGCCTCAGAGGCACCGCGAACCCCGTGTCCCGTTGCCCGGACTGCAACGCCGTACCCAGGACACCGATCACCGCTCCGGTCACCGCGTCGAGGACCGGGCCCCCGGCCGCTCCCCCGCCTAGCCGCAGCGCGTCCCGCCCCGCCGTACCGATCGCCAACTCCAGGGCGTCGTCGAGGAGATGGAAGCGGTCGGTGGCCGTGTAGGTCACGGAGGTCGCGCCCAAGAGGCGGGCCTCGCGCCAGCGGTCGGCGGCGACCCGGACGTAGGTGCCGGTCTCCACGCGGTCCCGGACGGTGACGGGGAGCGGGTCGACACCGAGGCCCTCGGTGCGGACGAGGGCGAGGTCGAGGGCGGGCAGGGGGGTCACCGCGTCGGCGGTCACGAGGCAGGTGCGGTCGCCGGCGGCGTGCAGGACCAGGCGGGGCAGTCCGTCGACCGCCTCGTGGCTGGTGATCACCGTGCCGTGGTGGTCGGCGACGAAGCCGGTCCCGCGCGGACGCCCGGCGAGGTCGCGGATGCGCACCAAGGACTCATCACCGGCGGCGGGCGCGGCACCTGGCGCGTCATCACCATCAACAGCCGACATGGCAGCCCGCGTTGATCGCTCCGCCCGTGCGTCTTCCCGCGTCCGACGGCCGCCGTCCGTCCGCGGGCCACGTCCCGCCATGGTCGAACCTCCCCGCCGTACCCGTGCCCTGTGTTCGACGGTAGGCGTGACGTGATCAGCGGGACAGATCGCGTGGTGAAAGCGCCCCCTTCCGCTCCCTCGGTTCACTCCGAGCGCCTGCCCGGACGGGTGAATAGAAGCGGAGGGTTGGATACACCCTAGGGGTGGGGGAACCGAGGGGGGACCGTGGAGCGGTGGGAACGTAGACCCCGTGACCGCCGCTCCACGGGCGGGACTTGAGATCCCGCCCCGCCCGGGGAGCGTTTCTCAGGCGAAGACCGCGAGGCTCTTCGCCTTGCCCTTCTGTTCCTCCACGAGTGCCAGGAAGCGGCCCTCGGGGTCGAAGACGCCGACCGCGCCGGCGCCCGTGTACTCCTCGGGGATGTCCAGGCGAACGCCGTTGAGCAGCAGCTTCGCCCGCCTGCTGTCCACGGACCAGCGCGGGAACGCGGCCTCGGCGGCTTCGGCGATCGGCATCACGGTCAGCTCTTCCTGGAGCTGGTCCAGGGTCTTGGCCGTGTCCAGCTTGTACGGGCCGACGCGGGTGCGGCGCAGGGCGGTCAGATGGCCCCCCACGCCGAGGTCCTCGCCCAGGTCGCGGGCCAGGGCCCGGATGTAGGTGCCGGACGAGCAGACCACCGAGACCACCAGGTCCAGGACGGGGGTGCCGTCCTCGGCCACCGCGTCCCGGACGTCGTGGACCGCGAAGGAGGAAATGGTGACGGGGCGGGCGGGGATCTCGAAGTCCTCGCCGTCGCGGGCCCGTTTGTACGAGCGCACGCCGTCGATCTTGATGGCGCTGACCTTGGACGGGACCTGCATGATCTCGCCGCTGAGCTTGGCGATCCCGGCGTCGACGGCGTCCCGGGTGACCTTCGAGGCGTCTGCCGACCCCGTGATCTCGCCCTCGGCGTCGTCGGTCAGGGTGCTCTGGCCCAGGCGGATCGTGCCCAGGTACTCCTTCTCCGTGAGGGCGAGGTGGCCCAGGAGCTTTGTCGCCTTCTCGACACCGAGGACGAGCACGCCCGTCGCCATGGGGTCGAGGGTGCCTGCGTGCCCGACGCGGCGGGTGCGGGCGATGCCGCGCATCTTGGCGACCACGTCGTGCGAGGTGAAGCCCGACGGCTTGTCCACGATGACAAGGCCGTCGGGCGTCCGGGTTTTCTCGGTCATTCGGAGGCGTCGTCCTCGTCGTCCTCGCCGGGCTTCTTGTACGGGTCCGCGTCGCCCGCGTAGGCGGCGCCCGCCGAGACCTCGCGGACCTTCTCGTCGGACTGCCGTGCCTTGTCGAGGAGGTCCTCGATGGTCTTGGCGGTGTCCGGGAGGGCGTCCGCGACGAAGGTGAGGGTGGGCGTGAACTTCACGCCGGCCGCGGCGCCGACCGCGGAGCGCAGGACGCCCCGGGCGCTCTCCAGGCCGGCCGCCGCCTCGGCTCGCGCCTCGTCGTCGCCGTAGACCGTGTAGAAGACGGTCGCCTCCCGCAGGTCGCCCGTGACGCGGGTGTCCGTGATGGTGACGTGGGTGCCGAGCCGGGGGTCCTTGATCCCGCGCTGGAGCTTCTGGGCCACCACCTCTCGGATGAGGTCCGCCAGCCTCTTGGCACGCGCGTTGTCGGCCACTGGTCCGTCTCCTTAGTAACTACGTCGTGCTGCAACTACGTCTTGCTGCTTGCTTCAGTCTTCGTCGCTGTGGAGTCTGCGTCGAACGGAGAGCAGTTCCACCTCGGGCCGCGCGGCGACGAGTCGCTCGCAGCGGTCCAGTACGTCGGTGAGGTGTTCCGTGTCCCCGGAGACCACCGCGAGCCCGATCTCGGCCCTGCGATGGAGGTCCTGACTGCCCGTCTCGGCCGCGCTCACCGCGTACTTGCGCTGGAGTTCGGCCACGATCGGACGGACGAGAGAGCGTTTCTCCTTCAGCGAGTGGACGTCGCCGAGGAGCAGGTCGAAGGACAGAGTCCCCACATACATGTGTGTCCGGATGTCCCGCCGGTTCGGGGTATGGGCGCCGGTCTCGGACGCCGATACTGGAACCGTACACGCAACGGCCGGGGCCGATCGACGGAAATTCTCTCCGCCGACCGGCCCCGATCGCGTGCTGTGTCGATCAGCCGCGAGGCTTCTCGCGCATCTCGTACGTCGCGATGACGTCGTCGACCTTGATGTCGTTGAAGTTGCCGAGGTTGATACCGCCCTCGAACCCTTCGCGGATCTCGGTGACGTCGTCCTTGAAGCGACGCAGACCGGAGATGGTGAGGCTCTCCGCGATGACCTTGCCGTCGCGGACGAGGCGCGCCTTGGTGTTGCGCTTGACCTCTCCGGAGCGGACCAGGACACCGGCGATGTTGCCCAGCTTGGACGACTTGAAGACCTCGCGGATCTCCGCCGTGCCGAGCTCGACCTCCTCGTACTCCGGCTTGAGCATGCCCTTGAGGGCCGCCTCGATCTCCTCGATGGCCTGGTAGATCACCGAGTAGTACCGGACGTCGACGCCCTCGCGCTCCGCCATCTGCGCCGCTCGGCCCGCTGCGCGGACGTTGAAGCCGATGACGATCGCGTCGGAGCCGGTCGCCAGGTCGATGTCCGACTCGGTGACCGCACCCACGCCGCGGTGCAGGACGCGGATGTCGACCTCGTCGCCGACGTCGAGCTGGAGCAGCGAGGACTCGAGAGCCTCCACCGAACCGGACGCGTCGCCCTTGATGATGAGGTTGAGTTCCTGCACCAGACCGGCCTTGAGGGCCTCGTCCAGGTTCTCCAGGGAGAACCGGACTCCACGCCGGGCGAAGTTGGCGTTGCGCTCGCGCGCCGCGCGCTTCTCGGCGATCTGACGTGCCGTGCGGTCCTCGTCGACGACGAGGAAGTTGTCGCCGGCGCCCGGGACGTTGGTGAGTCCGAGGACGAGGACCGGGGTCGAGGGACCCGCCTCTTCCACGTTGTCGCCCTTGTCGTCGAGCATCGCGCGGACACGGCCGTACGCGTCGCCGACCACCATGGTGTCGCCGACCCGCAGGGTGCCTCGCTGGACCAGGACGGTCGCGACGGCGCCGCGGCCGCGGTCGAGGTGGGACTCGATCGCGATGCCCTGCGCATCCTGCTCCGGGTTGGCCCGCAGGTCGAGCGAGGCATCCGCGGTGAGGACCACGGCCTCCAGCAGGCTCTCGATGTTGAGGCCCTGCTTGGCGGAGATGTCGACGAACATCGTGTCGCCGCCGTACTCCTCGGCCACCAGACCGAACTCGGTGAGCTGACCGCGCACCTTGGTCGGGTCGGCACCCTCGACGTCGATCTTGTTGACCGCGACCACGATCGGCACGTCGGCCGCCTTGGCGTGGTTCAACGCCTCGATCGTCTGGGGCATCACACCGTCGTTGGCCGCCACCACGAGGATCGCGATGTCGGTCGACTTGGCACCACGGGCACGCATGGCGGTGAACGCCTCGTGACCCGGGGTGTCGATGAAGGTGATGCGACGCTCTTCGCCGTTGACCTCGGTCGCGACCTGGTACGCACCGATGTGCTGCGTGATACCGCCGGCCTCGCCCGCGACGACGTTCGTCTTGCGGATGGTGTCCAGCAGTCGGGTCTTACCGTGGTCGACGTGACCCATGACGGTCACGACCGGCGGACGCGCGACGAGGAACTCCTCGCCACCCTCGTCCTCGCCGAACTCGATGTCGAAGGACTCCAGGAGCTCGCGGTCCTCCTCCTCCGGGCTGACGATCTCCAGGACGAAGTTCATCTCGTCCGCGAGGAGCTTCAGCGTCTCGTCGGAGACGGACTGCGTGGCAGTGACCATCTCGCCGAGGTTCATCATCACGCCGACGAGCGACGCCGGGTTGGCGTTGATCTTCTCGGCGAAGTCGGTGAGGGACGCACCGCGCGACAGACGGACGGACTGTCCGTTGCCACGAGGCAGCATCACACCGCCGACCGACGGGGCCTGCATGGCCTCGTACTCCTGGCGCCTCTGCCGCTTCGACTTGCGACCACGACGCGCGGGACCACCGGGACGGCCGAAGGCGCCCTGTGTGCCACCACGGCCACCCGGGCCACCGGGACGACCGCCGAAGCCGGGACGGCCACCGCCGCCACCGGCGGGAGCACCCGGACGGCCGGCGAAACCGCCGCCACCGCCACCGGGACCCGCGGGACGACCGGCGAAACCGCCACCGCCGCCACCCGGACGACCGGCGAAACCGCCGCCGCCACCGGGACGACCGCCGCCGCCGGGACCGCCGGGACGACCGCCGCCGGCACCGGGACCACGGCCACCGGGGCCGCCACCGGGACGCGGGCTACTGCCCGCAGCGGGACGCTGCGGCATCATGCCGGGGTTCGGACGGTTGCCACCGGGGCCACCGCCGGGACGCGGAGCGCCGCCCTGCGGGCGGGGCATGCCGCCCGGGCTCGGCCGCGCGCCGCCGGGAGCACCCGGACGGGCACCACCCGAAGCGCCCTGGGGACGAGGACCGCCCTGACCGGCACCCTGCGGACGCGGAGCGCCGCCGGGAGCACCACCGGGACGGTCCTGACCGCCGGGACGCGGGGCACCGGGACGGGGAGCCCCGGGGCGCGCCATGCCGGTGGAACCACCGGAGGTGAACGGGTTGTTGCCCGGACGGGGACCGGCCGGACGAGCACCGGGGCGTGCGCCAGGGCCGCCATGGCCTCCGGCCGGTCGGGGTGCGCCGGGACGGTCACCGCCACGCTCGGGACGGTCGCCACGACCCTGGCCGCCCTGGCCGGGACCGGCCGGACGGGCACCGCCCGGACGGGGAGCCTGGCTCGCCGGACGCGGGGCGCCCGGACGCGGGGCAGAATTGGAACCGCCGTTGGAGGCAGGCGCGGCCGGAGCCGCGGGAGCCGCCGGGGGGGCGGTGAACTCGGGCGTGGTCGGCGCCGGCGAGGCCGGGGCCGGACGCGGCGCGGGGCGCGGGCCCGGACGGGGACCACCGGCGGAGGCCGGTGCGGCGGGCGCGGCCGGGGCTGCGGGAGCCGCGGGGGCGCTCTCGGCGACGGCCGGCTTCGGGGCCGGCGGGCGCGGGGCGGCAGGACCCGGACGGGCACCCTGCGCCGGAGAGGGGGCACCCGGACGAGCCGGGGCAGCCTTGCGTGCGGGGGCGGGCTTGCCGCCTCCGTTGCCCTGCTGGAGGGCGTCTGTCAGCTTGCGTACAACGGGCGCCTCGATCGTCGAGGACGCCGAACGGACGAATTCACCGAGTTCTTGGAGCTTGGCCATGACGACCTTGCTCTCCACCCCGAACTCCTTGGCGAGTTCGTATACCCGGACCTTAGCCACTTCGCTCCTTTTAGGTCCGGGTGCGTCCGGACCGTCGCTACTTCATGGGCGTACTCATCGCGTGCTCATCGAGTGCTCATCGCAATCTCGACCTACTTCCAACTCGCGGAATACCGGGCCGCACGGAGGTTCCGTACGACTCGCTCTTACTGTGTCGCCTGCTCGACGTAGAGGCGCAACGCCTTTGTGTCGAGCGCTCCCTGGGCACGCAGCGCCCGTGGGAACGCCCGGCGGCGTACCGCCAGGTCGAGACAGACCAGGGCGGGGTGCAGATACGCGCCCCGGCCGGGCAGCGTACCGCGATGATCGGGAGCGCATTCGCCCTCGACCGCCACGATCCGCAGCAGTTCCTTCTTGGCCGCTCGCTCCCGGCACCCCACACAGGTGCGTTCAGGGCATGCGCGGGCTCGCGTCCGGCCAGACACTGCTAAGTCTACCTCCCCGCACCGACCTCACCCCTTCGGGGGAAGAATCGAACGGTTGTTGTCGTGATCTAAGCCACTCGCGGCCGAGATCTATTCCCCTGCCTGGTCGGACGGCTGTTCGGTGTCCGGACGGATATCGATGCGCCACCCCGTCAGCCGGGCCGCAAGCCGGGCATTCTGCCCTTCCTTGCCGATCGCCAGGGACAGCTGGTAGTCCGGCACCGTCACGCGCGCGGAGCGGGCCGCGAGGTCGACCACCTCGACCTTGGAGACCCGCGCCGGGGAGAGCGCGTTGGCGACCATCTCGGCCGGGTCGTCCGACCAGTCGACGATGTCGATCTTCTCGCCGCTCAGCTCGCCCATCACCGCGCGCACCCGGCCGCCCATGGGGCCGATGCAGGCGCCCTTGGCGTTCAGACCGCTGCGGGTGGAGCGGACGGCGATCTTCGTACGGTGGCCGGCCTCGCGCGCGATGGCGGCGATCTCCACCGACCCGTCGGCGATCTCCGGCACCTCCATGGCGAACAGCTTCTTCACCAGATTGGGATGCGTGCGGGACAGCGTCACAGACGGACCGCGCACACCCTTCGCCACCCGGACGACGTACGACCTCAGGCGCATGCCGTGCGGGTACGTCTCGCCGGGGACCTGCTCCTGCACCGGCAGGATGGCCTCCAGCTTGCCGATGTCGACGAGCACGTTCTTCGGGTCGCGGCCCTGCTGGACGACTCCGGTGACGATGTCGCCCTCGCGGCCCGCGTACTCGCCGAGCGTCGCGTCGTCCTGCGCGTCCCGCAGGCGCTGCAGGATGACCTGCTTGGCGGTGGTGGCGGCGATCCGGCCGAAGTCGGACGGGGTGTCGTCGAACTCGCGCGCCTCCTGCCCCTCCTCCAGGTCCTCGGGGTCCTCCTTCGCCCACACGGTCACATGACCGGTCTCCCGGTCGAGCTTCACGCGCGCGTGGCGGCGGCTTCCCTCGGTGCGGTGGTAGGCGATGAGGAGCGCCGACTCGATCGCCTCGACCAGCAGGTCGAAGGAGATCTCCTTCTCCCGCACCAAGCCCCGCAGGGCACTCATGTCGATGTCCACGGCTACGCCTCCTCTGCGTTCTCTTCGTTGTCTTCGATGTCGTCGTTCTTGTTCTTGCGGTTGAACTCGACCTGCACGCGGGCCTTGACGACGTCCGCGAAGGCGAGCCGCTTGGCGGTGGGCTTGCGCCCCTTCACGCCGGGCACTTCCACGTCGATGCCGTCGTCGTCCACGGCGATGATCCGGGCGACCAGCTCACCGCTCTCGGCCAGCTGGAACTTCACCAGCCGGTCGGTGGCACGTACGTAGTGACGGTGTTCGGTGAGCTCTCGCTCGGCGCCGGGGGTCCCGACCTCCAGGGTGTATTCGCCGGCACCCATCGCGTCGGTCTCGTCGAGCTTCGCCGAGAGCGCGCGGCTCACATCGGCGATCTGGTCCAGATCGGCACCGGAGTCGGAGTCGACGACCACGCGGAGCACCCGCTTGCGTCCGACGGAATCCACCGCGACCTCTTCGAGATCGAGTCCCTGGGAGCCGACGAGCGGTTCCAGCAGTTCTCGCAGCCTCTCGCTCTGGGTCGTGCTCATCCGGGTGACTCCTCGGCCGCGTGTGCTGTTGTGGGTAGGGCGCGTGTCTGGTCAAAGGGTATCCGGTCCCGGGGTGTGTTGCCGTCCACGTGTACCTCCGGTGGTGGCGCGGGGCGCCTTTGGGCTCGGGTGGTTGACGTGGTCGGGCGGGTGCGGGTCGGTGGGGGCTTGTCGCGCCGTTCCCCGCGCCCCTTGGGCAAGCGTACGAGCCGGTGACATACGTCGGGGGCGTCCGCGGGTACCGTGATCACGGGCGCGCTGCCCTTGCCGTCATTCCGTTCGTACGAGCCCCCCGAGGACGTCTGCCGTGCCGTTCCCCTCACCTCCGCGCACCCTCGTCGGGCCGCGCAGAAGGAGCCTGCTCGCCTCGGCCGCCGGAGCCGCTCTCCTGGTGGGCTGTTCCACCGACGGGGACGACTCCGGGACCACGGGCGGCAGCGAGTCGGCCGCCGAACACGCACGCGCGCGTGCGGCCGCCGACAGCGAGACCCTCCTCCAGCGCTACGACGCGGCACTCGCCGCACACCCGACGCTGGCGGACCGCCTGGACCCGCTGCGGGCGGAGGTCGTGAGGCATGCGGCGGCCTTCGGCGGCAGCAGCTCGACACCGTCCGCTACGGCCACTGCCTCACCGTCGGCTTCGGCCACGGCCGTACCCGCCACCCCGAGCGACACCCTCGCCGGTCTGGCCGCCACCGAGCGGGCTCTCGCCGACCGGCGGGCCAAGTCGCTGCTCGATCTGCCCGGCGAACTGGCCCGGCTGCTGGCCTCGGTGGCCGCAGCGGGTGCCGCGCACGCGTATCTGCTGACGGAGGGTGCCAAGTGAGCGAGGAGAAGGCCGCGGAACTGACCGCGCTGCAGGCCGCGTTGGCCGCCGAGCACGCGGCGGTGTACGGCTACGGCGTCGTCGGCGGGCGTATCCGCGAGGGCCGGCGGACCGAGGCCAAGGCGGCCTACGACGCCCACCGGGCCCGGCGCGACGCGCTGGTCCGCGCGGTGCGGGACCTGGGCGGCACGCCCGTGGCCGCGTCCGCCGCGTACGCGCTGCCGTTCCCGGTGCCGGACTCGACGGCGGCCGTACTGCTCGCCGCGGAGCTGGAGGAGCGGGTGGCCGGTGTCTACTCCGACCTCGTGCGGGCGTCGACGGACGGGGTGCGCGGTACGGCCGCGGAGGCGCTGCGGGAAGCGGCGGTCCGCGCGGTGCGCTGGCGCGGCGGGAGCGTACCCTTCCCTGGTCTCGCCGAGCGGGCCGCGACCCCCACGGCCTCGGCGACACCCACGGCGTGATCCGCACCGGGACGCAACACCGCAGGACCGTAGGAAGGGAACAACTCGCGCATGGCTTTCGAACCGCCGCAGCGTCTGGTGAGGGCGCTCGGGGAGACGGCACCGAGTGGTGACGACTGGTTGGAGAAGCTGCCCGAGGTGGCTCAACAGGCCGTTGATCTACGCGAGTTGACTGTGGAGCGGGTGCAGGTTCCCGGCGGGCGCAGCAGTTTGGTCGTGCTGGTGCGGCGGGCCGATGGGACCCCGGCCGTGTTGAAGCTGGCCCCGCGTCGGGCCCGCCCGGAGAGTGAGCGGGCCGCGCTCGCGCGGTGGGGTGGGCTGGGTGCCGTGCAGCTTGTCGAGCCGTTCGCCGCCGAGGGTGTGCTCGTGCTGGAGCGGTTGCAGCCTGATGTGTCGGTGCGGTCGTTGCCGGAGGCCAGGGCCTTGTTGGAGGCGGCGGGGACCTTGCGGCGGTTGTGGGTGGAGCCGCCTGCCGATCATGCGTTTGAGACTGTGGCCGAGCGGACGGGGCGGCAGGCTCTGGTCATGCGGGACAGCGGTAGCGGTGGGGCTGAGGTTGCCTCGTTGGTCTCGGCCGCGTTGGAGGCTCGGGAGGCGTTGTTGGCTGCGCCGCCTGAGGTTCGGTTGCTGCACGGTACGTTTCGGCAGAGCAAGGTGTTGGCTGCTGAGCGGGTGCCGTGGCTTGCGGTGGGGCCGGATCCGGTTGTGGGTGAGTGTGCGTTTGATCTGGCTCGGTTGGTTCGGGATCGGGTCGAGGATTTGATCGCTACGCCTTCGGGGGCTTCTACAACTCGGCGGCGGATCAAGCGACTTGCTGAGTCTTTGGATGTGGATCAGGAGCGGTTGCGGGGGTGGACGTTGTTCCGGGCTGTGGAGTCTGGGGTGCGGGCACTGCGCGTGGGGCGGCCTCGGGATGCTGAGTTGTTGCTGGAATTTGCCGGGTGGCTTTAGGTCTCGTTTTTGTCTGCGGGTGCGTGGGGGCTGGTCGCGCCCCGCGGCGGAGCCGCATATCGATACAGCCCCGCGCCCCTAAAGGGGCGCTCCCCTCGTCGTCAATTTCAAGGCCAGCACGGGACAGTCCGACGCTGCTCTGCGGGCTCGTTTCAGGGTGCGGGGCGGGATCGGGGTGCCGTCCGTCAGGGGATAGCCCCACTCGTCCAGGGTGATGTGGTCGGGGAGCAACTCGGCGCACAAGCCATGTCCCTGGCACGCCGTCCAGTCGATGTCGATCTTCTGGTGCGTCTTCTGGTCCATGGTCAGTGGGCCTCGTTCGGGATCGGGAGCAAGGGGGTGGGGTCGCTCGCGGTGCACAAACCCCTTGCGTGGGCGTCCAGTTCGGCCGCGAAAGTAGTAAGTGCGCTGCGGACCAGGCGGGCCGTGCCGTCGGGGTGGTGGCAGGCGCCTCGGCCCTCTACCAGGCCGGACCAACGGGACACGTCCTGGCGGGTGTTGGTCTGGGGGCCGGGGGTGGCCAGGGTCTGGAAGGCGGAGGCTATGCGCGGGAGGCCGTTGAGGCAGGGGCCGCACTGGCCTGCCGATTGCAGGGCCAAGTAGCGGAGAACGCGGGCGGTTTCGGCTACGCCGCAACGGTCGGCCGGGAGTGCGGCCAGGACGCCCGCTCCCAAGTCGCCTGCGTCCAGCGCGCGTTGGGCTGCCTCGTGGGTCGGGAGCCAGGTGCCGTGGTAGCCGCCCACCAGTACCGCGGAGGTTCCCTGCAGGGGGAGCAGCCGGTTCAGGGGGAGGCCGAACGGGGCTTCCACCACCCGGACTTCGCGGCCCGGGACGTGCAGGGTGCATAGGGTGCTGCCCGGCTGGGCTGGGGTGCCGGCGCTGCGGAACCAGTCGGCGCCGTAGCGGGCGACCAGGGCCAGGTGGGCCAGGGTTTCCACGTTCTGGATGAGGGTGGGGGCGCGGTTCACCCCGCGTTCGCGGACCGGCGGGTGCTGGTGGCGGGGCAACGGGGTGTTTCCGGAGACGTATTGCGCGAGTGCCGATGCCTGGCCGGACAGGAAGCGTTTGGGCAGGCGGGCGATCTGTACGGGGAGGGGGTCGTTGCGTTGGGCCAGGGCCGACTCCAGGTAGGACGCGCCGTCCTCCACCGCCAGGTGGACCTCGCCCGCGCCCACCGCCCGTGCCGCCAACTGCAGCCCGTCCAGGACCAGATGGGGCGACAGACGGAGCAGCGTCTTGTCCTTGCGGCTGGCCGGTTCACCCTCCGCGCCGTTCGCCACGACCACGGGTGCGCGGCCCGTACGGCGGCTCGCGTCGGCCACCGCGACGAGTTTGCGGTACGTCGGGAACGCGGCGCCTCCGCGGCCGGTGAGGCCGGACTCGGCGACCGTTCTGAGGAGCGTGTCGGGATCTCCGTACGACAGTGGGCCGTAGCGGAGTTCGTGGGTGGAGAGGTCGGCCGCGGTGCCGCCGGGGGCGAGGAGGCGGGGGGACATGTAGACGTCGGTGAAGGTCGTGGTCGTGGTCATGAACGGGCTCCTTCTGCTGTGCGGAGCAGGGCTGCGGGGGTGCGGCGGGAATCCCGGGCCGAGTGGGCCAGGCGGACGCCGAAGGCGGCTACCACGGCGGCCACGCAGGACACGGTCAGCCAGGTCATCCAGTCGGTGCCGGTGTCCGTGCCGATGCCGATGCCGTGGATCAGGGCGACCGGCCAGGAGGCGTACGCGAGCCAGTGGAGCGCCCGCCAGGTGCGGTGTCCGATGCGTTCCCTGAGGAGGCTGGTGACCAGGACCGCGAGCATCAGGTCGAAGGCGACCGTGCCGAGGCCGAGCCAGAGCGGCTCGTAGTCGGAGACGAAGGGGACGACCGCGTCGGCGACGGTGATGTTCACGTATCCGTCGATCACCGCCATCGCGATGTGCAGGGCCAGGAAGGCGGTCGCGGAGAGGGAGAGGGTGCGGTGCAGGTTCACCGTGCCGAAGCGGGGCAGGCCGGGGAGCCGGGTGCGCAGCCGGACCGCGATGCCGAGCAGGACCACGATCGTGAACAGGACGAGGCAGACGGCTCCGGTGGCGCGGTTGGCGTACCAGAGGATCTCGGAGCTCATACGGCGGCCGCCGGATGCGTGGGCCAGCCCGGGGTCGTGACGACCGTGCCGTCCTGCGCGACCAGGCGCGCGGGGAGGCCCAGGCGCGTCAACCAGCGTTCCGCGCCCGCCCCCTTGACCAGGCACGCTGTGCTCGCCGCGTTGGCGTCGGCGCTCGTCGCGGCGGCGACCGAGACAGTGCGCCAGGGGCTGCGGACGGGGAGGCCGGTGCGCGGGTCGACGATGTGGTGCAGCTCGTAGCCGCCCCGGCGCCAGCGGCGGGCCGCCGTGCCCGAGGTGGCCAGGCCGCCGGAGCGCAGGCCGATCGTGGCGTACGTGCCGTGCGCGGGCGTCTCGTCGACGGAGCCGGTGACGTCCTGGACGCGGATGTTCCAGCCGCCGGCCGGGGGCTCGCCCGCGACCGCCGTGTCGCCGCCGAGGCTCACCAGGACTCCGCAGCCGGCCACTTGGGCGAGCATCGCGGCGGCCTTGTCGGCGGCCCAGGCCTTCGCCGTGGCGCCGAGGTCCAGGCGGACGCCGGCCGGGACGGTGACCGTGCCCGTCGTACGGTCCAGGTCGATCGTGCGCCAGCCCGGTGCGCGCTTCACGGTGAGCCGGATCGGGCGGTCGTCCTCCTGGACGAGGGTGAAGTCGCGGTCGTAGCCGATGGCGTTCATGGCCGAGCCGACCGTCGGGTCGACCGCGCCGTCCGTCGCCTCGGCGGCGCGCAGCGCGACCGCCAACGCCTCGGCGAGCAGCGGGCTGACGGTGACCGGGCGGCCCAACGAGGCGTCGAGCGCGGCCAGTTCGGAGTCGGTACGGAACCGGCTGCACGCCGCGTCGACCTCGGCGAGGTGCCGGGCGAGGAGCAGGTTGCAGGAGTCCAGCAGGGCCGGGTCGGTGACGACCAGCCGAACGCTGGTCCCGAGGGCACGCCAGTCGGCGGCGGCCGTGGTGCGCAGGGGCGCGGTGCTCGTACGTGTGCTCATCACGACGCTCCCGACGTGGAGTCGGTGGAGCTGCCGGACGACGACGTCACGCCGGACGAGGACGACTGGAGGTCCGACGAGGACGAAGAAGATGAGGAGGATGAGGACGACGACGAGGTCGAACTGTCCGACGTGGACGAGGTGTTGGAGGAGGCGGACGGCGAGGGTGTCGAGGACGACGACGAGCTGCTCGTGCCGGTGCTGCTCGCCGCCGTGTCCGCCTCCGCGTCCGACTGCATCGTGCCGACCAGGGCGAACACCCCGGCCGCCGCGGCCAGCGTGATCGCCGCCGTCGCGGCCGCGATGCGCCGCCTGCCTCTGCGGACCGCCGTAGCGGCCCCACGCTCCTTGACTGTCATGACCGTTCCCCTCCGCAGTGACTCTCTGTCACTCACTACGGTCGGGGACCAGCCTGAGAGAAGTCTGTGAGGCGCCCATACGCCTCCCGAGAACTCTCTGAGAGGAATCTTAAATTGCTTGAGGCTTCAACAAGGCCCTGGTGATCGCCGCGTACGCGGTACTTGCCTACGCGGTGAGGCGCGCGATCGCCTCGTCGACGGTCAGCTCCTCGCGCTCGCCCGTCCTGCGGTCCTTCAACTCCAGGACGCCCTCGGCGGAGCGGCGGCCCGCGACCAGGATCTTCGGTACGCCGATCAGCTCCGAGTCGGTGAACTTCACGCCCGGGGAGACCCCGGCGCGGTCGTCAACCAGGACACGCAGGCCGGCCGCGCGCAGCTTCTCCGAGACGTCCAGGGCGAGTTCGGTCTGGAGGGCCTTGCCCGCGGCGACGACGTGCACGTCGGCCGGGGCGACCTCGGCGGGCCAGCACAGGCCCTTGTCGTCGGCGGTCTGCTCGGCGAGGGCGGCGACCGCGCGGGAGACGCCGATGCCGTAGGAGCCCATGGTCACCCGGACCGGCTTGCCGTGCCGGCCGAGGACGTCGAGCTTGAGGGCGTCGGCGTACTTGCGGCCGAGCTGGAAGATGTGGCCGATCTCGATGGCGCGGTCCAGCTTGAGGCCGGTGCCGCACTTGAGGCAGGGGTCGCCCTCCTGGACGACCACGACGTCGACGTACTCGCCGACCTCGAAGTCACGGCCCGCCACGACGTTCTTGGCGTGCGTGCCCTCTTTGTTGGCGCCCGTGATCCACGAGGTGCCGGGGGCCACGCGCGGGTCGGCGATGTACGTGACCTTGTCGCCCAGGCCCTGCGGGCCGACGTAGCCGCGCACCAGGTCGGGACGGCCGGTGAAGTCCTCCGCCGTCACCAACTCCACTGCGGCTGGGGCGAAATGGGCCTCGACCTTGCCCAGGTCGACCTCGCGGTCGCCGGGGACTCCTACGGCCACGATCTCGCCGTCGACCTTCACGAGGAGGTTCTTCAGCGTGGCGGAGGCCGCTACGCCGAGGTGGGCGGCGAGGGTCTCGATGGTGGGGGTGTCGGGGGTCGGGATCTCTTCGAGCGCGGGCACGCCGGCGGCGTCCACGGGCTTCAACTCGTACGAAATCGCTTCGGTGTTGGCGGCGAAGTCACAGTTCGGGCAGTCCGCGAAGGTGTCCTCGCCGGCCTCGGCGGGGGCGAGGAACTCCTCCGACTTGGAGCCGCCCATCGCGCCCGCGGTGGCGGCGCAGATGCGGTAGTCGAGGCCCAGGCGCGCGAACACCTTCTGGTAGGCCTCGCGGTGCAGGGCGTAGGAGTGGGCGAGGCCCTCGTCCTCGGTGTCGAAGGAGTACGAGTCCTTCATCAGGAACTCACGGCCGCGCAGCACACCGGCCCGCGGGCGGGCCTCGTCGCGGTATTTGTTCTGGATCTGGTAGAGGATGACCGGCAGGTCCTTGTAGGAGGACACCTGGTCCTTCACGATCAGCGTGAAGATCTCCTCGTGGGTGGGGCCGAGGAGGTAGTCGCCGCCCTTGCGGTCCTTGAGGCGGAACAGCTCGGGGCCGTACTCCTCCCAGCGGCCGGTCGCCTCGTAGGGCTCGCGGGGCAGGATCGCGGGGAGCAGCACCTCCTGGGCGCCGATCGCGTCCATCTCCTCACGCACGATCCGCTCGACGTTCGAGAGGACCTTCTTGCCCAGGGGCAGCCAGGACCAGATGCCGGCCGCGGTACGGCGGACGTAGCCGGCCCGCACGAGCAGCTTGTGACTGAGGACCTCGGCGTCCGCCGGGTCGTCGCGCAGCGTCTTCGCCATCAACTGGGACATGCGCTGGACCGGTGCGTTCGCCATGGTTCCTGTACTCCTGCCGGGAAAGGGTGATGGCTAGGAGGTTAGCCGGGCGTGCTGTGCCGGTGGAAATCGGTTAACGGTGTCTACCGGTGGCGCAGCGGGAGGGGCGCGCCCATGACTGCGTACGGCTTCGGTGCGCTGGGGAACAGGACCTGGCGGGCGAGGTCCTCGTAGCCGAGGGAGCGGTAGAGGCCCCGGGCCGGGCTGTCGGTGTCGATCGCCGAGAGGATCGAGCGGGGTTCGGTGGCCGCGTCCGTGATGGTGGTGATCAGGGAACGGCCCGCGCCGCGGTTCTGGTAGTGCGGGTGGACGTGCAACTCGGTGATCACGAAGGAGTGGTCGAGCCAGTCGTCGTGGTCGCGGGCCCGGAGGTACGGCTCTACGACTGTGGACCACCAGTGGGTGCGGTTGTTGGGCATGCCGTAGATGAAGCCGACCAGTCGGCCCTCGGTGGTGGCGCCGAGGGCGCGGGCGCCGGGGTAGGTCATGTGGCGCAGGACGATCTGGCGTCTTACCGCCACCTCGTCCGGGCCCAGGCCGAATGCGAGGGCCTGTACGGCTAGGGCTTCGTCAACGTGGGCGGAGAGGTCCAGGGGGCCGATCACGACGTCTTGGGGGTGGCGGTGACCGTGACCGGGAAATCGCATGTGGGGAGAGTACAGGGGAGTTTCGGTGGTTGTTCGGGTGCGGGTTGTGTGTGGCTGGTCGCGCAGTTCCTCGCGCCCCTTGGGGGGTCGCCCCTTAGCGCGTTTCAGAAGAGGACGCTCATGAACGCGCCGACCTCTTGGAAGCCCACCCTCAAGTACGCCCGTCGCGCCGGGGTGTTGAAGTCGTTCACGTACAGGCTGACCACGGGGGCCACGTCCGCCAGCGCGTAACGCAGTACCGATGCCATCGCCGGGGCCGCCACGCCCCTCCCCCGGTACTCGGGAGCCACCCACACGCCCTGGATCTGGCAGGCCTTGGGCGTCGCGGCGCCGATCTCCGCCTTGAAGACGACCTTGCCGTACTCGTCGAGGCGGGCGAACGAGCGGCCGGAGCCCACGAGTTCGGCCACTCGGGCCTGGTAGAGGAGGCCGCCGTCGCCGGCCAGGGGGGAGACGCCGACCTCCTCGGTGAACATCGCCACGCACGCCGGCATGATCGTGTCCATCTCGTCCTTGCGGATGCGGCGGACATACGGGTCGGGGGCGATGTCGGTGGGCATGCGGTCGGCGACCATGAGGGGCTGGCGGGCGCGGACCTCGCGGGCCGGGCCCCAGCTCGGTTCGAGGAGGCGCCAGAGTTGGGCCGTCGCCTCGGCCGGGCCGACGATCGAGGAGCAGCGGCGGCCGGCCCTGCGGGCACGGTCGGCGAAGGCGCGGACGGCTCTGGGGGTCGCGCAGATCGGGACGAGGTTGGCGCCCGCGTAGCAGAGGGACGTCAGCATGCCGTCCTCGTACCAGCCCCACATCTCGCCGCCGAGCCGCCACGGGTCGAGACCCGCGACCTGCACCCGCGAGGTCACGAAGGCGTTCGTGACCGGCTCGCGGTCCAGTACGGCGAGCGCGGCGTCCAGGTCGCTCGGTTCGAGCACCCGAGAGGTGGTCTGGGTCAACACGTGCGGGGCCTCACCCTAAGGTCTGCTGATCTCCGCACTGTACCTGCGGAAGCTGAGCGGTGCTTTGTGTTGCCGCTTGCTTCTCAGTGGGGGTGGGTCAGGTCGCCGTCTCTGGGGGCTGCCGCCCCCAGACCCCCGCTGTCGGCCTGGACGGCCTCGTCCTCAAACGCCGGACGGGCTGATTGTGCTGGCCCGCGCTGACAAGTGAGGCCCAAGACTCTGGCTCCGGCTCAGGAAGCCCCAGAACCTCGGCGAGCAAGACCCCGAGGCCTCGGCACCCCGGCATGTACCAGTCCCAAGACCTTTCAGCCCGCCCAGGTCTTCAACCTGTGCCAGCCCCTCGGACCGCCACAGATCCTCAGCCCACACCAGACCTCTCGCCCGCCACAGACTTCAGTCCACGCCAGACCGATCAGCCCGCCACAGGTCTACGGCCCGAGCCAGACCACTCAGCCCGGCCCAGCCCCTCAGCCCACGCCAGCTCCCCAGCCCGCCACAGACGTTCAACCCGCGCCAGACCCCTCAGCCCCGCCCAGCTCCCTCGGCCCGCAACAGACCTTCAGCCCGCGCCTCGGCCCTCAGCCCGCAACCGAAACCGAAGGCTCGCCGGAGGCGACCCCGTCCGCCTCCATCTGCTCGGCGATCTTCATCGCCTCCTCGATCAGCGTCTCCACGATCTTCGACTCGGGGACGGTCTTGATGACCTCGCCCTTGACGAAGATCTGGCCCTTGCCGTTGCCGGAGGCGACGCCGAGGTCGGCCTCGCGGGCCTCGCCGGGACCGTTGACGACACAGCCCATGACCGCGACCCGCAGCGGGACCTCCATGCCCTCCAGGCCCGCGGTGACCTCCTCGGCCAGCTTGTAGACGTCGACCTGGGCGCGGCCGCAGGAGGGGCAGGAGACGATCTCCAGGCGGCGGGGCTTGAGGTTCAGGGACTCCAGGATCTGGTTGCCGACCTTGACCTCCTCCACCGGCGGGGCGGACAACGACACCCGGATCGTGTCGCCGATGCCCTGTGAGAGCAGCGCGCCGAAAGCCACCGCCGACTTGATCGTGCCCTGGAAGGCCGGGCCCGCCTCGGTGACGCCGAGGTGGAGCGGGTAGTCGCACTGGGCCGCGAGCTGGCGGTACGCCTCGACCATCACGACCGGGTCGTTGTGCTTGACCGAGATCTTGATGTCCTGGAAGCCGTGCTCCTCGAAGAGGGACGCCTCCCACAGGGCCGACTCGGCCAGCGCCTCGGGGGTCGCCTTGCCGTACTTCTTCAGCAGTCGAGCGTCCAGCGAGCCCGCGTTCACGCCGATGCGGATCGGGGTGCCGTGGTCCTTGGCGGCCCGCGCGATCTCCTTGACCTTGTCGTCGAACTGCTTGATGTTGCCGGGGTTCACGCGAACTGCCGCGCAGCCGGCCTCGATCGCGGCGAAGACGTACTTGGGCTGGAAGTGGATGTCGGCGATCACCGGGATCTGCGACTTGCGGGCGATCGTCGCGAGGGCGTCGGCGTCGTCCTGCGTGGGGCAGGCCACGCGGACGATCTGGCAGCCGGACGCGGTCAGCTCGGCGATCTGCTGGAGCGTCGCCCCGATGTCCGACGTACGGGTCGTCGTCATGGACTGCACCGACACCGGCGCGTCCCCGCCGACCGCCACGGTGCCGACCTGGATCTGCCGGCTCTTGCGGCGCTCGGCGAGCCGGGTCGGAACGGACGGAATGCCGAGAGAAATCGCAGTCATCTGCTGTGCAACCCCAAGTCGTGGATCAAGGCCCCGGTCCCGGAACAGCGGGCTCCAGGGTTCGAGATTACGTCAACCGCACGGGCCCGAGCACATCCCGGCCGTAAACCCACTCAATGGAGAGCGGCCCGGCACAGAAGCTGCCGGGCCGCCACGAACTACGAATGGCTAGGAGATTTTGACTGGGTTAACCACGTCCGCCACCAACACCAACAAGGTGAAGCAGACGAAGATCCCCGCCACCACATACGCGACCGGCATCAGCTTCGCCACGTCGAACGGGCCCGGGTCCGGGCGCTTGAGCACCTTCGCCAGGTTCCGCCGCAGCGCCTCCCACAGCGCGCCCGCGACATGCCCGCCGTCGAGCGGGAGCAGCGGGAGCATGTTGAAGAGGAAGAGGGAGAGGTTGAAGCCGGCCACCAGCATCAGGGCCATGGCCAGTTGCTGGGTGGGCGGGATGTCGAGAGTGAAGATCTCGCCGCCCACGCGGGCCGCGCCGACCACGCCCATCGGGGAGTCGGCCTGGCGAGGGGCGCCGTCGAAGGCCGCGTTCCACAGGGCCGGGATCTTGCCGGGGAGGGCCGCGATGGAGTCGACGGCCTCGCTCATGCGGTCTCCCATCCAGGTGACCGAGTCGCCGAAGTCCTGGCGGACGATGCCGGTGGCCGCGCTGAAGCCGAGGAAGCCGGCGGTGACGTACTGGCCCTGGACGATCTGGCCGCTGGAGTCCTTCTTGGCGACCTGGTTGGACGCGATCTTCGCGTGCAGGGTGAGGGCCTGGCCCTTGCGCTCGACGACGATCGGGACCGTCTTGCCGGGGGTGGCGCGGATCAGGTCGGAGAGTTTGTTCCAGTCGGTGGTCTTGACTCCGTTGAAGCTGACGATCTTGTCGCCCGCCTTCAGGCCCGCTGCCGCCGCCGGGGAGGCCGGGTCGGACTTCTTGCAGGTGTCGCGGTTCTGGCTCTGCGCGATGACGCACTCGGAGACCGAGCTGACCGTGTTGGTCTGCTGCGAGATGCCGAAGCCCATCAGAACGGTGAGGAAGAGCGCCACCGCGAGGATGAGGTTCATGAAGGGGCCCGCGAACATCACGATGACCCGTTTCCAGGGCTTGCGTGTGTAGAACAGGCGGGACTCGTCGCCGGGCTCCAGTTCCTCGAAGGCGGCCGAGCGGGCGTCCTCGATCATGCTGCGCCAGGGCGAGGTGGAGCGGGACTCGATCCTGCCGTCGGGGCCGGGCGGGAACATGCCGATCATGCGGATGTAGCCGCCGAACGGGATGGCCTTGAAGCCGTACTCGGTGTCGCCCTTGCGCTTGGACCAGATGGTCGGGCCGAAGCCGACCATGTACTGGGGCACCCGGATGCCGAAGAGCTTCGCGGTGGACAGATGCCCCAGCTCGTGCCAGGCGATCGAGACCAGCAGGCCGACCGCGAAGACGACTATGCCGAGGATCATCATCAGGGCTGTCATGCACGCGCCTCCGCGTTCGCCGTGGTCGTCTGCGCTGTCAGTTCGCGGGCCCGGGCGCGTGCCCAGGTCTCCGCTTCGAGGACGTCCGGCACGGTCAGGGAAGTTCCCGTGGCCGGTGTCCCGTGTTCCTCGACCACCCGTGTCACCGTCTCCATGATTCCGTTGAACGGCAGCGCGCCCGCGCGGAACGCCTCCACGCACTCCTCGTTCGCCGCATTGAACACCGCCGGCGCCGTGCCCGCGAGCTGTCCCACATGCCGGGCCAGGCCGACCGACGGGAACGCGTCGGTGTCGAGCGGGAAGAACTCCCACGTCGACGCCTTGCTCCAGTCGAACGCGGGCGCCGCGTCCGGGACCCGCTCGGGCCAGCCGAGCCCGATGGCGATCGGCCCGCGCATGTCGGGGGGCGTCGCCTGGGCGAGTGTCGAACCGTCCGTGAATTCCACCATCGAGTGGACATACGACTGCGGGTGCACGACCACCTCAATGCGATCGAAGGGAATGTCGTACAGCAGGTGCGCCTCGATCACCTCCAGCCCCTTGTTCACCAGGGTTGCCGAGTTGATCGTGATCACCGGGCCCATCGCCCAGGTGGGGTGCGCGAGTGCCTCTTCTACGGTCACTCGCGCGAGGTCCGCCTTCGTACGGCCGCGGAAGGGGCCGCCGGACGCGGTGACGACGAGCTTGCGGACATCGGCGCGGGTACCGGCCGCGAGGGCCTGGAACAGCGCCGCGTGCTCGGAGTCCACCGGGATGATCTGCCCCGGCTTGGCGAGCGCCTTCACCAGCGGGCCGCCGACGATGAGCGACTCCTTGTTGGCGAGCGCGAGGACGCGGCCCGCCTCCAGGGCGGCGAGGGTGGGCGCGAGTCCGATGGATCCGGTGATGCCGTTCAGCACGGTGTGGCAGTCGGAGGCGGCGAGTTGGGTGGCCGCGTCAGGACCGGCGAGGATCTCCGGGAGCGGCTCCCCCGCGCCGTACTGCGCGGCGAGCGCTTCGCGCAGTGCGGGTACGACGTCCTCGCGGGCGACCCCGACCGTCCGCACCCTGAGCTGGTACGCCTGCTCGGCGAGGAGCCCGACCCGGCCGCCGTTCGCGGAGAGTGCGGTGACCTTGAAACGGTCCGGGTTGCGCAGCACCAGGTCGATGGCCTGGGTGCCGATGGACCCGGTGGACCCGAGGATCACCAGGGCCTTGGGACCGTCTCCCACGACGGGGTCGTAGACGAGATGTGGGTCGGCGAGGGGTGCTGGACTGTCGCTCATCCCTCCATTGTTGCCGCAACGGGTGCCCGGGTGGACAGCGGTTCCCTCGGGTGGGTGGCTTATCGGCTCTCATCGGTGATTGAAGGGAAATCCCCCTTTGTGAATACGACGTGAAGGTCATGTGATAACACTTCAGTCCTGCGCCGGTGGACGGCCGGCCAGTGGACGACATCCTGGGGGGATTCTCCATGCGGATACGCGCTGCCCTGCCCGCGCTCGCGGGCGCCGCGATACTCACCGGCACCTTGCTCAGCACCCCGGCCGAGGCCGCCGGCGGGGTCACGATCTACCACGTCTGGTTCGACAGCCCGGGCTCGGACAACCGGTCCAACACGAGCCTGAACGGCGAGTGGGTGCAGATCAAGAACACCAGCCGGTCGGCGATCTCGCTCAAGGGGTGGGTCCTGAAGGACGTCTCGAACCACCGGTACGTCTTCAAGAACATCAAGATCGGCGCCGGCAAGTACATCAAGGTGCACACGGGCAAGGGCTCGGACACCGCGTCGAACACGTACCAGGGCCGTGCCGCCTATGTCTGGAACAACACCAGCGACACGGCGACGCTGACCAGGTCGAGCGGCAGCAAGGTCGACACCTGCTCCTGGACGACGCGGGATCCGAGCGACAAGTACTGCTGATCCGGGCTCAGTCGACGGGTCGGTGGACGTTCTCCATCTTGCTGGGTCCGGGGGTCGCGTCGGCGATCCACGGGCCCTCGCCCGACGGGTCGACGATGCCCTCCTCCAGCCACGTGTACGCGCCACCGAGGACGCCCTTGGCCACCTTGCGGTCGACGGTGTCGGTGTTGGTCCACAGGCGGCCGAAGAGCTCCTCGACGCGGATGCGGGACTGTTCGCAGAAGGCGTCGGCGAGTTGGTAGGCCTCGCGGCCGTGATCGCCCTGGGTGCGCAGGAGTTCGGCCCGTACGCAGACCGCGCTCATCGCGAAGAGTTCCGCGCCGATGTCGACGATCCGGCCGAGGAAGCCCTGTTTGGTCTCCATGCGGCCCTGCCAGCGGGACATGGCGTAGAAGGTGGACCGGGCGAGTTTGCGGGCGCCGCGTTCGACATAGCGAAGGTGCCGGGAGAGGTCGATGCCGTGGCGGAACTCGCCGTAGGTGCCCGGGAGTTGGCCGGTGCCCGCGACCAGCTTCGGGAGCCACTTGGCGTAGAAGACGCCCGCGTTGGCGCCCGCTTTCGCCTTGTCCTGGAGGGACTTGTCCGGGTCGATGAGGTCGCCGGCGACCTTGAGGTGGGCGTCGACGGCCTCGCGGGCGATGAGGAGGTGCATGATCTCCGTCGAGCCCTCGAAGATGCGGTTGATGCGGAGGTCGCGCAGGACCTGTTCGGCGGGGACCGCCTTCTCGCCGCGGGCCGCGAGCGACTCGGCCGTCTCGAAGCCTCGGCCGCCGCGGATCTGGACCAGTTCGTCGGCCATGAGCCAGCCCATCTCGGAGGAGAAGAGCTTGGCGAGCGCGCCCTCGATGCGGATGTCGTTGCGGTCCTCGTCCGCCATCTGCGAGGACAGGTCGAGTACGGCCTCCAGGGCGAAGGTGGTCGCCGCGATGAAGGAGATCTTCGCGCCCACCGCCTCGTGCTCGGCGATCGGCCTGCCCCACTGCTCACGCGCCGCCGACCACTCGCGGGCGATCTTCAGGCACCACTTGCCGGCGGCGACGCAGGACGCGGGGAGGGAGAGGCGGCCGGTGTTGAGGGTGGTGAGGGCGATCTTGAGGCCAGCGCCCTCGGGGCCGATGCGATTGGCGGCGGGGACCCGGACCTGGTGGAAGCGGGTGACGCCGTTCTCGATGCCGCGCAGGCCCATGAAGGCGTTGCGGTTCTCGACGGTGATGCCGGGCGAGTCGGTCTCCACGACGAAGGCCGTGATCCCGCCCTTGTGGCCCTCGCTCTTCGGCACCCGGGCCATCACGACCAGCAGGTCGGCGATGACGCCGTTGGTGGTCCAGAGCTTCACCCCGTCGAGGACGTACGCGTCTCCGTCGGGCACCGCGCTGGTCGCGAGGCGGGCCGGGTCGGAGCCGACGTCGGGTTCGGTGAGCAGGAAGGCGCTGATGTCGGTGCGGGCGCAGCGGGGCAGGAACTCCGCCTTCTGCTCGTCCGTGCCGAACAGCTTCAGCGGCTGCGGTACGCCGATCGACTGGTGGGCGGAGAGCAGCACGCCGACCGCGGGGCAGGCGGAGCCCGCGAGGGCCAGCGCCTTGTTGTAGTACACCTGGGTGAGGCCGAGGCCGCCGTACTTGGTGTCGATCTTCATGCCGAGGGCGCCGATCTCCTTGAGGCCGCTGATGACCTCGTCGGGGATGCGGGCCTCGCGCTCGATGCGGGCCGCGTCGATCTCCGTCTCGCAGAAGACGCGCAGCTTCGCGAGGAACTCCTCGCCGCGCCGGGCGTCCTCGCCGGCCGGGAGGGGGTGGGGGTGGATCAGGTCGAGCCGGAAGCGGCCGAGGAACAGTTCCTTGGCGAAGCTGGGCTTGCGCCAGTCCTGTTCCCTGGCCGCCTCCGCCACCTGCCGGGCTTCCCGCTCGGTGACGGTGGGTTTGCTGGATGGAGCGGACATGGGACTCACCTCGCCGCGAATCGGGCCCTCGGACCATGGCGGTTACCGACGGGTGCTACCCGATCGTATGTACCCGATCCACCGCGAAGCAGCCACCCTTCGCGCGTCCGTTCAGCCGATGTCGACGGAGTACGCCTTCGTGTCAAGCCGCCCCGAACCCTTGAAGATCTCGGTGCCGGACTCGATGCCGGAGAGGTACTTGTCGTTGCTCAGCAGCTTGCGCCGGACGAGGGCCTGGGTGAAGTCGTCGATGTTCAGGGACGCCTTCGTGGTGTTGCTCTGCCGGACGAAGGAGTACACGTTCCAGCCGATGTTCCCCTGGTAGATGTCCCACATGGCGCCGTCCAGGCTGACGCTGCCGAACCTGGTGCCGAGCGGGCCCGCGCCGCCCTGCCGGTTGAGCCAGATCATGATCTCGTCGGTGGGCTGGTCCGCCCAGCCGGCGGTGTTCTTGGAGTGCAGCCACAGGTCGTACGCGACATCGAGCGTGCCGGGGCTGGAGCTGAGCGAGAAGTCCCAGGTCGTCTTCACCGGCTTCCGGTCACCGACGCGGACCGGCAGCCCGGTGGTCGCCTTGTCGGCCTTCCAGCCCCAGTGCCAGCCGAGGACGGTGCTCGCGAACGTCTTCACGTCGGCGTCGGTGCCCTTGCCGCTGTTGGCCCAGTTGAAGGACGTGCCCCACGAAATGGTGGACCCCGACCGGGAGTTGTCCCACACGCACTGGCTGCCGGTGGCCTTGTCGCGTCCCCACTGGTTGTTGTTGACGTAGTACTTGCCGAGCGTGACGGTGTCGTCCGCCGTGCACTTCTCGCTCGACTCACCCGCCTGGGCGACGGTGACACCGGCGAGCGCCGTGAGAGCCACCGCGGTGGCGACCAGCGTCTTCCGCTTCTTGGACAGGCGTGGTCTGCGGTGTTGCATCGGGGGTCCTTCCGGGGGACGGTTCGTCTACGACCTCTCAGTGGCCGCCGACCCGCCCGGAGGTTGCCTCCCCGGCGCGGAGAATCTCGCAGGGCCGGGGTTTCCCGAACAGTCGAGCCCGGTGTTTTGAGAAAGTGTCGAAGCGCTTCGACAACCTATGGACACCCACACCGCCTGAAGCTAATGTCGAACCACCCTCACCCGCCCTTGTCAGCAACGCGCACTGTCGAAGCGCTTCACAAAGCTTGGAGAGCTGGATGGTCACCCTCGCCGAGGTCGCCCAGCACGCCGGAGTCTCGGCGAGCACGGTGAGCTATGTCCTCAGCGGCAAGCGGTCCATCTCCGGAGCCACCCGGCAGCGGGTCGAGCAGAGCATCCGCGAGCTGGGCTACCACCCGAACGCGGGCGCCCGCGCCCTGGCCAGCAGCCGGTCGAACATCATCGCGCTGATGGTGCCGCTGCGCACGGACATGTACGTGCCGGTGATGATGGAGATCGCCATCGCCGTGGCGACCACCGCCCGCCTGCACGGCTACGACGTGCTGCTGCTCACCGGCGAGGAGGGTCCCGACGCGGTGCGCCGGGTCACCGGCAGCGGGCTCGCCGACGCGATGATCCTGATGGACGTCGAACTCGACGACGAGCGGCTGCCGTTGCTGCGCGGCACCGACCAGCCCTCCGTGCTGATCGGCCTCCCCGCCGACACCACCGGGCTGACCTGTGTCGACCTCGACTTCGGGGCGACCGGCGCGCTGTGCGTCGAACACCTCGCCAAGCTCGGCCACCACGACATCGCTGTCATCGGCGAGGCCCCCGCGGTCTACGAGCGGCACACCGGTTTCGCCGAGCGCACCCTCGACGGACTCCGGTCCCGCGCACGGGAGTTGGGCCTGCGGGTGCTGCACCGGCCGTGCGAGGGCGGGTACGACGCGATGACGACGACCCTGGCCCGGATCTTCGACGAGCGCCCCGGCACCACGGGCTTCGTCGTGCAGAACGAGTCGGCGGTCGAGCCGCTGCTCGCGCTGCTGCGCCAGCAGGGCCGGGCCGTGCCGGAGGACGTGTCGGTGGTCGCGGTCTGCCCCGACCAGGTCGCCACCCAGGCCTCGGTGCGGCTGACGTCCGTCGCCATCCCCGCGCAGGAGATGGGCCGTTACGCCGTGGAGCACCTGGTGGCCAAGCTGGATGGCCGCGGCAGCGACGAAGTCGTGCTGATCACACCGGAGTTGACGATGCGGGCGAGTACGGGGCCGGCGCCCGCGGTTTCCTGACCCCTTTTCCGACCTCAGAGCTCCACCCCTGTGCCGCCGCCAGGGCACCGCCATGTCTGCACTCCTCACAGGAGCCCTCTCGTGAATCAGCCTGCCGAAAACCAGATCAGTCAGGGCGCGGGTGCGGTCAGCCTCGCGCAGTCGTCGCCCACCGTCGGCACCTTCCGTGAGCGGGACGGCGCGCTGGAGTGGAGCGGCCGTCAGGAGACCCTGCGGATCGAACCGTGGGGGCCGGACGCGGTACGGGTCAGGGCCCGGCTCGGCGGCCCGCTGCTCGACGGGCTGCCCGGAGCGCTCCTTGACGAGGCGCCGGCCACCGAGGCCACCGTCAAGATCGAGGACGGTCAAGGGACCCTGACCGTGGGCGAGTTGACCGTCGAGGTCGACGCCGAGGGCCTGATCCGCTTCCTGCGCACCGACGACTCCAGCGAACTCCTCGCCGAGGCCCGTGCCCACTTCTGGTGGCCCGGCTCGCGCCTCTACACGGCGGTCGGCAACGGCCACCACCGCCTGGAGCAGCGCTTCGCCGCGTACGAGGACGAGAAGCTGTACGGCCTCGGGCAGCACCAGCACGGCAAGCTGGACCAGAAGGGGCTGGTCCTCGACCTGGTCCAGCGCAACGCCGAGGTGGGCATCCCGGTGCTCGTCTCCAGCCGCGGCTACACCCTGCTGTGGAACAACCCGGCGATCGGCCGCGTGGAACTCGCAGGCAACGGCACACGCTGGGTCGCCGATTCGGCCCGGCAGATCGACTACTGGATCACCGCGGGCGACCCGGCCGACGGCCAGCGCCGCTACAGCGCGGTGACGGGCCGTACGCCGATGCTGCCGAAGTGGGCGGCGGGCTTCTGGCAGTGCAAGCTGCGCTACCGCACCCAGGCCGAACTCCTCGCCGTGGCAAGGGAGTACAAGCGCCGCGAACTCCCCCTCTCCGCGATCGTCTGCGACTTCTTCCACTGGACACACCTCGGCGACTGGAAGTTCGACCCGGCCGAGTGGCCCGACCCGGCGGCCATGGTCCGCGAACTCGACGAGCTGGGCGTGAAGTTGGTGGTGAGCGTCTGGCCGTCGGTGTCCCCGCTCAGCGAGAACCACGGGGTACTGGAACAGCGCGGCTACCTCATCGGCACCCAGTACGGCCCGATGGCCCACGCCGACTGGCCGGACAAGGGGGTCGCGTCGACGGTCCAGGTGGCCTTCTACGACGCCACGAACCCCGAGGCCCGTGACTTCCTGTGGTCGAAGATCCGCGACAACTACCTTGTGCCGTACGGCATCACGGCCTTCTGGCTCGACGCCTGCGAGCCCGAACTGAAGCCGGGCTTCCAGGAGAACCTGCGCTACTGGGCGGGCCCGGGTCTGGAGGTCGGCAACATCTACCCGGCCGAGAACTCCCGTACGTTCGCGGAGGGGTTGCGCACCGAGGGTGCCGGTGACGACGAGGTCATCACCCTCAACCGCTCGGCATGGGCGGGCAGTCAGCGCCACGGCGCGGCGCTCTGGTCGGGTGACATAGGCACCGACTTCCCGACTCTGCGCCGCCAGATCGCCGCGGGCCTCAACACCGCGCTCTCCGGCATCCCTTGGTGGAACACGGACATCGGCGGCTTCCACGGCGGTGACCCGGACGACCCGGCGTACCAGGAGGTCATGGTCCGCTGGTTCCAGTTCGGCGCGCTCTCCCCGCTGATGCGCCTGCACGGCTTCCGCGACCCGGGCATGCCGCTCGGCCCCGACATGACCGGCGGCCCCAACGAGGTCTGGTCGTACGGCGATCGGGCCCTGCCGATCCTGGAGAAATACCTGCGGCTGCGCGAACGCCTGAAGCCGTACGTCCTCGACGTGATGCGCGCCGCGCACGAGGAGGGGCTGCCGGTGATGCGCCCGCTGTTCCTCGAATTCCCGGCAGACCCGGCGACCTGGTCGGTCGACGACGCGTATCTCTTCGGCCCGGACCTGCTGGTCGCCCCGGTGCTGACGGCGGGCGCCACGGTCCGTACGGCGTATCTCCCGGCGGGCGCGTGGTGGACGGACGCGTGGACGGGCGAGACGTACGAAGGCGGTACGGCGGTCACGGTCGACGCGCCGCTGGACCGGATTCCGCTGTTCCTGCGGGACGGGGCGACGCTGCCGGTGACGGAGTAGGGGCAGGGCGCCCGTGGGGGGCGGGCGCCCGGGCCGTGACGCTTCCGTTGTGCGGAACTGTGGCCTCCGTCACAGCCGTACCGATCTTGTTCTGCTGGACTCCTCCGATGGTGTTACGCAAGCTCGCCTTTGCTGCGGGCCTCGCCGCGTTCGCCCTGTATCTCTGGGGTCTGTTCTGCGTCCTGGGCGCGATCCTCCAGGCCGAGGACGGCGGCGCCAACTCCTCGCCGATACTGCCCTGTCGTACGACCAACGGGCAGGAGGGCGGGCCGGAGGACCCCAGAGCCGCCCAAGTCGTGGACTACTCCGTGGACTTCGTCCCGCTCAGGTTCGACTGCGAGATGACGGGCGGGGGCAGCTACGTCACCAACACCGTTCCCGGGTACGTCAATCCGGCGGCGTTCGGCCTCGTGCTGACCGCGCTCGGCTGCTGGGTCGCGGCGCTCGTCGTGGCACCGCCCGGCCCTCGCGGAGTACGGGGACCGGGCGGCTGAGCGGAGTACGTGACTGCCGGGGTGGGTCAACTACTGGTGACGCTCTCGCTGTTGGTGGTGAAGTCGAGCCCGCCGGACGAGGACGTGATCTCGAACCCGAACTGCAGGTCCCCGATGGTCACGTTGCCGAACCAGCCCTTGGTGTCCTTGATCCACTTGAGGATCGGCAGGATGTCGACCGTGCCGGAGGTCGAGTTGGAGGTGCGCAGGAACGAGAACACGTCGTTGGCGCCGTTGTTGCCCTTGTAGACGGTCCAGGTCGAACCGCCCAGCGTGAGGGTGCCCTGCGAGGTGCCGAGGGCGCCGACGGCTCCGGTCTTGTTGACCCAGAGCATGATCTCGTAGTCGTAGTTGGTGTCCCAGATGTCGTACGACGTGTTGTACGAACCGGACGACGGAACCGTGACGTTGTAGCTGCTCTTGAGCGAACCGAGCGAGGTGATCGACTTGTTGATCACCTTCTTGGCGTTGGGGTAGGACTTGATGCCGCCGGTGTTGGGGTGGTTGGCGTTGACGCCCCAGTTGGTACCGGAGTTGGCCCAGATGCACTGGCTGCCGGCGCCGGAGCCCCAGATGTTGTTGTAGAGCGTGTAGCCGTTCAGGGTCGTGGTGCCCCACTGGTCGCAGGAGCTCCAGACGGCGGCGGAGGCCGGGGCCGAGGCGAGCGCGACGGTGGCGCCGAGCGCGAGTGCGGGGGCGAGAACGGCCGTGAGTACGCGGCCCAGCTTGCGTGTTGCCATGGTGTCCCTTCCATGGGTGGGGGGAGGTGCGAGTGGCTACCGCGCCCCCAGGGTGAGGACGCGGTCTTCTCCGGCCACGAGGTCGAGCGGCTCCGTGCCGGAGGAAGTCCGGAGTTCGACGCGGTGAGTTCGGGACGGCCGGATCAGCGCCGTGGCGGAGTGGGGCGTCCAGCTCAGATCGACCTCCGCCCCGAACCTCGTGCGTACGCCGGTGAGTTGACCGTGCGGATACGCCGCCGGGAGTGCGGGCAGCAGGACCAGCCGGTCCGGGGTGGACTGCACGAGCGCCTCGACGAGCACGCCGGGCAGGGTGTGCGCGGCGTCCGCGTTGTAGACGTCGCGGTTCGGGTAGTGCGCGCTCATGAGCGAGGCGTGGAAGAAGTCGCCGTCGAGCACCTGCCCGAGGGCGTGCGCGACCCGCTCACCGTCCCGGAGCCGGGCCGCGACGAGCGCGTGATGGAGGTGCCCGTGGGCGGAGTCGTTCTCGGCGCCCCGGAGTTGGAGCGCGCGGTGCGCGGCGGCGGCGAGCCGCGGGGTGTCGTACGGGTTGATCTCGTCGAGCGGCCACACACCGTAGAGATGACTGAGGTGACGGTGGTCGTAGGTGTCGTCGAGTCCCGGCCAGGCCCATTCGGCGAGCGCGCCTTCGGAGTTGACCCGGTGCGGGGGCAGCCGGTCGGCGAGGGCCAGCCATCGGAGGGCCTCGGGCGTGCCCGGGTGGTAGGCGGCGGCCGTGTGGAGTGCGTGCCGGGCGGCGGAGAGATCCATCGCCGCGTTGATCGCGCCCCAACTGGCGTTGGCGTTCGCGGGACGGTTCTCGGGTGAGTAGGAGGGGACGACGACCAGTTGACCGGCGCGGCCGGTGCCGGGTCCGGTCGCGTCGGTCTGTTCAGCCGTGAGGAAGTCCTCGTAGAACAGGGCGACTTCGGCCAGTACGGCGGCGGTACGCGGATCGCGCGCGCCACGCGTCTCGTCGTGGTCGACGAGCGGCTTGAGCAGCCAGTCCGCCCCGGTGGTCCACAGGTGCAGCGGGTACTCACGGCTGAAGTGGTACGACAGCCCGGACTCCCCGTCGGTGTGCGCGGGCGCGACGACACCCCTGGCGCCGAAGACGGCACGGGCGTTCTCCCGCCAGTCTCCGAGCTGACGGTGAATCAAGGAGGCGAGGGCATCGGTGACTTCGGGGAGCGCGGCGCTCGCGGCGCAGGCGGTCTGGAGGTTGAGGTTCGCGTCGTTGGTGAACGCCCCCGACCAGGCCGTGTTCCAGTCGCCGGTCCACAGTCCGGTGAGCCGGGGCGGCAACAGTCCGCTGGAGGAGAGCAGGTGGTACCGGCCGGCCGCGAAGAGCCGTTCGAGGAGGGCGGGGCTGTGGGTCCGCTTCAGCAACTCACTCCCGGGGAGGACGCGTTCGGCGTCGTCGGCGTGGAGATCGAGGGTGACGCGGGCGTAGGCCGTGCGATGGAGGACGAGGTGGCGGTCGAGGAGGGCGTCGTAGGACTGCCCCTCGTCGATCAGTTCCCGCAGGGCCCGGGTCTCTTCTACGACGTCCAGCTCGCCGGTATGGCGCCGTACTCGGGTGAGGAGAAGGACCTCACTGGCCCCGGCGATCCGAACTCCCGCCGAGGTGAGCCGTGTTGTGCCGCCGGTGACCACGGCGAGGGTGACTCCGGTGCACGCGCGATCACTGTCGGGATAGCGGACGCGGAGAGTGAGAACGGCGCCGTCTGAGGTGAGGAGCGTGCCGTGGCCGACGCCCAACCCTGTTGGCGCACCCGGGAGTTGGTGGTCCTGGGCGAGGTCGAGGGTGAGGTCGGGGGCGGTGATGTGCTGGACGACCACGTCGTCGGCCCGGGAGACGAAGACGCGGCTGCGCCACTCGTCGCAGCGGGCGGCGACCTCGCCGGTGGTGAAGTCGACGGTACGGCGGTAGTCGCGCCCGGCCGCGCCGGACGGTCTGCGCAGCCGTAGCTGGAAGGCCGGGTGGAACGGCTGCACCCACTGGAGCGGGCGGTCGTCTGTGAACTCCTCGGCGGCTGTGAGGTCGCCGGCGAGCAACCGGGCCCGGAGTGCGGGGAGTTCGGCGGCGAGGTGGGGCGGCCTGGCGTGTTCGGCGCCGTTCGGGCGGACGAGGGTGTGGTGGGTGACGATGACGCGGTCGTCGTTCGGATCACCGAACACGAGGACGCCGTGGTGGCCGTTGCCGCTGAGAAAGGCGTCCTCCCAGCGGGTGGCGGGGAGGGGCTCCCAGGTGGCGTGTGCGGGGGCGGGGGTCGGAGGGCCGGCCGGTGCGGGTTCGCTGGTCATGGGCGCAACACTGCCGCACCGTAACGGCCGAGGGTGATCTCGCCCTCGGCGGTCGTGTCGGTGAGCACGTCGTGGTGAGTGCCAAAGAGTTCGACGGTGACTGGTTCGCGGCTGTGATTCAGGAGGAACAGCAGTTCCCCGCGCCGTACGGCCTCGATGCCCGACGGAAGCCCGGCGAGCACCGGTCGGACGCCCGCCTCGGCTGCCACCCGGTCGAGCAGGGCGCGGAGCGCGTGCGCTTCCGGGAGCGTCGAGACGTACCAGGAGCTGCCCTTACGCAGGACGGCGGGCAGACCGTCCAGCTCTCCGCCCTTGTACGGAATCACCTCGTCGACGCCCTCGTCCACCGGCTCGATCTCCTCGGACCACAGCGTCCCGCGAAGGCCCTCGCACTCCACCGTCTCCCCCGCGTCCAGTGGCCACCACTCGTGCAGGGTGCGGATGCCGAACAGTTCGCGGAGTCGGGCGTCCATACCGCCGGGGCGTACGCGGTCGTCCTCGTCGGCGATGCCGGTGAGGAAGCCGGAGACGAGGGTGCCGCCGCCTCGGACGTACGCGAGGAGGTTGTCGATCGCGGTGTCCGTGAGGAGGTAGAGCTGCGGCACGACGACCAACTTGTAGGCGGACAGGTCGTGTTCGGGGTGGGCGAAGTCGGTGGTGAGGTGGGACTCCCAGAGGGCGCGGTGCCAGGCGCGGAGGACTTCCGGGTGGTCGACCTCGGTGGAGAGACGCCCGTCCTGCGCGCCCGCCCACCAGGCGTTCCAGTCATGCAAAATCGCGATGTCGGCGGTGATGTGAGTGCCCGTCACCTCACTACCGATCCGGGCGAGTTCGGCTCCGAGCCGCTTCACCTCCTGGAAGGTGCGGCCCCGCTCCCCCGCGTGACTGAGCATCCCGGAGTGGAACTTCTCGGCGCCCTGCCGGGATTGACGCCACTGGAAGTAGCAGACGGCGTCGGCGCCGCGGGCCACGGCCTGGAGGGACCAGAGGCGGTTGAGGCCGCGCGGCTTCGGGTGGTTCACCCCGCGCCAGTTGACCGGTCCGGCGGCCTGCTCCATGAGCATCCAGGGACCGCGCGCCTGCGAACGGGTCAAGTCCTGGACCAGAGCGGCACTTTGGGCACCGAGGGGGTCACGCGGATCGGGATACAGATCGACCGAGACGACGTCCTCCTCCTCGGACCAGCGCCAGCCGTCCTGCCCCACCCACAACGGCATGAAGTTGGTGGTGACCGGGATGTGCGGGGTGTGCCGGCGGACGATGTCGCGCTCGGCGGTGTAGCACTCCAGCAGCATGTCGGAGGTGAAGCGCCGGAAGTCGAGCACATGGGTGGGGTTGTTGAGGTAGTGGGCGTGACGCGGGGGCAGGATGCCGTCCCAGGTGTCGTAACCCTGGCTCCAAAAGGCCGTCCCCCAGGCCGAGTTGAGGGCGTCGAGCGTGCCGTACTTCGCGCGCAGCCAGCATCGGAAGGCGACGGCGGCCTCGTCGCCGTAGTCGAAGGTGCAGTACTCGTTGTTGATGTGCCACATGGTGAGCGCGGGGTGGCCGCCGTAACGGGCGGCCAGGGCCTCGGTGATGGCGGCGGCGTGGCTGCGGTAGACGGCGCTGGAGTGCGAGAAGTGCTGCCGCCCGCCCCACCATTCGATCCGGCCGTCGGCGTCGCGGGGCAGGGTCTCCGGGTGGAGGCGGCCGAGCCACGGGGGCGGTGAGGAGGTGGGCGTGGCGAGGACGACGCCGATCCCGCTGCCGTGCATCAGATCCATCAGCCGGTCGAGCCAGCCGAACTCCCGTGCCCCCGGCTCGGGTTCGAGCCTGGCCCAGGAGAAGACGCCGAGGGTGACGGAGTTGACGCCGGCGTCCTTCATCAGCCGGACGTCCTCGTGCCAGGTCTCCTCGGGCCACTGCTCGGGGTTGTAGTCACCGCCGAAGAGGATGCGCCCGCGGGTGGCATCGCCGAGCCGAGGCATCAGATCTGCTCCCCGTACTGGATGCCGCGCCCGTTGGTGGCGAGGTACACGCGGCCGTGGACGCGCGGGTCGCCGGTGATGGCCTGCCCGGTCCAACCCCACTGGTGCTGGTCGTCGTTGATACGCACCCAGGTCTTCGCCCCGTCGTCGGAGCGGTAGACGGCGGTGATGGTCTCGGTGGAGCCGACCTGATAGATCGCCGGGTAGTCCGCGCCGGGGGCGGGTCTGCCGAAACCAAGGGTGTACGAGGCCCAGCAGCTGTCGACCTTCGAGAAGCTGACGCCCCCGTCGAGGGACCGGTAGAGCCCGTTCCACTTGACGCTCAGCCACAGGTCACCGGACCGCCCCGGCGCCGCGACCAGCTGGAACTGACTGTCGCCGGCAGGCAGTCCACCCGCACGCTCCGCGAACGAACGGCCACTGTCAGTGCTGGCGTATAGCGTTCCTGTGTCGGTGTCGTATGCGTAGAAGAGCGTCGGGTCGGCCGGGTCGGCGACCGGCGTGGCGCCCTTCGGGAAGGAGGAGACCTCGGTCCAGGTCGTGCCGTTGTCCGCCGAGCGGTGAGCTGGGTACTTCGTGCCGTCCCAGTGCACGAAGGACCACAGCAGCGTACTGCCGTCGGCGCTGGTGGCGATCGGCCCCGGTGAGTCCCCGGCGATGTCGGGCTGGGCAGCGAAGGGCGCCCAGCTCCGCCCGCCGTCACGGGAGTACGCACCGTTGCCGTGGTCGCCGAAGCCCGTACGGACGACGTACGACGGCCTGCCCGCGGCCTGCGCGATCCCGGTCGCCGACCCGAACACGGGGTTCGTCGCCATGCCGCGCGACGGAGACGCCGTGAGCCGCTCGTGGTACATCACGCCGATGTCCCCCGAGGCGCTGATCAAGTGCGCCTCCCCGACCGGGGGCGAGATCAGCTGTCTCACGGACGTCTCCTCCAGGCCACGGATCCGCGGCGCCCAGTGCGTGAGGTCACGCGTGCCGTAGAGCGTGGCGCCGGTGCCGTAGACGACGTGCTTCGAGTCGTACGGGTCGACGGCCACGGCCTGGATCCACCAGCCGAACTTCGGCTGGTCCGCACCCCACTTGAGGAAAGGAGTCTCGGACACGTCGAAGACAGCAGCGTCCTTGAGGGACGTCCAGGTACGGCCGCCGTCGGTGGTCCGGTACAGGGTGTCGACGGCCGCCCAGCGGTTGTTGGTGGAGACGACGACGGTGCCGGCGCGCCGGGCGTCGACGGCGACGCCGCCATAGCCGAAGGTGTCACTGGACCCGTCGGAAGTGGTCCCGCCCGGCACGACCGGCGTCACGTCCGTCCAAGTCCCGCTCGCGACGGCCAACTTGTGCACACCGCCGGTGGACTGGCCGTTGGGCCCGGGGGCGTCGGCGTACGTCACGTACAGCTCACGGGCACGTGCGTCGTACGCGGCCCGGATCGGAACCTTGGCGGAGGTGCCGGTGGGCTGCGCGGGGACGGCGGTCCAGGTGGTGCCGTCGGTGGTGCGGTAGAGGTTGACGGCAGTAGCGCTTCCGTCGCCGTCACCCCACCCGGCGTAGACGGCACGCCCGACGGCGACGAGGAAGGTGACGCCCTGGCCACTCTGACTGGCGGCCGCCGGGAAGCCGCTGACGGCCGCCCAACTGGCGCCCCGGTCGGTCGACTTGAGCAACCCGCCATGCCGGGTGCCGAGCCACAAGGTGTCACTGTCCCGCGGGTCCACGAGCAACCGCTCTCCGGCGCCCCGTCCGTCCTCGTTGCCGCCGAGCTTCACGGTGAGGTCGGTGCGGGTCCAGGTGGCGCCCCGGTCCTCGGAGCGGAGGACCGCCCCGTTGCTCGCCCAGGACTGGGCATACGTGCCGACGGCGAGGTACAGCCGGTCCGGATGCCTGGGGTCGACGGCGAGCGCCTCCACACCGAGCAAGTTCCAGTCGTCCCAACCGAGTTGATCGGTGAGGGGGGTCCAGCGGGCGACACGGTCGTCCCAGCGGTAGGCGCCGCCTATGTCGGTACGGGCGTAGGCGAGACCGCGGACGGAGGGGTGGAAGAGAACACCGGTGACGAATCCGGTACCGCCGATGACGGCGTTGCGCCAGCGGTAGGAAGGGGTGGCTGTGGTCGCTTCCGCCGCCTGCGCCCGCGTTGCGAGGGCCGGCACCGCGGTGAGCGCGGCGGCGACTGCAGTACTCGCCAGAACGGCACGCCGGCTCATTTCGGACGCGCGCATGACACACCTCGTTCTACAGAGAAACGGTGAGGGGAGTTCTTTTAAGGGGCGCGGGGAACTGCGCGACCAGCCCCCACGCACCCGCAGACAAAAAGCAACCGATTCAGCCCTTAACGGCGCCCGTAAGCATCCCCTTCTTGAAATGCCGCTGCACAAACGGCGAAAGCACAGCCACCGGCAACAACGCCATCACCATGACCGCCATCTGAACGGCAAGCCCGGACAGCTCCCCCGTCTTGATCGCCTGCCCAAGCCCCACCGGAGCCTCCTGCTTCTGCACCAGCTGGATCATGACGTTCTGCAACGGCATCATGTCCTGGTCGTTCAGATACAGCGACGCGTTGAACCAGGCGCTCCAATACCCCACGGCATAGAACAACGTGATGACAGCCAGCACCGCACGCGACAACGGCATGACGATGACCCACAGAATCCGGAAGTCACCGGCACCATCGATCCGCGCACTGTCGATGAGTTCCTGCGAGATCCCCATGAAGAACCCGCGCAGCACAAGGATGTTGAAGACACTGAGCGCACTGGGCAGGATCAACGCGAGATAACTGTCGGTCAGGCCGAGCGACTGCACCAACAAGTACGTCGGAATGAGCCCGGCGCTGAAGAACATCGTCGCCAGCATCATCATCAGGATCCACCGGTGTCCGAGCGACCCGATACGCGAGAGCCCGTACGCACAGAGGACGGACACCGCCATGGAGAACGCCGTGCCGACGACGGTGATGAGGACGCTGATGATCGCCGCGCGGGTGACCTGGCCGCCGCTGAGGAGTTCCTTGTAGGCGACGAAGGTGATGCCCTTGGGCACCATGACGAGCCCGCCGGCCTGGTCGATGGTCTTGCGTGAGGAGAGGCTGGTGACGAGGACGATCCAGAGCGGGAAGAGGATGGCGAGACAGGCGAGGGTGAGGACGAGCCCCTTGCCGGCGAGGCCGACCTTGCCTGGTTCCTCCTCCCAGGTAGGCCGGGGCGGCGCGGCCCAACGCCCGGGCGGCCGTACGGACTTGGCGGACCTGGACGGCTCGACGGGTTGGTCGATGACGGCGGTCACTTCTTGTACACCCCCTGCTCGCCCATGAGGTGGGCCACTTTGTTCGCGGCGAGGACCAGCCCGAGGCTGATCACGCCCTTGACGAGTCCGGCGGCGGCCGCGTAGCCGAAGTCCTGGTTGCGGACGCCGTTCCACCAGACGAAGGTGTCGAGGACCTCCGCCGCTCCCGGCCCCACGGCGTCGCGTTGGAGCAGAATCTGCTCGAAACCGACGGTCAGCGCGTCACCGACGCGCAGCACCAGCAGCAGCGCGATCACGGGTCGGAGTGCCGGCAGCGTGACGTGCCACATCCGGCGCCACCGCCCCGCGCCGTCCATCGCGGCGGCCTCGTACAGATCGGGGCTGACGGAGGACAGTGCGGCGAGGAAGACGATGATCCCCCAGCCCGCGTCCTTCCACACGCTCTGCGCGGTGATGAGGAACTTGAACGTGTTGGGGTCGGTCATGACGTCGAGGCCGTCGAAGCCGTGTTGCCGCAGGAGTTGCGAGAACAGGCCCGCCCCGCCCAGGAGTTGCTGGAAGACGGCGATGACCAGCACCCAGGAGAAGAAGTGCGGGAGGTAGAGGATCGCCTGGGAGAGCGCCCGGACCCGGGGCCTGACCACGCTGTTGATGAGCAGCGCGAGCAGGATCGGGATCGGGAAGAACAGGATGAGCTGGAGGAAGAACAGGACGAGCGTGTTCTGTACGGCGCCCCAGAAGGCGGAGTCCGCGAAGATCTGCTGGAAGTTCTCCAGGCCGACCCAGGGGCTGTGCAGCATCGAGACGATGCCGTTGTCGCTGACGTAGGGGTCGTAGTCCTCGAAGGCGACGATGTTGCCGAGGATCGGCAGGTAGTTGAAGACCAGGATGAGCAGGACGGCCGGCAGGGTCATCAGGAGCAGGACGCGGTCGCGTCGGAACCTGATGCGCCAACTCACCTTCGCCTTGGGCCTGTTCTGCCGGGAGCCGGTGGCGCCGCCGGACGCCACCGGGGTCTTCCCTGTCGTGTCGGCCTCGGTCCTGCTCCGAGGCACCGTGCTGTGGGACACGGCCGTTCTCCTTGCCTCGGTACCCGGTCAGCTCGCCGCCGTGCCGTTGTCGTCGAGCAACTTCTGGTACCAGGCGCGGAGTTGGTCGCCGCCCTTGCTCTTCCAGTCGGAGACGGCCTGCTGCATGTCGCTGATCTTCTTGCGGCCGCGGACGATGTCGTCCTCCAGCTGCTCGAAGTCGTTGGAGAGGTTGGTGTAACGGCTCGGCTCGGTGATCTGCTGGCCGTAGAAGCTCGACTTCTTTGTGAAGGCGCCCATCCGCTGCTGCCACTCGACCTGCGCCTTGGCGACCTCGGGGAAGTCGGGGTGGGCGATGGTGGCGGCGGGGCTGGCGACCATGACGTAGGCGTTGATGACCTCGTTGTTGCCCTGGTCGGTCTTGGTGGGGACACCGTTCTTGACGGTGTAATGGGTGCCTTCCACGCCGTAGTTGGTGAGCATGTACTCCTTGGTGCCGTACGGCGCGGCGGTGACGTTGGCGACGGCCAGCGCGTCATGGATGACGGACTCGGAGGCCTTCTTGCTGATGAAGGCGAAGATGCCGGCCGGTGATCCGGCCCAGAGGGTCGGGTCGCCACCGTCGTGGCCGAAGATGTCCATGCCCCAGATCTTGTAGTCCGGGTTCTGGGTGGCCTGTTCGGCGGTGCGGCTCCACCACTGCGAGATGTCCTGGTTGTAGATGAGGAACTCGCCGGCGGCGAACTTGGGGCCCGGGTCGGTGGCGGCGCTCTTGCCCAACTTGGCGTCGGGGTGCACGTATCCGGCGGCGAACAGCTTGCGGGTCCACTCCAGCGCTTCGAGGTACTCCGGTGTCTCGACGCGGTTGACCAGCTTGCCGTCGACGAGGTTCCAGCCGAGCGACTTCTCGCTGCCGGAGAGCACGCCCCACGCGTTGAAGGCGGTCCACTTCATGTCCAGGCAGGCCCACCGCTTGGCCTTGGCGTTGGTGATCTCCTTGGCCAGGGCCATGAACTCATCGGCGGAGGTGGGGACTTCGTACCCCTCCTTGTCGAAGATGTCCTTGCGGTAGAGCGGCACGATGTTGGGGACGTACGAGGACGGCATCGGCAGTCCGCGCAGCTTGCCGCCGAAGATGCAGCGCTGCCAGGCGTCGGTGGGGATCGCCGCGAGGTTCGGGTAGTCCTTGACCTTGTCGCCGGAGAGGTAGGGGCCGAGGTCGGCGAACTTGCCGATGATGGCGCTGGGTATCTTGCCGCCCATGTTCCAGCTGGGGACGACCACGATGTCGGGGATGTCGCTGGAGGCGAGGACCGCGCCGAGCTTCTGGTCGTAGGTGTTGCCATCCTGGTTCTGCCAGGCCACGTCGACGCCGATCAGAGCGTTCATCGCCTTGTAGTAGGCGTTGTCGCTCTTCGGCGGGGAGCCCCAGAACGGCGACATGATGGAGACCTTGCTGCCCTTGCCGAGCTTCTTCGGCACCGAGGTCTTCAGGGTGGCGAGGTCGAGCTTGGCGGTGAAACCGAGCGCGGAGCCGTTCTTCGCCGGGATGTCGGGGCTCACCACGTTGCTGGCCACGTACGCCGGCAGCAGCTTCTTGACGCCCTTGCCCTCCGAACTGCCCCCGCCCGACCCGCTGTCCGAGGCCCCGCAGGCGGAGAGCAGCGGTACCCCTCCCGCTACCGCGACGGCGGCGACCGCCGTGGAGGCGAGGAAGCTTCTCCGGCTGGGAGCGGAGGCGGCGGAGGCGTTCGGCGTCATTGCGTCAACCCTTCATGGCGCACCAGGACACCCGGCGGTGGAGCCGTCGGCTGCGGTGTCTTGAGTGGAACAGAGCACTTAGTCGAAGCGCTTCGATGTTGCTGCGAGGTTAAGTGAACACCCAAGGGTGCACAAGGGTCGCTCCCAAGATTCCTCGGAGGTGCGGGGCATGACCTGTCCGTATGTGCTGCTTGAAATAACGGTGAAGGTCTCTTGACACCTGCCCCGCATCGAATCAGCATCGAAGCGCTTCGAAAGAGCCGCGCCGCTCCATCGCAAGGGGAACCCCACGTGACCGCACAAACGCCGCCTACGCCGCCTTTCCGCGATCCGCACCTGCCGTTCGCGAAGCGCATCGACGACCTGCTGGCGCGGCTCACCCTCGACGAGAAGGTCGGCTTCCTGCACCAGTACTCGCCCGCCGTGGCGCGTCTGGGCGTCGCCGCGTTCCGCACCGGCCAGGAGGCCCTGCACGGCGTCGCGTGGATGGGCCCGGCGACGGTCTTCCCGCAGGCGGTCGGCCTGGGCGCGACCTGGAACGAGGATCTCGTACGCCGGGTCGGCGACGCGGTGTCCAAGGAGGTCCGCGCGATGCGGGCCCGCGACGACCGCGTCGGCCTCAACGTGTGGTCCCCGACGGTGAACCTGCTGCGCCATCCGTTGTGGGGCCGTAACGAGGAGGGCTACTCGGAGGACCCGAAGCTGACCTCGGCGATCGCCACCGCGTACACGCGGGGCCTGCGCGGCGACCACCCGACGTACTGGCGCACGGCCCCCGTCCTCAAGCACTGGCTGGCACACAACAACGAGACGGGCCGGGACATCTCGTCGTCCTCGGTGCGCCCGCGCGTGCTGCACGAGTACGACCTGCGCGCGTTCCGCGAGACGGTCGAGGCGGGCGCGGTGGCCGGGGTGATGCCCGCGTACAACCTGGTCAACGGCCGCCCCAACCACGTCTCGCCCTACCTCCGCGAGCAGCTGCGCACCTGGACCGACGAGGACCTGCTGGTCTGCTCGGACGCGGGCGCGCCCTCCAACCTGGTCGACTCCGAGCACTACTTCGACACCCACGAGGAGGCGACGGCCGCCTCGCTGCTCTCCGGCGTGGACAGCTTCACCGATCACGGCACGGACGGTTCGACGATCGTGGCGCGGGTTCAAGGTGCCCTGGACCAGGGCCTGTTGACGGAGGCGGACGTCGACGCGGCGGTCCGCCGTCAGCTCTCGGTGCGGTTCCGGCTCGGCGAGTTCGACCCGGCGCAGGACCCGCACGCCGACATCAAGGACTTCGACACCCCGGCGCACCGGGCCCTCGCCCAGGAGGCCGCCGAACAGGCGGTGGTTCTCCTGAAGAACGACGACGATCTGCTGCCCCTCGCCCACGACACGCGCCTCGCCGTCATCGGTCTGCTCGCGGACGAGTGCAAACTCGACTGGTACAGCGGCACGTTGATCCACCGCTCCACTCCGCTGGAGGGCCTGTACGAGCGGTTCGGCGCCGAGCGCGTCGAGTTCGCGGAGGGCGTGGACCGCGTCCGGCTGCGCACCTCCCAAGGCGCCTTCCTGCACGTCCCGTTGGCGGACGCGGAAGACGAAGTACGCGGAGCCGAGGGCGCGTTGGACCCGGCTCTCCTCGCGGGCCGCACCGACCTCCCGCCCCTCACCACGGACGACACCGGCACCGAACTCGCCCTCGTCGACTGGGGCGAGGGCGTCCTCACCCTCCGCGCCCCCGACGGCCGCTACCTCTCGGTCGCCGAGGACGGCTACGTCCGCGCCTCCGCCGACCAGCCCGGAGGCTGGGTCGTCCAGGAGACATTCCGTCTGGAACCCCACGAGAACGGTCACCTCCTGCTGCACATCGGTACGGGTCGCCACGTCTCTGTCGCCGCCGACGGCGTGAAGGTTGCCGAAAAGGGCGCGGAAGTCTTCGAGGTGGTGGTCGCCGAGCGCGGCGAGGACGCGGTGGCCCGGGTCGCGGAGGCGGCGGACGTGGTGCTCGTGGTCGCGGGCAACGACCCGCACATCAACGGCCGCGAGACCGAGGACCGTACGACACTCCGCCTCCCCGCCCACCAGGAACGCCTCCTGCGCGCGGCCCGCACCGCCAACCCGAAGACCGTCCTGGCGCTGGTCTCCGCGTACCCGTACACGGTCGACCCGGCCGGACTCCCCGCGATCCTGTGGACCGCTCACGGCGGCCAGGCGGCGGGCACCGCCCTGGCCCGCGTCCTCGCAGGCGACGTCTCCCCCGCCGGCCGCCTCCCCCAGACCTGGTACGCGTCCGACACCGACCTGCCCGGCCTCCTCGACTACGACGTGATCGGCGGACGCCAGACCTACCTCTACTTCGAGGGCACCCCTCTCTTCCCCTTCGGCCACGGCCTGTCGTACGCGTCCTTCGTGTACGGCGGCCTCAGGGCCCAGGTCGAACTCGACGCGGTGCACGTGCAGTTCACGGTCACCAACACGGGCGACGTGACGGCCGACGAGGTCGCGCAGCTGTACACCCGCGCCACGGACCCGTCGGTCGCGCGTCCGCGCCGCGAACTGGCCGCCCACCGCCGCGTGACCCTCGCGCCGGGCGAGGCGGCGGTGCTGTCCTTCGAAGTCCCGCTGTCCGCCTTCGGGTTCTGGGACGTGGCGCGGGGTGGCCACCGCCTCGAACCGGGTCCGTACGAACTCCTCCTCGGCGCCTCCAGCGAGGACATCCGTCTCCGTACGACGGTGACGCTCGACGGCGAGCCCGCAGCACCCCGCCCTCTCCTCCAACGCGGCCTGGACGCGGCCGACTTCGACGAGCAGTCGGGCGGCGAGATCGTCGACCGGACGAAGGTGGCGGGCGACGCGGTGACCCCGGCACAGGGCGGAACGGCCGAACTGACCTACTGGCACTGCGACTTCGGCGCCGGTGTCACGGAGGTGACCGTGGAGGTTGCGGGCGAGGGCGTCGTAGAACTGTCCCTGGACGGTGGCCCGGCGCTCGCCCGACTCGCCCTGTCCGCGCCGACGTCAGGCCCGTACGGCTACACCACGCTCGGTGCCGGGATCGTCGCCGAGGGCGTGCACGACGTGCACCTGAAGCTGCGCGGCCCACTGCGGCTCGCTCATGTCGGCTTCTCGGGCTGAGGGTCCGGAGGCAGCCGACGGCTGAGAAGGGGCCCGGCACCGGAAGGCATCGGTGCCGGGCCCCTTCGAGGAGACTATATGAAAATGGATCCCATTAGCTAGAGCCGTTGGGTGAGAGAACGGTCAGAGCGATCCCTCCCGTCCCGAGCCCGGTCAGAGCGCGAGGCCCGTGAGCACCAGCACCCGCTCGTAGGTGTAGTCGTCCATCGCGAACTTGACGCCCTCGCGGCCGACGCCGGACTGCTTGGCGCCGCCGTAGGGCATCTGGTCGGCGCGGTAGGACGGAACGTCGCCGATCACGACACCGCCGACTTCGAGCGCGCGGTGGGCGCGGAAGGCGACCTGCACGTCGTGGGTGAACACCCCTGCCTGGAGGCCGTACTTGGAGTCGTTGGCGGCGGCGAAGGCGGCGGCCTCGCCGTCCACCTTCGTCACGGTCAGCACCGGTCCGAAGACCTCCTCGCAGGAGATCGTCGTGTCCGCCGGTACGTCGGTGAGGACGGTCGGCGCGTACGAGGCGCCGTCGCGCTTGCCGCCGGTGAGGAGGGTGGCGCCCGCCTCGACGGCCTCCTGGACCCACGACTCGACGCGCTGCGCGGCGGCCTCGCTGACCAGCGGCCCGACGTCGGTCTTGTCGTCGCTCGGGTCGCCGGTGACCTGGGCCTCGACGGCGGCGACTATGCGCGGGAGCAGCCGGTCGTAGACGGCCGCGTCCGCGATGACCCGCTGCACGGAGATGCAGGACTGGCCGCCCTGGTAGTTCGAGAAGGTGGCGATGCGGGTCGCGGCCCAGTCGAGGTCGGCGTCGGAGGCGTAGTCCCCGAGGACGACGGCCGCGCCGTTGCCGCCCAGCTCCAGGGTGCAGTGCTTGCGCGGCACCGAGTCCATGATCGCGTAGCCGACCTTCTCCGAACCGGTGAAGGAGATCACCGGCAGCCGCTCGTCCTGGACGAGGGCGGGCATGTGGTCGTTGGCGACCGGCAGGACGCTCCACGAACCGGTGGGCAGCTCGGACTCGGCGAGCAGGTCGCCGATGATCAGGCCGGAGAGCGGGGTGGCCGGGGCGGGCTTGAGGATGATCGGCACGCCGGCCGCGATCGCGGGGGCGATCTTGTGGGCGCAGAGGTTCAGCGGGAAGTTGAAGGGCGCGATACCGAGGACGGCACCCTTCGGGAAGCGCCGGGTGAGGGCGAGCCGGCCCTGGCCGCCGGCGTCGGTGTCGAGGCGCTGGGCCTCGCCGCCGTTGAACCGCCGGGCCTCCTCCGCGGCGAACCGGAACACGGACACCGCGCGGCCGACCTCACCACGTGCCCACTTGATCGGCTTGCCGTTCTCGGCGGAGATGAGCCGCGCGATCTCCTCGGTGCGCTCGACGAGACGCCTGCTGACGTGGTCGAGGGCGGCGGCGCGGACGTGGGCGGGGGTCGCGGCGAACTCGTCCCGTACGGCGTGGGCGGCGGCCACCGCCTCCTCGACCTGGGCGTCGGTCGGCACGCTGACCTTGCCGACGAGGCGTCCGTCCCAGGGTGAGGTGACGTCGAAGGTGTCCTCGCCGGTGGCCTGGCGGCCGGCGAGCCAGAAGGCGTGGGTGACTGCCACAGTTTCGTTGGGCATTGCGTGTGCCGGCCCTTCCGCGTTGGGGGTGCTTGTTCTAGGTGTTACTCGGTGCTTCTCGATGCTTCTGGTCAACGGTAGGTGCGGGGAAGCGGGGGCGCGTTTGTCCGAGCCGTAGCAGTGCCGGGCGGAGACACTCCAGTTCGGCAGATGCCGTGCCGCCTACTCCGCCGCGGCCGTCGCCTTCAACGAGAGCCACAACTCCATCCGTACGTCCGGATCGTCCAGCGACCGCCCGAGGATCTCCTCGACCCGCCGCATCCGGTACCGCAAGGTGTGCCGGTGCACCCCGAGGTCGGCGGCCGCCGCGTCCCACTGCCCGTGCCGGGAGAGCCACGCCCGCAGCGAGGCGACAAGATCCCCGCGCCCGGTGGCGTCGTGCTCGGCCAGCGGCCGTAGCAACCCGTCCGCGAACGCGCGCACCGCGTCATCGGCGAGCAACGGCAGCACGGACCCGGCGGCCAGCTGCTCGTGCTCGACGAGCACCCGCCCCCGCCTCCGCGCCACGGACAACGCCTGCTCGGCCTGCTTGTAGGCGGCCGCGGCGGCGATGGGCCCGGCCGGAGCGGAGAGCCCCACGACCAGGTCGTCCTCATCACCGGTGCGCTCCCCGGTGCTCGAAGAGGCCCGCTCGCCCTCCCGCGTCGCCGCGTACTCCCCGCACGCCTCGACCGCGGCACCGCCGTCGACGGCCAGCACGACCAGCCGTTCCGGCCCTTCCGGTACGACGAGCACAGCTTCCCCGGACCGCGCCGCAGCGGATTCGACGGCCTCGGCGAGCCCGTCCAAGGGGTCACTGTCCGGCAACTCCCCCGACTCCCCCACGATGATCCGGAACGGCGCGTCGAGGAGCCCGCCGTACAGGTCCCCGGCGACCGCCCGCGCGTGGTCCGGGTGCCCGGCGAGCAGCAGCCGCAGCACCGCCGCCCCGATCCGCTCGTGGGCGGCCTGCAGGGACCGCGAGCGTTCCGTGGTGAGGGTCAGGAGCGCGATCGCGGAGTGCACGGCATACCGCTCCGCCGTCCCGAGCGCGGACGCGGTTCCTACGGCGAGTGCGGCGCGCGGGCGGCGGCCGGTGCCGAGGGTGTGCAGTTCGACACGGTCCTCGTTGTCCGGCCCGCCGACGACGGACGAGGCCGGCGCGGGCCGGTCCCGCAACCGCTCCACGTCCGCCGTGAGCCGGGCGGCGCGACGGCCCGCCCACTCCGGTGCGGTGGCGACGACGGCGCCGGACGCGTCGTAGAGCGCGGCCCATCCGTCGACCTGTGCGGCGAGGGCGGCGAGGAGTCCCTCGGGGCCGTCGGTGAGGGCCTGCTTGGTGAGTTCGCGCTGGGCGGCGAAGCCGGCGGTGACGGAGCGGTACTGGTCGGCGGCGATCGCCGCGGAGACGGCCTTGCTGATCGCGATGAACGGGGTGCGGCGGGGCACTTCGAGCAACGGCAGCCCTTCCTCCTGGGCCGTGTCGACCAGCACCTTCGGGATCTCGTCGTAGTTGACCCCGACGGCGAACCCCAGCCCGACGACTCCCGCGCCCACCAGCCGCTTCACATAGCGCCGCATGGCCTTCGCGTCCTCCGCGTCCAGCTTCAACGCGGTCGTCAGCAGCAGCTCCCCGCCCTCCATGTACGGCACCGGGTCCGCCAGCTCACTCACATGCGCCCAGCGGACGGGCACGTCCAGCCGGTCCTCACCCGCGCGCACGGTGAGCTTGAGCGCGGAGTGGTGGACGAGGGAGGCGAGCGTGGGGGGCATGGTGCCTTCAGGTGGAGGAAGAACTGGCGATCATGTCGATCTTTTGGCCGTCACGTATGAACTGCCTGTGCCGATTCTGCCTCACCGTATGGTGGGTGCGTATCTGTATGTCCGGTTCAGCGGGCTGGGGCTCGCAGATCCACCAGTGATGGCGGAGTGTGCTTCCCCTCCACCGTCGTGAGGGACAGCACCGCGTGCCCCGGCGGCACCTCGTGCGCGAGCTGGGACGCGGACCACCGCTCCCGCTCGACCTGCCGTACGGTCACGGCCTCCGTCGTCACCGCCCGGCCCGTCACCAGCTTGCGCAGGGCGTGGATGGCCCGGGTCATCGGCTGGTCCGCGAAGACGGTGTGCTGGGCCACGTCCCGGGTCTCCACCCACTCCGTGCCCCAGGCGTGCGCGAAGCGGCTGCCGTCCCAGGTCGTGACGCCGGAGAAGGCCATCCGGCAGCCGACGGCGCCGTGCAGCGGTCCGTGCAGCGCCTCGGGGACGTCGCCCAGGGTGCGCAGGGCGAGGACCACGCCCGCGTTCTGGGAGCGCAGACGCTGCATGCGCCGAACGGACTCGGCGGTCACCGTCCCGGTCGCGTCGTCGAGGACGAGACAGGCGAAGTGCCGGCGGCCGGTGTCGTGCACGACATGGTCGAACTGGGCCAGGACCAGCCGGGTGATCAGCCGGGAGGCCTCCTCGTGCCCGTGAGCCGGCACGTCGATCCGGACCCTCAGGGGGTGATGGGCGACGGCACGCAGCGAGAACGGCCGGACGGCCGCGTCGCCGGTGCCGAAGAAGTCGGCGAACACGGGCCGGTCCAACAGCGCGAGCCGGTCGGCGAGCACCGGTCCGGGGTCGGCTGCGGCACCGGTCTGACGGGCCCGGGCGTCGAGGTCGCGGCGCAGGCCTGCGTGCTCCGGCGCCGACAGCGCCTGGCGCAGGGCGGCGAGCGCCGACGGCTCGCCTTCGAGGAGTTCCCGCAGCACGGGCAGGGACGGGAAGGTGCCGTGCACCGCCCGATACGGCCCGAGCAGTTGGGCGAGTGCGGTCGTGGCCCGTTGGGCGCCGACGGTGTCGAGGTCTCCGACCAGTCCCTCGGCGAGGAACGCGGCGGCCGCGTCGGGGTCGGCGCTGTCGGCGTAGGGATCCAGGTCGTAGACGGAGGCGGGGTCTCCGATCCGCACCACGACGTCGTACGCCGAGTCCGGGCCGAGCGGGGTGCCGGCCGCGCAGACCGCGACGACGGCACACTGTCCGGTCAGCGCCCGCAGAGCCAGGGACTCGACGACCGGGGCGACCACGTGCTTGGTCTTGCCGGAGCCGGACGGCCCCACGACTAGGAGCGAGGTGCCGAGTGCGTCGGGGCCGAGTGCCGTGCCCGCGCCGCGGTAGGCCGACGGCGTACGTTCCCCGGCCGTCCACTGTCCGATGCGCACCTGCCCTTCGAGGAGGTCGTGCCGTGCGGCACGGCCGGCCAGGTCCCGGACTCCGGACGGGTGGACCCAGGCCGCCGCTCCCTTGCGCAGCACCGTGTCGCTGAAGGCCGCCAGCTGTGCTTCCCTGCGGGCGGTTTCCCACGCGTGCCCGATCCGGACGCAGTCCACGTCGTTCATACGGCCCATCAGTACTTCGGCGGTGAGAAGTTCGGCGGCCTCGTGCTGGCCGGCCTCCCGCAGCGCGGGCCACTGGGCGGGCGGCAGCGCGGCGGGCACCGGCTGGGAGCCGTCGTCCCCCGTGTCGGCGCGCGCGGCGAGTCGTTCCTTCGCGAGTGCCCACCAGCCGCCGAGGCGGGCGAAGGGCCACAGGACCAGGGCGGTGATGAGGGCGTACAGGAAGTCGATGAGCAGCACCGACTGGAAGATCTCGTAGCCCCCGGTGATCAGGGTCAGGAGAGAGAACAGCGGGTCCTGGACGGGCAGGGCGTTCCAGCCGACGCCGAACGCCTTGGGGAACACGAAGCTCAGCGTGACAAGGCCGCCGATGGCCGCCAGCAGTGCGCGAGCCGGCTGTGGACGGCTGCCGATGACATGGCGGGCGACGTCGAGCCAACCGCCCAGCCGGATGACGGTGTAGACGAGCAGGGCGAAGAAGACACCGTCGTAGACGCTGATGGCCTCGGTGCCCCTGAAGTTCTTGGGGGATGTGGTGCCGGCCCACCACCAGTCGTTCGGGGTGAACAGCTTGAGCACGACCCATTGGTACGGAACGGCGCCGTGGCGCCAGAAGGACCACACGATCAGCGCCACCACCAGGGGGACCAGCAGCCCGAGGATCGCGACCGGGGAGAGCCGCGTCGATGAGCGGTCGGCCTTGGGCGGGCGGTATCCGTAGCGCCAGATCCCGGGTGCGGCGGCCGGCCGGGGCTCGTTCAGCCAGTCGGCGACGGCCGGGTTGAACCGCGGCGGCTGTTCGGGCGCGGGCGTCGAGCCCGGTGTCCGCGCAGGCCGCGGCGGCATGGCCGGTACCTCCGGCGGCCGCGCCGGACGCGGCACAGGATTGGCCTGTGTGTGTCGCGCGTCCTGCGTCCCGTCGCTGTCCATCGACCTTGCCCCCTGACCAGCCGTTCCATCCACCGTCAGCGAGTCAATCTAACGCGCCTGGAAGGGGAGTTCACCGTTTACGCGGCCGGGCCCGTACCGATCCCCTCGACAACGGCACTGGCCACGACGGACAACCCCCACCCCCGACACCGCCCACATGGAGCATGCCCACCCCCGGCCACCCGCCCTAGCCTGCGAGAAAGGAAGAAAGAAGAAAAGCGTCCGCACCACCCCAGGAGCCCCTCATGACCGCACTTCCGCAGGAGCGCCGCGTTCTCACCGCCATCCCCGGCCCGAAGTCGCAGGAGCTGCAGGCCCGCCGTACCGCCGCGGTCGCGGCCGGTGTGGGCTCCGTGCTGCCCGTGTTCACCGCGCGCGCGGGCGGCGGGATCATCGAGGACGTCGACGGGAACCGGTTCATCGACTTCGGTTCCGGTATCGCCGTGACGAGCGTCGGCGCGTCCGCCGAGGCCGTCGTACGCCGGGCGAGCGCGCAGCTCGCCGACTTCACCCACACCTGTTTCATGGTCACGCCGTACGAGGGGTACGTGGAGGTCGCGGAGGCGCTGGCCGAGCTGACCCCGGGTGACCACGCCAAGAAGTCCGCACTGTTCAACTCCGGCGCCGAGGCCGTCGAGAACGCGGTCAAGATCGCACGTGCGTACACCAAGCGGCAGGCCGTCGTCGTGTTCGACCACGGGTACCACGGCCGGACCAACCTCACCATGGCGCTGACCTCGAAGAACATGCCGTACAAGAACGGCTTCGGGCCGTTCGCGCCCGAGGTGTACCGCGTCCCGGTCGCCTACGGCTACCGCTGGCCGACCGGTCCGGACAACGCCGGTGCCGAGGCCTCCGCGCAGGCCATCGACATGATCAACAAGCAGATCGGCGCGGACAACGTCGCCGCGATCATCATCGAGCCGGTCCTCGGCGAGGGCGGCTTCATCGAGCCGGCGAAGGGCTTCCTGCCGGCGCTGAGCGAGTTCGCCAAGGCCAACGGGATCGTCTTCGTCGCCGACGAGATCCAGTCCGGGTTCTGCCGTACGGGGCAGTGGTTCGCGTGTGAGGACGAGGGGGTTGTGCCCGATCTGATCACCACCGCCAAGGGCATCGCGGGCGGGCTGCCGCTCGCCGCCGTCACCGGGCGTGCCGAGATCATGGACGCCGCGCACGCCGGTGGGCTGGGTGGTACCTACGGCGGCAACCCCGTCGCCTGTGCCGGTGCGCTCGGTGCGATCGAGACCATGAAGGAGCTGGACCTCAACGCCAAGGCCAAGAACATCGAGTCGGTCATGAAGGTCCGGCTCGGGGCCATGGCGGAGAAGTTCGACATCATCGGCGACGTGCGCGGGCGCGGCGCGATGATCGCCATCGAGCTCGTCAAGGACCGTACGACCAAGGAGCCGAACCCGGAGGCGACGGCCGCGCTCGCCAAGGCGTGCCACCAGGAGGGGCTGCTGGTCCTGACCTGTGGCACCTACGGCAACGTGTTGCGCTTCCTGCCTCCGCTGGTCATGGGGGAGGACCTGCTGAGCGAGGGGCTCGACATCATCGAGCAGGCGTTCGCACGTATCTGAGCCACCCCCGCCCGTACCTCCCAGCCACACGCAACTCCCAGCTCCCGCACAGGAGTTGAGCCTCATACGCCTCAACCGCCCCACCCGTTCCGTCCACAGCGATTCACAGGCGGGGGCGGCGGGCGTCAGGCCGTGTGAAGAAGGTGTGCGGGGTGCATGACGGGACGCGATTCCGCCTGTCGTACCCGCAGCCACTGCCGTAGGTTCTACCCAGATGAGAGATACACCCCGCCCACAGGGGACTGTGGGCGACTTCAGGCCGGGGCCTCCCCAGCTTCGACCTGGTCGTGCCCTCGCGCACACAACAGGAGCCTCTGGCTCCGAATCTCCTCACCGATCGGATCGTCGCCCGCCCCAAACCCCCCGGGGCGGCCGACGATCCGATCCGGACGGCCGGCCCGGAACTACCCCCCCTGTTCCGGGCCGGCCGACCTCCTTTTTCTGGCTGTTTCTCGCCCTTCCCGCGCTGCTCTTCGCGGTGATCACCTGGCAGGTAGCGGCCGACGGTCCCCTCCTCCGCCTGGACACCCGCCTCAGCCGCGCACTCGTCCACCCGGACCGGGCCTCCGAACTCCTCGCCGACCTCGGCAACATCCAGGTCGCGGTACCTGTCCTCATGGTCGTTCTCGTCTACGTCGGCTGGCGCGCCCGTGCCACAGGTACAAACCGGTGGTGGCTGCCACCCCTCGCGGCGGCCGTGCTGATGGCCCTGGTCCCGGCGATCGTCGTCCCCCTCAAGGAACTGATCGCCCGCGGCGGCACCCCGGCAGTCCCGCCCGGCACCGGCTACTACCCCTCGGGCCACACAGCCACCGCGATGATCGCCTACGGCGCCTCGGCCTTGGTTCTCCTCCCTTGGCTCCGGACGACGTACGCCCGCCGCGAACTGGTCATCGCCTGCGCCCTGTTGGTCGCCGGCGTCAGCTTCGGCCTGGTCCGCCGGGGCTACCACTGGCCACTGGACGTCGTGGCCAGTTGGTGCCTCGGTACGGTGCTGCTCGCCTCGCTGTGGCTCTTCCTCGACCGCTTTCGCAGCGGCCCTCAGCCGAAGTAGCCGTCGAACGTCTTCTGGAACTCCCAGTTCGAGTACCGGTCCCAGTTGATCGACCAGGTCATCAGCCCGCGCAGGGTCGGCCAGGTGCCGTGGGTCGCGTACGAGCCGCAGCTCACCTTCTTCGTCAGGCAGTCCAGGCTCTTGGTGACCTCGGCCGGGGCGACATAGCCGTTGCCCGCGTTGACCGACGCCGGCATGCCGATGGCGATCTGGTCGGGGCGCAGGGCCGGGAATACGTTGGTGGTGTCACCCGCGACCGGGAAGCCCGTGAGCAGCATGTCGGTCATCGCGATGTGGAAGTCGGCGCCGCCCATGGTGTGGTACTGGTTGTCGAGGCCCATGATCGGACCCGAGTTGTAGTCCTGGACGTGGAGCAGGGTGAGGTCGTCGCGGAGGGCGTAGATGACGGGCAGATACGCCCCGCACCTCGGGTCCTGGCCGCCGAACTTGCCGGTGCCGTAGAACTGGTAGCCCATCTGCACGAAGAACGTCTCGGGCGCCATGCTCAGCACGAACTTCGAGCCGTACTTGGCCTTCAGGGTCTTCAGGGCCGCGATGAGGTTGACCACCACGGGAGTTGTGGGGCTCTTGAAGTTCGTGTCGCTCGCGTCCAGCGACAGCGAGTGGCCCTCGAAGTCGATGTCGAGGCCGTCGAGTCCGTAGGTGTCGATGATGTTCGAGACCGAGGAGACGAAGGTGTCGCGGGCCGCTGTCGTGGTCAGTTGGACCTGGCCGTTGGCGCCGCCTATGGAGATCAGCACCTTCTTCCCCGCCGCCTGTTTGGCCTTGACGGCCGCCTTGAAGTCGGCGTCGCTCTCGACGTTCGCGCACTCGCTGACCGGGCAGCGGTTGAAGCGGATGTCGCCCGAGCTGGCGGAGGTGGGTTCACCGAAGGCCAGGTCGATGACGTCCCAGCTGTCGGGTACGTCGGCCAGGCGCGTGTAGCCGGAGCCGTTGGCGAAGCTCGCGTGGAGGTAGCCGACCAGGGCGTGGGTGGGCAGGCCGGTACTGGGGCCCGAGCCTGTGGACGTCGTCGCGGTGACCGCCGTCGACTTCGCGGACTCGCCCGCGTCGTTCACCGCGGTGACCTGGAAGCCGTACGCCGTCGCGGCCGACAGCCCGCTCACGCTGGCCGAAGTGCCGCTCGCCGTCTGGACCTTGACCCCGTCGCGGTAGATCGCGTAGCTCGTGGCGCCGGTGACGGCGGACCAGGAGAGGGCGACGGAGGAGGACGTCACGGAGCCTACGGCGAGGCCCGTCGGGGTAGTTGGCGGCTGTCCTACGTCGACCGCCGGGCCGGTGAGGGAGATGTCGTCGGCGTAGTAGGCACCGGTGGCGTACCAGCCGTGGGTGTAGATCGTGACCTTGGTGGTGGACGGGCCGGTGCGGAAGCTGGTCGTCAACTGCTGCCAGTCGGGGGCCGATTGGGTCCAGGTGGAGACGTCGGTGGTGCCGGTGCCGCTCGCGCCGAGGTAGACGTAGCTGCCGCGGACGTAACCGGCGAGCGCGTACTGGGAGTTGGGCTGCACGGTCACCGTCTGCGCGCACTGGGCGTAGTCGTTGCCGGCCGGGGTCGCCTGCAACGCCGAACTGCCGCCGTGCACGGGCGACTTGACCGTCGTACCGCTGCTCGCGGTACAGGACCAGCTGTCGAGGCCCGCTTCGAAGCCTCCGTTCTTCGCCAGGTCCGCGTCGGCCGCACGGGCGGCCGACGAGAGCGCGGTGAATCCGGACACGGCCAGGGCCAAGGCCGTGAGCATGGTGAGGACGGGTCTGGTGCGGTCCACAAGTGCCTCCGGGCATGGGGGAATTGGAGGGGTGGAGCGCGCCCAATTTGGTCCAGACCAATTAGCTTGTCAAGACCTCAACCGCTCACCCGTCCTCCCCTTCCGTCGCCAGGCCCGCCGCCGCCTCGTGCATGGCGAGTTCGAGGAGTGCGGGGTCGGTGAGGGTGCCGGAGCCGTCCGGCGGTACCAGCCAGCGGACTCCGCCGGTCGACCGGCCGGGGTACGGCACGACGATCCAGGTGCCGAGTCCCGCCGTACGGATCCCCGTGCCCAGCCAGCGGCTCGCGGTGCCGGGCGGTACGAGGAAGCCCATCCGTGCGTCGCCGAAGTCGACGAGTACCGGGCCCAGTTGATCGATGACCCTGGTGAGCACATCGAGCGTGGGATAGCCGAGCTCACCCGGCAGGATGAGTACGTCCCAGGCCTTGCCGGCGGGCAGCAGCGCGACCCCGAGGGGGTTGCGCTCCCATTCCCAGCGGCAGGCCTCCGGATCCGGAGCTACGGATGCCAGCCACTCGACGGCCGTCTTCGCCCCAGTCATGAGGAGACCTCCCTTTCTCATGTCGACGCTGGTCGCGTCACAGGAGAGAGGGAGGTCTCCGCCAGGCATTACGCGGGTTCCGGCACCCCGAAGGAGTGAACCGGATCACACCCGCCGATCAGGAGCGGCTCAGCTGTCGAAGCCGAGGCCCAGCTTGTCCATCGTCTTCAGCCAGAGGTTGCGCCGGCCGCCGTGTGAATCGGCGTGCGCCAGCGACCACTTGGTGAGCGCGATGCCCGTCCACGCGAAGGGCTCGGGCGGGAAGGGCAGCGGCTTCTTGCGGACCATCTCCAGTTCCGTGCGCTCGGTCCGCTCCCCCGCGAGCAGGTCCAGCATCACGTCCGCGCCGAAGCGGGTCGCGCCGACGCCGAGCCCGGTGAAGCCCGCCGCGTACGCGACCTTGCCCTGGTGGGCGGTGCCGAAGAACGCCGAGAAGCGCGAGCAGGTGTCGATCGCGCCGCCCCACGCATGGCTGAAGTTGAGGCCCTCCAGCTGCGGGAAACAGGTGAAGAAGTGCTCGGCGAGCTTGGCGTACGTCTCCGGCCGGTCGTCGTACTCGGCGCGGACCCGGCCGCCGTAGGGATAGATCGCGTCGTAACCGCCCCACAGGATGCGGTTGTCGGCGGAGAGCCGGAAGTAGTGGAACTGGTTCGCCGAATCGCCGAGACCCTGGCGGTTCTTCCAGCCGATCGACGCCAACCGGTCGGCGGAGAGCGGTTCGGTCATCAGGGCGTAGTCGTAGACCGGGACGGTGTACGAGCGGACCCGCTTGATGAGGTTCGGGAAGATGTTGGTGCCGAGCGCGACCCGGCGGGCGCGGACGGATCCGTACGGAGTGCGTACGGCCATGCCGGCGCCGTACGACTTGAGGGCGAGGGCGGGGGTGTGTTCGTAGACGCGGACGCCTAGTTGGAGGCAGGCGCGCTTCAACCCCCAGGCCAGCTTGGCCGGGTTGAGCATCGCGACGCCTCTACGGTCGTACAGGCCGGCCAGGAAGGTCGGTGAGTCGACTTGTTCCCTGAGCGCCTCGGCGTCCAGGAACTCGGTGCCGTCGGCCAGGCCCTTGCTCTCCAACTCGGCGTGCCAGTCGTGGAGTTCCTCGGCCTGGTGGGGTTCGGTGGCGACGTCGATCTCGCCGGTGCGCTCGAACTCGCAGTCCAGGGAGTAGCGGGCGACCGCGCTCTCGATCTCGTCGAGGTTGCGGGCGCCCAGCTCCTCCAGTTTGTGGATCTCATCGGGCCAGCGGGTGAGGCCGTTGGAGAGTCCGTGGGTGAGTGAGGCGGCGCAGAAGCCGCCGTTGCGGCCCGAGGCGGCCCAGCCCGCCTCGCGGCCCTCCACCAGCACCACGTCCCGTTGCGGGTCGCGCTCTTTCGCGATGAGCGCGGTCCACAGTCCGCTGTAACCGCCGCCGACGACCAGCAGGTCGCAGGTCTCGCCGCCGGTGAGCGCGGGTTCGGGGTGGGGCTTGCCGGGGTCGTCCAGCCAGAACGGCACCGGCCGTGCTTCCGAAAGGGACTTCGTCCAGTTGTTGCTACGGCTCATGGCGCTCGGGGCCATGATTTCAACTCCCTACAGGGATAGTGCGGTTACGCCTTCACCTTGTTGCGGCGGTTGGTGATCACCATGGAGACGAGCACCAACAATACGGCGACGAGGAACATGGTCGTACCGATGACATTGATCTGGACGGGTGTGCCGCGCTGCGCCGAACCCCAGACGAACATGGGGAAGGTGACGGTCGAGCCCGCGTTGAAATTGGTGATGATGAAATCGTCGAAGGAGAGCGCGAAGGAAAGCAGCGCGCCTGCCGCGATTCCGGGGGCCGCGATGGGCAGGGTGACGCGGAGGAAGGTCTGCACCGGGCCGGCGTAGAGGTCCTGGGCGGCCTGTTCCAGGCGCGGGTCCATCGACATCACGCGGGCCTTGACGGCGGTGACGACGAAGCTGAGGCAGAACATGATGTGGGCGATCAGGATGGTGTAGAAGCCCAGTTGGGCGCCCATGTTGAGGAACAGCGTGAGCAGCGAGGCCGCCATGACGACCTCGGGCATCGCCATCGGCAGGAAGATCAGCGAGTTGATCGCACCGCGGGCGCGGAAGCGGTAGCGGACCAGCGCGAAGGCGATCATCGTGCCGAGGACGGTGGCGCCGATGGTCGCCCAGACGGCGATCTGGAGGCTGATGGAGAGCGAGCCGCACATGTCGGCGACACCGCACGGCTGCTTCCAGGCGTCCAGCGAGAACTGCTGCCACTCGTAATTGAAGCGCCCCTTCGGCTTGTTGAAGGAGAACACCGTGACGATGACGTTCGGAAGGAGCAGATATCCGAGGGTAATCAGTCCCGCGATGACGACGAAATGACGCTTGAACCAGCGTACGACGGTCATTTAAACCAGATCCTCCGTCCCGGACTTGCGAATGTAGATGGTCACCATGGCGAGGATGGCGGCCATGAGGATGAAGGAAAGAGCGGCCGCTGTCGGGTAGTCCAGAATGCGCAGGAACTGCGTCTGGATGACGTTTCCGATCATGCGGGTGTCGGTGGAGCCGAGGAGTTCGGCGTTGACGTAGTCGCCGGCCGCCGGGATGAAGGTCAGCAGGGTGCCGGAGACGACGCCGGGCATCGACAGCGGGAAGGTGACCTTGCGGAAGGTGGTGAACGGCTTGGCGTAGAGGTCGCCGGCCGCCTCGTGCAGCCGTCCGTCGATGCGCTCCAGCGAGGTGTAGAGCGGAAGCACCATGAACGGCAGGAAGTTGTACGTCAGTCCGCACACCACAGCGAGTGGTGTGGCGAGGACGCGGTCGCCGGAGGTCCAGCCGAGCCAGTTGGTGACGTCCAGGACGTGCAGCGTGTTGAGGGCGCTGACGACCGGGCCGCTGTCCGCGAGGATCGTCTTCCAGGCGAGGGTGCGGATCAGGAAGCTGGTGAAGAACGGCGCGATCACCAGGATCATGATCAGGTTCCGCCAGCGTCCCGCGCGGAACGCGATGAGGTACGCGAGCGGGTAGCCGAGCAGCAGACAGAGGATGGTCGCGGCGGCGGCGTAGAGGACCGAGCGCAGGAACTGGGGCCAGTACTCGGACAGCGCGTCCCAGTAGGTCGCGAAGTGCCAGGTGACCTTGTAGCCGTCCTCCAGGGAGCCCGTCTGGATCGACGTGGAGCCCTGGTAGATCATCGGCAGCGCGAAGAAGACGATCAGCCAGAGGATGCCGGGCAGCAGCAGCCAGTACGGCGTGAAGCGGCCCCTCTTGCGCGGGGGCTTCTTCTCGGGCGCGGTGGGCGCCAGGGGCGGGGGCGCCTCGGTGAGGGTCGACATCAGGCGGCCTCTTCCTCGATGTCGACGCCGGCGTCGATGTCCTGGGCGGCGTCGAGGCCGAAGGTGTGGGCCGGGTTCCAGTGCAGGACGACGTCGGCGCCGGGCCGCAGCCGGGTGTCGCGGTCGATGTTCTGGGCGTAGACCTCGAACTCGGGGCAGACCGGGCTGTCGATGACGTACTGGGTGGAGACGCCGATGAAGCTGGAGTCGGCGATCTTGCCGGTGATGCGGTTGCGGTTCTCGGGGATCTCGCCGGCGTCGTCGGCGTGCGTGAGGGTGATCTTCTCGGGGCGTACGCCGACCAGGACCTTGCCGCCGGTCGTCGTGGGCGCCGAACATCGTGCCTCGGGCAGGACGAGCTTGCCGCCGCCCGCCTTGAGGATGATGTCGTCGCCGCTCTTGGAGTCGACCTCGGCCTCGATGAGGTTGGAGGTGCCCAGGAAGTTGGCGACGAAGGTGGTGTTCGGGTTCTCGTAGAGGTCGCTGGGCGAGCCGAGCTGCTCGACACGGCCCGCGTTCATCACGGCGACCGTGTCGGCCATGGTCATGGCCTCCTCCTGGTCGTGCGTGACGTGGATGAAGGTGATGCCGACCTCGGTCTGGATGCGCTTGAGCTCCAGCTGCATCTGGCGGCGCAGCTTGAGGTCGAGGGCGCCGAGGGGCTCGTCGAGGAGGAGCACCTTGGGGTGGTTGATCAGCGCGCGGGCCACGGCGACACGCTGCTGCTGGCCGCCGGAGAGCTGGTGCGGCTTCTTGCGTGCCTGCTCGCCGAGTTGGACCAGGTCGAGCATGTCGACGACCTGCTGCTTCACCGACTTGATGCCGCGCCGGCGCAGACCGAAGGCGACGTTCTCGAAGATGTCGAGGTGCGGGAAGAGGGCGTACGACTGGAAGACCGTGTTCACCGGCCGCTTGTACGGCGGGAGGTTGGTGACCTCCTGGTCGCCGAGGTGGACGGTGCCGGAGGAAGGTTCCTCCAGGCCGGCGATCATGCGCAGGGTGGTGGTCTTGCCGCAGCCCGAGGCGCCGAGCAGGGCGAAGAAGGAGCCCTGGGGGACGGTCAGTTCGAGCGGCTGGACGGCGGTGAAGCCGTTGTCGTACGTCTTGCTGATTCCGGAGAGGCGGACGTCGCCGCTGTTGTCCTTGGTGTTCATCGTCGTCACGCCCCTGTGAGCTTTGCGAACTTCTGCTGGTATGACGTCTCTTCCTTCGAGCTCAGGGAGCGGAAGGCGTGAGACTTGGCCGCCATGGCCTTGTCGGGAAGGATCAGCGGGTTGCTCGCCGCCGACTTGTCGAGCTTGGCGAGGTAGGGCTTCACGTCCGCGACCGGGCTCACGTAGTTGACGTAGGCGGCGAGTTCGGCGGCCGGTTCGGGCTCGTAGTAGTAGTCGATGAGCCGCTCGGCGTTCGTCTTGTGGCGCGCCTTGTTGGGGATCAGCAGGTTGTCGGTCGATGTCATGTAGCCGGCCTCGGGGATGACGTAGCCGACGTCCGGGTTGTCCGACTGGAGCTGGACGATGTCGCCGCCCCAGGCGACGCAGGCCGCGAAGTCGCCCTTGGTGAGGTCGGACGTGTAGTCGTTGCCCGTGAAGCGGCGGATCTGGCCCTTGTCGACGGCCTTCTGGAGGCGGGCGATGACCGCGTCGTAGTCGTCGGTGGTGAACTTCGCCGGGTCCTTGCCCATGTCGAGCATCGTCATGCCGACGCTGTCGCGCATCTCGGTGAGGAAGCCGACGCGGCCCTTGAGCTTGGGGTTGTCGAGCAGGTCGGAGATCGACTTCACCTCGACGCCGTCGAGCGCCTTCTTGTTGTAGGCGATGACGGTCGAGATGCCCTGCCACACGTACGAGTAGGCCCGGCCCGGGTCCCAGTCGGGGCTGCGGAACTGGTCCGACAGGTTGGCGTAGGCGTGCGGCAGGTTCGACGCGTCCAGTTTCTGGACGTAGCCGAGGCGGATCATGCGGGCGGCCAGCCAGTCGGTGAGGACGATCAGGTCGCGGCCGGTGGACTGGCCGGCGGCGAGCTGCGGCTGGATCTTGCCGAAGAACTCGTCGTTGTCGTTGATGTCCTCGGTGTACTTGACCTTGATGCCGGTCCGCTTGGTGAACGCGTCCAGCGTCGGGCGGTGGTTGCCGCTCTCGTCCGTGTCGATGTACTCGGGCCAGTTGGAGAAGTCGATCTCCTTCTCCGTGGCCGAGTGGTCGTCGGCGGACACGCCGCCCTGGGTCTTGCCTGCCGCGGGAATCCCGCAGCCGCTCAGGGCGCCGAGTCCGCCGACCGCGAGCGCGCCGCCCGCGGAGGCGCGCAGCACCGAACGGCGGGTCAGCGCGGACCGGCTCTTGCGGAAGCTGCGCCGCGCGGCGGCCACTTCGGCCGGGGTCAGGCGGTCGGGCTCGTACTGCTTCATGCGCGTGCTGCCCTTTCGGGAGGAGACGGCGGCGCCTTGGGCGGCCGTCAGTTCTGCTATCGGTCCCCGAAGATCGTGCGGTGCCAGTCCTTGCGGGCCACCGCCGTGTTGTCGAACATGACGTGCTTGATCTGGGTGTACTCCTCGAACGAGTAGGCGGACATGTCCTTGCCGAAGCCGGACGCCTTGTATCCGCCGTGGGGCATCTCGCTGATGATCGGGATGTGGTCGTTGATCCACACGCAGCCGGCCTTGATCTCGCGGGTCGCGCGATTGGCCCGGTAGACGTCCCGGCTCCACGCGGAGGCCGCGAGGCCGTACGGGGTGTCGTTGGCGAGCGCGATGCCTTCGTCGTCGGTGTCGAAGGGCAGGACGACCAGGACCGGTCCGAACAGCTCGGACTGCACGATCTCGCTGTCCTGGGCGGCGTCCGCGACCAGGGTGGGGCGATAGTACGCGCCGTTCTTGAGATCTCCCTGAGGAGCCTCGCCACCGGTCACCACGCGCGCGTAGTCACGCGCCCGGTCGACGAAGGCGGCGACGCGGTCGCGCTGTACGTGCGAGATCAGCGGCCCGAGGTCGGTGCCCGGGGCGAAGGGATCGCCGACCCGGACACTCGTCATGAGGGCGGCCGTCTTCTGGACGAACGCGTCGTAGAGGGGCCGCTGCACGTACGCGCGCGTGGCGGCCGTGCAGTCCTGCCCGGTGTTGATGAGCGAACCGGCGACGGCTCCGTTGACGGCGGCTTCGAGGTCGGCGTCGTCGAAGACCACGAAGGGTGCCTTGCCGCCCAGCTCCAGGTGGATGCGCTTGACGGTGGCGGTCGCGATCTCGGCGACGCGCTTGCCGACGGCGGTGGACCCGGTGAAGGAGGTCATGGCCACGTCGGGATGCCCGACGAGATGCTCACCGGCGACCTTCCCCGTGCCGGTGATGATGTTGATGACTCCGTCCGGGATGCCCGCCTCCGTGGCGGCCTGCGCGAACATCAGGGAGGTGAGCGGGGTCAGCTCGGCGGGCTTCAGGACGATCGTGTTGCCCGCGGCGATCGCCGGGAGGATCTTCCAGGCGGCCATCTGGAGGGGATAGTTCCAGGGCGCGATGGAGCCGACGACACCGATGGGTTCACGGCGCACGTACGACGTGTGGTCGCCGGAGTACTCACCGGCGGACTGTCCCTGCAGATGCCGTGCGGCACCGGCGAAGAAGGACGTGTTGTCGATCGTCCCGGGGACGTCGAACTCGCGGGTCAGCTTGAGGGGCTTGCCGCACTGGAGGGACTCGGCGCGGGCGAAGTCGTCCGCGCGCTCGGCGAGTACGGCGGCGAAGCGGTGCAGCGCGTCGGAGCGCTCGCCGGGGGTGGCACCCGACCAGCCCGGGAACGCGGCGCGCGCGGCGGCCACGGCGGCGTCCACGTCGTCCGTACCGGCCAGCGCGTACGTGTACACGTCCTCGCCGGTGGCCGGGTCGACGACGGCATGGGTGTGGCCCGAGGTGCCCTTGGTCAGGCGGCCCGCGATGAACTGCGCGCCGTCCTCGAAGTACTCCTGTGCGGGGAATCGTTCCGGGGTGACGCTACCCGGGTTGTGCATGTCGCTCTCCTCCGCCTTCGCCCCGCTTCGTCCGCTGGCGGGTGGCGTAGCTCCAGCTCGATTTGAATGCCGATCCTGACAGAGCAAAGGGACTCCAACAAGTGATTCCGTTGTTGCCTTTTGGTTACGCGACGGAATCCTTCGACCAGGTGTCGAGTCCGTGTGGAAAAGGGGGGACGGAGTGTCAGTGGTGCCTGCAAGACTCGCGTGTATGGACAGGATCACGGGGAAGCTCGCGGCGGGGGCCGCGGAAAAGATCGATTCGCGGGAAGCCCTGATCAGGGAAGTGCGGGCCGGGGCCAGGGTCAAGTACCTGCACTTCTGGGGCCACCGGCCCCGCCCGGACGGCCGGGTGAGCGCGAGCTGTCTGAGCCAGTGGTGGCCGTCGCCGTTCACCGTGGACGGGGTGACGTATGGGACCGCCGAGCACTGGATGATGGCGGGGAAAGCGCGGCTGTTCAGCGACGGGGATGCGCTTGCGCGGGTGCTGGCTGCGGGGCATCCGGCCGAGGCGAAGAAGGCGGGGCGGTTGGTGCGGGGGTTCGACGAGGAGGTCTGGGCGCGGGAGCGGTTCGGGATCGTCGTCGAGGGGAGCGTCCACAAGTTCGCGGGGGATGAGGAACTGCGGGCGTTTCTGCTGGGCACGGGGGATCGGGTGCTGGTGGAGGCGAGTCCCGTGGACCGGGTGTGGGGGATCGGGCTGGCCGCGGACGATGTGGCGGCGGGGGATCCTGAGCGGTGGCGGGGGGCGAACTTGTTGGGGTTCGCGTTGATGGTGGCGCGGGGGCGGTTGGGGGTGGCGTGACGGGGGGTTGGGGGTGGGGTGACGGGGGGGGTGAGCGGGGCGGGGGGTTCGTGCCGGTTTGCGGGTGAGTGGTTTGGGCTGTGTGCGGGGTGCGGGTGCGTGGGGGCTGGTCGCGCTCACGCGGCGGAGCCGCATATCGATTCAGCCCCGCGCCCCTGAGGGGTTGGGGTGAGCGGGGTCGGGGTGCGGGGGCGCGCGGGTGTGTTGTGAGGTCGGGGTGGGGGGGGGGGGGGGGGGGGGGGGGGGGGGGGGGGGGGGGGGGGGGGGGGGGGGGCGGCGGGGGGGGGGGGCGGGGGGGGGGGGGGGGGGGCCGCGGCCCCCCCCCCC
>NZ_JBICXA010000029.1:0-85994 GCF_043200035.1 Streptomyces sp. NPDC048504
CCCCCCCCCCCCCCCCCCCCCCCCCCCCCCCCCCCCCCCCCCCCCCCCCCCCCCCCCCCCCCCCCCCCCCCCCCCCCCCCCCCCCCCCCCGACCCCACCCACCACCCCCGGCGGGCCCACCCGAGGATTAGGCTCCCCGCCATGCCCCCGGCCAAGAAGCGCGCCCGCACCTACGACCCCGCCAAGACCCGCACCGCGGTCCTGGCCCAGTTCGGCAACGTACGAAAAGCCGTAAGGACGCTCACCCCCGACCAACTCGCGCTCCCCACCCGCCTGGGCGACTGGACCGTACGCGAACTCGTCGCGCACATCGGCATGGCGATCACCGCAGTCCACCGCGCCCTGGACCGGCCGGCCCCGCCGACCCAGGACGCCGTGATCCTCGACTGGCCCTTCGCCACCGGAGCCAACTCCTCCGCCATCGCCGACTTCACCCGCGCGCTCGCCGCACAGCACCCCGACCTCGACGCCTACCTCGCCGACGTCGAGCAGTCCCTCACCACGCACCTCGACACCCACCCCGGCACCCGGCTGCTCGAAACCAACGTCGGCGCGATGCCCCTCGCCGACTACCTGGTCACCCGCACCGTCGAGCTCTGCGTCCACACGGACGACCTCAACGCAGCCGTCCCCGGCCTGGACATCCCCCTCGACCGCCAGGCCCTCGCCGCCTGCACCCGCCTCCTGGCCGACGCCCTCGCCGCGAAGGCCCCCGGCGGTTCCACGGAGGTGCGCATCCCCCCGTACGCCGTCGTGCAGTGTGTCGAAGGCCCCCGGCACACCCGAGGCACCCCGCCCAACGTCGTGGAGACCGACCCCCTGACCTGGTTCCGGCTCGCGACCGGGCGGACGCGGTGGAAGGACGCCGTAGAAGAGGCGAAGGTCAGCGCGAGCGGGGAACGGGCGGATCTGGGCGGGCTGCTCCCGATCATGGGGTGAAGTAGCCCGGGGGAACCCTGAAGGGAACCCGTCTCCCACCCCTCCCGTCCCACCCCCATGGACAAACAGCGATTCACCCTCGCCGTCCTGACCATCGTCCCGCTCGTGGTGGCGTGCGGCAGCGAGAAGGCGACCAGCGGCAGCGGATCCGTAGCGGAACAGCGCCCCGTCACCGGCGTCGACTGGCAGGTGCAGGGCATCACCGCAGCCGGCGCGACCACCAAGGCGCAGGGCAAGCCGCACCTCACCTTCGACGCCAAGAACGGCAAGGTCGGCGGCCGTCTCGGCTGCAACGCCGTCAACGCGACGGCCACCGTAGACGCCACGCAGATCACCCTCGGCCGCCCGTCCACCACCCGAATGATGTGCGACGCCTCACTCATGGGCACCGAACGCGCCCTGCTCGCCCTCTTCGACGGGCGGGTCGGCTACCGAGTGGATCACGACACCCTGACGCTGACCAGCGAAAACGGCACGACCGTGCGCGCCGTCGCCGACAAGTGATCCACTACCGACGAGTAACCCGAATTCGGACCAGTGGTCGATCTCGCCTACACTCGGTGCCGTGCCACGTGGTGACGGTCGACTCAGTCATGATCTGCTCCCCGGCGAGAAAGGACCCCAGGACGCTTGCGGCGTCTTCGGAGTCTGGGCTCCCGGTGAAGAGGTCGCCAAGCTCACTTACTTCGGGCTCTACGCCCTCCAGCATCGAGGCCAGGAATCCGCGGGAATCGCGGTCAGCAACGGCTCGCAGATCCTCGTCTTCAAGGACATGGGCCTGGTCTCCCAGGTCTTCGACGAGACCTCGCTCGGTTCGCTCCAGGGTCACATCGCGGTCGGTCACGCCCGCTACTCGACCACCGGCGCCTCCGTGTGGGAGAACGCCCAGCCGACGTTCCGCGCCACCGCGCACGGATCCATCGCGCTCGGCCACAACGGCAACCTGGTCAACACCGCGCAGCTCGCGGAGATGGTCGCCGACCTCCCCAAGCAGGAAGGCCGTACGCCCCGCGTCGCGGCCACCAACGACACCGACCTCCTCACCGCGCTCCTCGCGGCCCAGGTCGACACCGACGGCAAGCCGCTGACCATCGAGGAGGCCGCCCACGCGGTCCTCCCGCAGGTCCAGGGCGCCTTCTCGCTCGTCTTCATGGACGAGCACACCCTCTACGCGGCCCGCGACCCGCAGGGCATCCGCCCGCTGGTCCTCGGCCGCCTGGAGCGCGGCTGGGTCGTCGCCTCCGAGTCCGCCGCCCTCGACATCTGCGGCGCCGCGTACGTCCGCGAGATCGAGCCGGGCGAGTTCGTCGCCATCGACGAGAACGGCCTGCGCACCTCCCGATTCGCGGAAGCGAAGCCCAAGGGCTGCGTCTTCGAGTACGTCTATCTCGCCCGCCCCGACACCGACATCGCCGGGCGGAACGTCTACCTCTCCCGTGTCGAGATGGGCCGGAAGCTCGCCAAGGAAGCTCCGGTCGACGCCGATCTGGTGATAGCGACTCCGGAGTCCGGCACCCCGGCCGCGATCGGCTACGCGGAGGCCTCGGGCATCCCGTTCGGTGCGGGTCTGGTGAAGAACGCCTACGTCGGCCGTACGTTCATCCAGCCTTCGCAGACCATCCGGCAGCTCGGCATCCGCCTGAAGCTGAATCCGCTGAAGGAAGTCATCAAGGGCAAGCGCCTGGTCGTCGTCGACGACTCGATCGTGCGCGGCAACACCCAGCGCGCGCTGGTGCGCATGCTCCGCGAGGCCGGCGCCGCCGAGGTCCACATCCGGATCTCCTCGCCGCCCGTGAAGTGGCCCTGCTTCTTCGGCATCGACTTCGCCACCCGGGCGGAACTCATCGCCAACGGCATGACCATCGACGAGATCGGCACCTCGCTGGGGGCCGACTCCCTGTCGTACATCTCCATCGACGGCATGATCGAGGCGACCACCATCGCCAAGCCGAACCTCTGCCGCGCCTGCTTCGACGGCGAGTACCCGATGGACCTCCCGGACCCCGAGCTGCTCGGCAAGCAGCTCCTGGAGACCGAGCTGGCGGCCGGTCCGGCCGCCACGGCCGCGGCCGACGCGATCCGTCGCCCGTAGAAGCCCCGTATCAATCAACGCGAAAGATCCCAGGCAATGTCTGAGACCCCCTCTCCCGGTGCTTCCTACGCGGCTGCCGGCGTCGACATCGACGCGGGCGACCGCGCCGTAGAACTCATGAAGGAGTGGGTGAAGAAGACCCAGCGCCCCGAGGTCCTCGGTGGCCTCGGCGGCTTCGCCGGGCTCTTCGACGCCTCCGCCCTCAAGCGGTTCGAGCGCCCCCTGCTCGCCTCCGCCACGGACGGCGTCGGCACGAAGGTCGACATCGCGCGCCAACTCGGCGTCTACGACACGATCGGCCACGACCTGGTCGCCATGGTCATGGACGACATCGTGGTGTGCGGCGCCGAGCCGCTCTTCATGACCGACTACATCTGCGTCGGCAAGGTGCACCCCGAGCGTGTCGCGGCGATCGTCAAGGGCATCGCCGAGGGCTGTGTGCTCGCCGGCTGCGCCCTGGTCGGCGGCGAGACCGCCGAACACCCCGGTCTGCTGGGCCCGGACGACTTCGACGTCGCCGGCGCCGGTACGGGCGTCGTGGAGGCCGACCGGCTGCTCGGCGCGGATCGCATCCGGACGGGTGACGCGGTCATCGCGATGGCGTCCTCGGGACTTCACTCGAACGGGTACTCGCTCGTCCGGCATGTGCTCCTGAACCAGGCCGGTCTCGCCCTGGACGCGCGCATCGAGGAGCTCGGCCGCACGCTCGGCGAGGAACTCCTCGTGCCCACGAAGATCTACTCGCTGGACTGCCTGGCGCTGACCCGCACGACCGATGTGCACGCCTACTCGCACGTCACCGGCGGCGGACTGGCCGCCAACCTCGCCCGGGTAGTCCCGGACGGCCTCCACGCGATTGTGGACCGCTCCACCTGGACCCCGGCCCCGATCTTCGACCTCGTCGGCAGGACGGGCCAGGTCGAACGCCTGGAGCTGGAGAAGACCCTGAACATGGGCGTCGGCATGATCGCGATCGTGCCGGAGGAGTCCGCGGACGTGGCCCTGGAAACCCTGGCCGACCGCGGGGTCGAGGCGTGGGTCGCGGGCGAGATCACCGAGCGGGGAGATCACGCGACGGGCGCGGAGATGGTCGGCGACTACGCGTAAATCGGCCTAAAACCAGCCCCTCCGGCCTTGAGGAGCGGGGTCCGGGGCGGAGCCCCGTGGCGGCAGCACAAAACCCGGTCCGGTGTTACTGCCCCGGACCGGGCGAGGTGCAGTCAGCTGACGGGAAGTTTTAACCGCTGAGCGCGCTGCAAGCGTTACGCACCGCGACGTTGAGACTGGGGACCGGACTCGTCGTCCTCGTCCTCGTCATCGTCGTTATAGAGATCCGCGTACTGAGCGTACGGGTCGTCTTCTTCCTCGTCGTCGTCCTCGAACGGCTCGCCATTCGGCGGCTGGCTCGAAGTCGAAGCGCCCAGCTCATTGGCCAGACGCGAGAGGTCAGTCCCGCCGCTGCTGTACTTCAGCTGGCGGGCGACCTTCGTCTGCTTGGCCTTTGCCCGGCCGCGCCCCATGGCTCGACCCCCTCGGATACGGGGCTCGGTGGCCCCAGAGTCTTGACACGCGTTCATGATCTGGAACGGACTCTCCGTGGAGAGACCGGTCCGTAGGGCTTCCACGGTACCTGAGCCCGCGCCCATACGGTACGTCGCCCGCAGCACGTGCCGGGCTCCAGGACCCGCGAGGTGCCCTGTACTCGCTGGTCAACCGCGATTTTAACCACTTCTTGGCAGGCGACCCGCCGACGAACGTGAGAGTTCTCTCTAAGTCGTCGCCGACGGGTACCGAAGACGCCTGCCGAGCGGCTTAACGGAACCTCAGCGTCCGCGTGCGCCGGCCGCCTCGTGCATCCGCTGCTCGGCGATCCGGTCGGCCGCGGCGGCCGGCGGAATACCGTCCTCCTTCGCACGTGCGAATATTGCCAGCGTCGTATCGAAGATCTTCGCGGCCTTCGCCTTGCACCGCTCGAAGTCGAACCCGTGCAGCTCGTCGGCGACCTGGATCACGCCACCGGCGTTCACGACGTAGTCCGGCGCGTAGAGGATCCCGCGGTCGGCGAGGTCCTTCTCGACGCCCGGGTGCTCCAGCTGGTTGTTGGCCGCGCCGCACACCACCTTGGCGGTCAGCACCGGCACGGTCGCGTCGTTCAGGGCGCCGCCGAGGGCGCAGGGGGCGTAGATGTCGAGCCCCTCGACCCGGATCAGCGCCTCCGTGTCGGTGACGGCGCTCACGCCCGTCGGGTGCTTGTCGAGGATCCGTCGTACGGACTCCTCGCGCACGTCCGTGATCACGACCTCGGCGCCCTCGTCCCGCAGGTGCTCCACCAGGTGGTGCCCGACCTTGCCGACCCCGGCGATGCCGACCGTACGGCCGCGCAGCGACGGGTCGCCCCACAGGTGCTGCGCGCTGGCCCGCATGCCCTGGAAGACGCCGAAGGCGGTCAGCACGGAGGAGTCGCCCGCGCCGCCGTTCTCGGGGGAGCGTCCGGTCGTCCAGCGGCACTCGCGCGCCACGACGTCCATGTCGGCGACATACGTGCCGACGTCGCACGCGGTGACGTACCGCCCGCCGAGCGAGGCCACGAACCGGCCGTAGGCGAGCAGGAGTTCCTCGGTCTTGTCGCGCTCCGGATCGCCGATGATCACGGCCTTGCCGCCGCCGTGGTCAAGACCGGCCATGGCGTTCTTGTACGACATCCCGCGGGCGAGGTTGAGCGCGTCGGCGACGGCCTCCTCCTCGCTCGCGTACGGGTAGAAGCGCGTACCGCCCAGGGCGGGGCCCAGGGCGGTGTTGTGGATGGCGATGACGGCCTTGAGGCCGCTGGCCCGGTCCTGGCAGAGCACGACTTGCTCATGACCGCCCTGGTCGGAGTGGAACAGGGTGTGCAGGACGCCGTTGTCTACGTCGGTCACGGTGGTGACTCCTGGGTAAGTGGCGGCGGTTGGAGACAGGCTTCCGTAGGGGTGGCGGGTGCCTGTCGCATGAGCGTAGAGCCTGCGTCGGGCCGCCATCCGTGCAGTGTTCAGGATCACCTACCGAAGGGGGGTGTCCGTGCGACGATTTGCATAGTTTTCCCGCGCGTTTGTGAGCGGGTTCCGAAGGTTTTCCCGACGGCCGGCGGGGGAGGGAGCAGGCGTGCCCAAGAAGGTGTCCTCGGTGATCGTCCCGTACGCGACGTATCTGCGCGTCTACGAGCCGCTGGCCGCCTTCCCCGAGCCCGAGCGCGGCCACTGGACGCGCTACGCCCGCCGCACCGACCGCCCGTCGTACCAGGACGAACTGCGCCGCGCGCTGGCCGACTTGCTGCCCACCCCGCCGGTCCCGGTGCCGGTGCACGAGAGCGCCGACGCGTTCGTGGTGGAGGTCGACGGCGTGGTCTGCGTCTGCCCCTGGCGCACCCGGCTGCGCGGCTGGCAGGCCCTGGGAGACCTCGCGGAGGAGCTGCCGCCGCCGGTCCTGGACGCCGTACTCCCGCCGCTCGTACGGCACCAGGCCACCCAGGACTACGAGCGCTGGCTGGCCCGGAACCCCGATGCCCGGCCGTGGATCCGCACGGCGACCTGGCAGGTGCCGCTGAACTGGTTCGTGCTCGTCGGCGACGAGGAGCGCCGCTACGACCAGGCCTCCGGGGACGTGCCGCCGATGCTGCGGTACCGGACGCCGATGGTGCAGGCGCGGCGGCGGGTGGCGCGGGCGCTGCGGGCCCTGAAGGACGCGATGGACGACGGGCCGCTGATCGAGGGTCTGGTGGACGTGGGGCGCTGGCTGGAGGAGTTCCATCCGCGGTCCCTGGTCGAGCTGGACTACGGCGGCCTCGTGCACGTCGTGCCGGCCGGCGAGCTGGAGGACGACCACTCGGCGGCGGACGTGGCCGCCGGCATCGAGGCGCTGCGGACCGGGGACGGGGCGGCGGCGGGCGAGGCGTACGGGCGGCTCGTGGAGCGCTGGCGGTCGGTCAGGGACCGGCGCTCGGCGAACTGACGTGAAGATCGACGCGGTCTGCGCTCTCGAACGCGGCTGACATCTTCGAACAGATGCGCATAGGATTCTTACGGTTCGTCAACACGGGACGTAGGTCCCGATCCGGACGTTTGATGCCAAGCGTGACGGACCGCACGTGCAGATGCCTTGCGCCGCTTGCCCCTCCTCATGCCAAAATAGGACAAGGAGTCCGGGGAGGACTCCATCCGTCATGCTTTGGGCGGAATCTCGGCATTGCGCGCTTTGGGGGGTCTGGATGACTCCTGATCGCCCCTGTGACTGATCGTCACAGTGGTGTGACTGTCCGCTATGGCATGGTCCATCGGCTTCCGTCGCTGATGGACACCTGGGAGGGCAATTCCATCGGTTTGGCCTACGCGGTTGGACAGATGGTGTAGTTGTAGTGCCGAGGACAAGCCGTTCGTCCTATAACCGACTCGACCCGCACACGCCATTTCGGGCAACGCGGGTCAAGGTGCAGAATTTAGAGGAAAGAACCGAGAAGGTTCGGTTCTCCCGAGGAGGCCGCTCATGACCGCTCGCACCCCTGATGCCGAGCCGCTGCTGACCCCGGCTGAGGTCGCCACGATGTTCCGTGTGGACCCCAAGACGGTCACGCGGTGGGCGAAGGCCGGCAAGCTCACTTCGATTCGCACGCTCGGCGGACACCGCCGTTACCGCGAGGCGGAGGTCCGTGCCCTGCTCGCGGGCATTCCGCAGCAGCGCAGCGAAGCCTGACCAACTGAATAAGGGCACGACGGCTAGTCCCCCAACCGGCCACGGTGCCCGACAGCACAGCTCCAAGCGACGCGGGTTCTGCCCCAACAGGGCCCACGCCCAACGCTTTTGAAGCAACTTGAACAGGGTGCGTCGTAGATCGCGCTGGACTCCGCCGGGTCCAGCGCGATCTTTTTTGTGCCTGGTCGTGGGTCCGTGCGCGCAGATCGCGGGGTCCTGTGAGGGACCTTGTCGGAGTCTGGGGAGGGGTGTCGGATCTCCTGTGGACCATCCCTCGTAGGAGTGCAATTGCACATATTAAATTGACCAGTTGTAGGCGAGTCGTAAGTTCCGCCGTTTCAAAAACTTATGCGGTGACACCCGTCACATGCCAGATGGCTTGTTGCCTCTGACCTATGTGCGCTAGGAGGTTCCGCTCTCCGGGGCGTCTTCCGGTTCCCGCGGTGGAGGGGCGTCCAGGGCCAGTCGCAGCAGGCGGTGACAGATCGGGCAGTGCCGGGTCACATGGCGGTAGGAGCTGGCGGCCGACAGATGTGCACGGAGCAGGGCCCGAGTCTCGTGCCTGACCGAAGCCGCCATGCGCCACCTCCGCGGCCCGCGTGGAACGGGACCTGGTTTCTGGGTACCTGGAGGGTTGGGCGGCGTCAAGGGGGCGTAGGGCTCCGCCGGACAGGGGGCTCGCGGGCACTGTCCCTGGGGGCTGCGCCCCCAGACCCCCCTTCGGCCTGAACGGCCTCGTCCTCAAACGCCGGACGGGCTGGATGGTGCGGGCCGGTGCCGACAGGCTGACGTGCGGACACGAAAAGACCCGCCCCCGGGAGGGAGTGGGCACGACAAAGGCCCGCCTCTCCGAAGAGATGCGGGCCTTTGTCGATCACATGCGGTCCTGACGGGATTTGAACCCGCGGCCTCCACCTTGACAGGGTGGCGAGCACTCCAAGCTGCTCCACAGGACCTTGATTCGCGGCGCTTGATGGTGCGTTGTGCCGCGAGATGAGACTGTACAGGAGGGGGCCCGCCTGGTCGAACTCACTCGGTGTGCAGGCGCTGTTACGGTGCGGCCGCGTCGATCGCCTTCACGATCCGCTTGTCGGAGACGGGGTACGCCGTGCCGAGCGCGTGGGCGAAATAGCTGACCCGGAGCTCCTCGATCATCCAGCGGATGTCCCGGACCGAGGACGGAACCGGGCGGCCCTGCGGGAGTTGTTCCAGGAGCCACGCGTACTCGTCCTGCATCTCGTGGACCTTCTCCATGCGGGTGGTGTCCCGTTGGACCCCGGTCGGCATTTGCTGGAGACGACGGTCCGCGGCCACCAGGTAGCGCATCAGGTCGGGCAGGCGACGTATCCCCGCCGCCGTGACGAAGCCCGGCTTCACGAGGGCGTCCAGCTGGGCGCGTACGTCGGAGAGGTTCGCCAGCAACGCGGGGCTGCTCGCGCCCTTCAGGCGGCGCTCACAGGCCTGCCAGGCGGCCAGCACCTGCTGGACCTGGCCCACCGCCCGGACCGTGGTGTCGACGATCTCGGCGCGCACCTTCTCGTAGAGCTTCCGGTACGACTCCTCGTCCCACGCCGGGCCGCCGAAGTCGCCGATGAGTTTGTCGGCGGCCGCCAGCGCGCAGTCGTCGAACAGGGCCTGGATCGAACCGTGCGGGTTCGCGGACAGGGCCAGCTTCTGCGCGTTGGTGAGCTTCTCGGACGCGAACTTCGCCGGATTCACCGGGATGTTGCGCACGATGAGCCGGCGCGTGCCCTTCCACATCGTCTCCGCCTGCTCCTCCTCCGTGTCGAAGAGCCGTACGGAGACGGTGTCGCCGTCGTCGACCAGCGCCGGGTACGCCTTCACCGGCTGGCCGGCCCGGCGGGTCTCGAAGACGCGGGTGAGCGAGCCGATCGTCCAGTCGGTCAGGCCCTCGCGCTCCAGGGACTCCCCGCCCTCGCGCTCGGCCGTCGCCGCGGCCGCCTGTGAGATGGCCTGGCGCGCCTTCGGCTTCAGCCGGACCTTCAGCGCCTCCAGGTCCTTGTCCTCGGCGATCTTGCGGCGCCGCTCGTCCACGATCCGGAAGGTGATGAGGAGGTGGTCCGGGACCTTCGACCAGTCGAAGTCGTCGGCGGTGAAGGGGACTCCGACCATGCGCTTCAGTTCACGCGCCATCGTCGTCGTCAAGGGCTCCTGCATGGGGGTCGCCGTCGCCAGGAAGCGCTGGGCGAAGTTCGGGGCCGGGACGTAGTTGCGGCGGATCGGCTTCGGGAGGGAGCGGATGAGTTCGGTGACGACCTCCTCCCTCAGCCCTGGGATCTGCCAGTCGAAGCCCTCGTCCGTGACCTGGTTGAGGACCTGGAGCGGGATGTGGACGGTGACACCGTCCGCGTCCGCGCCCGGCTCGAACTGGTACGTCACCCGGAACTTCAGCCGCCCCTGATGCCAGGAGTCCGGATAGTCGGCCTTGCTGATGTCTCCCGCGCGCTCGTTGATGAGCATCGAGCGCTCGAAGTCGAGGAGTTCGGGCTCCTCATGCCGCTTGTGCTTCCACCAGGAGTCGAAGTGGGCGCCGGAGACGACGTGTTCGGGCACCCGCTGGTCGTAGAAGTCGTAGAGCGTCTCGTCGTCGACCAGGATGTCCCGGCGGCGGGCGCGGTGCTCCAACTCCTCTACCTCGGTGAGGAGTTTGCGGTTGTCGGCGAAGAACTTGTGGTGCGTGCGCCAGTCGCCCTCGACCAGTGCGTTGCGGATGAACAGCTCGCGGGACGCCTCCGGGTCGATGCGGCCGTAGTTCACCTTGCGCTGGGCGATGATCGGGACGCCGTAGAGCGTGACCTTCTCGAAGGCCATCACGGCCGCCTGGTCCTTCTCCCAATGCGGTTCGCTGTAGGTCCGCTTGAGGAGGTGGCCGGCGAGGGGCTCGACCCACTCGGGCTCGATCTTGGCGTTGACGCGGGCCCAGAGGCGTGAAGTCTCCACCAGTTCCGCCGACATGACGAAACGCGGGGTCTTCTTGAAGAGCGCCGAGCCGGGGAAGATCGCGAACTTGGCGCTGCGGGCGCCGAGATACTCGTTCTTCGCGCCGTCCTTCACGTCCTTCATGCCGATGTGCGAGAGCAGGCCCGCGAGGAGCGAGACGTGGACGCTCTGCTCGGCGGCATCCTCCTCGTTGAACTGGATGCCCATCTGCTTTGCCACCGTGCGGAGTTGGCTGTAGATGTCCTGCCACTCGCGGATCCGGAGGAAGTTCAGGTACTCCTGCTTGCACATGCGACGGAACGCGGAGGAGCCGCGCTCCTTCTGCTGCTCGCGGATGTACCGCCACATGTTGAGGAACGCGAGGAAGTCGCTCGACTCGTCGCGGAAACGGGCGTGTTGCTGGTCCGCCTGCGTCTGTTTGTCCGCCGGGCGTTCGCGCGGGTCCTGGATGGAGAGCGCGGCGGCGATCACCATGACCTCGCGCACACAGCCGTTCTTGTCGGCCTCCAGGACCATGCGGGCCAGGCGTGGGTCCACGGGGAGTTGGGCCAGCTTGCGGCCCGTCTGCGTGAGGCGCTTGCGCGGGTCCTTCTCGTCCGGGTCCAACGCGCCCAGTTCCTGGAGGAGTTGGACACCGTCGCGGATGTTGCGGTGGTCCGGCGGGTCGATGAACGGGAACTTCTCGATCTCACCGAGCCCGGCCGCGGTCATCTGCAGGATGACGGAGGCGAGGTTCGTCCGCAGGATCTCCGCGTCCGTGAACTCCGGGCGGGCGAGGAAGTCGTCCTCGGAGTACAGGCGGATGCAGATGCCGTCCGACGTACGGCCGCAACGACCCTTGCGCTGGTTGGCACTTGCCTGGCTTACCGCCTCGATGGGCAGCCTCTGCACCTTCGTTCGGTGGCTGTAGCGGCTGATCCGGGCGAAGCCGGGGTCGATGACGTACTTGATGCCCGGGACGGTGAGCGAGGTCTCGGCGACGTTGGTCGCCAGAACGATCCTTCGCCCGGTGTGCTGCTGGAACACGCGATGCTGCTCGGCGTGCGAGAGGCGGGCGTAGAGGGGGAGGACTTCCGTGAACCGGTAGTTCTTCTTCGTCAGCGCGTCCGCCGTGTCGCGGATCTCCCGCTCGCCGGAGAGGAAGACGAGAATGTCGCCCTTGCCCTCGCCCTGAAGCTCTTCCACGGCATCGCAGATCGCGGTGATCTGGTCGCGGTCGGAGTCCTCGGACTCGTCCTCCAGCAGCGGGCGGTACCGCACCTCCACCGGATACGTCCGGCCGCTCACCTCGATGATCGGGGCGTCGCCGAAGTGCCGGGAGAAACGCTCCGGGTCGATGGTCGCCGAGGTGATGACGACCTTCAAGTCCGGCCGCTTGGGCAGCAGTTGGGCGAGATAGCCGAGCAGGAAGTCGATGTTGAGGGACCGCTCGTGGGCCTCGTCGATGATGATCGTGTCGTAGGCGCGCAGTTCGCGGTCGGTCTGGATCTCGGCGAGCAGGATGCCGTCCGTCATCAGCTTGATGAACGTCGACTCCTGGTTCACCTGGTCCGTGAAGCGGACCTTCCAGCCGACGGCCTCGCCGAGCGGGGTGTCCATCTCCTCCGCGATGCGCTCGGCGACGGTGCGCGCGGCGATACGGCGGGGCTGGGTGTGCCCGATCATGCCGCGGACGCCGCGGCCGAGTTCGAGGCAGATCTTCGGGATCTGGGTCGTCTTGCCGGAGCCGGTCTCACCGGCCACGATCACGACCTGGTGATCGCGGATCGCGGCCGCGATGTCGGCCTTCTTCTGGCTGACCGGCAGCTGCTCCGGATACGAGATCGCCGGGATGCGGGTGCGCCGCGCGGCCATCCGCTCCTCGCCGCGGGCCACCTCGGCCTCGATCTCGGCGAGGACGGCGGCGCGGGCCTCCGGCTTACGGATCCTGCGCGCGCCTTCGAGCCTGCGCCCGAGCCGGTGCGCGTCGCGCAGGGTCAGCTCGGTCAGGCGGGGGGCGAGGTCGCCGAGGGCGGGGGCGGACGTGCCGGGCGCGGAGGCGGGGTGCGTAGACATACGCCGTCCAGGATCTCACCTCGGCGAAATTCCTGGCGAACGAATTGTCCGCGACGGCCTCCGGCGGCTCGGCAGGGGGCGTGCGGGTGAGTCAGGGTGCCGTTGTCGGAGTGGTGGGGGTGGGGACAGTGGGCGTTCCCGGGGGCTCCGCCCCCAGACCCCCGTCGGCCTGGACGGCCTCGTCCTCAAGCGCCGGACGGGCTGAGTTCTGCTGGCCGGCGTCCTGCTGCTGGCGCTCGGCGTCCTGCTGCCTGCCGGCCTCCTTGGACATCGACTGGGCCGTGTTGGATACGGCCTTGATGCCCAGGTACGCCGTCGTCAGGCCCGCCATCGCCGTGAACGCCGAGGTCAGGACGCCCACGATCACCGCGCGGTCGCCGTCCAGCTGCCATACGCCGAAGACCGCCACCGCCGTGATCGCGATGTTGCTGCCGACCACCGCGAGCAGTCCGTACCGCGCCCGTATCTTCTCCAGGTCGATGTCCTGGCCCATCGCGCCCCACCCTGTGTAGTCCGGGTTACGACGAAAGCCCCGTCCCGGTGGGACAGGGCTTTCGATCCGGTGGCTGGGGCCGGGGTCGAACCGGCGACCTATCGCTTTTCAGGCGATCGCTCGTACCAACTGAGCTACCCAGCCACGAGATTCCTTGCGGAACCTCAGCGGTCCTGACGGGATTTGAACCCGCGGCCTCCACCTTGACAGGGTGGCGAGCACTCCAAGCTGCTCCACAGGACCTTGCTGTTGCGCGCGAACTGGCGGAGCCAGTGTCGCACACGGTGTTGCGTGCCCCCAACGGGATTCGAACCCGTGCTACCGCCTTGAAAGGGCGGCGTCCTAGGCCGCTAGACGATGAGGGCTATCGGCCCGCCTGGGCGCTTCTCAGCGCGTCGGGGACGTGAGAAGCATATGGGATGGCGGGAGGTATCGCCAAAACGGTTTACGAGGCCGACGGGGAGGGGCGCGGGGAGGGCGTCCCGGACGTACTCGGAGACTCACTTGAGGACGTGCTCGGGGACGGACTTGGGGACTGGACCGCGCCCGGCAGGTTCTCCTTCGGGAGGTGGCGGCTCACCTCGGCCGTCGTCAGGCCCAGGCCGCCGAGTTTGATCTCGTCCCAGGCCTGGAGGCGGTGGGTGTCGCGGTCGATGTAGAGGATCGACGCCTCGATCGGGTCGGGGTACTTGCCTTCCACGGCGCGCAGGCCGCTGCCGCCCGTCGAGCCCTCGATGCGCAGGCGCGTGCCGTGCTTCATGACCTCGGTGCCCTCGTGGTGGAGGTGGCCGGCCAGGACCAGCGGGACCGTGCCGTCGGTCTGGCGTGCCGCCGAGGGTTCGTGGACCAGGGCGATGTCGACCGGGGTGCCGGCGGCCTGCTGGTCGCGGAGGGCGGAGGCGAGCTGGTCGCCGGCGAGTTCCTCCGCGTTGTCGGCGCCCGGTGCGGTCGAGCGGTCCGGGGTGAACTGGGGGTCGCCGATGCCCGCGAAGCGTATGCCCGCGACCGTTTCCGCCCGCCCTTCGTCCAGGACGTGCACGTTCTTGATGTGTTCGAGGTAGCGCTGGGTGGCGAGGGAGTCGTGGTTGCCCCTGACCCAGACGTAGGGCGCGCCCAGGTCGGCGATGGGGTCGAGGAAGCCGTTCTCGGCCGTCGTGCCGTGGTCCATGGTGTCGCCGGTGTCGACGATCACGTTCACCTTGTACTGCTCCACCAGCGACGCGATGATCTTCCAGCTCGCGGGGTTCAGGTGGATGTCCGAGACGTGCAGGACGCGGATCGTGGTCGGGTCCGGCTGGTAGGCGGGGAGCGTGGACGTGACGTCGTAGAGCTTCGTCACGTTCGTCACCAGGCGGGCCAACTCCTTCTGGTAGACGTCGAATTCGGTGACGATGTTGCGCGCGTTGCCGACCAGGGACGGGGCGGAGGAGAGCAGGCCGGAGAACTTCGGCTCCAGGATCGACTTGGGGTTCCAGGTCGCGTACGCCGTCGCTCCGGACGCGGCGAGGAGCGTGAGGGCCAGGCCGCCTGCCGCGAGGGCTCGGCGGGGGCGGCGGTAGACCGCGAGGCCCAGGGTCGTGGCGCCGAGGACCACGGCCGTGCAGGACCGTACGGCGAGGTCGAGGGTGCCGTGTTCGACGTCACGGGCGACCTCGTCCTGGAGGCCGGAGAGGCGCTCGGGGTGGTCGACGAAGGCCTGCGAGCGTTCCGGGTCGAGCTGGTCGACGTTGACGTCCAGGCGGACCGGGGCGTGGTGGCTGTCGAGGGACAGGGCGCCGAGCGGGGAGACGTTGATCTTCGTGCCGCCGGTGAGGGACGGGCGCAGGGTCATGGTCGTGTTCATGGGACCGACCTGGGCCCGTACGTTGCCCACGATCAGCAGTCCGAGCCAGGCCCCGATGACGACGACCATGACGAGGCCGAGGGCGCGGGGCCAGGGGTGGGGCTGGGGGACGAGTTCGACGGTGGGGCGGGGGCGGCGGGCGCGGTACTGGCGGATCAGGGCGTGCTGGGCTCGGCGGAGGCGGTTCAGGGCGGCGACGGGGACGCTGGCCATTGGTCCCGTATGCCCAGGGGTGGGGGCAGGTATGCGGGACGGGTCGTGGGAGTGGGTCAGCCCCAGCCGAGTTCGTGCAGGCGCTCGTCGTCGATGCCGAAGTGGTGGGCGACTTCGTGGACGACGGTGACGGCGACCTCGTGGACGACGTCCTCCGTGGTCGCGCAGTAGCGCAGGGTCGGGCCCATGTAGATCGAGATGCGGTCGGGGAGGACGCCGGCGTACCACTCGCCGCGTTCGGTGAGCGGTGTGCCCTCGTAGAGGCCGAGCAGCTCGGGGTCGGACGGGTCGGGTTCGTCCTCGACGAACACGGCCACGTTGTCCATGACCCGCGTCAGCTCCGGCGGGATCCGGTCCAGGGCCTCACTCACGAGCTCTTCGAACGCCTCGCGTGTCATTTCCAGCACAGGTCCATTGTCCGGGACGAACGCGGGTTCGGGGCTGCGGGCGCGGGGCCGCCGGCCGGGCCTGTCCGGTTTGTGCTCGAAGTCGGTTCCGGGGGAGGGGAGTTGGGATGGCGCGGTGGGTGCCGTAACGGCGATTCCCGGTCGGTGAGGGGCCGGAACGGGACGGGAACCGGTCTTCTCCGGCCAGGAAGCAGGGGGCGTCGGTGCGGCGCGTGTCTTCCGGTGGGCGGTGGGAGTTGAGAGGGGGACTCCCTTTTTCCGCCCTCGGAGGTGGCCCCGTGCGCCCCATGTACGTACCCGTCCGTCTGGCCGCCGCGGTCGCCGTCGTCGCCGCTGCCGCCGGCTGTATGAGCGTGGGCGACGACGCGGGCGGCGGTGCCAGGCCCTCGCACTCCGCCGGGCAGCACGGCGGTGCGGCGCCGGACGGTGGTTCGGGGATGCCGGGGGGCGGGATCGGGTTCGGCGGGTCGGCGGGGGACGGGAAGCACGGGCACGGGAAGCCCAAGCCGGGGGAGTCCGCCTCGGGTTCCGCCTCGCCGTCCGCGCCGGGGGGTGCGGCGAGTCCGTCCGCCTCCAGGGCGCCCGGACCGGGTGCGAGTCCGAAGCCCGGGGCGCCGACCACGGCCGCGCCGCAGCCGACCCCGACGCGGACTCCTCCGCCCGCCGACCCGTCGCCGAGTCCTCCGCCGCCGTCCCCCGACCCGACCGTCGCGGAGCCCTCGTCCTCGGCCCACGAGGACCCCGCACCGCAGCTGGTGGACCGTGAACCGGCGCCGGCGGCCGGGTCGCCGGCGTAGCGACGGGTGTGACGCACGTCAATGAGGGCCGGTTTGCGTTGGGGGGTGGTGGGTGCGTAAGGTGGTAGATCGTTTGATCCCATTGCCCGGCGCCACTGTAGAGCGCGCCGTGTGGCGCGTACTCTCCCTTGCCGTGGCGGACCGCATTGAGGCGGTCGATAGCGAATCACGGAGTTGACGGGCGCGTGCCGACGGATACTCCGGAAGGTTTCGCATTCGCATGTCCATTTCCAGTACTGATCACATCGTCATGCCCGAGAACGAGGGCGACGCGACGGCCGTGGAGGCCACCACCGAGGCGGCCCCCGAGGTCACCTTCGCGTCCCTCGGTCTCCCCGAGGGCATCGTGCGCAAGCTCGCGCAGAACGGTGTGACAGCCCCCTTCCCGATCCAGGCGGCGACCATCCCGGACGCCCTGGCCGGCAAGGACATCCTCGGCCGCGGCCGCACCGGCTCCGGCAAGACCCTCTCCTTCGGTCTGCCGCTGCTCGCGACCCTGTCCGGCGGCCGCACCGAGAAGAAGCGCCCGCGCGGCATCATCCTCACCCCGACCCGCGAGCTCGCGATGCAGGTGGCGGACGCCCTGCAGCCCTACGGCGACGTCCTCGGCCTGAAGATGAAGGTCGTCTGCGGCGGCACGTCCATGGGCAACCAGATCTACGCCCTGGAGCGCGGCGTCGACGTCCTCGTCGCCACCCCGGGCCGCCTGCGCGACATCATCAACCGCGGCGCCTGCTCCCTCGAAGACGTGCGGATCGCCGTCCTCGACGAGGCCGACCAGATGTCCGACCTGGGCTTCCTGCCCGAGGTCACCGAGCTGCTCGACCAGATCCCGGCCGGCGGCCAGCGCATGCTGTTCTCGGCGACCATGGAGAACGAGATCTCCACGCTGGTCAAGCGCTACCTCACCGACGAGGTCACGCACGAGGTCGACAGCGCGCAGGGCAACGTCACGACGATGTCCCACCACATCCTCATCGTGAAGCCCAAGGACAAGGCGCCGGTCACCGCCGCGATCGCCTCCCGCAAGGGCCGCACGATCATCTTCGTCCGCACCCAGCTGGGCGCGGACCGCATCGCCGAGCAGCTGCGCGAGTCCGGCGTGAAGGCCGACGCGCTGCACGGCGGCATGACGCAGGGCGCCCGTACGCGGACGCTGGCGGACTTCAAGGAGGGCTACGTCAACGCGCTCGTCGCGACCGACGTCGCCGCCCGCGGTATCCACGTCGACGGCATCGACCTGGTCCTGAACGTGGACCCGGCCGGCGACCACAAGGACTACCTGCACCGCGCGGGCCGCACCGCGCGTGCCGGCCGTACGGGCACGGTTGTTTCCCTTTCTCTCCCGCACCAGCGCCGTCAGATCTTCCGGCTGATGGAGGACGCGGGCGTCGACGCCGGGCGTCACATCATCAACACCGGTACGGCCTTCGAGCCCGAGGTCGCCGAGATCACCGGCGCCCGTTCGATGACCGAGGTCCAGGCCGAGTCCGCGGGCAACGCGGCACAGCAGGCCGAGCGTGAGGTCTCCCAGCTCACCAAGGAGCTGGAGCGGGCCACGCGCCGCGCCGCCGAGCTCCGCGAGGAGTCCGACCGCCTGATCGCCCGTGCCGCGCGCGAGCGGGGCGACGACCCGGAGGCCGCGGTCGCCGAGGCCGCAGCCGTCGTAGAAGCCGCCGCCGAGGCCGCGGTCGCGGAGCGGGCCGAGGCGCCGGTGCGCGAGGAGTCCTCTTCCTACGACCGTCCGCGCCAGCAGCGTGACGACCGCGGCAACTACGAGCGCCGTGACCGTGGTGGCGACCGTGGCGGCTTCCGCCGCGACGACCGTCCCTCGGGTGGTTTCCGCCGTGACGACCGCGGCGGCAACGACCGCGGTGGCCGTTCTTTCGACCGTGACCGTCGTGACGACCGTCCGTCCGGTGGCTTCCGCCGCGACGACCGCGGTGGCAACGACCGCGGTGGCGACCGTGGCGGCCGTTCTTTCGACCGTCGTGACGAGCGCCCCTCGGGCGGCTTCCGTCGTGACGACCGTGGCGGCAACGACCGCGGTGGCGACCGTGGCGGTTTCCGCCGCGACGACCGTCCCTCGGGCGGCTTCAACAACGACCGCCGTGACGGCGACCGTGGCGGCCGTTCTTTCGACCGTCGTGACGACCGTCCGTCCGGTGGCTTCCGCCGCGACGACCGCGGTGGCAACGACCGTCCCGCGTCGGGCGGTTACCGCCGCGACGACCGTCCCGCGACCGGTCACCGGGGCAGCGACCGCCCGTTCAACCGTGACCGCCAGGGCGACCGCCCCGGCTTCCGCGCCGGCGGCCACGACCGTCCGGGCCACCGCGGCACGACCGGCACGGGCACCGGCACGGGTTCCTTCGGCCGCCGTGACGACAAGCCGCGCTGGAAGCGCAACGGCTGACACCGAGTGAGGTGACAAAGGGCCCGTACGAGACTCTCGTACGGGCCCTTTCGCATGCCCCGGAAACCCCGGTGGCCCCAGGACCGCTCACTGATACGCTCCCGTGGCCCGCTCAGGGCATGCACATTTCATTCACAGGCATGGGTCGAGGGGCCGGGGGGTTCCGTGAAGGGCCGCAAGTTCGTACGGCGGCGGCTGCTCGGGGGCGCGGCGCTGGCCGCCGTTCTCGCGCTGGCCGTGGGTTCACCAGGGGTGGTCGGGGCGGCGTCGGCCGCCGGGGTGGCGGGTGAGACCGTGCTGCCCTCCGCGATCAGGACCAACCCGCGCAACGCCGTACTGGAGGGTTACGGCGACACCGGTCTGCTCTCGCAGCCGGAGGGCACCGCCCACCAGCAGTGGACCGACTACGCGACGGGACAGACCCGGGACGTGACCGAGCTCGCCCAGTGGGACGGTATCCAGGGCCCTCTCGGACTGGCACAGTCGGACACGGCGTACGAGCTGACCACGGGCAGTCCGTACGTCGTCCGGTTCCACGACATCGGCACGGGCGCGGACCGGGGCACGGTCACCCTGCCCACCGGCCTGAGGTGGGCCGGCACGGCGGGCGTGGCGGTCGTCGCGTACGAGGGCTCTCTTGTCAACGTACGCTCGCTGCACCTGCTCAAGCCGGCGGCCGACGGCGGCACCTCCGACGAACCGGTGACGGGCTTCCCCGAGGGCGCGAAGATCCTGGCGGTGAGTGCCAAGGACGCCCGCTCCCTGCTGCTGCGCTACCGCATGCCGACGGACGACCCGCAGGTCTTTCTCGACCAGCTCGTGCTCGTCGACGTCCGGGACGGGACCCTCACCAAGATCTTCGCCCCGTACCCGGCCACGTCCGCCAGGGTCCCCTTCCTCAGCCACGACTACGTCGGCTGGTGGTACCCGGGAGCTGGCGCCCGCCTGGTGCGCCGGGACGACCCGGCCGGCCCGGTGACCCAGGTCCCCGGCGCCCCCACGGTCGGCAAGGTCTCGCTCTCCGTCGTCGGAGACCAGGTGGTGGCGGTCGACGACGAATCCCGTGAGCTGCTGACGATGCCTCTGACCGGGGGTACGTGGCGGCAGCTGTTTCCCGCGATGGATGGATTCCTCCGGGAGGCGCCCGACGGGTCGCTCATTGTCGAGGCGGGCTCGGGTCCGCAGGACTGGGGCGTGCGGCGCCTCACCGAATCACCCGAGGGCGAGGTGGTGTCCCGGGAGATCATCGACCTTCCGCCGGTGCCCGCGCCCGTCGACGGACTGACCCTGGCCGGCGGCACGCTCACGTACACCGATCAGACCACGTCGCCGTCGTACGACGTCATGTGGAACTCGCGGACGGTCTCGGCGGGTTCACCGCCGCAGGTCGGACCGGTGCGCCAGGCCGGCGGCTGGGTCAAGCAGTGTGGTGTCGCGTACGCCTGCAACCGCCCCTTCGGCCTGACGGACGGATCCGTCGTCTACGACGACGGCCCCGGCTCGACCGGAACGATCCACCACCGCACGTCCTCCGGCCTGGTGGACAGCGTGTCCTTCGACGGGGCCCAGGTGGTGACGGCGGACGGCTCGTACACGGTGATCTCCGGCACCGCGCACAAGCAGTACGTCTACGACTGGACGCATCACCAGGTCGCCGCCACGCGCACGGCGGCCACCGCCACGCTCCGGGACGGTCAGCTGTGGACCACCGCGTCCACCGCCGGACATCTGACGATGACCCGGCTCGGCTCCACCACACCGGCCGTGGACGTCAACATCGGCTCCGCCTGCACGCCCAACGAGCTGCAGGTGTACGCCCGTTGGATCTACTGGACCTGCGCGACCCAGGGGAAGGCGGGAGTGTTCGACCGCTCTCGCGGACGCTCGGTGGCCGTGCCGACCGGTGACGCCCTGCTGGCCGACGGCTTCCTGATCCGGCACGACACCGCCCGCGGCAAGCTGGTCCGCACCGACGTCACCTCCGGCAAGGCAGTCACCGCCGATGTGGCCGACCTGCCCGTGACAGCGAACCTCGACGAGCGCGCCGGCGGCTCGGACCGGCGTATCCGCTGGACGCTGGACCCGTACACCAACCGTGTGGCCTACGTGGACTCCGCCGAGCGCATCCACCTCCTGACCGCCGGCACGCCTGCCGCGCCCGTGCGGCGGGACCACGTCGGCCGGGACGGCATCGCCGACCTGCTCACCCTCGACTCCTCGGGGGCACTGGCCTTCCAACAGGGCACGGGGACGGGCACGTTCGCCGGGAAGGTCAGCGGCACGGGTTGGCCGACGAGCGTGAAGGCGGTCCCGTTCGGCGACCTGAGCGGCGACCGCTGCAACGACGTCCTGGTCCGCCTGAGCAGCGGAGCGCTCCGCCTGTACAAGCCGGTCTGCGATGCGGCGCTGAAGCCGTCGACGTCGTACACGTCACTCGGCACCAGCGGCTGGAACCAGTACGACGTGCTGACCGCGCCCGGCGACATCAGCGGCGACGGCCGCCCCGACCTGATCGCGCGGGCCGCCTCGTCCGGCACCGTGTACCTCTACAAGGGGACGAGCACGGGCAAGCTGTCGGCGCGCGTGAAGCTGTACGCCGACTGGAAGACGTACAAGAAGATCGTCGGCGTCGGTGACATCAACGGCGACGGCATCGGCGACCTGATCGCCCAGGACAGGTCGAACACCGTGTACCGCTACTACGGCACCGGCCACGGCACGTTCGGCGCACGGGCGAAGCTGTTCACCGCGTGGGGCGGTTCGTACAACGCGGTCATCGGTGTCGGCGACATCACCGGGGACGGAAAGGCGGACCTGGTCGAGCGGGACTCGGCGGGCAACCTGTTCCGCAACAGCGGTGACGGCAAGGGGTCGTTCGGGGCGCGGGTGAAGATCTCGGGCGGGTGGCTGGGCTACAGGGGCATTTTTTAGCCACATCGAGTCCTTATCGATTCCTTAAGTGGCGCATGTCACGCCCCCGGCGAGGGAATCGCTGGGGGCATGACAGATGACGCCATAGCGAGTGGGCTGTCAAAGGGAGACGCTCCCGGTCTCTCCGACGAGGAACGCCTTGCCCAGCTCGGCTATACGCAGGTTCTCGCCCGCCGCATGTCGGCGTTCTCCAACTACGCGGTCTCCTTCACGATCATCTCGGTCCTGTCCGGCTGCCTGACCCTCTACCTCTTCGGCATGAACACGGGCGGCCCGGCCGTGATCACCTGGGGCTGGGTCGCCGTAGGCCTGATGACGCTCTTCGTCGGCCTGTCGATGGCCGAGATCTGCTCGGCCTACCCGACGTCGGCCGGCCTGTACTTCTGGGCCCACCGGCTGGCGCCCCCGCGTACGGCGGCGGCCTGGGCGTGGTTCACGGGCTGGTTCAACGTCCTCGGCCAGGTCGCCGTGACGGCCGGCATCGACTTCGGGGCGGCGTCGTTCCTGGGCGCGTACCTGAACCTCCAGTTCGACTTCAAGGTGACGCCGGGCCGCACGGTCCTCCTCTTCGCGGCGATCCTGATCCTGCACGGGCTGCTGAACACCTTCGGCGTGAAGATCGTCGCCCTCCTCAACAACGTGAGCGTGTGGTGGCACGTGCTGGGCGTCGGCGTGATCGTCGGCGCGCTGACCTTCGTCCCCGACCACCACCAGTCGACGACCTTCGTCTTCACGAAGTTCGTGAACAACACGGGCTGGGGCAGCGGCGTTTACGTCGTGTTGCTGGGCCTGCTGATGGCGCAGTACACCTTCACCGGCTACGACGCCTCCGCCCACATGACGGAGGAGACCCACGACGCGTCGACGGCGGGCCCGAAGGGCATCGTCCGCTCGATCTGGACGTCGTGGATAGCCGGCTTCGTCCTCCTCCTGGGCTTCACGTACGCGATCCAGTCGTACAACGGGGAGTTGAAGTCGGCGACGGGCGCACCCCCGGCCCAGATCCTCCTCGACGCCCTGGGAGCGACGTCCGGCAAGCTCCTGCTCCTGGTGGTGATCGGCGCGCAGCTCTTCTGCGGGATGGCGTCGGTGACGGCCAACAGCCGCATGATCTACGCCTTCTCACGCGACGGCGCGCTCCCGTTCTCCCACGTCTGGCACACGGTCAGCCCGCGCACGCGGACGCCGGTGGCGGCGGTGTGGCTGGCGGCGGGGGGCGCGTTGGTGCTCGGCCTCCCCTACCTGATCAATTACACGGCGTACGCGGCGGTGACGTCGGTGGCCGTGATCGGCCTCTACATCGCGTACGTCATCCCGACGCTGCTGCGGCTGGGCAAGGGGGACGACTTCCAGCGCGGGCCGTGGCATCTGGGCCGGTGGTCGCGGCTGATCGGGACGGTGTCGGTGGTGTGGGTGATCGTGATCACCGTGCTGTTCATGCTGCCGCAGGTGTCGCCGGTCACCTGGGAGACCTTCAACTACGCGCCGGTGGCGGTACTGGTCGTCCTCGGCTTCGCGGCGGCCTGGTGGTTCGCCTCGGCCCGGGAGTGGTTCCTGAACCCGGAACACGCCCGCACGAAGGCACGGGTGGCGGCGCGGGCCGGGGCGCCCGAACCGGTGGATCCGTAGCACTTCCGGACCAGTCGGTCCCTCGTCCCGGCCCTGCTCGCACCCTGTTCTGCCGTCCGGCGCGGCCGTGTCCCCGATACCCGATCGGAGACACGGCCACCTCCCGCTATGCTCGGGGAGGCAACATCGCGAGGACCCTTAGCTCAATTGGCAGAGCAGTGGACTTTTAATCCATTGGTTGTGGGTTCGAGTCCCACAGGGTCTACCGGTGGTGGGCGGAGGATATCCCCTCTGACCTGCTGTGCGGCGTCCGGGTCGGCTTCGGCTGGCTCGGGCGCTGCTTCGTTTTCGGGGGTTTGAGTGAGCGGGTGCGCGGTGTGGCATGGGCACGCATCACGACCGCGCGGACAGCTTGGGGGCGAGCAACTCCAGCGCTTCCTCCCAGCGGTAGCGGTCGGCTCCGCCGCCAGCCTTCGGCCGATGAGGCTCGTACGACCCGATCAGGACGCCCATCTCACGCAGCCGCTCCAGACTCTGCTGGTAAGCGGGGTGGGCGGCCTGGGCCGAGTTCAGGTACGGCAGCACGGCCACCGGTACGCCCATGGCGGGTGCTTCGCAAAGGATGCCCAGCGCGAGGTTGTCGGAGATCCCGGCGGCCCACTTGTTGACGGTGTTGAAGCTGGCCGGGGCGACCGCGATCGCGTCCGCGGGGCGGGTCGGGCGCGGTTGGTCCGGTGTTCGCCAGGCCGAGCGGATGGGGAGACCGGTCTGCGCCTCGACCGCCTCGACGTCGAGGAATCCGAGTCCTTGCGGGGTGGCGACGACACCGACGTCCCAGTTCCGTTCCTGTGCTGCGGTGATCAGCTTGCCGACGTCGGTGGCGACTCCGGCCGCGCAGACGACGATCTGGAGGAACGGCTTGTCGGGCTGGTCACTCACGCGGGCACTCCCAGTTGGCGGCTGAAGTGGTGCAGCTCGGGCAGTGCCCGGCGGCGGTCGCGGGCTGCCATGTCGGCGACCAGTTCGCGTACGGCCGGGCGGCGGATGTCCTGTGCCGCACAGCTCTCGGCGATACGCAGGGCCTGGTAGCCGTCGGCGAGTCTGCCCTGCTGACTGTAGGCGCGGGCGGTCTCCACCCAGAGCGCGGCCCGGCGCTCGGGGACGGGAATGTGGCGCCGCATGAGGGGGCGCGCGGTTTCCAGGGCGATGCCGGCGTCGCCGAAGGAGACGGCCGCGCTGATCTCGTGCAGGGCCACGTTGGTGGGGCTGAAGTTTGCCCACGCGTCGGGTCGGTCGAAGGAGACGTAGCGCGCCACCTCTTTGGCCTCGGTGAGGAAGTCCTGGGTGGTGGCGCGGTTGCCGTTTCTGCTGGCGGCGGTCGCCCCGCGGAGCAACAGCAGACCGACCGCTGCCAGGTACCGGGGTGAGCGCTGGTCGTAGGAACCGGTGAGCTGGTCGGCAGTGTGGCGGACCATGTTCACGGCCTGGGCGGTGTGCTTCTCGCGCACGAGGACGTGGGCGTGAACGCGCACACTGGCGGCGAGGACGATGGGATCCCCGGATCGTTCCGCCTCGGCCATGGCCCGGCCGGCCGCGAGCCAGGCGTTGCCCTGATCGGCTCGCTTCAGCAGCAGACTCACCGACGTCTGGTACGCGGTGGCGAGCAACCCGGACGCCTCCGCCGAGCCGGATGAGCCGCCGGCGGCATGACGCAGGTCGGCGATCAGACCCGGCAGCGTCCGCTCCAGATCCGTGTAGTCGCACGTGCAGAACATCCGGCGTACGTCCCGTGTCCGATCCCGTAGCTCGTCGATTTCCAGGGCTTGCCCGGTAGCAGCAGGGATAGTGCCTGGCAGCAGGACCTGTACCAGGTCGAAATGTGCTGCGGTGGACGACGGCGGAGCCGCGAGAGCTGCGACGCTCGCGGCCAGGAAGGTACGGCGGTGCATGTCCTCTGTTCCGGGGTCGGCGGGGCTGGTGTCGGAGGAGGCGGCGAGACCGAGACGGTCCAGTGGAATGTCCAGCACCTGCGCGATCTCGCGCAGCGTGCGCACGTCCTCGGTGCCCCTGCCGCTCTCCAGACGGCTCACCTTCGACTGGTGGTACCCCAGGGCGGCGGCAACCTCCGTCTGTGAACGCCGCTGTAACACGCGGGCCTGACGGATCACTTCGCCGATCCGTCTCGCTTCACTCTGTGCCTCGGCCATCTGTGCCACGGCCCCTTCTGCCGTCGCCGATCCTGCCTGCTCAACCGAGCGTAACCGAGAGGCAATTGACTGCGATGCAGCTCCTGCATAAGTCATGCGGCGCTGGCACACGGCGTGGCCTCGCCTGCCTCCGAAGCGGTTGCGTGGAGCTGCCACACCGATCCAGGAGGCCGCTCATGGAAGCGCATCAGATCCATTTGCCCGTTCACGGCACACCTGTTGCCGCCAGCTCCGCGCGGCAGCAACTCGCCATCGGGATACGGGCCTGGGACGCCTCTCTCGATCAGGAACTCCTGGAGACAGCGGAGTTGGTCGCCGCAGAGTTGCTCGCCAACGCGGTACGGCACGCGGGGCACGGCCCTATCTCGGCCGGCGCTCGCTTGAACGACGAACGCCTGCTGATCGAGGTGACCGATGCCAGCTCCAAGGCCCCACAGGTCGGACTGCCGGACGTGGACGAGGAGGGCGGACGCGGCCTGTTCATCGTCGCCGCCCTCGCGGACCGCCACGGGATCGACCTGCTGCCGTCCGGCAAGCGGTGCTGGGCCGAGTTCAAGGTCAGTGGCCCGGACCAGCTCTCACGATGCCTTCCCCTGCAAAGGAGTTGACGGTTGACAGCCGTAAGGATTCCCCCGGTCGCCGCCGAAGTGGTCGCTATCCGGCCCGGCACCTCTCTCACCGGTTCCGTGACAGTCGACGGGTCCAAGAACGCGGCCCTGCCCCTCCTGGCCGCTGCCGCGGCCCTGCACCGTCCGGTACACCTGGGCAACGTCCCGGCGAACACCGACGTCGAAACGATGCTCACCCTGCTCCAGCAGTCCGGCTGGCACACGGCCCGCCCCGTCACCGATCCGCACACCGCGGTCATCCTGCCCAGCGACAGGCCGCAACCGGGGCCCGACCCCGAAACCGCCGCACGCATCCGAGCCTCGTACTACCTCGTACCAGCGTTGCTCGGCGCCTACGGTCGGGCCCGACTTCCCTGGCCAGGCGGGTGCCGGATCGGGGAACGCGGCATGGAACAGCACTTCACGGTCTACGAGCACTTCGGCGACCGTACGACCGTCGACGACCGGGGCTACCTCGTGGAAGCAGCCGCCGCACGGACCGGAACGGTCTCGATCATGCTGCCCTTCCGCTCCCGAGGCGCGACCATCGCCGCCGTCCTGCGCGCCGTCGTGGGCGGACGGCCACTGCGGCTGGGAGGACCCAACCTCTCGCCGGAAGTCCTCAGCGTCGTAGAGGCGCTACGGCTGGCCGGATGGCAGTGCCGAGTCGGCGAGTCCCTCCTCTTGCTCGCACCACCAGCGTCTGCCCCTGCGGAGCCCATCGCCTGGAAGGTGCCCGGCGACAAGATCGAGGCAGGCACGCTGGCTTGTGCGATCGCAGCAACGGGCGGCTACGCACATATCTGTGGCGTTCGCGGCGGCGACGTCGTTCCGCTGATCAGGGCCCTGCGGCAGCTCGGTGTGCCAGCCAGCACCGACGACGACGTACTGACCATCCATGCCCACGACACCCGGCTCACCAGCAGGCCGCTACGAGCCGTCGCTTCCCTCGCCCCCGCCGGCCTGGACGCCGACTTCGAACCGTCCCTGATGGCCTTGGCTCTCACCCGCCCCGGCACCCACCTCTTCTCCGACACCATCAACCCCGGCCGCCACGGCAACCTCCTGCCCCAATTCGCCCGCCTCGGCGCCGAGATCCACGACCTGTCGCCCACCAAGTGCCGTCTCACCGGCCCGCAGCAGTTGACCGGCACCGGAGTGGAGGCCACCGACATCCGCACGGGCTCCGCCCTCCTCATCGCCGGCCTCACCGCACGCGGTGTCACCACGCTGGGCGGCCTCGACCAACTCCGCCGCGGACACGCCGACCTGCCCACCAAACTGCACGCCCTCGGCGCCGACATCTGCGAGGTCACCCCATGAGCCGACAGTTACGGAAGATCATCGCTACGACCGACGTCCACTCGGCCTTCGACGCGACCACGCCGATGCTCACCCACCTCCACGCCGCCAGGGCCGAGAGCCTGATCATGGACTGCGGCGACTTCTTCGAAGGAAGCGGCTACTACCGCTTCGGCAAAGGCCAGATCGAGCGCGAGATCCTCACCAGCCTGTACGACCTGCTCGCACCCGGAAATCACGGCTGGCCGCACTACTTCGAACCAGGGCTGCACGAGATGACCGTGTGCGCCAACGCCTCCGACGCCAACGGCAAACCCCTCTTCGACCAAGTACGCATCAAGCGGATCAGCGGCCAACGGGTCGCCATCACCGCGGTGATGGGCCCCCAGGCGTTCAACACGATCCCCACCCGCGACCGCACGGGCCACCACGTCACCAACCCGGCTCATGCCCTGCGCGAGGTGATGCTGGAGAACCACCACCGAGCCGACGCCTGGATCGTGTTGTCCCACTCCGGCTTCGAGGAGGACCTGAAGCTGGCCGCCGCCTGCCCGTTCGCGGACGTCATCTTCGCCGGCCACTGCCACAGCGACACCTACGGCCCTGTGCGCATCGGCAACACCTTGGTCGTCAAGGGACGCGAACTCGGCGTCGGCTACGCCACCGCAGAACCGGGCGGCAGCGGCTGGGCCGCCCGCACATGCACCTTTCCCAACGCCACCGCAGTTCCCGAAGACCTCGCCACGGTGCGGGAGAGGATCTCCCTCTTCAGCCGGAAGCTGGCGAGTCCGCTCGGAACCGTGAACGAGCCCTACCGCAATGGGGAGTTGGACCGCAGCCGTCTGCTGCGAGAGATCGCCGGCCGACTCCACTCCGGCCTCGGCGCAGACGCGGTGATCCTCAACGAGACCGCGCTCCGTTCCGTACCGCTCGGCGAAGTGCTCACCCTCGGCGACCTGTTGGCCATCGAGCCCTTCGACAACCAACTCGTCCACGCCGTCCTTCCTGACGAGCACGCCCAGGACCACGACAAGCTGCTCACGCAACTCGCTGAATGCGTGGGCCCGTTGGTCATCGCTCCCACGCCTCTTCCGTCGGCGATGAGCAGCGTGCTGACGACGGGCTACCTCGCCGACAGCCATCTGGGCGGCCGAACACATCAAGCCGGGCTCCGGCTCAGCCAAGCAGTACGCCGCGTCCTGGCCACCACCTTGCCCGGCGGCGCCACCTTGGGAGGCGAGCAGTGATCCTCACCGGCCCCGAGATCACCGCCGCTGCCCGCGACGGTCGCCTGACCATCGACCCCTTCGAGTTGGAACAGGTCAACCCCAACAGCTACAACGTCCGCCTCGGTCCCACCCTGCTGACCTACGTGGACACCGTGATCGACTCCCACCACCCCAACTCCACCTGTGAGATGGAGATCGGGAAGGACGGGTACGTGCTCCAGCCCGGCGAGTTGTACCTCGGGCACACCCTCGAACAGGTCGGCTCCAACTCCTTCGTACCGCTGCTGTTCGGTCGCTCCTCGGTCGGCAGGCTCGGCCTCTTCGTCGAAATCACCGCCCCCATCGGCGACATCGGCTTCCACGGCCAGTGGACGCTGATGCTCTCGCCAGTCCGTCCGCTACGGGTGTACGCCGGCATGAAGATCGCGCAGATCATGTTCTTCGTCTCTACCGGTGAAATCGACCCCTACCAAGGCAAGTACCAGGCCGCCACAGGTCCGCAGCCGTCGAGGTACTGGCGGGACGTCGCTCCGGTGAAGGCGGTCGCCTCGTGATCCTGACCCGCCCCGCGATCAGAGCCGCCCTTCAGGCTGGCGAGATCACGATCGAGCCGTACGATCCCGCCCGTCTCTCCCCGAACGCCTACGACTGGCGGCTCGGCGACACTCTTCGCGTCTGCGCCGGTGAACTGGACGCCGCCGCCCCCACCGCATTCGTCGAACAGGTCATCCCCGCAACGGGCTTGGTGCTCAAGCCGGAGGTGCTCTACCTCGGTGTCACGCTGGAGAAGACCGGTTCGGAGACGTACGCGCAGATGCTCAACGGCGACCGCACCATCGGCGCACTCGGCATCTGGGTCCACGTCTCCGCCCCGCTCGGCCACCAAGGCCACGCCATTCGCTGGACGTTGGAGATCCGCGCCGCCAAGCCCGTCCGGGTCTATCCGGGGATGACCTTCGGCAAGCTCGTCTTCCTCACCGCCTTCGGCACGCCAGCCAGCTACCAGCAGCAGCTTTCCAAGTACGCGGCTACCGACGGCATCGACATCTCCCGCCTCTACGAGGAGATCCCCGGATGAGTCCTGTGAGTCCCCGCTCAGCCGCCGGGCCACTGGCCGCCACCCTGCTGGACCTGCCCGCCGGAAGTCCTGGCGGCAGCGTCGAACTCTTCCTCGACCTCTACACGGGAGACCGCCCCCTCATCCCCGCACGCGCGTTCATGCTCGGCCCGTCCAACCCGAGTCGCCTTCCCCCCGCTGGGCTCGACCTATTGCCCGTGGCCGGCAAATGCCTGGAAGGCCCGGCCTTCGGCAACTACGTCACAGCCCTACGCAGGGCCCTCACAGCCGCGATCGACCCAAACCAGATCGGCGTCCTGCACCTCCAGCACCTGGCGTTCGGCGCCACCCCAGCCCTGATCCGAGCCCTGCCCCTGCATCCCCGCATCGCCCTGGTCCACGGCACCGACCTGATCTTCGCCGAGACCCACCGCGATCAACTCCGAGTCCTGCGCGAGACCGCCAGAGCCGCCGACGCCATCGTCGTACCGACAGAGGCAATGGCCGACCGCTTGCTCAAGCTCGCCCCGCAGACCGACCGTCGGAAGATCACCCACATCCCCTGGGGCATCCCCGACCACCTGCTCACCGCTCCGCCGCCCCGACCAACCCACGCCTCCACCAGCCACCTACGACTGCTGTACGCAGGACGGCTGACCGCCGAGAAGGGCGTGGCGGCCCTAATCAAGGGCTTGGCCCCTGTGCCAGGTGTCGAGCTGAGCATCGCCGCGCCCCGGGCCCAATTCCACGCCCTGGCCCCGCTGTTGAAACGGGCTGGCGTGAGGGCCCACTACCTCGGGTGGCTACCCCGTCAACAACTGTGGAAGGCGTTCGCCGAGCACGACGTACTGGTCATGCCGTCCACCACCTTGGAGGCCATGGGCTTGGTCGCGCTGGAGGCCCAAGCCTGTGGACTGCCCGTCCTCTACCAACCCGTACCGGGCCTCAGCGAGGCCCTCGCCGCGACCGGCGTAGCCACCGACTTCACCAACTCGGCCGCCCTCGCCCGCGATCTGGATCGGCTGCGAACCTCTCCCGGCCTGCTCTCCGCGCTGCGGCAGGCGGGCTACGCGAACGCCACCCGTTACCCGCTCTCGACTACCGCGCAAGCCCTCATCGACCTCGGCCACCAACTCTCCTGAGCAGGTTCAGAAACGGGACCGTTCGGCACAGGAGGTAACCGGCCTGCCATGAGGGCAGCTCAGCACGCCGTTCCTCCACTCATCCCATCCGCGTCACTACGCTGACCGACGGGATGCCCACTGCGAACAGGGAGACCATGACGTACCGCACCGACCGCATCGAACAGCTCCTGAGCGAAGGCGTCCGCGACAAGGTCTACCCCGGCGCTGTATGGGCCGTCGGAGACGCCGCCGGAACTCACGTCCACGGCACCACAGGGGTCCTCGACCCCGAGCAACCGGACGCGCCGATGCGGCCCGACACCGTCTTCGACGCCGCCAGCCTCACCAAGATCCTCGCCGTGTGGTCCTCCATCGGCTCCCTCTGGGAAGAAGGCAAGCTCGACCTCGACTCTTGCCTGGGCACCTTCTGGCCCGAGGCCGAAGGCCACGCGCTCGGATCGGTAACCGCCCGCCAGTTGCTGACCCACACGGCCGGCGTCCCCCTGCGGGCCCAGCTCAGAAACCTCTACGGCAGCGACCCGCAGGACATCCGCGATGGCGTACTGAGGGAAGCACTGCACCGCCAGCCCGGAGAGGCCGTCGAGTACACCGACCGGGCTGCCCTCATCCTCGGCTATCTCGCCGAACACCTCTCGGGCCAGCGCCTTGACCAACTCGCCACGGAGCGGATCTGGCAGCCGCTGGGTATGAACACCACCCGGTTCGGGCCGCTGTCCTCGGAGATCGCCGCGCGGTGTGCGCCGACCGAACTCGACCAGGACACCGGCACTCACCTCAAAGGCGTCGCCCACGACTTCTCTGCACGACTCCTGGGCGGCGTGTGCGGCATCGCCGGTGCCTTCACTGTCCTCGACGATCTCGCTGTTTTCCTGCGTTACATGCTGGGCGGAACTTCTGCATCTGAGCAGGCCATCTTCGGGCCGGCGTGGGCGGCTGAGTCGCTGACGATCCAGACCGGTGAACTGGAGCCCGTACGCGGCCTGTTCTGGCACCCAGCTTCCGGTACCGAGCCGACGCAGGATGTCTGGGTGCACTACGGCTTCACCGGAACCGGCATGTGGATGTCCCCCGGCCAGGGGCGATGGGCCGTACTGCTGACCAACAAGCTCTACTACACCCGCGACCGCCAGCCCCTCACCGAGATCCGCAACGCCTTCCGCGAACTCACCTTCGGATGAGACAGCGGCCCGCGACTTATGCCGCCGACTCGAAGGAGACTCCAACTGCAGGTAGTTAGGCGAAGGTTGAGGTGGCGCCTTGGCCGAGTTATCGGCGCTGGTCGGCGATCAGCTCAAGGTAGCGGGCGTACTGGGTGTCGGCGATCTGGCGGTTGCGGACGAGGCTTCCTTCTTCCATGCGATAGGTGCGTTCGGGGTCACCTTTGAAAGAGAGCCAGTTGAAGGACGTGGTCACCCAGACGTCGTCGTAGACGAGAACCTTTGCGTGGGTGCTCTTCAGACGTGTGAAGTTGAGTTTGTCGCGGTAGCGGTCGGCCAGGTTGGTGAGTTTACGGACGGAGGCCGGGTCGGTCTTGGTGTCGTTCTCCTCGTAGCCGTATGCAATGTCCACTTTGACGCCTCGTTTGACCCGTCGTTCGAGTTTGCTGAGGAAGTCGGTAGTGATGATCGCGTTCTTGATCCACGGTGAGATAATCAGGAGTCGGCGGCGAGCGTTGGAGAGGGCGTCGTCGAGGACGTCCGGGTGCTCGAAGACGCCGATGGCTCGGATCTCGTCTGCCTGTGGCTGTTGAACTTCCGGCGGACCCGGCGTGGGGGCGTGAACGCCGAGCTGGAATGCGGCCTGTTCTGCACGCTGCTGGGTGACCTCCAGCAGCGGTACGCGGGCCTTTTCAAGGTCGGGGTCCAGGAGAGGGCGTTCGGGGGGCGGCGCGACGGTGATGCCGAGGGCCTTGGCACCACCTTGGCCGATAAGGGCGAGTTCGTGGGCCTGACTGAGTTCGCCGTCGACAACGATGCCGACTTCGACGTCGGTACGGTCTGCGTCGGCGTACACCAGGAGTTTGACCGGCAGGACACGGCGGGCTGGGGCCTGGGAGATGCCTTTGACCTGGAGGACTTCGCGTTTGTTGTTGCCGTTCTCGCGGAGCAGAGCGGTGATTTCGGCTGCGGTGATGTCTCCGTCGTTGACAGGCCCGGACCTGGCGACGGGCAGCATGATCATGCCGTTTTCCTCGGCCTGCCCGCGCGGGACGGTGGTGCGGCGGTCGTAGGGCGCTACTTTCCACAGCATTTGGTCGTAGACGAGAGGCTGGTTGACCCGCACGGGCGCTACCGCGGCGGCCTGCTGGGCGGTGAGATGGCCCTTGTCTGTGAGCCGCAGGCTGGGGGTCCGGCTTGCATCTTCGGCGGTGGGGCGGCCCCATTTGAGGTCGTCCGAGCCGAACAGCACGGCGACGGTCCGGTCGACCATGTTTTCGGGCAGGCCGAGTAGGCCGGCGATGCCCCGCGCGCTGCTCACGTTGTGGTCAACCAGCCGCAGTACGAATTCCTCCATGAGCGGGAGGTCCTTGCTGTCCTGGGCGAGGACCTCGGCGGTGATCCGGGCGACAGGCAGTGCGGCGTCGGCGATCTGGATGAGTTCGAGTCCGGGACGGGTGTTGTGGAAGCGGAGGGCCAGGAGGCTGTCGTCGCCGAAGGCGGGGCTAGAGGTAGGCATTGCGGATCTCGCAGTCTTCCGGGTGGCCGCTCATGTAGTCGAGTACGTCGCGCAGGGCGCCGGGCTTGCTGCGGCAGAAGCCAGCGTCGCCGACGATGATCAGTCCGTAGCGGGCGCGGGATAGTGCGACGTTGATGCGGCGCCAGTAGGGCTGGCCGAGGAACCCGAAGCGGCCGCTGACGTTGCTGCGGGTCACGGAGAAGACGACGAGATCGCATTCTCGACCCTGTACCGCGTCGACGGAGAGCACTTCTGGAGCGATGTGCTTGAGCCTCAGGGAGGCTAGGCGTTTGGTGAGTTCTTCGACCTGGCGGCCGTAGGGGGCGATCAGCAGGACGTCGAGGCGCTTGCCGTCGGGAGTCTTGATCACCCCCTTGTCGATGGCCCGGTCGATGACTTCCAGGCGTCGCATCGCGAGTTGGCCCTCAAGGCGGTTGGAGATGCTGGTCTGTGCGGCGGACTGCTCGTCTTCGCGGCGGTTCGGCAGGGCGCTGGTGTCCAGCCACAGGACGGGTTTGTTGACCGTGCTGTAGCCGGGGAGGACATGGTCGTTGGGCGAGATCAGTTTGTTGTCGTAGAAGCAACTGCTGATCATGTTGCCGATCGCCGGGGTCATCCGGTACTGCTCGCGCAACAGGTGCTTGACGGGTGACTTGGTGGAGTTGGCGAAGTATTGGAACAGGGTGGTTTTCACCAGCTCGGGGATGAGCTGGTGATCGGCCATGATCTTTTCGTCGCGCAGCAGATCTTCATCGATGGGAGGCAGCTGGTTGGTGTCGCCGACCAGCACCCACCTCTTGGCCCTGGCCATTGGTACCAGCGCCTCAGTCGCGGTCGCCTTGGACGCCTCGTCGAAGATGCACAGGTCGAATTCGAGATCCCGGGCCGCTGGGTGACCGAGGAAGCCGAGTGCGGTTCCGCCGATGACGCGCCGGGTGCGAAGGAAGCCCGCGATCAGGTTCTGGTCGGTGCCGATTCGCTGCAGCCATTCGCCCTGAAGACGCAGCAGATGCATCAGTTCCCTGCCTGTCCCGGCCGGGCCGAGGAGCACCTCGACGACGTCGCGGACGTCTGCGGCACTCATTTCCTCGCGGAGGGTGAGTTCGCCGTCGAGCATGGACTGCACTTCGGCAAACAGCTCTGCCCGTTGTTCGAGGAGTTGTTCTCGGCGGGCCCGGGTGGTGACGACTTCCTCGCCGAGCTCCCTGGCGGAGGTGGTGCGCTCAGGTACAGGCTGGTTCGCCAGCTCGTCGAGACGGGTCGTCACATGTGCTAGGTCGGCGGCCACGGCGGCGAGTTCTTCCAGCACCAGGGCCGCCTTGAGGTGGTTGGGCTGCTGGCCGCTGTTGGCGGCCACGCTCTCCAGATGCCGCTCTGCGCGCGTCCGGACACCCTGGGTCCACTTCTTGACTTGCCGGTCGAGCAGCAACGGCTGGGCGCTTTCGGCGACGCGTGGATCATCGACGCGGCCGAGGCGGACGAGTTCGGTGATGCCGGCGTCTTCAAGGCGCTTGAGGGCGTTGTCGATGGCGATGTGGGTCTGGCTGACGATGAGGATGCGGGCGGTGGGATGCCTGCTGAGGGTCTGCTCTACGATCTCAGCGATCACGGTGGTCTTGCCGGTGCCGGGTGGTCCCTCGACGAGCAGTAGGTCCTGAGTGCCCAGGGCGTGGGCGACGACGTCTCGTTTGCTCTGGTCGAGATCGGCACGGACCCAGGTGGTGACCTCGGTGGGCGGGCCGACCTTGAGGGCTCCGGGGTTATCGATGATCTGCCGTAGGTCGAGATTGGCAGTCTGCCCAGCGGCGACTGCGGTAAGTGCGTCGCGCTGCCGGTTGATCGCGTTCTGGCTGGGTCCAAGGAAGGGCAGCAGTACACCTCGGGCGGGCAGGACGGCCTGGGGACGCGTCATCCGCAGGACGACGGTGTCGTCAGTGCGGTTGGTGATCTCGCCACGGTCGATGGGCCGGCTGTAGGGGTACTCCGCGACGGACCACTCTTCGCCGATTTCGGCAGTGGTGTCGGGCGAGGCGAGATGGAAGACCCGGGTGCGGCCACCACCTTCCAACCGTTCGTACTGGATCGGCTGCCGCCCGTTGGCCGCTACCTCCTCGCGAGCTTCCAGGACACGGCGCCAGCCGTCGAACAGGTCGCCGAGTTGCTGACGCTTGCCCTCCTTGGCCACGGCCTCGCGCGCGTCCAGTTCCGCGTTGAGGTTGTCCAGCAGCAGGTTGAGGCCGTCGTACGCCGGGTCCTCACCCGGGTCGTTGAACGTCCAGGTAAGGATGGGGTCGAATTTGAGGGCGGACGCACGGCGCTTGGCCATCCATTCCTCTGCCCGTTCCTCCGCCGAGACGATGACGCACCGGTCGCGTTGATCCTCGTCGTGGACCAGACGCAGAAACAGACTCTGGCCGAACACCCGCACCGTGCCGGTGTCGACCTCGTCGCTCTGCGCGTTGTAGCCGTAGTCGACGTGAACGGTGCCGGAGATGTCCGCCAGCACCGTGTTCTTCACCGCATCCCAATCGATCTCTTCTCCGGCTGCGGCTGCGCTCAGGCTTTCGGCCGCGCGGCGGGTCATCTTCAGCCAGAGCGCGTTGCGTTGGCGGGCATCACGGTTTTCGCAGACCCGCTCGGCCTCCAGGAGCCGGTGTTCCAGGACGATGGCGTTGGCCGGCCGCTTCTTGGGGTCGAGGTCGATGCAGGTTCTGAGGACGTTGCGAATCTCGGTGTCGAGTTCCAGACCGTCAAGTACCGTCGCCAGATCGTGGTAGTCATGCGCCTGACTGCGGGAGAGGACCTGAATGGCCAGGACCGCGTAGGCGTACACGTCACGGACATACGGGACTGCCTCGCTCTGCTCGGGCGGCGAGTACAGGGCGGATCGGAAGTCCGCGACCGTCTCGTCGGTCACGGCCGCGGCCTTGGACAAGATCTTGGCGATCCCGAAGTCGGCGAGCTTGACCGTGCCGTCACTGGCCAGCAGGACATTTCCCGGTTTCAGATCACGATGCTCGATCTCCTTCTCGTGGGCATATGCGAGAGCGGAAGCCAGTGGTCCGCCTATGTGTGTGAAGTAGGCCGGCCAGTCAAGGGGACGGCCATCTGCCATCTCGTCCTTGAGGCTGCGGTCGATCCACTCCAGGGCGATGAAGTACCGCTCCAGCCCTTGATCCCAGCCAGAGTCGAGCATCCGCACGATGTGGGGGTGGTTCAGTGCCTTGAGCGCCGAGGTCTCCCGCTCAAGGAAGATCCGGGTGATCGCGTCGTCCTCGCGCTGTTTGAGCAGCTTCACAGCGACGTGGTCACCGCCAGCGCTCTTGATGTCCACGGCTTTGCGGACCTCGGACAATCCCCCCGGACGCGCCTCCTGAGGGAGCAACAGAAACCGGCCGCTAATCGTCGTCCCCACCCACTGCTCCTTGCTCCCCCGACTGCCGCGCAGTCCATCCAAGTGGCCATTTTGCCAGCGGTTTCCCATCGGATCAGCAGTTTGTCCCGAGGCGATGTGGACTTGGCGAGTAATGGTCCTCGCGGAGTGGCTCTGCGAGAGGACGCCTCCCTTGGGCCAAGCCACGAGCCGTGATTGGAGTCAGCCCCTCGGCCACGGTAGGACGCCTTGACGTGCGTGAGTGATGCGTATGCGGTCGGTGCGGCGGTGGACGTGAGGGATCGGATCGAAGGTCACGCCGAACCTGGCCTGACGAGGTGGTTCCGGACACCGAAGTAGAGTCCGGACCCCCCACCAAGATCACGCCATGAACTGGACTCCGAGAAGCCCGCCTCGCGGGTTGCCGCTGGCGATGCTGACTTGCAACTGGCCAGCGGATAGCTGTACCCGGGCCGATGCTTCTCCGTGGCTGACGGACATGCGGTGGTCCTGGGGCAAGAGTTACTTCAGCGAGAGAACTACGTACGACAGAGAAGTGCTTGTGCAAGAACTTGTACATCAACTAAAGTCTGCTCGGTGGTGCAGTGCTCCAATCCGAAGTCGGACCAGAGGAGTCGTCCGCATGAGTGTGTCTCTTTCGCCCTGGGCGACCGAGGTGTTCGGCAAGCAGGCGCTGGCAGTTCGAGCGGGTGTTGGCCAGGCCCTACGGAACATGCAGGCCAACGCGCAGGCTGCACAGGAGCAGGCGGAATCGCGTACCAACCACACGTACGGCTCGGCTCGGTGGCAGGGGCAGTTCGAGCGGGTGTGGGAGGAGCTGAAGGATCTGCCGGGAGCCACTCCCGTGAAGCCGTTCGGGTTCCCGTTCGAACTGATGGTCGTCGGGAACGGTCTGCTCTATCCGTTCCTCTACTCGAAGACCTTGTCGGACGTGCGCACGGCGCGCATTCCGCGTGAGTCCCGTTTGGTGAAGGAGCTGTTCACGTTCGCACCCGACCCGGCTGAGGTGCAGGGCGCGTTCGACTTCGAGGGCTTCGACGAAAGCGGTCAGGTGGTGGAGCCGCGAGGTGGTCTCGCATCTGTGCCACGAGGCACCCGTCTGATTCTTGTTCCCTTCGCCTGCAATGCCTCCGAACTCCTGGAGGCGTACTGGGGTATTGCGGCGCTGGGTGCTGAGCGGCGCCTGGTGTGGGAGTCCGTCCCTGAGCCACTCGCCCTGCCTGACACTGTTACGTCCCACGGACAGCACCTGAGGAGCATCCCCAAGCAGGCCACGGCGTCCGAGCGGGAACTGACCAGCTTCGACGGCGGAGCAGAGCCGACCCTTACGCTGTCGTCGCGTACGAACGTTGATCAACAGCGCGACGTTCCGCCGCTGACAGAAGCAGAGCCGGCCGACGACCAGACCAGCGAAGATGATGCGAACCAATAAGCAAGACCTCATCCTGGGCCTGGAGGAGCGGGGCACCACGCCCCGTGCCATCTCGGACGGCTTCGATCCCGCCCGGCTGACACAGGCACGTCGGCTGGCCGAGAAGACGAAGAAAGATGTCGCGAATGCCCTCGGGGTGACCCCGGCGGCGGTGGGCCAGTACGAGACAGGGGTGTCCCGCCCTCGCCCTGACCTCATCCCCCGTCTTGCTGAAACACTCGGCGTACCGGCCACGTTCTTCCTGGTCGGCCGTCCAGTAAACCGGCTCGACGCCTCCATGGCCCACTTCCGCAGCTTGCGCAGCACGCCGAAGTCCCAGAGGGAACGAGCCCTCGCCTTTGCCGAACAGGTATGGGAGCTCACCTACGCCCTGGAACGGCGGATTCAGCTACCCCTGGTGAACCTGCCCGGTTTCGCCGGGGGCGAGGTCCACCCCGGAGCTGAACTGCCGGCGAATCCTGCCGGGGCAGCACAAGAGCTCCGTCGCCGTTGGGGTATGGGCGATGGACCCGTCACCCACCTCGTCCGACGCATGGAGTCCCACGGCATCGTCGTCGTGATGCCTCCGGCATCCGACCCCTCGGCCGCCACCGTGGACGCCTTCTCCACCCGAGCGGCACGACCCCTCGTGGTCCTCACAGCCAACCGGGCCGACGACGTGTACCGCCATCGCTTCACCGCTGCCCACGAACTCGGGCATCTCGTACTCCATGGCGATGCCACTGGTGACAGCCGTCAGGAGAAGGAAGCCGACGCCTTCGCCGCCGAGTTCCTCACTCCCCAAGACAGCGTCCTTCCCCTCTTGCCCAAGCGGATGGACCTCGCACGACTGGCCGAACTCAGGCAGGTCTGGGGCGTCTCCATCCACTCACTCGTCTACCGATGCCGTGAACTTGGGCTCATCTCCGATGCCACGACCAGCCGCACATACCAACGCTTGCGTGCGCTGGACGGCCAGCCCGGTTTCATCCCCGAATCGGTCTCGAACTACTCCGGCGAACAACCGTCTCTTCTGGGCCAAGCCTTCGAACTGGCCTGCAAGGAAACGGACTTGTCGGTGGCCAGACTGGCGCATGAGCTGGCCTGGACGACCGAGCGCGTCCGAGAACTGCTCGATTGCCAGGAACAGCGCCCGGTACTACGGCTCGTGCAGTAGCCCTTCAGCGCATCTTGATGCCGGATTCGGGTCACCTACGCGTATGCGGAGCGAACGTCGCCTATCAAGCCCCCCGCTACTACCGCGATGGAATACCTTCGCTGGTGCGAAGCGAACGTGGTTGTGCTCATCGTCTATCTGGCGATGATTGGGCGACCTCCGCAGGCACGGAGCAAAGTAGAACCTGGATGTTCCGTGCCGCATGTACTTCGGGTGACCTCCATGGTCGCGGAGCGAACATCTACGACGCAGGTATCAAGGCGGCGCAGGGCGAGTAACCTCCGCACGCGCGGAGCGACTCCCGTGGACCTTGGTGATAGCGGTGTGCTGTAAGGGCTACGTCCGCAGGTGCGGACTGAACGCGAACTTCGCCGGGATCGGCGCTTGTTTGTCCGGGGCACATCCGCGGATGCGGAATGAACTCTAGCTACCTCCACGCGTGCCGAGCGAACCTTATGCCCACCTTGCCGCCAGCGGCCGTCGGGTGACTTCCACGGGTGCCGAGCGAACCTGTATGACCCCGGCAAGTAGGCAGCCAAGGGTGGGTGACTTCTGCGGCGTGGGACGGGCAGGCTGGTCGGCATCAGGAACGTCGGGTCCAGTGGGTGACCGCCGCAACGGGAACGGCGCCACGCAGATGCAGGGCGTCGGGCTACCTCCGCATGCGGAGAGTGGACGGTTAGCTGTATGCGAACGCGGTCACCGAGGACGGACTACCTCCGCATGCACGGAGCGAACGAAGGCGGCCATTCACTGGGGTCCTTGTCGGCCGGACTACCTCCGCATGCGCAGAGCGAACCCGCTCTGACATGGATCGTCAGAACGGCCTTGCAATTCCATGGTCATCGATGGGAACCAGGGTGCCTGCCCATGTGGCCGCTCTGCGGTTGTCGGAGCTTGCTTTCAGGCCATTCCATCCGGGATGGGTGGAACCCTGCCCTCCGCCACTACGGAGCGATGCTCTTTGTGTTGTTTTGCCCCATGAGTCCCTGGACTACCTCTGTCTGCGCAGAGCATGCCCAGATGGACATTATCTGGCGGCTCTGACAATTGCGATGAGTCTTCCGTTTCCGGTTGCGACGTCCCATGGATGACCTTTAGCGTCACTCCCTGCTTGAGGTCGGCGACGTTGTGTGAACTTGTCGATGTTCAGGCGACGTTGGCGTTCTCAAAACGGAGGGGAGAGATCTTGCGCGCTTTCTGCGTGGCTGACCAGCCGTGCGTCGCGCTTGTGTTTCGCCAGGATGCGGATCTTCAGGAGTTAGCAGACCTGGTGCCTGGGGCCGAGCCGGGTGGCCGTCAGGAGGTCGGTTTGCGGACGGCGCTTCTGGTAGCTCATCTCGCGGCGGACATCGAGGTTGCGAATCCGGCGGTGGAGTCGATGCTGCGGCGTCTGCTGATGGCGCTTGCGGTGCGTTCCGGTGGCCTTGACGTTCCTGACTTGGATGCGTGGGAGGACCAGTTCGACGCGCTGTTGTCCGCCGGCCGGTTCGACGAGGGGGCTGTGGGGTCCTATTTCGATACCTGGCAGCACCGATTTGATCTCTACGACGCACGGCGGCCGTTTCTGCAGGACCCACGTCTGGCCGCGGAGTGCTCGCGGCAGGCGCCGGCCGGGAAGCTGGTCATGCCGCGGCCGTCGGGGTCGAACCAGCCGTGGGTGGACCGTACTCCTCAGGATGTTCCGGTGGCGTCGGGCGAGGCGCTCGGCTGGTTGCTGGCCTGGCGTGGATACGGCCCGTCGGGCACGGGTGCTCAGCGCCGGCACGGCGAGGTGGACTCCAGGATTATGAAGGCCGCGCCGTTGCGGTCGTTGGTGTCGTTTCACCCGCTGGGCGAGAGCCTGTTCACGTCGCTGATCTTGGGGTGCCCACCGCCCATGGGGGGAGGGGATCCGGCGCAGGATCTGGCGCCGTGGGAGCGCGGTGAGCTGGAGGACCCGCTGCTGCCGTCCCCTGTCCGCGGCCCGGTATCGCTCTTGACCGGTCGGAGTGCCCATCACGTGCTCCTGTCCCCGGACGAGACCGGAGCGTGGATGACGGACTGCTGGGTGGCGTGGGGGACGCGCACGGACCTGCCACCGGCGAGGGATCCGTATGTGGTCGACCGTGCCAAGGGCGGTCCGGTGCGGGCGAGTTGGCGCCGCTCACTTCTGCGCGACTTCGATGCTTTCATCCACGCCAAGAACCCCGCCGAGTCCGGGATCAAGGGTCAGATCCTTCCGGGCTGGCTGTCGGTGTTCGCCGATCTCCCGGCCGATGTGCTCGACGGGCTGGGGCCGGTGCGGGTGCGAGCCCTGGGATGTCATCAGGAGAAGCAGGAGAAGGACGAGCACTGGTACGCCGTGACGACCCCGGCGAGCATCGCTGGCTTCCTGTCCTCCCGGCATCCGCAGCGCGCCGCCCGGGTCGCCGACGCGCGTAAGGCGGCGGAGGCTGCTGCGACTGGTCTGGCCAGGGCGTTGCGTGCGGCGTGGAAGCAACTGGCGCCGGGTGAGAAGAGCTGCTCGTGGGCGGATGAGGCCATCGCGGAGTTCTGGGACCGGGCCGAGCCGTTGTTCTGGACGGCGATCACCAGGGACGGCTCGGACCTGCCGAAGTTTCACCGTCTGGCGCTGGAGATCTTCGACGCGATCACGCGCCCGGCAGCGACCACCCCACAGGGTCTGCACCCGGTGGCCTGGGCCCGGGCCACCCTCACGCACCCTCGTAACGGAAGGACGGCGAAGGCCGCATGACCACTGAATCACCACCCGCCCGGGCGGGCAGGAAGGGCCCGCTGGAATCTTTCGAGCGGTTCATGCGTACCGTCCGCGCTGCGTGTGCGACACCGGGAGGCCGGGCGGCACTGCGCAACGGCCTGGCCGACGAGTTGGCCTCCCCGTGGCAGTTGTACATGCATCTGCTGCCGGCCGGAGGAATCCCGGCCTACGCATCCACCCGCGATGCGGAAGTGCCGTACCTGCTCGTCGCCTGCCTGTACGCGGTCCATGACGCGCCCAACCCCCGCACGGCGAAGACGAATCCGACGCCTCGGGCGAAGCCGGCCGAGGTATGGCAGAACCTCGGCTGGTCCTACGCCTGTGCCGTCAACACGGGCGTCATGCGCCGGGCGAACGCCGCCGACGCGCTGTCGCACCTGGCCGAACTGGGCCGTGACGACCTCGTCCGGGAACTGCCCGGAGCGATCTCACTCCTGCGCTCGCAGCGGATCACCGTCAAGTGGCCGGTACTGCTGCGCGACTTGACCCGCTGGCCGAAGTGGGCGGACGACGTCCGCATCGAATGGGCCCGTGCCTTCTACACCCCTGCCGCCCGAACCACCCGCACTGTCGAGGAGAAGAGCAAGTGATCCATCTTGGCCCGGGAAGCCTGCACATCGATGTTCACCTGATCCAGTCGTACCCGTATTCGAACCTGAACAGGGACCGGCAAGGAGCCCCGAAATCCGCGAAGTACGGTGGCGTAATGCGTGCGAGGAACTCCTCGCAGAACGCCAAGCGGCACACCCGCCAAGCCGTGGAACGCGCGACCGGCATCCGCGCGGTACGCACCCGCGGCGTACCGCAAGCCGTCGCCAAACGCCTGACTGAACGTGGCTGGAAGCCGGAACTCGCCCTGGCTGCAGGCCAGATGCTGATCCTCGCAGCCGGCGTCAAGGGACTGGGCATCGCCGACAACCAGGGCACCAACGCCCTGCTCTTCCTGCCCGACAGCGCCTTGGACGACCTGGCGGAACTCGCTGACACGCACCGTGGAGACATCACCCAGGCCGTCTACGACATCGAGGCCGAAGAGGCGAAGGCGGCGAAGAAGGCCAGCAGGAAGAAGACGGACGCGGACATGGAAGAGCTGGAGGTCGAGGACGAGCCGGCCGTCGGCGAGGGGAGCCTGCTGGCCAAGTATGCGGCGAAGGTCCTGCCCAAGGCAGCGGTGCTGGCCATCCTGCATTCCAGGAACGCCTCGGTGGCCGCGTTCGGCCGGATGCTCGCCAACCAGCCGGAATCCATCGTGGACGGCGCCGTGCAGATGGCGCACGGACTGAGCACCCACGCGGCCAGCACTCAACTCGACTACTTCACCGCGGTCGACGACATCCTCCAGGACGAGGGCACCGAACGCGGCGCCGGACACATGGGCGACCAGCGCTACAACTCCGCCACCTTCTACCGCTACACGTCCCTGAACGTCACCGAACTCCTCAAGAACCTCGACGGCGACACCCCTAGCGCCCAGGCCGTACTGGCCGAGTTCGTACGCGCCTTCGTCACCACGGTGCTGCCAGCCAAGTCCTCCGGCACCGCCGCGTTCACGGTCCCGCACCTGACCTACGTCGCGGTACGTACGGACCGCCCGGTCAGCCTGGTCGGCGCGTACGAGACCCCGGTGCCCGACAGCACCGACGGCTATCTCCCCACGTCCTTGGCGAGGTTGAATGCCCACGCTCAGGCCCACCATCGCTTCCTGGGCACTGGGGGGCTGGTCACCCACGCCCACAGCGGTCTGACTGACGACTCCTTCGACGCGCTCGGCGACCGCCTCGACGGCCTGGACGATCTGATCGCCCGCGTCAGCGACACGGTCGCCAAGGAACTGGCATGAGCGGATTGGTCCTCCATCTGTCCGGGCCGCTACAAGCCTGGGGCTCGGAGGCGGACTTCGAGGTACGCACCACCCACCGCTGGCCCACGCGTTCCGGTCTTACCGGATTGCTCGCCTGCTGCCTCGGCCGCTCCCGGGACGCGGACCACACTGACCTCGCCGAACTGTCGTACACGATCCGCGTGGACCGGCCGGGCCAGCGGGAGATGGACTTCCACACCATCGGCGGCGGTTACCCCCGCCACCTCACCCCGCCCACCGCTGACGGGAAGTTCCGCAAGCTGGGCGAGGGCACCATCCTCACCCAGCGCTGGTATCTGACCGACGCGGCTTTCACCATCGCTGTTACCGGCCCCGAACTCACGCTCACGCGGTGCGCGGCGGCCCTGGCCCGGCCCCGGTTCGCCCCCTATCTGGGGCGGCGATCCTGCGTCCCGGACACTCCCGTCCTGATCGCGGCCCACGTCGCCGATCCGGTGGCCGAACTCGATCGCCTGCCGTTGCACCGCATCCCGCCACGTGCTGGCGACCGCGAGTCGGTGACCTTCCTCTACGACACCGCCCCCGAACCAGGAGCCAAGCAGGACACGGAAATCCGCGACAAGCCCGGCCCGCACCGCCGCTTCACCGGCCGCCCCGTGTGGGAGCGACAGCGAGAGCTGCCGGAGGCCCAGGACGCAGGCCGCGGTACCGACTGGCTCACCGCACTGCTCGACTACCGAGAGGCAGCCGCCGCATGAGTACATCCACCGTGACAACGCAGACGGTCCACCTTGCCCGGCTCCATCTGGAAGCCCGCAGCCGCGAGGTCCACCGCGACCTCAAAGACGCCACCCGCCTGCACACCACTGTCCAGGCACTGTTCCCCGACGCCCTCGGCGCCGCACCCAGGACGGCCACAAACACCCTCCATAGGGTCGAGCGAGAGCAGACCGGCGCGCTGCTGATGATCCAGTCCACCCTGCCCATCAACCGCAACGCCCTCCCCACCGGCTACGCCAGTCAGGTCGAATACCGAGACCTGACCCCTCTGCTCACCTGGCTGGCGGAAGGCCGCGTCGTGCGGTTCCGGATCGACGCCAACCCGATCAAGAGCGTGGTGGTGCCCGGCGGCGGACGGGGCAGGCGGGTGCCAGTGTCGGGGGAGGAGGCGCTCGCTTGGTGGGAACGCCAAGCCGCCCGCGCCGGACTGGCCAACGAGCTCGTCCTCGACCTTCCGCAGCCCGACGTGCTCGGCTCGCGCAGCGAGGCCAAACGGATCCGGCTGCGCGCGATCCGCTTCGAAGGCGTCGCCACCGTCAGCGATCCAGAAGCCCTGCGCACCGCGATCACCACCGGCATCGGCCAGGGCCGCGCCTATGGCCTTGGCCTGCTGTCCATCGCCCCCTACCGCGCCTGACCCTCGCTGTTGCGCTCTCGGCCTCGGCAGCAATCGAGGCCGCTCGCTCTCCCGTAACGAAAGGAACCAAGGCGCGTGTCCGCTCCGTTCGAGCCCCGGTTGTGGGGCAAGGAACGCGGTCTTACCCACCCCTACCCGCTGGGCTGCCACGCCATCGACGCCGCCGTCATGGCCGCAGCCCTGTGGGACCGCTACCTCACACCCCGCCAACGCGCAGTCATCGTCGACGGCTGGGGGCTGACCGAGCCCGAGGCCCGCACTTTCGTCATCTGCCTCGCCGCCCTCCACGACCTCGGCAAGATCACACCCAGCTTCCAGAGTTGCGTGCCGAGCGCTGACCAACTCACCGGACAACCCGGCTACGAACCCTCACCCGTCACCGCGAGCAGTCCGAGCCACCAGCGGGCAACTCACCTCGTCCTACCGGAACTTCTGCACCGCCTGCACTGTCTGCCGATCACAGGCCGCCCCACCCGCAGCCTCGCCCACCAGATCGGCCAATTGCTCGGCGGCCACCACGGCACCTACCCGATCGCCCTGTCTCACCAGGGAAACGAACTCACCTGCCCGCTCACCGCCGCACCCGGCCTGGGGGAGAAGGCGTGGGACGAGCAGCGCGAGTACCTCATCCACCTGATCTACGACCTCTTCGGAACCCCCGCATGGCCCGGCCACCCGCCTACCGGCCCCGCTGCAGTGATCACCACCGGACTGGTGATCCTGGCCGACTGGCTCGTCTCCCAACTGCCCTGGATCCGCGCCCGCCAGAAACGCTGGGACCGCGACCACACTCACAACTGGCAGGCCCACGTCCGCAGAGCCCGCCGCGCCGCCCCGAAGACCCTGCGCGAGGCGCAGCTCACCCCACCCACATGGCGCCGTACCCGTACCTTTCACAAGCTCTTCCCCCACCTGAGCGGCAAGACCCTGCACCCACTGCAGTCCAACCTCGCTCAGTCCCTGCCGACCCTCGCCAAGAGCAGCCCTGGCCTGCTACTGATCACCGCGCCGCCCGGCGAAGGCAAAACCGAAGCAGCCCTGTTCGCCGAACGCATCATGGGCCCGGCCGCCGGCACCAAGGGCCTGGCCTTCCTACTGCCGACGATGGCCACCACGGACGCCATGTGGGCTCGCATCCGTGCCTACGCCCGCGCCAACTGTCGTACTCCACCCCCCATTACGCTGCTTCACGCGATGGCCTGGCTGGACGCCGACTACACCCCCGACCAGCTCGCCACCGCCACCAACAACCCTGACGTGGTGGCCGAATGGCTTCGCGGCCGCCACCGCGGCTTCCTCGCCGGCATCGCCGTCGGCACCTGGGACCAAGCCGCCCTCGCCGTCCTCCCGCACCGCTTCATGGCCCTGCGCTGGCTCGGCCTGTCCGGCAAAACCATCGTCATCGACGAAGTCCACGCCTACGACGCCCACGGCCACGCACTGACCCTGCGCCTGCTCGAATGGCTCGGAGCCCTCGGCGTCCCCGTCATCCTGCTTTCCGCCACCGTCACCGACGACACCGCGGCAGCCCTCATCCACGCCTACCGCTGCGGCGCCGGACACCACGACACCCCGGACATTAACCCCAGCTACCCCGGCTGGACCTACACCGACCACGCCACCGGAACCATCAACACCTCACCCACCGTCAGCTCCAACCGAGCCCACGCTCTCACCATCAACAGCATCACCTGCACCCACACCCACAACCCCGACCACGAACGAGGCCGCGCCCGCGCCGTCCTCGGCCTGCTCACACCCCTCGAACAGGCCCACGCCGGCTGCGCGTTGATCATCTGCAATACCGTGGCCGATGCCCAGGCCACTCGCGATCTCCTCGACAACACCTGGGCGACCGGCACCGACCGTCCGCTTGTACGGATCCTTCACGCTCGGATGCCCGCTCGGCAGCGCACCGCGATCACCCGCCGCATCCAACGATGGACCGGCCCACACGGCAAACGCCCCAGCCGCCCCTTCGTCGTGATCACCACTCAGGTCGCAGAACAGTCCCTCGACGTCGACTTCGACCTCGTTATCAGCGACATGGCCCCTATTGCCCTGCTCCTCCAACGAGCTGGCCGCGGCCACCGCCACCCCCGCACAGACCGCCCCACTTGGGCGACCCAGGCGCGCCTCGCTGTCCTCATCCCAGGCGGCCAACTTCCGCCTCCTGCTTGGGGAGACGTCTACTCAGCCTCTCTCCTGCGTCGTACCCGGGACCTCCTCGCCAGCCTCAAGGGGGAGCCGGTCAACGTCCCCAGGGACGTCCAACGTCTCGTCGACCAGGTCTACGGACCGGAATTCGCCAATGCCGACGACACAGACCGGCTTGCTGACGACATGCAACGCACCGCCACAGCTCACCTCACGGCCATCCCCACCCCGACATCCGTCCGCGACCTGCACCCTCTCACCAACACCGACGAAAACCCCGACAAGATCGCCACCCGCCTCGGCGCAGACAGCATCCGCATCCTGCCCACCTACCTCACCCCCGACGGTCACCACTGGCTCCACCCCACCCACCACAGCCCACGAACCGCCCTACCCCAACGCATCCACCCCAATGACCGCCCCACCATCCGACGACTCATGCAAGCCAGCATCCCCATCAACAGCCAATGGCTCACCGGCCGCGGCCCGGCCACCAATATCCCCGGCAGTTGGTCCGACATCCCTGGCCTACGCGACCTCATCCTGCTGCCCCATACCGTCACCCCAGCAACCATCAGCCCCTACCGGGCCGCAGGAAGAGCCATCAGCCTCGACCTACAAAACGGCCTCCTACGCCACTGACCCTGGCTACCTCCTGCGGCCACGAGCCACGTACGTTGATAAGAAAATGGCAAAGCCAACCTGCTAATGCAGGTCCGCAAGGGTCCGCTCCGCTCTTGCGGAGGTCGCCCGAAGGCTCTGGGTATCCACTCACCTTCGCGGGCGTTCGCTCCGTACTCGCAGAGGTCGCGCGCAGACCATTTCGCGGGTCAGTAGGTCGATGCCGTCCGGGTCCGCGCTCGTGGAGGTCACTCGACGGCATGGCAGACGTTTCGGAATGCGCTTAAACCTGCTCCGTTCCTGCGGAGGTCACCCGCAGACGTCCCAGCCTCGCACCTGCGCGGCGCGGTTTGCTCAGCCCCTGCGTAGGTCACCCGGACGGCACTGCGGTGGACAGTTCCATGCCGATTTCAGCTCCGCATCTGCGGAGATATTCCGGAATCTGTGTGCCCGCACTTTTTGACCATTGGCTCCATTTTCATAGAGGTTCCTGTACCTCGGCAACATGATGGTTGAGTTCAGACAGGCCATCTTGCTGGTTAGGAGGCCGTCCGCAGACCTACCGCCTCCGTGTACAGACCGAAAGCTGCTCCGGATGGGCGGAGGTCACACAATGACGGGCGGAGCCAGCGGCCTTAACACGACACTTGCTCCGTGCTCACGGAGGTGACCCCGTGCCTGCCGTCTGCCCAGCACCAGCGTTTGTGTTCGCTCTGCATCTGCGGAGGTTCTCCAGTGACGTACACCTGCTCGCCCGGGTGGCCAGAGTCTGCCTCGCATTTGCGGAGGTCACTCGCTGGCGGCGAGCGGGTTCGATGACCTGGCCCAATCTGGTCCGCACTCGCAGAGGTCACCCGATCCGGGCGGCGTTTTCCGGGAACATCGAGTCGTCTACTCCGCGCTCGCAGAGGTCACTCGCCGGCCTTCGCCAGTTCCACCATCAAGTCGGCGTCTGTTCCGCACAGGCAGCGGCCACCCGTAGGGATCTAACGGGATCCGGCTCATGACCGAGGCTGCTCCGCATCCGCGGAGGTCACTCACGGACGCTGGTCGCCGAAGATGCGTTCCATAGCGTGTGGAGGTTGACCGAGGTTTCCAGGGCCGTTCGATGCCGCGGCACCGCATGCTCCGCGCCTGCAGAGGTCACCCGACACCGACCGCGAACTTGGCCACGAACGGTGCGTTTGCTCCGCATCCGCAGAGGTCACCCGGACACCACCGGCCAGTACCTGTGGCGGCCGTCGTTCGCTATGCGCCTGCGGAGGTACTCCACAAGTCGTCCCACCAAACCCAGCCCGGTTTGCGCGCTTGCTCTGAACCTGTGGAGGAACACCGGTAGCGGCCTCGAATTTCATCTGCCACAGCAGGGCTGCTCCAGACTCGTGGAGGTCATCCAGGGTGCCCGACGTTCCGGGGCTACGACGTGGAATCTGCTCCGTGTTTTCGGGAGGTCATCCGGATCCCACGGTTCAGGCTGTGGGCATCGGCGTATCTGCTCCGCACTTGCGAGGTGGCTCGGAATTCAACCTGCGTGCCCGCGAAGCTACCTCGTCTGCTCTGCTCTCGCGGAGGTCACCCGTACCCAGAGGGTTGTGACCTGCTACACACCGTCTCTGTTTCGAACTTACGGAAGTCATCTCACGGGAGGCGCGCCAGGTCAGATCGAGGCGAAAACAGTTTCATACTGGCGGAGGCGTTCCGCCGAAGGGCACTGGTTTCTAGCCCAGACATCGGCCTTGTCCGCTCCGCGTCTGCAGTGGTGTTCCGTGCTGGCGGTTTGGCCGATGCCCGCATTGGCGTCAGCTCCGCGTCTGTGGAGGTGCCACGGCGGGGGTGGCCGCGTTGCCGCGGAGGAAACTTCTGCCCGCGGCCATGGAGGTCGCCGCTAGTTGCCCAGCTGATCTGGCTCCGCGCCTGACGCTACCTTGAGACTGCCCGGAGAGCAGAGCCGTACCAGAGGGAGCGAACGCGCTGGTGAGCGGTCTCTTCTGCGTGAGCGATGCGTGAGCGGACGGTGCAGCACCAGCCATCACAAGACAGATTGCCCCTCGCCATGAATGTGCTATGAACAGGTGGTTCCGGACACCCAAGCAGCGTCCGGAACCACCCAGCAAGATCACGCCAGGACTTTTAATCCATTGGTTGTGGGTTCGAGTCCCACAGGGTCTACCGGTGGTGGGCGGAGGGTATCCCCTCTGACCTGCTGTGCAGCGTCCGGGTCGGCTTCGGTCGGCTCGGGCGCTGTTTCGTTGAGGAACGGTTTGTCGGGCAGACCGCTCGCTCCGGGCCGCCCCAGCTCCGACGACCAGCGATCTTCCCGGAACCGGAACCGGAACCCGTATCGCGGCCGTATCGAAAATCGCATACGCCCCCGCAACAGTCCCCCGCCTTCAGTGGAGGCACGAACCACCGTGCCTCAACGGTCGGTTCGTCCATCGGGAACGGGGAGGGACTGTGAGCGTGGACTCGGATTCCGTACGCGGTGTCGGTCGGCGGCGGCTGCTCGGGTGGAGCGGGCTGGCGGCCGTCGGCGGGGTGGCAGGCGCGTCGCCGGCGGGCGCCCAGCCCGGTTACGCCGACCAGGCGTCGAACGACCAGGCCTCGAACGACCACGCCCCGACCGACCCGATCCCGCCCGCCGCCCGGCCCGGCGGGGCCTACGACCGGTATGTGGCCAAGCTGGCCGCCGAGGGCAGGTTCTCCGGCGTGGTGCTGCTGTCGCACCGGGGCCGGACGGTGCTGTCCCGCAGTTACGGCATGGCCGACGAGGAGAAGGGGATCGCCAACCACGAGGGCGTCGCGTTCAGCCTCAGTTCGGCGGGGAAGCCGTTCGGGGCGGTGGCCATGTTGCAGCTGGCGCAGCAGGGCAGGGTGAAGCTGTCGGACACGGTGGGGACCCATCTGAAGGGCCTCGCCGAGGAGATCGCCGAGTGGGTGACCATCCACCACCTGTTGTCCGGCACCTCCGGGCTGGACGTCCCGGATGAGGACGTGCGACGGGTCTTCCGGAGCCGGGACGAGGTGCACGCGTACTACGAGCAGCGGGCCCGGCAGGCCAGACTCGTGGGTGTCCCGGGCGTTCCCGACACCGACCACGAGGAGGCGGAGGTCACCCTTTCCGCACTGATCGTGGAGGCCGTGACCGGCAGGACGTACTGGGACTACGTGCGGGAGAACATCTTCGGGCGCTGCGGCATGACCGGCTCGGGGTTCCGCACAAGGCCGCAGTGGCTCACCGACGAGCACATCGCGCACCCGTACATGGAGCTGGCCGACGGCAGCGTGGTGGACGCCGTCCGCAACCTGGACAGGAGCAGTCCGGATCCGGACGTCCTCGGCAAGAATCCGGGCCGCGCCTTCGTCGATGCCCCCGGGGACGGCGGTTTCGCCACCGCGCCGGATCTGGTCCGGTTCGCGCACGCGCTGGGCGACGGCACGGTGCTGGACCGGCCCTGGGCCGACGTGCTCACCGCCGCCAAGGTCCCGCATGGACCGGCGTCGTTCGGGGCGTACGGGATTCCGGTCTCCATCGTCGACGGCCAGTGGATGTACCAGCGCGCCGGCGGCAACCCCGGTGTCGGCGCCAACTGGGACATCTACCCGGACACCGGCTGGGTCGGTGTCATCCTCAGCAACCGCGACGGCGTGCCGCTGGAAGAGATGATCGGGCAGGAGATGCGGGCCGTCACCGGGGCTCCGGCCGACGGGGGTTCTGGGGGCTGAGCCACCGGGGATTGCGCGTACACACGGCCGGTGTCGTGTGCGGTGGGCCGGCTGTGCCGAGGCCGTCATCGAACTCCGCACCCCGCGGGCAACGCCCTCACCCTCGGCGAGCGGCGCCGTCCGGCCATACGACGTCCACCGGGATGCCCGCCGCTCGTGCTTCGAGGACGGTGTCGGCGGTGCCGCCGCCCTTGCCGGTGGGGGGTGCGCCGTTCCATACGGCGACGAGGCGGTCGGCGCGTTGGAGGAGGACGGTGTTGGCGGCTTCGTATGCCTGGCGGTTGGCCGTTGTGTGCGGGAGTACGAGTACTTCCTCGGCTGATTCGACGAAGTGGTCGAAGAGGGGGGCCTGGTCGGGCTTGACCTTGTGTCGGCGATAGTCCTGGGAGGGGATCACGGCGATCAGACGGCCGCCGGCGGTGAGGACGGCCTCGGCGAAGAGGGAGTCGGCGCCCTCGGCGAGGCAGGAGACGCCGATGAGCCGGCCGTCGGTGGCGTACCGCGTGAGCAGGTTGGCCAGTGCGGTGCGGATCAGCGGGGTGCTGTCCTCGGTCAGGTCGATGTGGCCGGTCACCGCGAGGGTCGTCACGGTCGCGTGTTCCCTTCGTCCGCCGCGCTGTCGAGAAAGGCGAGCAAGTCGTGCCCCACGTACTGAACCTTTGGCGCCAACAGCTGGGAAAAGTACCGGAGTCGGTCTGGCGACGCACCGAACTCCAGGTCCTCATCCTCGCGGACAACGCACTCACCGACCTTCCGCCCGGGATCGGACGACTGCACCGGCTGACCACCCTGGACCTCGGTCACAACCACCTCACCTCGGTGCCCGACGACCTCGGCGACCTGACCGCCCTCGACGGCTGCCTCTACCTGCACGACAACGACCTGGCCCAACTCCCGGACGCGCTCGGGAACTTGACCCGGGTGCGCTATCTCAACGTCGGCGAGAACACGCTCACCGCCCTCCCCGAGGCCATCGGCCGCATGGCCGGTCTCATCGAGCTCCGCGCCCAGCACAACCGGCTGACGACGCTGCCCGACAGCATCGGGGCCCTCGGCAACCTGCGCGAACTCTGGCTCAGGGGCAACGAGATCACCCGCCTGCCGTCGTCCGTGGCCGGCCTCCACGAACTGCGTCACCTGGACCTACGGGAGAACGCCCTCACCGAACTCCCGCAGGAACTGGCCGACTTGCCCCTCCTCCGTCAACTCGACCTGCGGAGCAATCGCCTCACCCTGCTGCCGGACCGGGTGTTGGGCCTGCCGTCCCTGGAGAAGCTGGACCTGCGGTGGAACGACTGTGACCTGCCCCCGGCACTGCTGACGGAGCTGGAGCGGCGCGGGGTTGTCGTCCTCCGGTGAGGATCGTCCGGGAGGAGCGTGCTTTCCTCTTCTCCATGACTCTGCTCGTCGCCGCCGTCATCGTCCACGACAAGGCCGCGGGCCGGGTCCTTCTCCTCCAGCGCGGTGAGTACGCCAAGTTCGGGCGAGGGATGTGGGATCTCCCCGCAGGCAAGAACGAACCCGGCGAACCCGTCACCGAGACCGCAGTGCGCGAACTGTACGAGGAGACCGGCATCGTCGTGGAGACGGAGTCGCTGAAGGTCGTGCACGTCATCCATGCGGCCCTCGGGGTCGAGGCGCCCAGCGGGTTCCTCACCGTCGTCTTCGCCGCCGACAAGTGGACCGGCGAAGCCGAGAACCGCGAGCCCCTCAAGCACGCGCAGGTCCGCTGGGCCCAAGTCGACGCCGTGCCACAGGAGTTCGTGAGAGGCAATGGGCTGGCCCTTCAGCAGTACCTCGACGGTGTCGAACCGCAGCTGTCCGTGCACGGGTGGGCGTAAGCGCCGGCTGACCGTGTCGGCTCGGTGTCAGTACTCCGTCACCCGCCCCTCCAAGTACTTGCCGTGACTCACAGTGCGCTACAGCGCCGACTTGATCGTGTGCAGCACCGCGTCCGCCATGCCCCGCTCACCCCGCGCGTTCGGATGCACCGGCGCCGCCGGGCTCTCCGGTACGAGCGGTTCGATCCAGCGGGTGCCCTTCGCCGCGCAGGCGTTGTGGTCCGCGGAGGGCGTGTACGTGTCGACGTAGCCGGCCCCCGCCTCCGAAGCCCGTTGCCGCAGCATCGAGTTGAGCTGTTGCTCCTTCTCGCGGAGGAAGGTCACGTCGCCCGGTGCGAGGGACATCTCCCGGCCGCAGTCGGCGCTGTCGGCCGGCAGGATCGCCGGGTAGGAGACGACGTAGACCCGGGCCTCGGGGGCGCGGCGCCGGACCTCGGTCAGGACCCGGGTGAGGCGTTCGCCCGTCGTGGCGATCTTCTCGCGTACGGCGTCCGAGTCGCCCGTGACGTAGTTCTGTTCGCAGGGCGCGTCCTCGTGGAGGTACTTGCCGCTGCCCGTCATCTCGTACAGCGCGCCCATCGCCACGCACCGTTTGATCATCGAGCTGAAGTCGATGTCGTTGCCGCCGATGCCGACGGTGACCAGCCTGGTGGTGGACGAAAGTGCCCTGAGCTGGGGGGAGTTGGTGCCGTCGTTCGTGTGCTGCGAACCCGCGAGGTCGGCGGTCGTGGCGCCGCTGCAGCTCACGTCGCGGAAGTCCCGTCCCTTCAGGCCGAGTTCGGCGGCGACGAGGGCCGGGTAGTTGCCGGCGGAGCGGTCGCAGCCCGCGGGGGTGCCGGTAGGGTCGGTGATGCCGGGACCGGCCGTGTAGGAGTCGCCGAGGGCCACGTACGGGCCCTTGGACGGAGCCGAGTAGGCGATGCCGCTGTGGCTGTCGTCGTCGCCGTCGCGGGTGACCAGGACGGCGGTGAGCAGCGTGCCGCAGGCGAGGAGCCCGGCCACGCCTGCCTGCACTGAGGTTTTCATCGAAGTGCCCTCTCTGGTGGGCCAGTTGGTGACGTGGTGGGGTGTGGACGTCCGCGGGCCCGGCGACGGGCGGGGGGAGTGCCCCGTCGCCGGGCCCGGGACTTGCGCCGGTCCCCGTCCCCACGGGATCCGGCACCGCGAGGCCGCCTCTGCTCTCGGCGGCCCCGGTCTGGGGGAGCTAGGGGACCGGAGTGAGACGGGCGGTGGGAGTGTCGGCCACCGGCGCCGGGGCCTTGCGGCTCAGGGCCTCGCCCTCGACGTCCATGCGGGGCAGGACCCGGTCCAGCCAACGCGGCAGGTACCAGGCCTTGTTGCCCAGGAGGGAGAGGACGGCGGGCACGATCGCCATCCGGACCACGAACGCGTCGAACAGCACCGCGATGGCCAGCCCGAAGCCGATCATCTTGATCATCGAGGCGCCCGCGCCGATGAAGCCCGAGAACACCGCCATCATGATCAGCGCGGCGGCCACGACCGCCCGGGCGCTGTGCCGGAACCCGGAGACGATCGCCTGACCTGGCCCGTCCCCGTGGACGTACGCCTCACGCATCCGGGAGACCAGGAACACCTCGTAGTCCATGGCCAGTCCGAAGACGATGCCCACCAGGAAGATCGGCATCAGGCTCATGATCGGGCCGGTCTGGTCGACGCCCAACAGCGAGGCCCCGTGGCCCTGTTGGAAGACCGCCACGACCGCGCCGAGCGCCGCGAGCACGGAGAGGAGGAAGCCGAGCGCCGCCTTCAGCGGGACGAGGAGGGAACGGAAGACGAGGAGCAGGAGGACGATCGCCAGGCCGACCACCAGCGCCAGGTACGGGATCAGCGCGTCCTGCACCTTCTGCGCCACGTCGATGTTCAGCGCGGTGGTGCCGGTGACCTCGAAGCTCGCGCCCGCAGCGGAGGAAATACGGGGCCGTTCGTCGCGGATCGTCTGGACGAGCTGCTTCGTCTTCTCGTCGGTGGGGCTGGTGGCGGGGGTCGCGCTGAACACCGCTGTGTCGCCTGCCGAGTTGAAGCGCGCCGGTGAGACGGAGACGACTCCCTCGGTGGCCGCGATCTCCTTCGAGATCGTCGCTACGGAGCTCTTCGCGTCGTCCGCCTTCCTGGCGTCCACGACGATGGTCAGGGGGCCGTTGAAGCCGGGGCCGAAGCCCTGGGCGAGGTCGTCGTAGGCGCGGCGTTCGGTGGTGGCCGTGGACTTGGCCTCGTCGCCGGGCATGCCGAGCTGGAGGTTGAGGGCCGGGAGGGCCATCGCGCCGAGGCCCACGACGCCGAGCAGCAGGACGGGGATCGGGCGGCGGACGACGATCCGGGCCCAACGGCTGCCCCCGTTCTCGCCGTTGGCCTTGCTCCGCCCGGCCTTGGCCTTGCCCTTCCGTTCGCGGCGCGACAGGACGGCGTTCGGCCAGAAGCCGAGGACGGCCGGGACCAGGGTGAGGGAGATCAGGACCGACAGGAGGACCGCGCCCGCCGCCGCCAGGCCCATCTTCGTCAGCATCGGGATGCCGACCACCGACAGACCGGCCAGGGCGATGACAACGGTCAGACCGGCGAACACCACGGCCGAACCCGCCGTACCGGCCGCGAGTCCCGCCGCTTCGCGCGGCGCGTGGCCCTTCTCGCGTTCCTCCCGGTAGCGGGAGACGACGAACAGCGCGTAGTCGATACCGCAGGCGAGGCCGAGCATCGTGGCCAGTGTGCCGGTGGTCTCGGAGAGGCCGAAGGCGCTGCCCAGGGCGAGGACCGCGGACATGCTGATGCCGACGCCGAGGATCGCGGTGAGGAGGGGCAGGCCGGCCGCGGCCAGCGAACCGAAGGTGATGAGCAGGACCACGGCCGCTATCGCGATGCCGATCGCCTCCGCGCTGCCGCCCGCCGCGGGCTGGGTGGCGAGGGCGTCGCCGCCGACCTCGACGGTCAGGCCCGCCTTCCGGGCCGTGTCGATGGCCCGCTCCAGGTGGGTCTTGGCGGCGTCGGTGAGATCGTCGGCCTTCACCTTGAAGGTGACGGTGGAGTACGCCGTGGACGCGTCCTTGCTCACCGCCTTCGCGGCGAACGGGTCGACGGCGGAGGCGACTTGGGAACCGTCGGCCGCCTCCGTGACCAGCTTCTCGATAGCCGCCCTGTTCTCGGTCGCGGTGACCTTCTCGCCGTTCGGGGCGACGAAGACGATCCGGGCGTTCGCGCCGTCCGCCGCGGTGCCGGGGAAGCGCTGCTCCAGCAGGTCGAAGGCGCGCTGCGACTCGATGCCGGGCATCGTGAAGCCGTCGTCCGGAGCGGCCGGGGCCTTGGCGGCGGCGAATCCGACGGCGCCGAGGACCGCCACCCACACCAGGGTGACGAACCAGCGCCACCGGAAGGCCACACGGCCCAAGCGATAAAGGAGAGTTGCCATGGCTGGGGAAGGCCTCCACGTCGGCGGTCGGTCGAGATCCGGATCGAGTGCGTGATCGTGGTCTCAAGCCTTCCGGCGACGGCCCTGCGGCACGAGGGAGTGCCCTCCCGAATGGATGGTGTAGCCCGCTACACCATCGCCGAGCCGCTCAGCCCCTGCTCAAACTCCTTCAGCCCGCGTTCAGCTCAGTCAACTGGCCCAGCGGCAGCGTGTGTTGGGTCTGGAGGACCTTCGCGCGTAGATACCGGACGTTGTGCGGGGTGGTGAACACACCGGTCGGGACGCGGTCGTGCACGTCGATGCCGAGACCGCGCAACTGGTCGGCCTTGTCGGGGTTGTTGGAGAGCAGGTCCAGGGAGGTGATCCCGAGGGCGGTGAGCATCTGCGCGGCGGCCGTGTAGTCACGGGCGTCCTCGGGCAGGCCCAGCGCGGTGTTCGCGGCGTACGTGTCGAGGCCCTGGTCCTGGAGGGCGTACGCGTCGAGCTTGTTGTAGAGGCCGATGCCGCGCCCCTCCTGGCGCAGGTAGAGCAGGACACCGCCGCGGTCGGCGATGCGCTCGACGGCCTCGCGCAGCTGGGGTCCGCAGTCGCAGCGGGCGGAGCCGAAGACATCGCCGGTGAGGCACTCGGAGTGCAGCCGGACCAGCGGGGTGGTGCCGGGGGCGGGGTCGCCGAGGACGACCGCCACGTGTTCCTGGCCGTCGGTCAGGCCGTGGAAGGTGACGAGTTCGGCGTCGACGCCGTAGCCGTCCTGGAAGCGCAGCGGTACCCGGACGCGGGCACGCGGGGTGGCGGCGGGGAAGTCGGGCATGCGGGTCTCCCTGGTCCGGCGGCGGGTACGCGGATGTGCGTCAGCGAGGTGCTTCAGTTTTGAAGCACATCCACGATGACGGACCCTACCTCATGCTTGAAATTTGAAGCAACAGAATTGTGGGACGGGTCACGGGGCAGAGTTGGCAGAGTTCAGGGGTCACGTGCACGGCGAGGACGAACGCCGGCGCCAGGGAAGGTCCTCCCGGGTGACCTCGCCCCCGTCGCCTTCCAGCGCCCGCACGATCCCGGCGCTGATCTCCTCCATCTGCCGCACCTGCTCCGGGGTGAGGTGATCGAAGATCGCGGCCCGTACGGTCTCGACATGCCCAGGCGCCGTACGCTCCAGCACGGCCATCCCGTCGTCGGTGAGGACGGCCGTGCTGCCCCGCTTGTCCGACGGACACCCCTCCCGCCGCACCAGCCCGTCCTTCTCCAATCGGGTCACGGCGTACGTCAGCCGGCTCCGGGTGATCTTCGACTTCTCGGCGAGGTCGGTCATCCGCAGCCTCCGGTCCGGCACCTCGGAGAGGTTGGCGAGGATGGAGTAGTACAGGTGGGGCATGCCGGCCTCCTGCTGGAGCTGCCGGTCGATCGCGTCCTCCAGGAGGTGCGTCGCGGCGATGTACGCGCGCCAGGCGCGCTGCTCCTCGGCGGTGAGCCAGCGAGTCGTCATGCCCCCAGTGTAGTTTTGTTTCAAACTTGAACCAAGCCCCGCCGTTCCACCGAGCCCCGCCCGCCTCCGACAGAGAGCGCGTCGATGCCTTTCCCCTACGTCCTGCTGTCCGCCGCCGTCTCCCTGGACGGCTACCTCGACGACACCGGCCCCGACCGGCTGCTCCTCTCCAGCCCGGCCGACTTCGACCGCGTCGACGAGGTCCGGGCATCGGTCGACGCGATCCTCATCGGCGCCGGCACGATCCGCGCGGACAACCCGCGCCTCCTGGTCAACTCCCCTGACCGCAGGGCGAGTCGAGTCGCCGCAGGCAAGCCGGAATACCCCCTCAAGGTCACGGTCACCGCCTCCGGAGAACTGGACCCGAAGGCCAACTTCTGGCACACGGGCGGCGAAAAGCTCGTCTGTACGACGACCAAGGGCGCGGAGCGAGCACGCGAGCTGGGCCTGGCGGCGGACGTCGTGGCCCTCGGCCCGGACCTCGACTGGCGCCGCCTCCTGAACCACCTGCACGAGGTACGGGGAGTGGACCGCCTGATGGTCGAGGGCGGCGGCACGATCCACACCCAACTCCTCCAGCAGGGCCTGGCCGACGAACTCCACCTGGTCCTGTCCCCCCTCTTCGTGGGCGACGACAAGGCCCCCCGCCTCTTCGGCCCGGGCAGGTACCAGCGAGGCCGCCTGCGTCTCGTCGAGACCCGCCCCATCGAGGACGTAGTCCTCATGCGCTACGAACCCACCGCCCCCGGCACCGGCGACCTCCCCTCCGCCGCCGACCACCACTGGCTCGCCCTAGCCTGCGACCTGGCGGCGGACTGCCCGCCCTCGCAGACGGCGTTCAGCGTCGGCGCGGTGGTGGTGGCGGAGAACGGTACGGAGCTGTCCCGGGGCCACTCCCGCGAAGCGGGCGACCCGGTGGTCCACGCGGAGGAGGCGGCCCTGGCCAAGCTGGACCCGGCGGACCCCCGCCTCCCCACGGCCACGGTCTACACCAGCCTCGAACCCTGCACCCACCGCGCCTCCCGCCCCAAGCCCTGCGCCCAACTGATCCTCGACGCGGGGGTACGACGCGTGGTGACCGCTTGGCGCGAGCCGGACACGTTCGTGGAGGGAGCGGACGGGACCGGGGCGCTGACCGCGCGGGGGGTGACCGTGGTCGTACTCCCGGAGTACGAGGAGCGAGCGAAGGCACCGAACGGGCATCTACGAGGCTGAGCCATTCAACGCGGACCCGCATTTTTCAGCCCGCCCGCCCACCACGACCAATCGGCCCAACAGATCCTGCGCCCCACCCCCCACCAGGTCACGCTCACAAAGAACCGGTGTGGAGGACAACGCGGAGGTAGGACACATGAGGGCAGTCGCGGTGCTGGGCGCGTCCGTAGCCGTAGGACTACTCGCCTCGTGCGGATCGACGGACACCGGTACGCGAACCATGGCAAGGGCACTGCCCGCGAGCGCCGCGTTCACGCACCCCGGGGTGCTCGTCAGCAAGGGCCAGCTGGACGCCGTACGCAAGAACGTCGCCGCCGGCAAGCAGCCCTGGCTGAAGGCGTACTTCGGGATGCGGGACAGCAAGTACGGGTCGTACAAGTACACGGCGAAGCCGTACGCGGACGTCGACTGCCCCTGGAACGGCAAGGCCGCGCACGGCTGTGTCGAGGAGCGCGAGGACGCGATCGCGGCGTACACGCAGGCCCTGCTGTTCAGCATCACCGGGAAGCGGCATCACGCGCTGAAGGCGCGGGAGATCATGGACGACTGGTCGGCGAAGATGAAGGAGCACACCTCCGACGACGCCGGGCTGCAGACCGCGTGGGCCGGTTCGACCTGGGCGCGCGCCGCGGAGATCGTGCGGTACGCGCCCGGCGCCGGCTGGCCGGCGGACCGGGTCAAGCGGTTCGGGACGATGCTGCGTACCGCCTACGAGCCGGAAGTCACCAAGAACCTGCCGGACTACAACGGCAACTGGGACCTCGCGATGACGGACGCGGCGATCGGCATCGCGGTGTTCCTCGACGACCACAAGGCGTTCGACGCCGCCGTCAAGCGCTTCCGCGACCGCGTGCCCGCCTACTTCTACCTCGCCAAGGACGGCAAGGTCCCGCTCACCCCAGTCGGCTCCAAGCTCACCACCCCGCAGAAGCTGACGACGTACTGGTTCAAGCAGACGACCTTCAAGGACGGCGTCGCCCAGGAGACCTGCCGCAACTTCAAGCACGTCGGGTATTCGCTGGCGGCCACCGCGCACATCGCCGAGACCGCCTGGCACCAGGGCGTCGACCTCTACGACGGGGTCAAGGACCGGCTCAAGGCCGCCCTGGAATTCCACGCCCGCTACCAGCTCGGCGAGCCCGCGCCCGCCTGGCTGTGCGGCGGCAAGGTCGATCGGAACATGGGGTCCGACCTGGAGGTCGCCGTCAACCACCTGGAGGGCCGGCTCGGTGTGAAGGTGCCCGCCGCGCACAAGCTCGCCGAGTCCACCCGGCCGGCTGGCAGCGACGACCTCTTCGTCTCCTGGGAGACCCTCACGCACGCCGGTAACACCGCGGATTGAGGTCACCGGAAACACCGAAGGCCGGAACCCATTTCTGGGTTCCGGCCTTCGGCCTTGAGTAGCGGGGACAGGATTTGAACCTGCGACCTCTGGGTTATGAGCCCAGCGAGCTACCGAGCTGCTCCACCCCGCGCCGTTGTGTTCCCAACCATACGCCATCCGCGGGGTCTCTCTCACCACCTTTACCTCCGGCCACCTCATCCGGTCGGCCCACACCGCTAGCCGCCCCCTCCCCACCACGAAAAACTGGACCCGTGGAGGAGGAGGGTCCGTACGTGCGAGCCGGCGGGCGCCTCCCCGGCGATCCCACGCCCGACCCGGGCCTCGGCCCCGTCGAGGGCCGACGGATCTCGTACACCCGTACGGTCGTCCGCCGCCTCCCTGTCCTGCTGCTGATCGCCGCCGCGCTATACGACTACTTCACCCCGTCGGATTTCACGGCCGCCCCGCTCTTCACCGCCGCCCCGCTGGTCGCCGCCCCGCTCTACTCCCGGCGCGGCACGGTCCTCACCGGGCTGGCGGCCGTCGCCGTCGTGCTCGTGGTCCACATCAAGCTCGGCATCGTCTTCGACATCGACGCGGTCACCGAGGTGGTCACCGTGGCGACGGTCGCCGTGCTGGCCGTCCTCATCAACCTCCTGGTCCGCCGCAGCAGCGAACAGCTCGCCTCCGCACGCGAGATCGCCGAGGCCGCCCAGCGCGCCGTACTGCCCGAACCGGCCGAGCGGATCGGCGGGTTCGAGATCGCGGCACGGTACGAGGCGGCGCAGGAGGGCGCGTTCATCGGCGGCGACCTGTACGCGGTGCAGGACACCCTGCACGGCGTACGGCTGGTCGTCGGTGACGTGCGCGGCAAGGGCATGGGCGCGGTCGCCGCCGTCGCGGTGGTCATCGGGGCGTTCCGGGAGGCCGCCGAGCAGGAGGCCACCCTGGAGGCGGTCGCGCAGCGGCTGGAGCGGGCGCTGGCGCGCGAGGGCACCCGGCGGGACGGTCTCGACGCGTTCGAGGGGTTCACCACGGCCGTCCTCGCCGAACTCCCGCACGGCGACGGCGTCGTACGGATCGTCGACCGGGGACACCCGCCGCCGCTGCTGCTGCACGAGGACGGCACCGTACGCACGTTGCAGGTCCGGGAGCCCGCACTGCCCCTGGGAATGGGCGAGTTGGGGGTCTGGCCCGACCGCGCCGAGGAGTTCGCGTTCCCGGGCGGGGCCACCCTCCTCGTCCACACCGACGGGCTGTCCGAGGCGCGCGACTCCCACGGTGTCTTCTACGACCCCGGTGCGCGGCTGGCCGGCCGGACCTTCCGCAGTCCCGAGGCGTTGCTCGGCATCCTCGCCAAGGAGGTGCGCCGGTACTCTGGGGGCTGGATGACGGACGACATGGCGATGATCGCCGTACGCCATCCATGACCGTCATCACGGCGGGTGACCGGGCGGGAGCCCTCCGCATAACAACTGACGTGCCGTCAATACCTGTGGGAATTCTGAGACTTGGCCAACTCGCCCGTTTTTCGCCGGTGGTGGGCCGTTCGTCCAGCAAGGAAAGGTTAATGATCAAGCCGAACAGCTTGGAAACGGGCGCCCGTGTCTATTAACGTTCGATAACGCAGCGCGGTCGTCCCAGCCGTCACAAGAGATGGCTCCGTGCGCACGCGCCGAATCCCGCGAGGGAACCGGGGAACCACCACCTTGGGGTGAATCGCTCGTCGACCGCCGTGGCAACACGGCCGGTATACGCGCGTAGGAGACCTTCCTGCTCCGAACCCGTCAGCTAACCCGGTAGGCGAGAAGGAAGGAAAGGAGCACGCCCACGTGGCGTCAAACCAGGCTGCCCCAGAAGCCCCTGTCGTCTACGGCGGTTACCGCCCCGACGAGGGCCCCTGGGAGGAGTGGAATCCCAGCGCGGAGTCCGTTGCTCCCAACCGCGGCAAGCACCGTGTCGCCAAGCAGCGTGGTGGCGGAGGATTCGCCCGCAGCTCCACCGTCCTGGGCGTCGGTGTCATAGCCGCCGTCAGCGCGGGCGGTATGGCCAGCGCCAACACCGGCAAGCCGCCGGTCTCCATCTCCCTGCCCGACCTGCCCTCCGTGGGCCACCTGCTGGACGACTCGTCCAGCAGCACCCCCAAGGGTTCCGCCACGGCGCTCAGCAGCGTCGGGGTCAGCACGACCGAGACCGCCAAGGGCGCCTCGGACGCGGGTGAGCTGCTGCGCAACCGGATCATGGCGCAGGCCGAATCGCAGCAGGTGCAGGTCGACGGCAAGTCGAAGGCCGCCGTCGAGGCCGCCGTCGCCAAGCAGGTCGACGACGCCGCCGCCAAGGCCGAGAAGGACGCCGCGAAGAAGGCCGCCGCCGCGAAGAAGGCCGCGGAGGCCGCCGCCGCGAAGAAGGCCGAGGCCGCGAAGCTCGCCGCGCTGGCCAAGCAGTACACGCTGCCCGTCGGCTCGTACACGATCACCGGCACCTTCGGCCAGGCCGGCTCGATGTGGTCCTCCGGGTACCACACGGGCCTCGACTTCGCCGCGCCCACCGGCACGCTGATCAAGGCCATCCACAGCGGCACGGTCACCGAGGCGGGCTGGGCCGGGTCGTACGGGTACCGCACGATCATCACCCTCGACGACGGCACCGAGCTGTGGTTCTGCCACCAGTCCTCGATCAACGTCAGCGTCGGGCAGAAGGTCTCCACCGGTGAGGTCATCGGCCGCGTCGGCGCGACCGGCAACGTGACCGGGCCGCACCTCCACCTGGAGGTGCACATCAACGGCGCCGCCACCGCGAGCGATCCGGCGCCCTGGCTGCGCAGCAAGGGCCTCAACCCCTGATCCCTCCCTGATCGTCTGGAATATCCGGTTCCGGTCCGGCGGTTGAGGTGAAGCATGACTTCTCTTCGCAAGCTGGGCCGGTCCGACCTGGAGATCTTCCCGCTGAACCTCGGCGGCAACGTGTTCGGCTGGACCGCCGACGAGGCGGCCTCCTTCGCCGTGCTCGACGCGTATGCGGCCGCCGGCGGCAACTTCGTCGACACCGCCGACTCCTACTCGGCGTTCGCGCCGGGCAACCAGGGCGGCGAGTCCGAGACCGTCATCGGCAAGTGGCTCAAGGCCCGCGGCAACCGTGCCGGCGTCGTCATCGCCACCAAGGTCAGCCAGCACCCCGACTACCCCGGCCTGTCCGCCGCCAACATCAAGGCCGCCGCCGACGCCTCGCTGCGCCGCCTGGGCACCGACTACATCGACCTGTACTACCCGCACTTCGACAAGGAGGACGTGCCGGTCGAGGAGATCGTCGGCACGCTCGACGAACTGGTCAAGGCGGGCAAGGTGCGGCACATCGCCGCCTCCAACATCTCCCCCGAGCGCCTCCAGGCGTCCCTGGACTTCTCCGACCGCGAGGGCCTGGCGCGCTATGTCGCCATCCAGCCCCACTACAACCTCGTCTCCCGCGACACCTACGAGGGCGAGCTGCGGGACGTCGCCGAACGCGGCGGACTGTCGGCCCTCCCGTACTTCTCGCTGGCGGCCGGCTTCCTCACCGGCAAGTACCGCCCCGGTACGACGGTCGACAGCCCGAGGGCCGGGCGCGCGGCGGAGTACCTCAAGTCGGAGCGCGGCCAGAACGTCCTCACCGCCCTGGACGAGGTCGCCCAGGCCCACGACGCCCCGGTCGCCACGGTGGCCCTCGCCTGGCTCGCCGCGCAGCCCACGGTCGCGGCCCCGATCGCCTCCGCCCGCACGGTCGAGCAACTCCCCGCGCTGCTCGGCGTGGCGGAACTGGAGCTGACGGAGGCGGAGATCGCCCGCCTCACGCAGGCGTCGGCGTAGATGTCCTTGGAGCTATGACCGGTACGGGTTGTACAGGGGACTCCCGTACGACCCGTACACCGGCGGCCACGGCGGCACCACCACGGGTACCGGCGGCGCCGTCCGCCGCGCCGCGTAGTCCAGCGCGGGCCGCGCCACCTCCCGGCGCAGCCACAGCTCGTGCAGCAACTCCCTTTCCCGTACGACGAAGTCGGCGCCGGCGCGGCCTCGCGTGGCCCGGTGCCGCAGGAACGCCAGGGAGGTCGCGTACGCCTCGTACTGGGATACCGAGCGGGCCGCCTGCCGGCCGAGGTGGTGGCGGGCGTACTCGCGGGCCAGGCGCCGTGCCTTCATCGAGCCGAGCACGAACGGTTCGGCCGGGGTCAGCCAGCCCGCGTAGACGTAGGCGGGCAACTCCTCGCGCACGGTGCGCAGTTCGCGTTGCCGGGTCCAGACCGCGAGCCAGGTCAGCAGGCCGAACATGGGGACCATGAAGACGCCGTAGACCTCGAAGAAGCCGTACTGGCCGAAGGTGGAGGAGCCGTTCCAGATCGCGTGCATGCCCATCGCGAGGAGCAGGCCGGTCAGGGGGACCAGGACGCGTCGGATGTGCTGCCGGTCGGGGGAGACGGCGGCGATGCCGAAGCCGATGCCGGTGAGGACGGTGAACAGGGGGTGCGCGAAGGGGGACATGACGATGCGCACGAAGAAGGTCGCCGCGGTGACGGAGGTGAAGCCGCGGTCGCCGGTGAGCTGGTCGGTGCCGAAGGCGGTGCCGAGGTAGAGGATGTTCTCGGTGAACGCGAAGCCGGTGGCGGTGACCCCGGCTATCACCACCCCGTCGACGATCCCGGTGAAGTCCCGTCTGCGGAACAGGAAGACGAGAAGTACGGCGGCGGCCTTCGCCGACTCCTCGACGATCGGGGCTATGACGGTGGCCCCGAGGGTGTCCGCGCTGGTCGGGTCCGCGGTCGTGGTCGCTATCCATCTCGTCGCGAAGCTGTTGGCGACGATCGCTATGAGCGCCGCGGCGCAGGCACCCCACGCGAAGGAGAAGAGCAGGTTCCGCCAGGGCCCGGGGTCGACGCGGTCCAGCCAGCGGAAGGCGGCGACGAGGAGGGGTACGGGTAGTACGGCGAGCCCGAGGCCGACCAAGAACCCTTCCGTACCGGTCTGTTGACGCACCAGCGCGAGGATGACCAGCCCGGAGAGCGTGAGCAGGGCGATCAGCGCGCCGTAGCGGACCCAGTTCCGCTGCCACCAGCGCACCCGCGGCCCGTGCCCGGGCACACCACCGGCGGGGTGGCCGGGGTGTGGCGGGTACGGCGGAAAGGTGGCCACGGCATCGACCCTAACGAGGTAAGGGCACGGCCCGCGAGGGAGCCTGGCGTCAGCGCTGGTCGTCAGTGCTGGTCGTCGTCCGGTCGTCGTGGGGTACGCGACGGAAGAGCAGATCGTTCACGACATGTCCCTTGTCCAGTCCCTGGCCCTCGAAACGGGTCAGCGGCCGGAACTCCGGACGGGGCGCAAAACCGCCGTCAGGTTGGCTGTTCTCGAAGTCCGGGTGCGCGTCGAGCACTTCGAGCATCTGCTCCGCGTACGGCTCCCAGTCCGTCGCGCAGTGCACGGTCGCGCCGGGCTTGAGGCGGGTCGCGGCGAGGGTCAGGAACTCCGGCTGGATCAGCCGCCGCTTGTGGTGCCGCTTCTTGGGCCAGGGGTCCGGGAAGTACACGCGCAGGCCGTCGAGCGCGTCCGGGGCGAGCATCTCGCGCAGCAGGATGATCGCGTCCCCGTTGGCGACCCGGATGTTGGACAGGCCGTGGTGCTCGGCGAGGCCGAGGAGGTTGCCCTGGCCCGGGGTGTGCACGTCGGCGGCGAGGATGTTCGTCGCGGGGTCCGCGGCGGCCATCTGTGCGGTGGCCTCACCCATGCCGAAGCCGATCTCCAGGACGACCGGGTTGTCGTTCCCGAACAGCTCGGCGAGATCGAGGTTCCGTCGGCCGTCGATGTCCAGGCCCCACGTGGGCCACAGGCGTTCCAGGGAGTCTGCCTGGCCGGCTGTCACCCGGCTTCTGCGGGGCTGGAAGCTTCGGATGCGGCGTTCGTAGTGGGAGCCGGCGGGGTCGGGGGTCGGCCCGCCGGGGAAACGGGGTTCGCCCTTGGGCCGGGTGCGGTGTGCGGGCTCGGTGGGGGTGGCGGGGGTGTTGGCGGTGTCAGACACAATGCGTTGATTTTACGGGGCGTGCTCCTGAGCGTCTGCCTGGCTTGTGTTGTCGTGCGAGTGCGGGTGTGTTGTGGCTGGTCGCGCAGTTCCCCGCGCCCCTAGGGGGTTGCCCTTCCCGGGGTCTTGAGCGGGAGGCGTTTCTCCCGGCCCAGTACGGCCAGTGCTCGTCTGGCCACCTCTCTGCCGATGGGGAGGGAGGCGGTTGCCGCTGGGCTTGGGGCGTTCAGCACATGCACGGCTCGGGGGCCCTCCTTGATCAGGAAGTCGTCGACCAGGGTGCCGTCCCGCAGGACCGCCTGGGCGCGGACGCCGGCCGGTGATGGGGTCAGGTCGTCCGGGGTCACTGCCGGGAGGAGGCGCTGTACGGCTCCCGTGAACGCGGTCTTGGAGATGGACCGCCGGAGTTCCCCCACCCCGTAGCGCCAGTGCTGTCGGGCCATGTGCCAGGCGCCGGGCCAGGTCGCTGTCGCGGCGACCTCCCGGGGCCGTACGACGCCCCAGTCGTAGCCCTCGCGGGCCAGGGCCGGGACCGCGTTCGGGCCGAGGTGGACGCTGCCGTCGATGCCGCGGGTGAGGTGGACGCCGAGGAACGGGAAGGTGGGGTCGGGGACCGGGTAGACCAGGCCACGGACCAGTTCGGGGCGGGTGAGGGTGTAGTACTCGCCGCGGAACGGGACGATCCGCATCTCCGGGTCGTCGCCGGTGAGGCGGGCCACCTCGTCGCAGTGCAGGCCGGCGCAGTTCACCAGCACGCGGGCGCGGACGACGTCACCGCCGGTCGCGGTCACCGTACGGACGGCGACTCCGCGCTCCGGGCGCCGGTCGATGTGGGCGACCCGCGCGCCGTAGCGGATCTCCGCGCCGGAGGCCTCGGCGAGGTGGCGGGCGACCGCGCTGTAGTCGCAGATCCCCGTGGTCCCGACGTGTATGGCGGCGAGGCCGCGCACCTCCGGTTCGTACTCCGCGATCTGGGCGGCGCCCAACTCCCGGACCGGAATCCCGTTCTCCCGCCCGCGCTGCACGAGCGCGTGCAGGCGAGGCAGCTCGGCCCGCTCCGTGGCGACGATCAGCTTCCCGGTGACGGCATGCGGAACGCCGTACTCCGCACAGAACTTGACCATCTCGGCAGCCCCGCGCACGGCATACCGTGCCTTCAGCGATCCCGGTCGGTAGTAGATCCCGCTGTGGATCACCCCGCTGTTGCGCCCTGTCTGGTGCCGAGCGGGTCCGGCCTCCTTCTCCAGAACGGTGACGCGGGTGCCGGGCGAGGCACGGCTGATCGCGTACGCGGTCGACAGCCCGACGATCCCGCCCCCGACCACCAGCACGTCACAGTCGTAGCCAACCGCTCGCACGTGCACCACCTCCCGCATTCGATAGTGCACTGCACCACTGACAGTCACTTCAAACGCCGGGAGGGCTACACGCCGCCAGGGGCGCGGGGAACTGCGCGACAAGCCACAACGAACCGGCACTCGCAAGACAACCCAAGCCACGCAGACGACTAGGCGGGCGCCATCAACAACGGCCGAGCCCGCTCCCGCAGCTCAACAACCCGCGGCTCATCCCCATACGGCTCCAACCGGTGCAAAAGATCCTTCACGTACTCGGTCGTACGCGCCGAAGAGATCCGCCCCGCAACCTCAACCGCCCGAACCCCTTGCTCACACGCCGCATCAAGATTTCCCGACTCAAGCTCGGCCACCGCGGAGACGACCAGCCGAAGCCCATGCGACCGCACGAACTCCTCCGTCGGCTTCGACAACGCCTGCTCAGTGAACCGTCGGACCTGACGAGGCGCCTTCAAGTCCCGGTAGCACTCGGCCGCGTCCGCGGCGAACCGGTCGTAGCCGTAGAACCCGAGCCAGGACGGATCGTTGTCACCCTCCCGGGACCGCTCAAGCCACCCCTCGGCAGCCTTCAGGGCAGCCCCGGCCGCCTGCGCGTCCCCCGCCTTCGCATGGGACCGCGCCTCGACAAGCCGGAAGAAGCTCATGGTGCGGGCGGTGGCAAGCCCCCGGTTCCGCTCCAGAGCCGCCTGCGCGAGGTCGACGCCCTCGTCGCCGAAGCCCCGGTAGGTCGCCTGCAACGACATCGACGCCAGCACATAGCCGCCCAACGGCACATCCGCCGCCGCGCGGGCGAGCCGCAGCGCCTGGATGTAGTACCGCTGAGCCGCCTCCTGTTGCCCGGTGTCGAAGGCCATCCACCCGGCGAGGCGGGTGAGTTCGGCGCTCGCCCCGAAGAGCGCTCTGCCGACCTCGTCGGAGTACGAGCCGAGCAGCAGCGGTGCCGCCTCCACCCGCAGACACTCCGGCACCATCGACGAACGCCAGTCGCCGCCCCCGTACTTGGAGTCCCAGCGCCTGGCGTCCTCCGCGGCCTCCCGCAGTTTCTGCACGTCGCTGTGGCCGACTTTGAGCGGTGTCCCGGAGCTCTCCGCGGAGTTCGCCTCCCGTGCCACCGAACTGTCGGCCGGGGTTATCAGCCAGCGTGAGGCGGGCGTTGCGTATGCGCTGACTGCGAACGACCCGGCGAGGGACTGCCAGATACCGCCGGAACCTGCCCGGCGGCCGGCGAGGTCGAGCCGGTACAACTCCGTTGCGGAACGCACGGCTTGGCCGACGTCCCGGGGAAAGGCGAGGCCCACTTCCGGTGCGGGATCCGCGTCCGCCAGGCCGATCTCGTGGAGCGGCACCGGGCGGCCGAGCTTCTGGCCGATGGCGGCCGCGATGAGGTGTGGGGCGGCGCCCTGGGGCACCATTCCCTTCGACACCCAGCGCGCCACCGACGTCTTGTCGTAGCGAAGTGTCAACCCGCGTTGAGCGCCAAGATCGTTGACGCGACGCGCGAGTCCTGCGTTGCTGATTCCCGCGAGGGCGAGAACGGTGCCGAGTTTTTCGTTCGGCCCGCGTTGCTCCCTGGACATGCGCCACCCCTCGACACAGACGGCTGCCGCGCTGGCATAACCACCCGGCATTCGTAAACCCAGCGTAGTTCGCCGCATCCCAAGCGTTAAGGGGCATTGTTCCGGTTGGCGGGATTGTGGTCCGTACGCGAGTGCGGGGTTTGCACGCAGGGTTGCGACGTGCCCCCGTCGTGTGGCCGTGCGCCCGTGTGTGCGCTCTTCTCCGGCCATCAAGGGAGCGGTTCCATGGATCGTGCGTGGGTCGGCCCGCTGTACTGGATCCAGTGGGCTGGGGGACACCGCCGCCTACATCCCCGCGGGCGGCGGACCGGTCCGGGAGGCGTACTCCGCCTCCCGGACTGTGCGCGGTGCGAAGCGGTGCGCACGGCATGTACGGAGCGTGCGCAAGCCTGTCCCTGTATCGCCGATTTGGCCGAAAACCGCCCCTGCCTCCCGATGCCGAATACCGCTCCTACCATGGGAGTTGAGGGCGCGTTAGGTGTTTTGGGGGAGCGTATCGGGGGCGCATTCGCGTCGCGGACGTAGGGTCTCCCTTGTCCGGTTGTCCCTCGTCCAGGGCGTCTTCACGCGATCTCAAGCGGCTTCTCCGGCCCTCCGGAAGGCGTCCTTCATGGCAGCATGGTGCCCAGTTCGTGCGGTGCACTGGTTGTCCACAGCCTGTGGAGGCGTCGATGCGGTGGTTGGTGGGATGGAGCAGTACCGCCGCTGGAGCCGCCGCGATCGGTTCAGCGGGGGCCACCGGGTTCGACGGTGAGACGGTCCACCCGGTCGGGTCCCAACTCCTGTGGGGCGACCCGGATCCGCTGTGGGCGGTCGGCGACTGGCGGCCCGACGAAGTACGGGTCGTGAAGGTCGACGCGGAGACGCGGATCGCGGTCCTCGGCACCTGCGGCGCCTCCGACGAGGAGCTGCGCCTGAGCCTGTTCTCCGCGCGCGGAGGGGCACTTCGGCATCTGACGGCCTGGTCGGGCAGTTACACGGCGGTCGTCAAGGTCGGCCGCCGCACCATGGTCTGCGGTGATCTCGCGGGCGCCAAGCCGGTGTTCTACACCCCCTGGGCCGGCGGTACGGCGTACTCCACGGCCGCGCTCCCGCTCGCCGACCTCATCGAGGCCAACCTCGACTTCGGCCACCTCGCCGCGCTGCTCGCCGCCCCGGACGTCCCCGCCGCGCTGCACGACTCGACGCCGTACGACGGGGTGCGGCGCATTCCGCCGGGGCATGCGCTGGTGCTGCGCGCCGGGGCGCGCGAGATCGCCGGGTACGAGCCGGTCGCCTCCCTCGCGGTCGCGGCGGCGGCCGTCGACCCGGACAGCGCGGTGGACGCCGTACGGGACGCGCTCGTCGACGCCGTGCGCGCCCGGCTCTCCGCACCCCGGCACGTCCCCGACATAGACCCGGGGCCCGTCCCCGGCATGGGGCCCGCGGAACGGCGTGCCGCGCGCGGGATGCCCGTTCCCGGGATCGGGGCCGACCTCTCCGGGGGGCCCGCCTCCGGGACACTCGCCCTGCTCGCCGCCGGGCTGCCGGGGGCGCCGGGCACGGTCCTCGGGCACGGCACCGGCGCGGGTGAGCGGCTCCTCGCCGTCACGTTCAACGATCTCGCCGTCCCCGGGCGCGAGTCCGAGGTGGAGCGCGCGGGCACCCTCGCGGCCAACCCGCGTCTGCACCACGTAGTGGTGACCGGCGACGAGGACGTCCTGCCGTACGCCGAACTCGACGGCCCCCTCACCGACGAACCCGGCCCCTCCCTGATCGTCGCCGCCCGCCACCGCGCCCGGCTCGCCGCGGGCAGCGCCGACCACTTCACCGGATACGGCGCCCGCCAGGTCCTGGACGCGCACCCGGCCCGCCTCGCCGACCTCCTGATGGACCGCAAGCGGCGCCATCTGGTGCGCCCGGTGGCCGCGTTGGCGAAGGCGGACGGTTCGGTGATGGTCCCGGGGCGCGTCTACGGCGCGGCCCGCCGCCTCGCCCGCACGCCCTACGGCGCGGGACTCGAAGTCCTCGCCGACCGGTTGATGAACCAGCGCTTCGACGAGCCCGGAGGCGCCGTCGGTGCCTCCCTCGCCGCGCTCACCTGGGCCAGACCGGGGCCCGCCGCACGCTGGCTGACCGGTGAGGCCCTGGCTGAAGTATCGGTTCGCCTGCAGAGCGCGCCCAGCCGTCAGGGCAGCGGCCCGGGCCAGCGCCCCGGCGACTTCCGCGCGCGTGCCGCCCTCGCCCGCCACGCCAACGACCTCCGCGTCCTGGAACAGGCCGCCGAGATCCGCTCCCAGCGCCTGCACACCCCCTTCCTCGACAACCAGGTCGTCCGCGCCTGCCGCTCCCTCCCCGAGGCGCTACGGGTCCAGCCGGGCGCCCGCGCGGCGATCCTGCGCACGGTCCTGGAGGGCGCCGGCGTCGGCGACCTCCCGCCCGGCTGGGGCGCCCCCTCCCACGCCTCGGCGGCAGCCGCCGCCCGCAAGGGCCTCCGGGTCGCCGCGGACCCCCTGATGGACCTCTTCGCCACGCCGTTGCTCGCGCAGGCGGGCCTGGTGGAAGCACGCGTCGTCCGCAAGGCACTGCGCGCGGCGGCCCAGGGCGAGCCGTTGCCCTTGGACGGGCTCGCGGATCTGGTGTCGCTGGAACTGTGGCTCGGGCGATTGCTGGCGCGCCGGGGGACTTGCTGGACGGGAACGCCCGCACGCGCGCGTGCGGTACCGGAGGGGATCAGGCCGCAACGGGGGGCGTTGGCCTCCGGGGGCTGAGCGGGGGCGGTGTGAGCGGGGTTCCGGGGGCTTGAGTCGTCCGCCGTCGCACGCACTCCGGGCAACGAGAGCGCCCTCAAGGGGCGCGGGGCTGTATCGATATGCGGCTCCGCCGCGTGGGCGCGACCAGCCACGACGCAGCCGCAGACGACGAACAACCTATCCGCCGGTTCAGGATCCCCGGGGCTCCAATCGCCCGTCGACGCCGTGCACACCCCGAACCGCCCCATCCAGCCCCTTCAAACACCCCATCCATCCGCCCCGCCGCGAAACCCCGTGCCCTCACCCCACCCACCCAGCGACAATGACCCGGTGCGGTACAAAATCCTGGGCAGCACCCGGGCGGAGGACGAACACGGCACCGGCGTACCCCTCGGCGGTGCGCGCCTCCGTGCCCTGCTCGCTGCGCTCGCCCTGCACCCGGGCCGGATCGTCCCTTTCGGCACCCTGATCGAGGAGGTGTGGGCGGACGAGCCTCCCCAGGACGCCCCGGCCGCCCTCCAGGCACTGGTCGGCCGCCTCCGCCGCACCCTCGGCAAGGACGCGATCGCCTCCGACCCCGGCGGCTACCGCCTCGCGGCGACCCGGGACGACGTGGACCTGTTCGTCTTCGAACACCTCACACGCAGGGGTACGGCCGCCCTCGACCGGGGCGACGCGACCACCGCCGCCCGCGACCTTTCCGAGGCGCTAGCCCTCTGGCGCGGACCCGCGCTCGCCGACCTCCCGGACCGGTCCGCCGCCGCCCGCCCGGACGCGCTGCGCCAGGAGGCCACCCGCGCGCGGGCCGAGGCAGACCTGCTGCTCGGCCGCGCCGCCGACGTCGTACCGGAACTGAAGGAACTGACCGCGGCGCATCCCTACGACGAGCCGCTGCACGCCCTCCTCATCCGCGCCCTGCGCGCCTGCGGCCGCGGGGCCGACGCACTCGCCGCGTACGAGGCGGCCCGGCGCGCACTCGCCGAGGGGCTCGGCACCGACCCGGGGCCCGAACTCCGCGCGCTGCACGGGGAGTTGCTCACGTCTACGGCGCCCGCGAGTACGACGACCCCGGCGCCGGGACGTCCCGAACGCGACGGCAACCTGCGTCCACGGCTTACCTCTTTCGTGGGCCGGGAACCCGAGATCGCCGCCATCCGTTCCGAAATGCACAGGGCCCGCCTGGTCACGCTCACCGGACCGGGCGGCTCCGGAAAGACCCGTCTCGCCGAGGAAGCCGCCGCCGGGCTCCCGCAGGCGTGGCTCGTCGAGCTGGCCCGGCTCGACCGGCCGGAGGCGGTGCCGGGCGCGGTGGTCAGTGCCCTCGGTCTGCGCGAGACCGCCCTGCTGACCACCGAGTTGATGACCACGCAGGACGACCCGGTCGCCCTGCTGGTGGAGTACTGCGCCTCGCGCGGCCGACTCCTGATCCTTGACAACTGCGAACATGTCATCGGCGCGGTGGCCGACCTCGCCGAAACGCTCCTGACCCGCTGCCCGGGGCTCACGATCCTCGCCACCAGCCGTGAACCCCTGGGCGTCCCCGGCGAGTCCGTGCGCCCGGTCGAACCCCTGGTCCCCGACCAGGCGCACCGCCTGTTCACCGAGCGCGCCGCCATCGTCCGCCCCGACGCGCAGGCCGTGCTCCAGGACACGGAGGCGGTCGCGGAGATCTGCCGCCGCCTCGACGGCCTGCCCCTGGCCATCGAACTGGCCGCCGCCCGGCTCCGGTTGCTCACCCCGCGCCAGATCGCCGACCGCCTCGACGACCGCTTCCGCCTCCTCACCTCCGGCAGCCGCACGGTCCTGCCCCGCCAGCAGACCCTCCGTGCCGTCGTCGACTGGTCCTGGGAACTGCTCGACGAGCCGGAGCGGACGGTGCTGCGCGAGGTCTCCGTGTTCGCCGGCGGCTGGGACCTCGCGGCGGCCGAGGCCGTGTGCACCGGCCCCGCGGCCCATCTCATCGGCTCCCTGGTCGACAAGTCCCTGATCGTGGCCACCCCGGGCGACACGGACGGCGGCATGCGCTACCGCATGCTGGAGACCATCCACGAGTACGCCGTGGAGCGCGCCGCCGAGACCCCCGACCTGCGCGCCGCCGCCGAGCGCAGGCACCGCGTGTGGGTCCGCGCCCTCGTCGAGGAGGCCGAGCCGCTCCTCCGCTCCGGCGACCAACTCCCGTGGATAGCCCGCCTGGAGACCGAGCTCGACAACATTCGGGCGGCCCTCGCCCGCTCCGTCGCCGCGCGCGACGAGGCGGAGGCGGGCGCCCTGGTCCTCGCCGTCGGCTGGTTCTGGTGGCTGCGCAACTACCGCACCGAGGGCTCGGAATGGGTGATCCGCGTCCTCACCCTGACCACACCGGACGGGCCCGCCCAGGACCCGTTCGAGGCCTACGTCGCGGACCCGGAGGCGGATGCCCGGCACCCCCTGCACGCCCGGCGGATGGACCTCCGGCTGCTGGATCTCTTCCTCAGGGCCGAGTCCGAGATCCTGGGCCGGACGGCGGACGGCCTGCTGGACGAGCGCATGCGGCAGTACATCCAGCTGATCCAGGCCTACTTCGCCGCCGGCGGCCCGCGGTCTGCCCGTATGCCGGGGCTCATCTGGCCGCTCACCGCCTACTTCCTCACCGAGTCGATGGACATCCGGCCCGCCATGGAGGCGGCGGTCGTCAACGTCCGTGCCCACGGCGGCGACTGGGAGAACGCCGTCATGCTGATGTTCCGCACGCATCTCCTCGTCGACTCACCGGGCGGCATGGCGGGCATCGACGAGGACCTGAAGGCGCTGAAGGTGCTCTGCCGGCGCGTCGGCGACCGCTGGGTGCTCGCCCAGGTGTCCAGCGCGTTCGGCGAGGCCGCCATGGTCCGCGGCCGCTTCGAGGAGGCGAGGACGGAGTACGAGGAGGCGCTGGCGCTCGCCTACGAGGTCGGTGCCAACACCGAGGCCCCGTTCCTCATCGCCCGCCTCGCCGAACTCGCCTTCCGCGAGGGAGACCGCGACAGCGCGCTGGCCGGCCTGGACCGGGCGACCGAGGAGTCCGACCGGCACGGCGTGGCGGACGCCCGCACCTTCGTCCTGATGCTGCGCGCGCACATCGCCCTGGAGGACGGACAGGTCGCCCGCGCGCGGGAGTTGAGCGACCTGGCCACGACGGAGAGCCAGAAGGGCACGCCCCCACCACAGTTCAAGGCCGGCCTGAACGCGGTCGCCGCCTTGGTCACCGCCGCCGAGTCCGGCCCGGAGCGCGGCCTTGAGCTGATGACCGCCACCCTGCGCGAGGCCGTCGACCAGAACTGCGCCGACGCGCTGATCGCGATGCTGGTGGACCAGACGGCGCTGCTCTCCGCCGAACTCGGCGAACTCCCGCGCGCGGTACGGCTGTTGGCCGCGGGCGGCCATCGGCGCGGCGGCCACCCGCGCTCCATGCCGGAGCGCGCCCACGTCGAGCACACCGAGGCCACCGCCCGAACCGCCCTGGGCGCCGAGCGCTACGCCGCCGAACGCGCCCGCGGCGAGACCCTCACCCTGGACGAGGTCCTGGCGGAGCTGCCAGCCCCGCCGTGACCTCCTACTGGCAGGTGAACCCTCCTACTGGCAGGTGAACTTGGACTCCGCCCAGTCCGCCAGCGCCAGGTTGTCGAAGGAACTGCGCGGTTCGACCACGAGCCGTACGGTCTTGCGCCCGGCGATATTCACATGCACCGGCACCGCCGGATCCCCGCCGTCGATCTCCCCGGACCGCCACAGCCGGACCCCGTCGGCGTACACCGAGAAGTACACCTTGCCGATCCCCAGCATCATGTCGTCGACGCCGACCGTCGCGTCGTAGGAGACGCACTGGCGGTTGAGGTCGATGGTGACGGAGGAGCGGCCGTGCACAGTGGCCCCGTGCGCGTACCGAGTGCCGCCGATCGAGACGCCGTAGCGCTGCCACACCCAGCTGCTCTCGCCGAGTTGGATCTCCGGCGCGGTGCCGTCGCCGTTGACGTTGTACGAGAGTTCGCTGACCTGGAAGATCGTCGGCGCGGGTGGGGGCGTCGGGGTCGGGGTGGGAGTGGGGGTCGGCGTGGGTCTGGGGGTCGGCCTCGGAGTCGGGGTGGGCTTGGGCGTCGGTGTGGGCTTCGCCCGGGGTGTGGGCTTGGGTGTCGGGGTCGGAGTGGGTGTCGGCTCGGGCTTCAACACCGCTGGTTCCGGGGCCGGTTGCTTCTTCGGGGGCGTCGGGGGCGTCGACTCGGGCTTCGCGACGGGGGAGGACGAGGGCGCCGGTTTCGCCTCGGGTTTCTTCGCGGGGGTGTGGGTGCCGCCGGCCAGCGCGAGGGCGATCGCCGCCGCTGCCGCCGTGGCGACCACACCGGCCGCGATGCCCGCCTTCACCGGCGCTCCCAGGCCCTCGGAGGCCGCCGCGCCCCCGGCACCCGCCCCGCCGGACGAACTCCCGCCCGCAGCCGCCGCGGCGCCCGCGGCACCGGCCGCACCCGCTCCCGCACCGCCCGCGATGAGCGCGACCGCCTTCGCGTACCCGGCGGCGCCGAACCAGCCGATGACCGCGATCGGGACGACCGCCGGGATACCGCTGGCGACCTCCTCGATCTGCAGCGCGGCCAGCCGGCACTTGGCGCACTCCTCCAGGTGCTTGCGCAGCCCCCGTTCGGCACGCGTGCGCAGCCGGCGGCGGGCGTAGGTGCCGAGCTGGTCGGCGTAGCGCGCGCACTCCTCGTCGTCGGTGAGGGTGGCACTGACGTGGGCCTGGAGATAGGCCTGCTTGAGCCCCTCGCGGGCCCGACTGGCCAGCACGCGCGTGCCGTTGGCGTCGAGCCCGAAGAGCGTGGCGACCTCGCTCGGCGACTCGTCCTCGACCTCGGTGTGCCACAGCACGGCCTGCCACCGCTCGGGCAGCGACCGGAAGGCCTGCATCGCCATCGACTGCTCGGCCACGTGCATGGCCCGGACGTCGGCGCCCAGGTCGATACCCGCTCCGAAGGAGCTAATGGATGCAGTGTCGTCCGACACTTCCGACACCCGCGCGGACTGCGCGGCGAACACCGCGAAGTCGTCGACGAGCTGCTCCCGCTTCGCCGACTTCGTCCAGTTCGCGGCGACGCGCCGGACGGAGGTCAGCAGATAGGCGCGTACGGCGTGCTCGGGCCCGGAGCCGCCGCGCACCGCCTGGAGCATGCGGGCGAAGACCTCGGCGGTCAGGTCGTCGGCGGTGTGCCCGTCCCGGCAGCAGGTGCGGGCGTACCGGCGCACGGCGTCCGCGTGGCGCCGGTACAGCTCCTCGTACGCCGTGTCGTCACCGGCGCGCATCCGCTCGATCAGCGCGGCGTCGGCCGCCGGCAGCTCCGACGGCGGCAGCGGCGGCAGGACACTGCCCTCGCGCTGCGGCGGGACACTGCCCTCGCCGGGATCGCCACCCTGGGGGACACCGCTCGGCCCGCCCTGACTCGGCACCTGTGGTGAGGTCAGCCCACTGGCCTCCGGGTCACCGTCATCCAGTGACTCGTCCCGCCCGTCAACACTCATCGCGGAAAGCCCCCGCCGCCTGCCAAGCCAGTCCAACCAGTCCGGAACACCGGGTCAGCGTGCCATATTGGCTTTTGTTCAGGACACCGTAGGGCAGACCTTCCACTCATCCGTGGGGACTTCCCGCAACGGAGTACTAGCGTTCACCCCTCCGGGGAAGGCTCAACTGTCGCCCCCGGAACGTGAGTTGGTGCGGGCGACCGAAATGCCCGGAACGCGCCCGGGCATCACGAGGGGCGCGGGCGGCACGGCACCCACGCCCCACAGTCACCTATTCGAGTCACCCTGCCGACGCAGGCCGACGAATTCAGCCCGTCCGGCACCTTTCGGCGCAGGCCGGCAACTTCAGCCGGTCCGGCGTCTCTCAACGCAGACGGGCATTACTCAGCCCGTCCGGCAGCTCTTCGGCGCAGGCCCACAAAATCAGCCCGTCCGGCGTTTGAGGACGAGGCCCCTTCAGGGCCGATGGGGGTCTGGGGGCGCAGCCCCCAGAAGACGCCCACACCAACACCGGGCGCCGAACCAACGACGGCCACGTCACCCCGCCCTACCGCCCTACCGCAGAGTCACCCCGCCGCCCTCACAACGGCCGCGACCGCAACCCCTCCAGCAGGATGTCCAGCAACCGCGCCGACGCCGCCGCCTGCTGCGCCGCGTCCGGCAACGAGGGCGCCGCCGTGGCGATCACCAGCAGCACATCCGACACCGACACGTCCGCCCGCAACTGCCCCGCAGCCCGCGCCCGATCAACCAGCTGCCCAACGACCTCCAGCAGCGCGGTCGCCCCGGCGTCGTAGTCCGCGGAACCCAGAGACCCCGCCGACTCCTCCGGCACCAGCCGCAGTTCACCCGTGCCCGGCTGCATCCGCTGCTGCGGCACCCGCGCCTCGTCCAGCAGGGCGCCCTCGCCCTCGTCGGCGACGCCCACCCGCAGCACCTGCGGCGGCAGCAGTCGCCCGGCGCCGGAAGCCACCGACGTCCGCAGGAAGCGCGACAGCGCCGACCACGGCTCGTCCTCCTGGCCGAGCGCCGAACGCGCCTGGTCGGTCAGCCGGGAGGTCTCCTCCTCGGCGATCCGGCGCACCAGGACGTCCTTGCTCGGGAAGCGCCGGTACACCGTGCCGACACCGACCCGCGCGCGTCGCGCCACGTCCTCCATCGGCGCGCCGTACCCCAGCTCGCCGAAGACCTCACGCGCCGCCCGCAGCACGTGCTCCAGATTGCGCTGTGCGTCCACCCGCAACGGCGTCGTCCGCGAACTGTCACCGCGTCCGTTCCCCGCCGCTCCGACCGCGCCGCCGGATGCGACGGCTGACGCGGATGTCCAATGAGAATCCTGAATATGCATACACGTTCCCCCGGTTAATGACGTCTCCCCCCGGAGACTCCCCGCCATCGGCAGCCGGAGCATCGTGAGACAAGCCCGGTTCGCGAGCCCCGCTCTTCGCGGACTCGCTGAGCACATCCCCCTTCACCCCGTCGACACACGAACATAGTTGAGAGGGGGTCAATTCAGAAGGGGCAGGTTCCGCACGGAGCGCCCCCCGATCGGAGTACGGGTCGCATACATCCCGATTGCGCCCCCGAGCACCACCCTGATCACCACCGCTGACCTGCGAACCTGCCCTCCACGACTGCACTTTCGGCGCCCGTGCGCGACCTCCGTCGCCGGTCACACAATTTGTCGAGGCTGTGGACAAACTCCAGCGCCGGGTGCGTCATGGGATGGTGAAGGAACGCGCGCGCATTCTCGTTGTCGGTGGCGGCTACGTCGGGATGTACACAGCCCTGCGCCTTCAGAAGAAGTTGAAACGTGAAATCAAGCGCGGGCAGGTCGAGATCACCGTCGTCAGTCCCGACCCTTACATGACGTATCAGCCGTTTCTCCCCGAGGCCGCCGCCGGTTCGATCTCCCCCCGCCATGTCGTCGTCCCGCTGCGCCGCGTCCTCGGCCGATGCCGGGTCGTCATCGGCGAGGCCACCGCCATCGACCACGGCAAGCGCACCGCGACCCTCAGCACCCTCGCCACCGAGGAAGAGGGCACGGGCACCGAGGAGTTGGCGTACGACGAACTCGTCCTGGCCCCCGGCTCGATCTCGCGCACCCTCCCCATCCCCGGTCTCGCCGAGCACGGCGTCGGCTTCAAGACCGTCGAGGAGGCCATCGGCCTGCGCAACCACGTCATCGAGCAGATGGACATCGCCTCCTCCACGCGCGACCCCGCGATCCGCGACGCGGCCCTGACCTTCGTCTTCGTAGGAGGCGGTTACGCCGGCGTCGAGGCGCTCGGCGAGCTGGAGGACATGGCCCGCTACGCCGTGCGCTACTACCACAACGTCGACGCCGACGACCTGAAGTGGATCCTCGTAGAAGCCTCGAACCGCATCCTCCCCGAGGTCGGCGAGGAGATGGGCACCTACACGATCACCCAGCTGCGCCGCCGCAACATCCAGGTCCTCCTGGAGACCCGCCTCGAATCCTGCGTCGACCGCGTCGCCGTCCTCAGCGACGGCCAGCGCTTCCCGACCCGCACGCTCGTGTGGACGGCCGGCGTGAAACCCCACCCCGTCCTCGCCGCCACCGACCTCCCGCTCAACAACCACGGCCGCCTCAAGTGCACCGCACAGCTGACGATCGAGGGCGCCACGCACGCGTGGGCAGCGGGAGACGCCGCAGCAGTCCCCGACGTCACCGCCTCCGAACCCGGCACCGAGACCGCCCCCAACGCCCAGCACGCCGTACGCCAGGCCAAGATCCTCGGCGACAACATCGCGCACTCCCTGCGCGACGAGCCCCTTCAGACGTACGCCCACAAGTACGTCGGCTCGGTCGCCTCCCTGGGACTGCACAAAGGCGTCGCGCAGGTCTACGGACGGAAGCTGAAGGGCTACCCTGCCTGGTTCATGCACCGCGTCTACCACCTGAGCAGGGTCCCCACCTTCAACCGCAAGGCCCGTGTGCTCGCCGAATGGACCCTGGCGGGGCTCTTCAAGCGGGAGATCGTCTCTCTCGGTTCACTCGAACATCCCCGAGCGGAGTTCGAACTCGCGGCCGGTGGAAAGCCTCCACACGACCCGAAGGGGTCGAACTGACCGGACCGAGGAACTCCACCGGCCGCCGAGGCGTCTGACGAATGTCGGCCCGGTCGGTCACACTGCCAGACTGGTCCACGACTTCGGGCGGGCCCACGCTCGCCCTTCTCACCCAAGAGGCTTTCCCCACTGTGCTGCATCTCCCGGGGGCAACCCCCGGACCCCCGGCAGGGTCCGGAGCGGGCCGACGACACCTGACACGAGGCAAGGATTCGTGAACTTCACGCGCTGGAGCGCCCGGCTCCCCGGAACGCAGCGCCGCGCCGCAGCGCGGACCGACCACACGGTCACCCCGGACCGGCGGGGAGAAGGCTCCGTGCCCGCGGCCCGCGCCGAGCAGCTCACCGACGAGCCGCCGCCGGTCCCCGCCGTCGACGACCTGCCCGTCCGCGAGGTCCTCGACCGCGTCCCGGCCCTCGTCGCCCTGGTGCACGGCCCCGACCAGCGCATCGCGTACGTCAACGACGCCTACGCAGCCGCCTTCGGCACCCGCCCCCTGGGCGCACCGGCCCGCGAGGCCCTCCCCGAGCTGGACGAGCTCGGCCTGCTCCCGCTCCTGGACCAGGTCCTGCGCAGCGGCAAGCCCCGCACCCTCAAGTCCCGCAAGGCACCCGGCGGCCGCTCGTACACGTTCACGTGCACCCCGGTCGCGGTGAGCGCCGACAGCGCCGAGGGCGGCGTCCTGATCTTCGCCACCGACGTCACCGACCACGCCGAGGCCGCCGAACGCCTGCGCGCCAGCGAACGCCGCCAGCGCGAGACAGCCGTAACCCTGCAGCGCTCCCTGCTCCCGCAGGAGCTGGAGGAGCCCGACGACCTGCGCATCGCCGCCACCTACCAGCCCGGCGGCACCGAGGCGGCGGTAGGCGGCGACTGGTACGACGTGATCACCCTCGGCGGCGGCCGCACCGCCCTGGTCATCGGCGACGTCATGGGCCGAGGCGTCCGGGCGGCAGCGGTCATGGGCCAACTCCGCACCGCCGTCCGCGCGTACGCCCGCCTCGACCTGCCCCCGCACGAGGTCCTCCAGCTCCTGGACGGCCTAGCCACGGAGATCGACGCGAATCAGATCGCCACCTGCGTGTACGCCATCTTCGACCCGAACGAGGGCCGCCTGGTCTACGCCTCGGCCGGCCACCTCCCGATCCTCGTCCGCGACGAGACGGGCGCGGTCCAGCGCGCCGACGAACCCACCGGCCCCCCGCTCGGCACCGGCGGCTGGATCCACTCCTCGGGCTCGATCCCCCTCAGCCCCGGCTCCACGGCGGTCCTCTACACGGACGGCCTGGTGGAACGCCGGGACGAGGACCTCGACGAGGGAATCGCCTCCCTGGAGCGCGCCCTGGCCGGCGCCACCGGCACCCCCCAGGTGGTCTGCGACCGCCTGGTCCGCGCGCTCGGCGTCACCGCGGACCACGACGACGACGTCGCCGTCCTGGTCCTCCAGCACCCGGCCCGCACCGGCCCGGCCGGCGACCTCTTCCGCAACGCGGCCCTGGAGCTGCTCGGCGGAGTGGAAGCAGCCCCACGCGCGCGTGCGTTCGCCTCCGGGGTCCTCACCAGCTGGCGCTTCCCCACCGAACTGCACGACCTGGGCGTCCTGGCGGCCAGCGAACTGGTCGCCAACAGCCTCCAGCACGGCACCCCGCCCATGCGCCTCCGCCTGCGCCGCACGGACCGCCGCCTCATCGTGGAGGTCACGGACGGCGACGACCACCTCCCGCGCCGCCGCCGCGCGGAACCGGCCGACGAGTCGGGCAGAGGCATCGCGATCGTGGCGACCATCGCCTCGAACTGGGGCTCCCGCCGCACCCCGGGCGGAGGCAAGGCCGTCTGGTGCGAGTTCGTACTCCCCAAGACGGCCCCGGCCTGACCTACGCCTCGACCCCCACAGGCTCGACACTCCCACGAGCCACGACCAGACTCCCCTTCGCCCGCCAGGGCTGATCCTGCACAGCGGTCAACTGCCGCCCCAGCCGCACGGCAAGCAGGCTGATCCCCAGCGAGAACAAGAAGAACGTCACGACATACGGCCCCGGCAGCGAAGCCCCGAGCGGCCCGCCCACCGCGGGCCCGACAGCCAACGCGAGCTGCTTGACGAGGGCGAAGGCCGAGTTGTACTGCCCGGCCATCCCCTCCGGCGCCAGATCGGCCACCAGCGGAGCGACGGTCGGCGACAACATCGCCTCCCCGAGCCCGAACAGCGCGTACGTCGACACGAAGGCAGCCGTAGCCATCTCCTGACTGCCGTGCCCGAGCCCCGCGAACCCGGCCGTGACCCACGCCAGGGCCCAGATCATTCCTACGGCCGCGATCACGCGGGAGCGCCGACGCCGCTCGACGAACTTCAGCACCGCGAATTGCGCGACGACGATCATCGCGGTGTTCGCGGCCAGCGCCGTACCGAGCGCGGACGTCGAGATTCCGGCGGCCTCGACCCCGTACGCACTCAGCCCGGACTCGAACTGCCCGTAGCAGGCGAAGAACAGCACGAAGCCGAGCACGCTCAGCTGCACCATGGCCCGGTTGCCGAGGAGCTGCTTCCAGGCGCCCTTGGCGGACGACTGCGCGGGAGCGTCACCGATGACCGGCGAGTGCGGCATCCGCACGGTCGCCATCACACCGGCGAGCACCAGGAACATCGCCGACTCGATCCCGAAGAGCAACGTGAACGAGGACGCGCTGGTCGTGTCGACCAGGTGACCGCCGATGAGTCCGCCGACACCGAGCCCGAGGTTCTGCAGAAAGAACTGCATGGCAAAGGCACGCGAGCGCGTGTCGGCCGTAGAACAGTCCACGATCATCGTGGCGAGCGCCGGCTGCATCACGGCCTGCCCGGCCCCGAGCGCGGCCGCCGACAGCAACACAGCGGTCGCACTCCCCGCCAGGCCCAGACTCATCGACCCTACGGCGGCCAGAACCTGGGCGACGAGGAGAACCGGTCGGGGGCCACGCCGGACGATGGCTCGCCCGGCGAACGGCAGCACGATCAGCGCGGCCACGGCGAAGACGGCGAGTACGAGACCCGCCGTCATGGCTCCCAGTCCCCGCACCTGCGCCACATAGACGTACAGGTAGGGGACGGTGAAGCCGAGCCCGAACGCGCTGAGTGCGTTTCCCACGTGGATCCGGCGCATCGCTGCGCCCATCGCCCTGGTCACGTTCACCTCAATCATGTGAGTTGGTCAGTCTCGGTACTACTTAGAGCCGAAGACTTCGAAGCTAAAGTTAGAAGCTAAACAGTACACCCAGAAGGACTTCAACGCCAAGCAGGCCCGTGCCATACTGACGCCCATGGGCGACACCCCCAGCACCCTCGGCGAACCGACACTCGATGAGCAGATCGCCGCCTACCAGCGCGAGTTCCACGACCTCGACCCCCAGGTCGAGAAGATCGTCTCGGCCCTGGGCCGCCTGAACCGCCGCATGAACGTCGCGTACGGCCGCCAGACCGCGAACCTCGGCCTCAGCAACGCCGAGTGGGAGGTCCTCAAGGCCCTCGTCCTCTCCGGCGCCCCCTACCGGATGGGCCCGAGCGACCTCGCCAAGCGCCTCGGCCTCACGCCGGCCGCGATGACCCACCGGATCGACCGCATGGTCGCGGAGGGTCTGGTCACCAGGGAGCGGGACGAGTCCAACCGTGTCCGCGTGATCGTGGAGCTGACGCCCGAGGGCCGCGGCAAGTGGCTGGAGGCGATGCGGATGGCGACGATCTTCGAGGGCGAACTCCTCCAGGACCTGTCCCAGGAGGAACGCACCGCCCTCGGCGAGGTCCTGACCCGCCTGCTGCGCAGGGTGGAGCACGCCCAGCCGGACGCCGGCGGCCGGCTCAGCGACCTCGACTGACCCCGATCGACCTCGGTCGATCGCTCGGCGGGTCTCGCCATAAAAGATCTTGACAGAGGGCGCTTGACACGCCCCTGCTCGATCCGTAAAGTTCTTCGGGTTGCCGCCGAGCCGTAACGGTTCTCCGGCAGCACCTCCGCCGCGACAGCGGCACCCCAAACCAACCGCACGATCTCCCAACGGGATTGATTTCGGCGTGCCCGAATTCAATTCGATTTGGGCTCGGCCGTTGTTCGATCAGGTCACTAGGCCTCGATTGGAACTCCGCCGGGGGAATCGGCTAAGGTTTGAGACGTCGGAACGGCCCAAGGGCTGGGAAGGCAAGCCCCGCTGACTGGGAGTCAGGCCCGAAAGGATCTGATAGAGTCGGAACCGCCGGAAAGGGAAA
>NZ_JBICXA010000030.1:0-70681 GCF_043200035.1 Streptomyces sp. NPDC048504
GCAGTCCACCTGGTTGTTGGATGGGCCTACATGTTGCTGTGGCCGGGGGGGGGGGGGGGGGGGGGGGCCCCCCCCGGGGGGGGGGGGGGGGGCCCCGGGGGGGGGGGGGGGGGGCGGGCCCCCCCCCCCCCACCCCACGTGCCGTTCAACTTGGGGCCGGTCAGGCCACGATCAGATAGATCCCGTACGCCACCGCAGCCGCGCAGGCCGCGAAGCAGGCGTACGCGCCGGTCAGGGCGAGGGGCGCGGAGTCGCCCTGGGCGGTGGCGCGTTCGCGGCGGGAGAGGCCGACGACGCCAAGGGTGAAGACCGCCACGAGGGCCACGGTGGCCACGAGGCTGACGCCGAAGACGGAGCCGAGGGCTGCCCAGTCGATGTGCATGCTGATTCGTTCCTTCGTGACTGGGGCGCGGGCTCAGACGGTGGCGGCCGGGTCGGCCTTCGTGGCCGGGACCGGGGACGGGATCGTCGCCGTCAGACCCTCGGAGAGGGCGACCGACGGGGGCGGCGGGGTCACGGCGGCGATCGCGGTGGTCACCACGCCGGCCGCTTCGTCGATCTCGTTGACGTTCGAGGCGTCGACGACCTGGCGGCGGGAGAGCAGCCAGATGCCGGTGCTGGAGGCGACAAGGAAGACGGCCACCAGCGCGGTGCCCCAGTCGCCGAGGTCGGTCACGGACTCGGCGAGCGCGCCGACCAGCGCGGCGGCCGGCAGCGTCAGACCCCAGGCGACGAACATCCGGGTCGCGGTCGACCAGCGGACGACACCGCCCTTGCGGCCGAGGCCCGCGCCCATCACGGAACCGGAGACGGCGTGCGTGGTGGAGAGGGAGAAGCCGATGTGCGAGGAGGCCAGGATGACCGCGGCCGCGCTGGTCTGGGCGGCGAAGCCCTGCTGCGGCTGGAGGTCGGTCAGGCCCTTGCCCATGGTGCGGATGATGCGCCAGCCGCCGATGTACGTGCCCATCGCGATGGCGAGACCCGCGGAGAGGATGACCCAGGTGGGCGGGTCCGAGTCGGGGGCGAGGGAGCCGCCGGCGACCAGGGCCAGGGTGATGATGCCCATCGTCTTCTGGGCGTCGTTCGTGCCGTGGGCCAGCGAGACCAGTCCGGCGGAGGCGATCTGGCCGACGCGGAAGCCCTTGTCGGCGGCCTTGCCGCCCGCGTCGCGGCTCAGGGCGTAGGAGAAGCGGGTGGCGAGCATCGCCGCGATGCCCGCGACGATCGGGGCGGCTATCGCCGGGAGCAGGACCTTGGTGACCAGGACGTCGCCGTGGACCGCGCCGGTGCCGGCCGAGGCGATGGTGGCGCCGATCAGACCGCCCATCAGGGCGTGCGAGGAACTGGACGGCAGGCCGACGAGCCAGGTCACCAGGTTCCAGAGGATCGCGCCGACGAGGGCGGCGAAAATGACCTCGGGACGGATGCCGCTCTCATCGACGAGCCCCTTGGAGATCGTGTTGGCGACCTCCACGGAGAGAAAAGCGCCCACCAGGTTGAGGGTGGCCGACATGGCCACCGCGACCTTGGGCTTGAGCGCACCGGTCGAGATGGTGGTGGCCATCGCGTTGGCGGTGTCGTGGAAACCGTTCGTGAAATCGAACGCGAGTGCGGTGATCACCACAATCGCGAGGATCAGCGAGAAGCTTTCCATTTACCCAGGCAATCGTTCGAGGTCATTGGCGCGTTGACCGTAGGAAACCTGGATGAACGGAAGATGAACTGAGGGGGTATCCGTGGTGGCCGGATTGCCTAGTAACCGCGGGCGAACTTCCGCAGCTGGCTCACCGTCCCGTTGAAGAGATTCTGGTCACCCGGCAGGCTCCCGCTGTTGTCGTACTGCCAGAAGGTCCAGTACGACCATCCGGCGGGCAGCGAGCCCGCGTCCGCCGACTCGTGGCGGGCGATCCACAGCGCGTGTGCCGAGGCCAGGGAGCTGTTGTTGCCCGTGCAGGTCTTCCACCACAGGGTGGTCGTGTAGATCACCGGACGGCGGCCGGTCTCCCGGTTCACCTCGGCGCTGAAGGCCTTGATCCAGTTGACCATCCCGGTCTTGCTCAGGCCGTAGCAGCCGTGCTTCTTGTCGTACGGGTTGTTCTCGATGTCCAGCGCGGGCGGCAGCGTCCAGCCGTCCGCCTTCCAGTCGCCGCCGTGCGCCACGAAGTACGCGGCCTGGCTCGCGCCCGACGATCTGTCCGGCAGGGCGAAGTGGTACGCGCCGCGGATGATGCCGGCCTTGCGGGCGCCGTCGTACTGCTGACTGAAATACGGGTTCCGGTAGGTGGTCGACTCGGTCGCCTTGACGTAGGCGAACGTGGCGCCCTTCGCCTTCGCGCTGGGCCAGTTGACGTTCTTCTGGTGCGAGGACACGTCGTGGCCCTTCGTCGCGCTCGCGGCGATGCTCGTGGCGGCGGCCGGGATCTCGGTGAGCGCGAGCGTGGTTGCGCCGACGGTGAGCGCGGCGACGGCGGCCGCGGAGAGGTGGGCGCGGGAGCGGAATTGAGGGTGGGTGCGAGTCAGGGACGGTTTGCGATCACGGGCCATGTTTCCCCCGGAAATGGCGGCGTGCACGACAAATCTCCCAGAGGTTATTGGAAGATCCGTCAATGCCGGTCGGTCTCCAGCCAAGCGACTGGAGTGGGCGGTTAACGCCCATATGTCATCTTTCGGATGCACGGCTTCCGGCCTAAAGTGCCTTCGCCCGAACGTGCGTTGGGGCACCGGCTGGCAGGATCGCGGCATGGCTGAGCAACGGCGGGACCAGGGGGACGGGCGGGGCGCCCGGGAGAGTGCGGGAGCTGCGGGGGAGGCACGGAGGAGGAGTGTGCGCGCCGAGGAGGCGCATGCCTGGGGCGCGCTCGTCGCGACCGCCCGCCGGACGGTCTCCGACGGCCTCGTCGTCGGCACCTCCGGGAACGTCTCGGTGCGCGTCGGCGACACCGTCCTGGTCACACCGTCGGGCGTCCCCTACGACCGCCTCGCACCCGCCGACACGGTCGGTGTCGACCTCGACGGCCGCCAGGTCCTCGGCACCCTGCTCCCGACGAGCGAACTCCCCATGCATCTCGCCGTCTACCGCAGCACCGACACCCACGCCGTCGTCCACACCCACGCCGTCCACGCGACGGCCGTCTCGACCCTCGTCCCCGAACTCCCCTCCGTCCACTACATGTCCGGCGCCCTCGGCGGGCCGGTCCGGGTTGCCCCGTATGCGACGTACGGCACGGAGGAGTTGGCCGAGAACATGCTCCAGGCCCTGATGGGCCGCTCCGCCTGCCTCCTCCAGAACCACGGCACGATCGCCTACGGCGACTCCCTGGACCAGGCCTTCGACCGCACGGCCCAGCTGGAGTGGATGTGCCGACTGTGGCTGACGGCTTCGTCGGTGCCGGGGTTGTCGCCGACGTTGCTGACGGGGGAACAGGTGGCGGAGGCGGGGGAGCGGTTGCGGGGGTATGGGCAGGGTGAGCGTGCGGCGGGGTGAGGGGTGAGTGCGCGGCGAGTTGAGGGGTGAGTCCGCGGCGGGATGAGGGGAGAACGCGCGCGAGGTGAGGGGGAGGGGAGGGCGCGGCGAGGGTGAGGGTGCGGGTATGGGCGGCGGAAGGGAGAGGGCGAGGTCGGCTGTGTCTGGGGTGCAGGTGGTGGTGAAGGGGCGAGGTTGTTGGGGTGAGGGTGGCGGTGGTGAGGGGGGCGAGGTTGGCTGGGGTGAGGGTGGCGGGGGTGACATGGTGAGGGGGCCGGGTGGCGAGGGTGAGCGCGGCTAGGGCTAGGTGGGCGCTGTCGCCGGCTCGCTTCCTTCGGATCCTTCCGGGGTGTGCTTCCGGCGAGGACCTTCCGGCGAGGACCCTTCCGGCGGCGCCGAGCTGCCTCGCATCATCCGCGTCACCGGCCGCCGCGCATCACCCCGTGTCCCGCGCAACCGGCCGGCCTGACGTCACCCTGGTGCCTGGTGCTTTCCGCCGCCGGCCCGCCGCGCGTCACCCTTTAAGGCCCCGCGCGACCGGCGCAGTCCCCTCACCATCGCCCGCATCGCCACTCAAGCAGCGCCGACCACCACCGGCACCGCCCTTCCCACCCTCACCGAACCACCCCGCCCCGACGCACCCCCCGCTCAACACCGCGCCCCCTCCGGCTGGCCGGTAGCCGCCTCCCCCTGGACACTGGACCCGTGCGCACAGTCAAAGCGACGGCCGCGGCCGTCTCCGTGGCCCTCGCGGCCGGTGTCGCCGGTGTCGCCGTCGGGCGGTTCGCCAGTGACGCCGCGTTGAAGGCGCCGCCCGGACGTCCCCTGCCGACCGAACCCCGGCTCACGGTGCACTCCACCGCCGCCGGGCAGATCGCGCTCACCCGGGACCTCGCGTCCCTGCGCCCCGGCACCTACGGCCTCGCCGGCGACGGCTCCCACGCGGTCGTCGGGCCCGTCGTGGACGCGGCGTCGCCCTCCGCCGACGCCGTCGTACGCCGCCTGGAACGTGTCACCCACGGCACCCTCCGCCCCGGCGACAAGGTCTGGCTCACCCCGAACGTCCACGTCGGCAACCCGAGCGCCGCCCTCGGCCTGGACCACGCCGACATCGACATCCCCGGCGAACTCGGCTCCCTGCCCGCGTGGTTCGTCCCCGGGGCGCGGAGCACCTGGGTGATCGCCGTGCACGGCCTCGCGGCCACTCGCGAACTCTCCCTGAACGTCATGGAGTTCCTGCACCGCAGCAGCTTCCCGGTGCTCGCCCTCGCCTACCGCGGCGACCTGGGCGCACCCCGCAACCCCGACGGCCTGGGCCACCTCGGCGAGACCGAGTGGCGCGACCTGGACGCGGCGATCCGCTACGCCGTGCGCTACGGCGCCGAGCACGTCGTCCTGTACGGCTGGTCCACCGGCGCCACCATGGCGCTGCGCGCCGCCGCCCACTCCGCGATGCGCGACCGCGTCTCCGGCCTCGTGCTGGACTCGCCGGTGCTGCACTGGGAGAGGACGCTGCGTGCCCTCGCCACGGCCCGGCACACCCCGGGGGCGCTGCTGCCGCTGGCGGTCCGCGCCGCCCAGGGCCGCACCGGTCTGCACGGCGACCGCATCGCCGAGGCCGCCGATCCGGCCCGGCTCAGGGTCCCGACCCTGATCTTCCACGGCCCGGACGACACGGTGGCCCCCTGGACCCTCTCCCGCCGCTTCGCCGCCCAGCGCCCGGACCTGATCACCCTCCAGCCGGTCGCCCACGCCCCGCACAGCGCGATGTGGAACGCTGACCCGGCCGGATACCAGGAGATCCTGCGCCGCTTCCTGACACCCCTGATGTGATCCGCACACCGCTGATGTGATCCACCGGCCCGTACCGGACGCCCCCCTTCACCACCCCGGACTCCCACCCCCGCCACACCCCGCCGACCTTCCGTTTAGCCCTGTACCACTGGCCTGATCCCGGTCCCCAGCTGCCCGCGGGACCCCGTGCCTTGGCCCTCCCTGTCGCCCGCCGTGACATTCCGTTTGGGTTTTCGGACCGTCAACCGGAAGACTGCACCCGTGACGTCCCGTATCCCGCGCGACTCCAGGCTTCGACTCGTCCGCCCGCGACCCCTGGCCGCCGCCCCCCGAGCGATGAACCAGCGGCGCTCGCGCCGCCCCGCACCCCGCCCTCCGGAGGGCACACCGGCCCCCGCGGAACTGGCCAGAATGGCTCGCTCCGGCCTGGCCGGAGCCGCCCGCGTCGCTCACTGGGCCGACGCCGCACTACGCCCCGGCCGTGACAGCGCGAGCCCCGACGGCAAGGGCACCCTCTCCGACTCGACCGCCGAACTCGCGGCCGAGGATCTGGGCCTGACCCCGGCTCAGGTCCGCGCCGACTGGGACACCGCCCGCCTCGCCGGCCTCGTCGAGGTGCACGGCGACGAGGCCCGCCCCGGCTGGCGGCTGCGCGCCTGGGACCGCGACGACAGCGCCGTACTGCGCGGCTGGGTCGCCCTCTTCGACGCCTGGTCGCTCGCCCACCCGGAACCCCGGGAGCACGAGCCCTCAGCCGTCGCCGAGGTCGTCTCGGCCATGCCTCAGGTGCTCTCCTTCCTCCAGCTGTCCGCCGGACCCGTCCCCGTCGAACAGCTCCTCGACCTCCTCGGCCAACGGGTCACCGAACTGCGCACCGAGCGCTGCGAGATCCCCTACGGCCCCCAGCCCGAACCCGTCCAGCGGCCCCCGGCCGCCGACACCCCCGACACTCCTCTCGACACCCTCCTCGACTGGGCCCTGCACGCCCTCGCCTCCGTCGGCGCCCTCACCTACGGCGACGCCCAGGCCACCCTCACCCCACTCGGCAGCTGGGCGGTCTGGGTCAAGCTGGAGCAGATCTGCGTAGCCGCGCAGAGCCCCGCCGGGAACATCGAGCAGTCCGCCGAGGACATGCTCCGCGGCTGCTCCCAGCTCCGCCCGAACGCCGCCCGCGCCGAGTACCGCGCCTGGCTCGCCGCCCGCACCGTGGGCACCGCCGTCGGCCAGCTGATCGACGCCGCCCGCGGCGAGGACGCCCTGCTGCGCGGCCTCGCCTTCGAGGCGCTGCGCGTCGTCGGCGCCCCGGCCGAGCCCGACGTCCGCGCCGTCGTCGACGAGGCGACCCTGCGGCCGTACGCCCTGCTGTGGCTCGCCGAGCACGACGGGATCGACCCGGAGGACGCGCACGAGGTGCTCACCCGCGCCGAGGCCACCTGGCTGTGGGTCGACACCGCCGCTGCCGTCGCCGACCACGGGGAGGCCCCGCTGCTGGTACGGCACCTGGAGTCCGCCATCCAGCCGACCGTCCCGATGCTCCTCGACGAGGTCCGCGCCGTAGGCCATCCCCGCACCGTGCAGGTCCTCGTCGCGCTCGCCGCCGCCCACCCCGACCCGGCCCTCGCCAAGGCCGTACGCCGAGCGGCCTTCCAGGTGCACACGGGGGGAAGCTAGGCGCGAGGTCAGGTGCGGTCAGATCCCTATGTCCGGAGCGTACGTACCGAAGCTCCAGATGTTGCCCTCGGCGTCCCGGGCCATGTAGTCCCGCGATCCGTAGTCCTGGTCCGTCGGGGGCATCAGGATCTCCGCGCCGTGCTCCACGGCCCGCCGGTGATGGGCGTCGACGTCGTCCACGACGATGTACACCCCGGCGGGACCCGCGCTCTTCATCGCCTCGTCGAAACGGCCGCCGCGGCCCTTGGAGCCGAGCATCACCGCGCCGTTGCCCTGCACCAGCTCCGCGTGCATCACCGAGCCGTCCTCGCCCTCGTACACCGCCAGCTCGGTGAAGCCGAAGGCCTCCGTGAGCTGCCGGATCGCCGCCTTCGCGTCCGCGTACAGCAGGGACGGGTAGATGCTCGGACGCCCGCTGTTCTCGCCTGTCATGCCGATCACTTCGTTGTGCGCGTGGTGTTGTCAGCTGTTGTCGGGTTCCTCGGTGTTTCCGCTGCTTCGATCGCTTTCGACGAGTCTTGCACCCGCCACTGACAACGCCCCCGCGAACCGGACATCGCGGCTGCCGACCGCCGTCAGCGGAAGGTGTTGCACTGCGCCATGTCCCCGGTCCTGTATCCCTGGTAGAACCACTGCTGCCGCTGCGCGGCCGACCCGTGCGTCCAGCTCTCCGGCGTCACCCGGCCCTGGAACCGCTCCTGGATCCGGTCGTCGCCCACGGCCGCCGCCGCGTCCAGCCCGTCCCGGATGTCGGCGTCCGTGAGGCTGGTGATCAACGGCCGGCCGGTCGACTCGTCCTTCGTGGTGGTCGCGTGATGCGCCCAGACCCCGGCGTAGCAGTCCGCCTGCAGTTCCACCTTCACCGCGTTGCTGTTCGCGCCGGTCCGCCCGTCCTGCGACCTGCCGAGCGTGCCCATCAGGTCCTGCACGTGGTGCCCGTACTCGTGCGCCACGACATACGCCTGCGCGAACGGCCCGCCACTGGAGCCGAACTTCGTCCGCAGCTCGTCGAAGAACCCCAGGTCCAGATAGACCTTCCGGTCGCCGGGGCAGTAGAACGGCCCCACCGCCGAGGTCGCCGTCCCGCACGCTGTGGCGACCTGCCCGCTGAAGAAGACCGTCGGCGACCGCGTGTACGTACCGCTGCGCCGCCGGAACTCCTGCGTCCAGAAGTCCTGCACGCTGTTGACCACCGCCACGATGCGGCAGTCCTCCTTGGCGTTCGCGTCCTGCCCGGTACGGCAGGACGACTGCACCTGGGCCAGCGAGGACGCGGTCGCCACCGGCGAGTCGCTGCCCGACGACAACCCCAGGTTGTCCGGACCGACGCCGAAGAAGAGCCCGAGCAGCAGCGCGATCAGCCCCGCGAGGCCACCGCCCACGGTCGCCCGGCCACCGGGAATCCGGCTGCCGCGCACGTCCTGCACCTCGGAGGTGTCCAGATTCGCGTCGTCGTCGAACTGCATGGCGTCATCCTCGCCCGCCGTTCCCGGCGCGGCGTTGGACGAGGGGCCGAACGGGGGACGACGCCGGCCCCGCTCACCGAGCGCGCACGCACGCGCGTGCCGTACGTCACGCGCATGGGGTGCTCATCTCCCGGCACCGCACCGGACCGCGCAGCTCATGGCCGTGGACGGCCTGCACCGGATCACCCCGGACCGTCCGCCCCAGGGCGATGACCCGCCGCGCACAGGAAAAGCGCTTGCACGGCCCCGTTAGACTTGGCCCATGGCCATTCTCCTCGCGCATTAGACGGCGGGAACGTCCTCAGCCGCCCCTTCCGCCTACGACCCCGCTCTGGAGTCTGACCGTGATCTCCGCCTCCGGTATCGAGCTGCGCGCCGGTGCCCGCGTCCTCATCGAGTCCGCCACCTTCCGTGTCGCCAAGGGCGACCGCATCGGTCTGGTCGGGCGCAACGGCGCCGGCAAGACCACCCTGACCAAGGTCCTGGCCGGCGAGGGCCAGCCCGCCGGCGGCACCGTCACCCGCTCCGGCGAGGTCGGCTACCTCCCGCAGGACCCCCGCACCGGCGACCTGGACGTGCTCGCCAGCGACCGCATCCTCTCCGCGCGCGGACTGGACACCCTGATCCGCAAGATGCGCGAGAACGAACAGCGCATCGCCAACGGCAGCGGCGCCACCCGCGACAAGGCCATGCGCCAGTACGAGCGCCAGGAGACGGAGTTCCTCACCAAGGGCGGCTACTCCGCCGAGGCCGAGGCCGCCACCATCGCCGCCGCGCTGAACCTGCCCGACCGCGTGCTCGGCCAGCCGCTGCATACGCTCTCCGGCGGTCAGCGCCGCCGTATCGAGCTGGCCCGCATCCTGTTCTCCGACGCGGACACGCTGCTCCTCGACGAGCCCACGAACCACCTCGACGCCGACTCGATCGTCTGGCTGCGCGACTACCTGAAGACGTACCGCGGCGGCTTCATCGTGATCTCCCACGACACCGACCTCGTCGAGACCGTCGTCAACAAGGTGTTCTATCTGGACGCCAACCGCTCCCAGATCGACTACTACAACATGGGCTGGAAGCTCTACCAGCAGCAGCGCGAGGCCGACGAGAAGCGCCGCAAGCGCGAGCGGCAGAACGCCGAGAAGAAGGCCGCCGCCCTGCACTCGCAGGCCGACAAGATGCGCGCCAAGGCCACCAAGACGGTCGCCGCGCAGAACATGGCCAAGCGCGCCGACCGGCTGCTCGCCGGGCTGGACGCGGTCCGTGTCTCCGACAAGGTCGCCAAGCTGCGCTTCCCGGAGCCCTCGCCCTGCGGCAAGACCCCGCTCATGGCGGAGGGCCTGTCCAAGTCGTACGGCTCCCTGGAGATCTTCACCGACGTCGACCTGGCCATCGACAAGGGTTCGCGCGTCGTCATCCTCGGCCTGAACGGCGCCGGCAAGACGACCCTCCTGAAGCTCCTCGGCGGTGCCGAGAAGCCGGACACCGGCGAGGTCATCGAGGGCCACGGCCTCAAGCTCGGCTACTACGCGCAGGAGCACGAGACCCTCGACCCGGAGCGCACGGTCCTGGAGAACATGCGCTCCGCCGCCCCCGACCTGGACCTGGTCGAGGTCCGCAAGACGCTCGGTTCGTTCCTGTTCTCCGGAGACGACGTCGACAAGCCCGCCGGGGTCCTCTCCGGCGGCGAGAAGACCCGTCTCGCGCTCGCCACCCTGGTGGTGTCGTCCGCGAACGTCCTCCTCCTGGATGAGCCGACGAACAACCTGGACCCCGCCAGCCGCGAGGAGATCCTCGGCGCACTGCGCACCTACAAGGGCGCCGTCGTTCTCGTCACCCACGACGAGGGCGCCGTGGAGGCGCTCCAGCCGGAGCGCATCATCCTGCTGCCGGACGGCGTCGAGGACCTGTGGGGCGCGGACTACGCGGATCTCGTCGCGCTCGCCTGACGGTCAGCGCCGCTTGACCGAATGCTTGATCCACGGCGTATGGATCATTCGGCCCACCGGTGATCCACCATCTGTGTGAGATCTCCTCGTACCGAGGTGTGTCGTACACCGATTTCCCGGCCGAGCCCTTTATCGACAAGGGCTCGGCCGTCCTGCGTCTCTGACCAGGCACTTCACGGAACAACTCGTTCGGCCGTACGGACACGACCCTCAGGAATTCCACATTCCACTTGTGGGGACGCACTCCTGTCGTCAAAACCTTGTCTTACGGACCTTGCCGAATGGGTGGCCATGAACGCTTGGAGGGGTGATCATGAGGAGACCAAGAGCGCACTTCCCATGAGGAGGCACGGGTGGCCGAGACTCTGAAGAAGGGCAGCCGGGTAACCGGCGCCGCGCGCGACAAGCTCGCGGCAGACCTGAAGAAGAAGTACGACTCCGGTGCGAGCATCCGAGCGCTGGCCGAGGAGACCGGCCGCTCGTATGGCTTCGTCCACCGGATGCTCAGTGAGTCGGGCGTCACGCTTCGTGGGCGTGGCGGGGCGACCCGGGGCAAGAAGGCTTCGGCCTGACCCCGGGTGGCTCATCGGCTTCGATGGTGGCCACCCGGTCGGACGACTGACCGACCGGGTGGTTACTGTGCAGTCACTTAGCTCTGCTCTGCTGACCGCACACATCGGAGGCGCCCCATGGCTTCGCCCGAACAGGACGACAAGGACCTCGGTCCCGTACTCGACAAGGACGGCGTACGGCTCACCGTCGACGACGCGATCGCCACGGTGACGCTGACCAACCCGGCCAAGCGCAACGCTCAAAGTCCTGCTCTCTGGCGGGCGTTGGCGGAGGCCGGGCGGTTGCTGCCGGGCTCCGTCCGTGTCGTGGTGCTGCGTGCCGAGGGCAAGTCCTTCTCGGCCGGACTCGACCGGCAGGCGTTCACGCCCGAGGGCTTCGACGGCGAACCGTCGTTCATCGACCTCGCGCACAGTGATGACGCCGTGCTGGACGGGACCATCGCCGAGTACCAGGCGGGCTTCACCTGGTGGCGACGCAGCGACATCGTGTCCATCGCCGCCGTCCAGGGGCATGCCATCGGGGCCGGGTTCCAACTCGCCCTCGCCTGTGACCTGCGCGTCGTCGCCGACGATGTGCAGTTCGCCATGCGCGAGACCAGCCTCGGACTGGTGCCCGACCTGACCGGCACGCATCCGCTCGTCGGTCTCGTCGGCTACGCCCGCGCGCTGGAGATCTGCGCGACCGGGCGCTCCGTCCTGGCCGAGGAAGCCGTCAGCACCGGCCTCGCGAACATCGCCGTGCCCAGCGACCAGGTCGAGGACGCCGTACGCGACCTGGCGACCGCACTGCTGGCCGCCCCGCGCGACGCCCTCATCGAGACCAAGGCGCTGCTCCAGGGCGTCCAGGGCCGTGCCTACGACGACCAGCGCGCCGCCGAGCGCGCCGCACAGGCACGACGCCTGCGGGACCTGGCCGGCGTCGGCGAATAAGCCGTCAGCCAGCCCATCTTGCCGTCAGCCCACCTTGGTGACCAGTACGGCCACGGTCGGGTGATCCGGCAGCGCCTCGCCGACGCCCGCGCGGACCTCCCGGGCCACATCCAGGGCCCGGCGGTCCGCGCGCACCGCGAGCTCCACGCGCGCGTGGAGACGTGGCAGCGCCCCTTCGCCGGCGACCTCCTCGATGTGCACCGCCCGGCCGAGCCCGCCCAGCGCACCGGTCAGCCGGGCCACTCCCGGGACGGCGAGCGCGGCCGCGGCGACCAGGGACTCGCCGTCGCCGTCAACACGGTCAACATCGTCTACACGATCAATGTCATCAACATGGTCAAGGTCGGCGGCAGGATCGTGATCCGCATCGTCCACATGGTCGACATCGTCCATGGCGTCAATGTCGTCCATATGGTCCAGCAGGACAGTCACTTGTAGATCAACCTCGTCCACCACCAGACCGAGCCGCTCCGCAGCGGCCGAGGCCAGGGCCGTACGCAACCGGGACGCTGCGGCCGGCAGCGGCTCGGTCGCCACGGCCGCGAAGTCGGCCGTGATCCGCAGCGGCCCGGGCGGCAGCGCCCCCGGCGGAGGCGGTACGGCGGGCCCGTGCGTGTCCTCGGGATCGGCGAGCGCGATCCGCAGCGCGCCCAGCCGCACGCCCCGTACATGCTCCGCCGCGCCCCGGAGTACGGCCTCGGCCGCCCGCTCCGCGATCCACGCCCCGTCGCGCCGATCACCCAGAGGCAGCAACCTGCCAAGCCGCAGTTGATGCCGTACCGCTCGCGTCCACGCGTCCGCCGTCATCCCTCCAGCCTGCCGCATGTCCAGCGCGGGACCGAGCAACCGCAACTACCGTGGTCGAAGGACGACGACCGAAAGGGATGTACGGCGATGACCGACATGACGGAGCGGAACCGGACACAGGACCCCGACGGCGAGCGGGAGTCCGTACAGACCCGCAAACCCCCCACCAAACGCGGCGGCGGCGACCCCGCGTCCCGGGGGCGGACCACCATCGCCGACGGCGTGGTGGAGAAGATCGCCGGGCTGGCCGCCCGGGACGTCCTGGGCGTGCACGCCATGGGCAGCGGGCTGTCCCGCACCTTCGGGGCTGTACGCGACCGGGTGCCCGGCGGCACGAAGTCGGTGTCCCGGGGTGTGAAGGCCGAGGTCGGTGAGGTGCAGACCGCGCTCGACCTGGAGATCGTCGTCGACTACGGCGTGTCGATCGCGGACGTGGCCCGGGCCGTACGGGAGAACGTCATCGCGGCCGTGGAACGGATGACCGGCCTCGAAGTCGTCGAGGTCAACATCGCGGTCAGCGACGTGAAGCTGCCGGACGAAGAGGACGAGGAACCGGAGCCCCGACTCCAGTGACCGAGCCGACGAACGAACCGGCGGGCCGATCGATGAGCGGGCCGACGAACGAGCTGAGGAGCGCAGGATGAGCAGGGCCGTGGTCGGCATGATCGCCGGAATGGCACTGGGCTTCGCCGGATACTTCGGCGGGTTCGGGGCCTTTCTGCTGGTGGCGGCCCTGGGCGCCATCGGGTTCGTCGTCGGCCGGTTCCTGGAGGGGGACCTGGAACTCGGCGACTTCTTCCGCTCGCGTGACGACCGGCGGCGATGACGCCCGTGAGCGGCGGGGACGGCGCGGTCGACGAGCGCGGCAGACCCCTGACGGTCGTCGCGCCCGGCGAGCGGGGCGCCACCCGCATCGCCGACCGGGTCGTGGCCAAGATCGCCGCACAGGCCGCGCGTGAAGCGCTCGGACCTCTGCACCCGGACGCCGCGTCGCCGCATGCCACCGTCGTCGTACACCACGAAACGGTACGCGTGCGCGTGCACCTCGAACTCGACTATCCCTGCGATATCGGCGAGCGCTGTTTTCGGGTGCGTCGACAGGTGGTTCAGCGGGTACGCGCGTTGGTGGGCATGGAGGTGCCCGAGGTCGCCGTCCAAGTGGAACGGCTCCATCCGGCACATGGCGCGGCACAGGGGAGGACGCGATGAGCGAGCCCCAAGGCTCCGACGGCACGACCCAACGACTACCGGTCATCGAGAAGGACACCGATCCCGGACACGGCGGGTACACCGCTGCGTCCGACTACGAACCCGCCCCCGTCGTCCATGACGGAGACGGCAAGGGCGGCCGCTTCTGGTCGGCGCGCCGCGTCCCCGCGGCCATCGTCGCCGTCCTGCTGCTCGTCGGCGCGGGCGCCCTGCTCTACGACGTCACCGCCGTGCGCGCGGAGCGGCCCGCCGCGCACTGGCGCCGGGAACTGGCCCGGCAACTCGCCCAGCGGCCCCTGGACGACACCTGGGTGCTCGTCGGCGCCGGCATCGCCGCCGCCCTCGGCCTCTGGCTGATCGTGCTCGCCGTCACGCCCGGCCTGCGCCAGGTGCTGCCGATGCGCCGCACCCACGCCGACGTCCGGGCCGGTCTGCAACGCGCCGCCGCCGCGATGGTGCTGCGCGACCGGGCCATGGAGGTCTCGGGCGTGCAGTCGGTACGCGTACGGACGAGCCGGACCAAGGCCGACGTCCGCGCGGTGTCGCATTTCCGTGAACTCGACGACGTACGGGCCGACTTGGACGCCGTGCTCGGCGACGCGATCACCGGGCTCGGACTCGCCCGGCCGCCCGCGCTGTCGGTGCGCGTCGGCCGTTCCGGCCGGAAGGGATGAGGCCGATGCTCAGGACCGTCAACCGCGCGGTGATCGGTGCCGTGGGCCTCGTACTGCTCGTGCTGGGCGGCTCCGTACTGGCCGTGGGCCTCGGCGTGAAGCCGCCCTCCTGGTGGATCTACGACGGGCGCCACGACGTCCTGCTGAGCGACGCCCGGAGGACCCGCTGGCGGGGCGACGGCTGGTGGTGGCCGACGGTCCTCGCCGTGCTCGCCGTCCTCGTCCTGCTCGCCCTGTGGTGGCTCGTCGCGGTGCTACGGCGGCGCCGGCTCGCCGAGGTCGCCGTCAGCACCGGCGACGGCGAGGGCGCGCTGCTGCGGGGCCGGGCCCTGGAGGGCGTCCTCGCCACCGACGCGGGCGCCCTGGACGGTGTGGCCCACGCGCACGTGCGGCTCGCCGGAACCCGCACCGCACCCGAGGCCCGCGTCCAGCTCAGCCTGGAACCGCACGTGGACCCCGGAGTCGCCCTCGACCACCTGACGGCCAACGCCCTTGCCCACGCCCGCGATTCGGCGGGCCTGGAGACGCTGCCGACGGAGGTCCGCCTGACGGGCGTCAAGCACCGCGCGGAGCGGGTGAGTTGACAGGTTGATTCGATGGGTTGAGCGACGGGACTGAGTTGACGGGGAGTGTCAGAACCCGTGCCGCATTCCACCGTCTACAGGGACCATGATCCCCGTCAGGTAGGACGCGGCCGGCGACAGCAGGAACGCCGCCACCCGCCCGAACTCGTCCGAAGTCCCGTACCGCCGTAGCGGAATCCGCGACTCGTTGGCCGCACGCGTGGCCACCGGGTCCGCGGACAGCCCGTCCAGCTCGCGCACACGGTCCGTGTCGATGCGGGCCGGGAGCAGCCCCACGACGCGGATGCCGCGCGGGCCCAGCTCGTCCGCGAGGGACTTGGCGAAACCGGCCAGGCCGGGCCGCAGCGCGTTCGAGATCGTCAGCCCGGGGATCGGCTCGTGCACCGACCCGGAGAGTACGAACCCGATGACACCGCCCTCCTCCAGCTCCTCGGCCGCAGCGCGCGCGAGCCGCACCGCGCCCAGGAACACCGACTCGAACGACGACTGCCACTGCTCGTCGGTGGTGTCGGCGACGAACCCGGGCGGCGGACCACCGACGCTCACGAGGATGCCGTCGAAGCCCCCGAAGCGCTCGCGCGCGGCGGCGATCAGCCGGGCCGGCGCCTCCGCGTCGGCGTTGTCGACGGCCACGCCGACCGCGTTCGGCCCCAGTTCGGCCGCCGCGTCGGCCGCGCGCTTCTCGTCCCGCCCGGTGACGACCACCTTCGCGCCGTCGGCCACCAGCTCGCGCGCGGCGGCGTTGCCCAGCCCGCGGGTGGCCCCGGTGACGACGTACACCCGGTCCTTCAGTCCAAGATCCATGGCTCCTATCCTGCCTCCTCGGCCCCGAACAGGGCGAGGGCGGTGTTCACCAGGCCGATGTGGCTGAACGCCTGCGGGAAGTTGCCCAGCTGACGGCCGGCCACCGGGTCGTACTCCTCCGCGAGCAGCCCCACATCGTTCGCGAGCCCCACCAGCCGCTCGAACAGCACCCGGGCCTCCTTCTTGCGGCCCGTCATCTGCAGCGCGTCCACGAGCCAGAAGGAGCACGCCAGGAAGGCGCCCTCGTCGCCGGGCAGCCCGTCCACGGGGGTGTCGGCGGCGGTGTCGTAGCGGCGTACGAAGCCGTCGTGGCCCAGGGCCTCGCGGACCGCGTCGACCGTGCCGACGACCCGTGGATCGTCGGGCGGCAGGAAACCGAAGCGGGGGATGAGCAGCAGGGAGGCGTCGAGTTCCTGGGAGCCGTAGTACTGCGTGAAGGTGTTGCGTTCCGGGTCGTAGCCCTTCTCGCACACGTCCCGGTGCACCTCGTCCCGGAGTTCGCGCCAGCCCTCCAGGTCGCCGGGCAGGTCGGCGTACTCCTCCAGGGTGCGGACGGCGCGGTCGGCGGCCACCCACACCATGACCTTGGAGTGCACGAAGTGCCGACGCCCGCCGCGCACCTCCCACAGGCCCTCGTCCGGCTGTCGCCACTGCGCTCGCAGCCACTCCAGGAGGACGGCCTGGAGCGACCACATGTGCGGCTTGGGCGACAGGCCCGCGCGGCGGGCCAGCCACAGGGAGTCCAGGACCTCCCCGTAGACGTCGAGTTGGAGCTGGTTGACGGCGCCGTTGCCGATCCGGACGGGGGCCGAACCGGCGAAGCCGGAGAGGTGCGGCAGTTCGAATTCGGGGAGCCGTCGTTCGCCCGCCACGCCGTACATGATCTGCAGGTCCGCCGGATCGCCCGCGACCGCGCGCAGCAGCCAGTCGCGCCAGGCCTCGGCCTCCTTGTGGTAGCCCGCAGAGACGAGGGCACCGAGGGTGAGGGTGGAGTCGCGCAGCCAGCAGTACCGGTAGTCCCAGTTGCGGACGCCGCCCATGTCCTCGGGCAGTGAGGTGGTGGCCGCGGCGACGATACCGCCGGTCGGGCGGTAGGTGAGGGCCTTGAGAGTGATCAGGGACCGTACGACTGCGTCCCTGTAGGGGCCGTCGTAGCGGCAGCGGGCCGCCCAGCGCTTCCAGTCCGCGACGCTGGTGCGCAGCGACTTGTACGGGTCGACGAGCGGCGGCCGGGGCTCGTGCGAGGGGTGCCAGGTGAGGACGAAGGCGACCTTCTCGCCGGCCTCGACGGTGAACTCCGAGAGGGTGCTGAAGTCCTCGCCCCAGGTGCGCACCTCGGGTTGACTGCGCAGCCACACCGAGTCGGGACCCGCGACGGCCACCCGGTGCCCGTGGGACCTGCGTACCCACGGCACGATCGAGCCGTAGTCGAAGCGCAGGCGGAGCCTGCTGTGGACGGTGACCTTGCCGCTGATGCCTTCCACGATGCGTACGACGTCGGGGGCGCGGTGGCGCTGGGGCATCAGGTCGGTGACGCGGATCGTGCCCTCGGAGGTCTCCCACTCCGTGTCCAGGACCAGCGTGTCGGGCCGGTAGGCGCGCCGGGTGCAGCGGTCGGCGCCCTTGGGGGCGATGCGCCAGTGGCCGTTGTCCTCGTCTCCGAGCATTCTGGCGAAGCAGGCGGCCGAGTCGAAGCGCGGCAGGCACAGCCAGTCGACCGAGCCGTCCATGCCGACCAGGGCCGCGGTCTGTTCGTCGCCGATGAGGGCGTAGTCCTCGATACGTGGGTGCACGGGGTGCGGGTTCCCTGCCTGTCGGTGAGGCAATCAAGGTTCGGGGCCGGGCGGGTGAAGTGAAGCCCGGCTCACACGGCGGCGGGCTCGGCCTCCGCCGCCTGCTCTTCCTTCGCCGCCTCCCGGCGGTCGCGGGCCTCGCGGCGGGCGAGGACGACGTAGCCGACGGGGAAGGCCGCCGCGAACAGCCACCACTGGATCATGTACGCGTAGTTCAGCGGGGCGTCTTCCTTGCCCGGGTCGGAGATCTGCTCCGGCGTGTCGCCCTTCGCCTCCGGCGCGGTCTGCTCGACATAGCCGCCGAGCACCGTGGCGTGCAGGCGCCGCGCCTGCTCCTCACTGTTGATCAACATGATCTGCCGGTCGGGCAGGCCCTTGATGTCCTTGATGCCGCTCGCCGCGGTCGTCTCGTCGGCCATCAGACGCCCCGTGATGGTCGTCCTGCCGCTCGGCGGCGCGGGGATCTTCGGGAACGCCGTCTGCACCCCGGTCGCCGGGATCCATCCACGGTTGATCAACACGACCTTGCCGTCCGTCAACACGAACGGGGTGAGGACATGGAAGCCGACCTCGTCGTCGTCATTGGTACGACGCCGGACGACGACTTCTTTAGAAGTCTCGAAGGTGCCCGTCGCGGTCACGGTGCGGTACTTCTCCGTACGGGTGACCGCGTGCCCGGGGGCGCTGATCGTCTCCACGGGTACCGGCTTGGCGTGCAGCGCGTTGGTGACCAGCTGGTTGCGGGCGCTGCGCATCTCGTAGCGGTGCATCTGCCAGATGCCCAGCCTGATCATCGTGGGGATCAGGAGGAGGGTGATCAACGCGAGGATCACCCACTGCCGGGACATCAGGAAGCGGTACACCCCACGACCGTACAACTCGGTCGTGGGGCGCATTCAGGGGGGTACCGGAAGGGATACGGGCCGCGGCTTCCGGAAGGCCGGCGGCTCACACCTTGTCGATGATCCCCACCATCCCCTCCGCCCGCGCGCAGTGGCCGCCGCAGAACCAGTGGCCCTCGACCTCCACGCCCTGGCCGATGATCTGCACCCGGCAGTGCTCGCAGATCGGGGCCATGCGGTGGATCGCGCAGGAGAAGCAGTCGAAGACGTGCACCGCGCCCTGCGCGTGCACCTCGAAACTCATGCCGTAGTCATTGCCGCACACTTCACATCTCGCCATGCGCCACAGGGTGGGCCGTCCGCCCGGCACGGGCGAGCGGGCGCGGGGCGAGTCGTACGACAATCACCCGTCCGTACGGTCCGAGCGGCGCGGTCGGTCCCCGAGGCCGAGGCGGTCGGCCGCCGGGCGTACGGCTCCGCGCGGCGCGCTCAGTCCGCCGCCTCGACGTCCCGGAGCAGCTGCCCGAACGCGGCCTCGTCCACCACCGGGGTGCCGAACTGACGCGCCTTGACCACCTTCGAGGTGCCCGAGTCCGGGTCGTTCGTGACGAGGAGGCTGGTCAGCCGGGACAGGCTCGTCGCGACATGCAGCCCGGCCTCCACGGCCCGGTCCTCCAGCAGCTCGCGCTCGATGGACGTGTCCCCGGAGAACGCGATCCGCATCCCCTGCTTGAGCGGCCTGCCGTCCTCGAACCGCCCCGGGTTGGGATACGGGCACGCGGGCCGCTTGCGCGCGGGACGCCAACTGCCCGCCCCGAAGCCGCCGTAGCCCCCCGCCTGCTGACCGATCCGGGGTGCGGGCTGGGCCCACTCGGTCAGCGGCCGGCACTCGTGCAGCGGCAGGCGTACGCCGCCCTGGGCCGCCGCCCGGAGGCTCGGACGGAAGGCCTCGGCGAGTACGCGCGCGTCGTCGAGTGCGTGGTGCGCGCGCTGCTGGACGACACCGAAGTGCGCTGCCAGGGACTCCAGTTTGTGGTTGGGCAGCGGCAGGCTCAGCTCCTTCGACAGGGCGATGGTGCACAGCCGCTGACGGACCGGGGGCTCGATCTGCACGCGCGCGTACTCCCGCGCGATCATCTGCCAGTCGAAGACCGCGTTGTGCGCGACCAGCACGCGGCCCTCCAGGCGGGTCGCGAACTCCTCGGCGATGTCCTTGAAGAGGGGCGCGCCCTCCAGGACGTCACTCGTCAGACCGTGGATCCACACGGGGCCGGGATCGCGCTCCGGGTTGACCATCGTGTACCAGTGGTCCTCGACCTCGCCGAGCGCGTCCAGACGGTAGACGGCCGCGGAGATTATCCGGTCGTCCCGGGCCAGGCCGGTGGTCTCCACGTCAACTACCGCATACCCCTGGGGATATGCGGCCGGCCACGGAGTGGCTGCGGACACTGTCGGCGAGTGGTCTTCGAGCATGGTCACTGAGGATACGGGCCGCCACTGACAGTCCTGTCCCTCAGGTCGCCTGCCCCGCCCGCCCGTTCGGGTCCGCCGAATGCGCGTGCGCGTGGCTATGGACCTTTTGCCCGCCCGGTGCAAACGTGCTGCCCGCCTGACGGATGACGGCCTACGAAGGGCGGTACGGCGTATGGCACGCGTACGGTACGGCGCACGGACCGAGGCGGAGATCGCCGCCGCACGCACGAAGAGCGCGAAGCTCCCCGACATCTGGTCCACCGGTGTGGTGGCCGTCTGGGAGAGCGAACCGGACGCGGTCGCGGCGGTCCTCCCGCCACCCCTCAAGCCCACCGGGCGGCCCCTGGTCCGGGTGAACATCAGCAAGGTCGAACTGGCCGGATACCCCCTGGGCGCGGGCTCGTTCGCGGTCGCCGCCGCACACGACGGCGTCGAGGGCTGGTACCCCCTGGTGATGCCGATGACCCACGAACGGGCCCTCACCGGCGGCCGCGAGGTCTTCGGAGAGCCCAAGAAACTCGGTGAGGTGACCGTCGAGCGCGTGGGCCTCGTCGTGCACGCGTCCCTCGCCCGGCACGGCATCGCGTTCGTGGAGGTCCGCGGCGCGATCAGCGAGGAACTGCCCCTCCCCGGGCCGACCCAGAAGACCGACTTCTACTTCAAGTTCCTTCCCGCGGTGGACGGTTCGGGCTTCGACGCCGACCCCGTGCTCGTGCACTGCCTGCGCAACGAGAAGGTCCGCCGACTGGAACGCGTCACCGGAGACGTCGTCCTGCGCGAGTCCATGTACGACCCGGTCGCCGACCTCCCGGTCCGCACCCTCGTCGACATCACCATCGGCGAGAAGACCAGCGACCAGCGCGGCAAGGTCGTCGAACGGGTCGACGCACAGGTCCTGTTGCCGTACATCCACCAGCGCTACGACGACCCGCAGCAGATCCATGACGGACCGCCCGAGGGGAGCGCCTGATGGAGTTGAGGGAGGGTCAGGTCGCCGTCGTCACCGGCGCGGCGAGCGGGATCGGGCTTGCGATGGCACGGCGGTTCGCCGCCGACGGGCTCAAGGTGGTCCTCGCCGACGTCGAGGAGGGCGCCCTGGACAAGGCCGCCGCCGATCTGCGCGCCGACGGCGCCGACGTGCACGCACGCGTGGTCGACGTCGGCGTACGCCAACAGGTTCTGGATCTCGCCGAGTCGGCCTACGAGACGTACGGCGCCGTCCACGTCCTGTGCAACAACGCCGGGGTCGGCTCGGGCGCCGAGGGCCGCATGTGGGAGCACGAGCCGAACGACTGGCAGTGGGCGTTCGCCGTCAACGTGTGGGGCGTCTTCCACGGCATCCAGGCGTTCGTGCCGAGGATGATCAAGTCGGGTCAACCCGGTCATGTCGTCAACACGTCCTCCGGGGACGGCGGTATCGCCCCGCTGCCCACCGCCTCCGTGTACGCCGTCACCAAGGCGGCCGTCGTGACGATGACCGAGTCCCTGTACGCCCACTTGAAGGCGGAGCACGCGCGCGTGGGCGCCTCGGTGCTCTTCCCGGGGCCGCACATGCTGCGCACGGGCCTGTGGGAGTCGCACCGCAACCGGCCCGACCGGTACGCGAAGGAGCGCCCCCGCAGGACCCCTTACCGCAGCCTCGACCAGTGGGAGACCGCGATGAAGGCGGCGGGCAAGGAGGTCGCCTTCACGCCCGTCGAGGAGGTCGCCGACCTCGTCGTGGACGGCATCCGCGCGGACCGCTTCTGGCTGCTGCCCGAGAGCGAGCACAGCGACGCCCAGATCCGGGCACGGGCGGGCTCGATGCTCGACCGCGCGAACCCGTCGTACCTAGAGAGCTTCATCCTGGACTGAGGGGGCTGTTGTGACCGACCGGGAGCCGTACCTGATCATCTCCTCCGACTGCCATGCCGGGCTGCCCACCGAGGAGTACCGGCCCTATCTGGACGCCCGGTTCCACCGGGACTTCGACGAGTTCCTTGCCGGACGCGACCGGCGCCGCGAGGAGATGACCCGGCTCGGCATCCGCAACGAGGCGTTCGCGGCGAAGTGGTTCCAGGACAACGAGGAGGGCCTGCGCGGGGGTTGGGACCCCGCACAGCGCCTCAAGGAACTGGACGGGGACGGGGTGGCCGCCGAGGTGGTCTTCCCGGACGCCGACGCCGTGGACAGCCAGACGGCCGCACCCTTCGGGGTCGGTCTCGGCCTCTCCGGGGACCAGGACCCGGAGTTGGGCATGGCGGGCGCGCAGGCGCACAACCGCTGGCTCGCCGACTTCGTCTCCGAGAACCCCCAACGGCACTGCGGAGTCGCCCTGTTGCCCGTGACGGCCCCTACGGAGAAGGTCGTCGCGGAGATCCACCGCGCCAAGGAGTCCGGCCTCGGCGCCCTGATGATCCCCTCCATGTGGGTCGACAAGGAGCCTTACCACGACCGCCGTTACGACCCGGTGTGGGCGGCCGCGGCCGAGTGCGGGATGCCGGTACTCACGCACTCCGGGGCGGCTCCCCGCCACGAGTACGGTGACCATCTGGGCATCTATGTGAGCGAGGTGACCTGGTGGCCCGCCCGGCCGCTCTGGTTCCTGCTCTGGTCCGGGGTCTTCGAGCGGCACCCGGGCCTCAAGTTCGGTGTGGCGGAGTCGGGTTGCTGGTGGCTGCCGAACCAGCTGTGGTTCATGGACCGCCTCTACCTGGGCGCCCACGGCGGCAAGAAGCTGTCGCCGTTCGCGGAGCTGAAACGGCCGCCGAGCGAGTACCTCGACCGCCAGGTCTTCATCTGCGCCACCAACACCAAGCGCCGTGAACTGGCCCAGCGGTACGAGATCGGCGTCGACAACATCCTCTGGGGCAGCGACTTCCCGCACCCCGAGGGCACCTGGCCCGACACGCGCGCGTGGCTGAAGCGCACCTTCCACGACATCCCGGTGGACGAGACCCGCCGCATGCTGGGCCTGGCCGCGGCGGACGCCTTCGGCTTCGACGTGGCGGCGCTGACCCCGCTGGCCCGCCGGATCGGTCCCACCCCCGCAGAACTCGGCCAGCAGGACGACCAGGAGGCCGTGACGGCGTCCTGGGCGCGCTCGCACGAGGTGGGGCGGCACTGGCTGACCGACCACGACTTCCCGGTCCTGGGGGCGACGTCATGACCTCCACGGGCTCCATGGATTCCGTGGGTTCCGTGGGTTCCGACGGCGCGGACCGGTACACGGTCATCTCCGCGGACTGCCACGCGGGCGCCGATCTCCTGGACTACCGGCCCTACTTGGAGAAGCGGTACCACGACGAGTTCGACGCGTGGGCGGCCACGTACGTCAACCCGTACGAGGACCTGGTGGCCGACACGGCCGACAAGAACTGGAACTCCGAGCGGCGGATCGCGGAGCTGGAGGAGGACGGGATCGTCGCGGAGGTCGTCTTCCCGAACACAATCCCGCCGTTCTTCCCGTCCGGCTCTCTGATGGCACCCGCGCCCACCGCCGAGGAGTTCCAGCGGTGTTGGGCCGGCCTGCGCGCTCACAACCGCTGGCTGGCGGACTTCTGCGCCGCCGCGCCGGGCCGGCGGGCGGGGGTCTTCCAGATCCTCCTCAACGACGTCCAGGAGGCCGTCCAGGAGGTCCGGTGGGCGGTCGAGGCGGGCCTCCGGGGCGGCCTGTTGCTGCCCGGCACCCCGCCGGGCTCGGGACTGCCGGAGCTGTACTCGTCGACGTACGACCCGATCTGGGCCGTGTGCGCGGAACTCGGCGTCCCCGTCAACCACCACGCGGGCTCGGCGTCCCCGCCCCTGGGCGACGAACCGGCCGCCCGCGCGGTGTACATGGTCGAGACGACCTGGTTCTCGCACCGCGCCCTGTGGCACCTGATCTTCGGCGGTGCCTTCCGCCGTCACCCGGACCTGAGACTGGTCCTGACCGAACAGGGCTCCGGCTGGATACCCGGGGTGCTCGACATGCTGGACTACTACCACGGGCGCCTCGTCGCGGCGGCCACGAAGACGTCGACGGCATCGACGGCATCGACCGCGGAGTCCAAGTTCGGCGCGGGGCTCGCCACTTCGATGGGCAAGGGTCCCTCGGAGGTATGGCGCGACAACTGCTTCGTAGGCGCCAGTTTCATGCGCCCCCATGAGGTGCCCCTGCGCGAGCGCATCGGCATCGAGAAGATCATGTGGGGCAGCGACTACCCGCACGACGAGGGGACGTACCCGTACTCCAGGGAGGGCCTGCGCTTCGCCTACGCGCGCGTGCCGCGCGACGAGGTCGCCGCCATGGTCGGCGGCAACGCGGCCCGCGTCTACGGCTTCGACCTCGACACCCTGGACCCGATCGCGGCGAAGGTCGGCCCCACGGTGACCGAGATCGCCGAGCCCCTCGCCGAACCCCCGGAGGGCGCGACGAGCCCGGTGTTCGCGCGAGGAGCGTCGGTACGGGTGTGGTGACGACGGGGGTGGGATCCTTCGGGACGTGACGGAACCGACCAACGACGAGGTCCAGGACGAGAACCATGACGAGGCCCATGACGGCACGCTGGGCTCCCGGCTGAACTGGCTGCGGGCCGCGGTCCTGGGAGCCAACGACGGCATCGTGTCCACCGCGGGGCTCGTCGTCGGCGTGGCGGGTGCCACGGACAACCGCTCGGCGCTGCTGACGGCAGGCCTGGCGGGTCTCCTCGCCGGCTCCATGTCGATGGCGGCTGGGGAGTACGTGTCCGTATCGACGCAGCGCGACTCGGAGAAGGCCGCGCTGGTCCTGGAGAAGCGCGAGCTGAAGGAGCAACCGGAGGCCGAACTGGAGGAGTTGACGGGACTCCTCCAGGACCGCGGGCTGACCCGTGAGGTGGCCATGGAGGCGGCGGTTCAGCTCACGGAACGGGACGCCCTGCGCGCCCACGCACGCGTGGAGCTCGGCATCGACCCCGACGACCTCACCAACCCCTGGCACGCGGCCTGGGCCAGCTTCCTGTCCTTCACGGTCGGCGCCCTGCTGCCCCTCCTGGCGATCATCCTGCCCCCGGCCGACTGGCGGCTCGGCGTCACGGTGGTGTCGTCCCTGGCGGCGCTGGTGCTGACGGGCTGGAGCAGCGCACGGCTCGGGACGGCGGACACCAGGCCGGCGATGCTGCGGAACGTGGTGGGCGGGGCACTGGCGATGGGGGTCACCTATGCGGCGGGGGCCTTGCTGGGGGCGGCCGGGGTGTAGTGACCCACAACCGGGACATGGCGGGCCCATTGGCGGAGATCGCCAACAAGCAAGCGCGTACCCCCGGTAATACTTGTGGGTAACAACGTCTAGTCGCGGCCGATCCGCAGTCCTACGGTTCACCCATGCCGAACCTGCCCGATGCCGTGCTCTGGTCGATACCCGCCTTCGTGCTGCTCACCGTGATCGAGATGATCAGCGTGCGCGTCCACCCCGACGACGACGCGGCGGGCTACGAGACGAAGGACGCCGTCACTAGCGTCGGCATGGGACTCGGGAGCCTCGTCTTCGACTTCCTCTGGAAGATCCCGATCGTCGCGATCTACGCGGCGATCCACGAACTCACCCCGCTGCGCGTGCCCGTCCTGTGGTGGACGATCCCGCTGATGCTGCTCGGGCAGGACTTCTTCTACTACTGGTCCCACCGCGGTCACCACGTCATCCGCATCCTGTGGGCCTGCCACGTCGTCCACCACTCCAGCCGCAGGTTCAACCTCACCACGGCCCTGCGCCAGCCCTGGACGACCCTCACGGTATGGCCGTTCTACGTCCCCCTCATCGCCCTGGGCGTGCATCCCGCCGCGCTGGCGTTCTGCTCCTCGGCGAACCTCGTCTACCAGTTCTGGATCCACACCGAGCGGATCGACCGGATGCCCCGATGGTTCGAGTTCGTCTTCAACACCCCGTCCCACCACCGGGTCCACCACGCCTCCCAGGGCGGCTACCTGGACCGCAACTTCGGCGGCATCCTCATCCTCTGGGACCGGCTCTTCGGGTCCTTCGTGCCCGAGGTCGAGCGGCCCGTCTATGGGTTGACCAAGAACATCAACACGTTCAACCCGATCAAGGTGGCCACCCATGAGTACGTCGCCATCGCCAAGGACCTGAAGGCGGCGACCAGTTGGCGCGAGCGCGCGGGGCGCGTGTTCCGGGGACCGGGGTGGCAGCCGGTGCCCGTCCCGGAACAGGGCGTCCCGGCCGCCGAGGAGACCGCGGCCGCGTGAACCCACGTACCGCACACCCGGCCTTCTCCCGCGTACTCCTGACCGTCTTCGTGCTGGCCGCCCTCGTGGACCTGCTCGCGCTCGCGGTCGGCTACGACCCCGCCCACACCGTCACCAAGCCCCTCCTCATGCCGCTCCTCGCCGTGTACGCGGCCGTGCGCGGCGCACCCCGGCTCCTCGTCGCGGCGCTCCTCTGCGGCTGGGGCGGCGACACGCTGCTGCTCTCCGACGCCGACCCCGCCTTCCTCGCCGGCATGGCCTGCTTCGCGGCGGGCCACCTCTGCTACCTCGCCCTCTTCAGGACGTACGGCGGCCTGAACAGTGCTCCACGCGCGCGTGTCGGCCTTCTCGTCGTCGGGTACGCCGTCGCCCTGGCCGTCACCGTCACGCTGCTGTGGCCGGACCTCCCGGCGGACCTGCGCGTCCCCGTGGCCGGCTACAGCATCCTCCTGACGGCCATGGCCTGCGCCGGGGCCACCCGGCTCGGCCTCGTCGCCGGGCTCGGCGGGGCGCTTTTCATGGTCTCCGACACCCTCATCGCGACCGGGGTCGCCGACTGGCCGCAGCCGCCCAGGCCTGACTTCTGGATCATGCTGACGTACGTCGCCGCACAGTTCCTGCTGGTCCAGGGCGTGCGCGGCACCCTCGCCGAGCGCCGCGCACCGGCGGCGGCGTACCGTGAAGTGCGCTCGACCACCCCCTGAGCGCGTCAGCACACCCGCGACGAGAAGGACCCTCGCCATGCGCGCCACCACCATCCACGCCCCGTTCGACATGCGCGTGGAGGACGTCCCCGAGCCCTTGGTGCAACTACCCACCGACGCCGTGGTCCGGGTGCTGCGCGCCTGCATCTGCGGCAGCGACCTGTGGGCGTACCGCGGCGAGTCGGCCCGGCAGCCGGGGCAGCGCATCGGACACGAGTTCCTCGGGATCGTGGAGGAGACCGGCTCCGAGGTGAACGGCGTCAGGACCGGTGACCTCGTGGTCGCCCCCTTCGTGTGGTCCGACGGCGTCTGCGACTACTGCCGCGAGGGCCTCACCACCTCCTGCGTGCACGGCGGCTTCTGGGGCGCCGTGGGCTACGACGGCGGCCAGGGCGAGGCGGTACGCGTGCCCTTCGCCGACGGCACCCTCGTACGGCTGCCCAAGGAGGCGGCCTCCGACGACCACCTGCTGTCCGCGCTGCTGACCCTGTCCGACGTCATGGGCACCGGCCACCACGCGGCCCTCGGCGCGGGCGCACGCAAGGGCGCCACCGTCGCCGTCGTGGGCGACGGAGCGGTCGGCCTGTGCGCCGTGCTCGCCGCCAAGCGCCTCGGCGCCGAGCGGATCATCGCGCTCGGCCGCCACGAGGTGCGCACGGACATCGCCCGCCGCTTCGGTGCCACCGACGTCGTCGCCGCACGCGGTGAGGACGCCGTCGCCGCCGTCCGCGAACTCACCCGCGGCCAGGGCGCACACGCCGTCGTCGAGGCCGTCGGCACCGAGCAGTCCATGCGGACGGCCGTCGACATCGCGCGCGACGGCGGCGCGATCGGCTTCGTCGGAGTGCCGCACGGCAGCGGCACCGGCCTCGACCTCGGGGTCATGTTCGACCGGAACATCGCCCTGCGCGGCGGCGTCGCGCCGGTCCGCACCTACATCCCGGAGCTGCTGCCCGACATCCTGGACGGCACCATCGACCCCTCGCCCGTCTTCGACCTGACGGTCGGCCTGGAGGGCGTGCCCGACGGCTACAAGGCGATGGACGAGCGCACGGCCCTGAAGGTCCTGGTCACCAACGGTTGATCAACTATTGACGGCAGACATTGACTGGTCGAGTGGCTGGTTGAGCGACGGGTCGGTCAATGCCAGCGGATCGGCACCGGCAAGGCCGTCAACAGTCCGGAGACCATGACCACCACCCCCAGGGCGACGACCTCCGCCCGCGCGGGTGAGCAGGCGGCCAGCGGATCGGTGGCCCGCCGCAGCCGGGACCGCGCCCACAGCGCGAGGACGGCGACGGCGGCGACGAGGATCACCTTGGCGAGCAGGGTGCGCCCGTACGCCGTCGTCGTCAGCTGGTCCAGGATCGTGCCGGCCGGCATCCGGCGCAGCGAACTCCACACGCCCGTGGCGGTGATCGCGGCGAGCAGTACGGCCGCCACGCGCGCGTAGAGCCCCAACAACGCGGCCCCCGCTTCGGTACCCCGCCACTGTCGCAACGTCCGCAGCACGTGCAGCAGACCGCCCACCCACAGCGCCGCGCACGTCAGGTGCACCAGGGTCAGCTCGGAGCCGACCAGGGGACTGTGCTCGCTCGCCGGGTGCACGCGCAGCGCCTCCGCGACGACCACGGCGGCCAGGGGCCACACCTGGAGGCCGGGCCTGCGCGACCGGGCGCACAGGGCCGCCACGGCGAACGCGTTGACCTCCAGGAGCGCCAACTTGCCGTCCCGGGACTGGTAGAGGCCGCCGACGTCGACCTGGGCGAGGCTGTGCGGCACCAGATTGCCCGTCGCCACGACCGACGCGAGCCCCAGGGCGGCGACGAAACCGGCACCGGCCGCGTACAGGGCCCAGCTGCGGGGGCCGTTCGAGGGAGCGCCGGGCACGGTACGCGCGAGCCGGTTCACGAACAGCTCGCCCAGGGGGACGCACAGCGCGCCGAACAGCACCGCCCGCAGCAGCGCGATGCCGCCGACACCGGGCGCGGCGGCCTCCCCGGTGTCGTACAGCGCGGCAGACGGGCCGAGCAGGGGTATCAGCGCGGCGAGCACCACCAGGGCCAGTACGGCGACGGCCCGACGCGCACCAGGACGCCGCCCGGAGCCGCTCGTGTCGGCCACTTCGACAGTCGGTCGTATCAAGGTCACCCCAAGATCTTCACCAGCCGCCACATAACCGGGCAAGTGCAACAAAATAACTGGCGGAACGGCATTCCGCTCATAGGTACGTTTCCGGCCGACCCCCGCATCAAGCCCAACGAGCCGGGTCCGTACCCCAACACCCCGGCGGACGCGCCCAGTTCGAGGGTCCACCGACGAACGACACCGGCGACAGGGCATGCCGCAGCCGCCCGATACCGCTGTCCGTTTCGACCAGCCAGGCATCGGGCCGGTTGTACGCCGTCCCGTCGCGCCCCTGTGCCGCCGGTCCGCTCGCACACACGGCCCCGCCGCGCTCGTCCGCCGACCCATCCTGCTCGCCCGCAACCCCGCCGTGCTCGCTGTCGCGCGCCGTCAGCCAGGCCGCAGTCCGTGCCAGCGCCAGCCGCAGGGCGATGCTGTGACCCTGCTCCGACTGCTCGGTCAACGACCGCAGCACCGCGCCCGCCAGCAGATACCCGGTCCCGTGGTCGAGGGCCTGCGCGGGCAGCGCGCCGGGCTGCTCCGGTGACCCCTCGATCGCCGCGACGCCGGTGGCGACCTGCACCAGGCTGTCGAAGCCACGCCGGTCACCCCACGGCCCGTAGGCGCCCCACGCCGACAACTGCGCCACGATCACCCCGGGCCTGCGGTCGGCCAGCGCCTCGGGGGAGAGCCCGAGCCGGTCCAGGGCGCCCGGCCGGTACCCGGTGACGACCACGTCCGCCCGCGCCAGCAACTCCTCGAAGGCCCGCCGGTCGGCCGCCAGACCGAGGTCCAGCCGGGTCGACCGCTTCCCGAAACCGGTGTCCGCGTGCGCGTCCGGATCCTCGGGCAACTGCGGGGCGTCCACCCGCAGCACGTCCGCGCCCAGCAACGCGAGCGTCCGCGTGGCGACCGGGCCCGCGATGACCCGGGTCAGGTCGAGCACGCGCAGCCCGACGGCGGGCAGCAACGGGTCGCTGTCGAGCGGCGGGAGCACGCGCGCGTGTGCGGTGCCGAGCCGCTCGCGCTCGACGAGCGGCCGCCCGGCCACCGCGACCCCCTGCGCGTGCGCGGCCCACTCCTCCGCCGTCCGCAGCGCGACCGCGAGGCCCCCGGCGCCGTAGACGGTCTCCTCCACCTCCGGTGCGGACCGTTCGGCGAGCACCTCGGCCACGTCCTCCACCGACGCGTCTCCCGGCAGCTTCAACGCGTCCAGCAGCCGCGCCCGGTGTTGCGGATAGTTCGCATGGGTGCGGACCCATCCGTCGGCCGTCCGCCAGAAGCGCGACAGCGGCGCGAAGCTGGCCGGCGCCCGCCCGTCGATCAACAGATGCCGCTCACTGACGAACGCCGTCGCGACGGCACCGTCGTCCACCCGCACCCCGGGCACCTCCGCGAGCCCGGCCCGCCGCGCCCCCAGCTCCGCGGCGGCCAGCGTGCACGCTCCCACGCAGGCCCGCGCCAACTCCCGTACGGGAAGCCGCGCTTCGAGCGCCCCCGGACGCGTGACGGTCGAGACACGTGAGACCAGAGCGGGATCGCCGCCCAGGGCGGCCCATGCCATCTTGATTTCAGTCATGATTGAACTATGCGGTATTGACTCAATCAACATAGCCGGCCGGATATGGATGTCCGTACGGACGCGAACGGGCCGGGCGGAGATCCGCCCGGCCCATCAGAGAGTTGAGGTGTCGGCTACTTCACCGCTCGCAGCGCGTTGACGATGCCGAACCCGTAGAAGCCGTTGACGCGCTTGCCGCCCACGCAGGTCGCGTCCGCCACGCCGTCGCCGTTGGTGTCGTAGGGGGCAGTCGGGCAGCCAGGGTTGTCCGCCTCGGCCTTCAGCAGCGCCTGCAACTGGGCCGGAGAGGCGTGCGGGTGCGTCGACTTGAGCAGCGCGGCCACGGCGGCGACGTGCGGGGTCGCCATCGAGGTGCCCTGGAGGTAGCCGTACGTGTTGTTCGGCAGCGTGGACAGGATGCGGCCGTTCTTCGACGGGGTGTCCGGGATCTGCAGGGCGTCCCCGCCCGGCGCCGACACGTCGATCACGCCCCGGCCGTAGCTGGAGAAGTACGACTTGGCCTTCTTGACGCCGACGGAGCTCACCGTGACGACACCCGGCAACTGGGTCGGTACGTCGAAGCACTTGTGCGGGTCGACCGTCCGGGTCGTCGCGGTCGAGTCGTCGGGGCTGGAGTCGTCGACCAGGGCATCCGAGTCGAGGTCGTCGTTGGAGTTGCCGGCCGCGGCGACGTTGAGCGTGCCCTTGCTCTGCGCGTACAGCTGGGCTCTGTTGACCGCATCAACAATGGCGCGTTGATCGGGGTCGTCCATGCAGTTGTACAGCCAGGGATCAACGTAGTAGCTGTTGTTGGTGATCTCCACGCCGTGGTCCGCGGCGAACACGAACGCGCAGACCACGCTCTCCGGGTAGAACAGCTGGGTCGAGTCCGGCTCGGCCACCGTGATCCCGGCGACCTTCACGCCCGGCGCGACGCCCGCCACACCGATGCCGTTGCGGGCGGCGGCGATCTCACCCGCGACATGCGTGCCGTGGTAGTGGGCGGAGTCCACGGGACGCCAGGAGCCGTACGTCGTGTCCGCCTTGCCGCCCACGCAGTTGGCGGACTGCGAGGCGGAGAAGTTCGGGGCGATGTCCGGGTGGGTGTCGTCGACGCCGACGTCGATGACGGCCACCGTCACGCTCTTGCTGCCCGGGTTGATCTTCGCGGCCTTGTCGGCACCGATCGCGGGCAGGTCCCACTGGTCGGCTTCGAGCGGCTCGCTGTCTCCGGCTGCGGCCGAGGCCTTCGCCGTCTTCGTGGCCTGGTCCTTGGAGAGGTACTGCACCGCGCCCTCGTCGGTCGTCGAGGCGAGGCTCAGCGGCGCGGTGCGCGTGGCACCGGCCGACTGCACGCCGGGCACCTTGCGGATGATCAGCCCGAAGTCGGGGTTCGCCGAGTGGACGACGATCACACCGATCTTCTCGTACGTCACCACGATGGTGCCGCCGGCCGCATTGATCGCCCTCTTGACCGCATTGATCGTGCGGTTGTCCAGCCTGGTGTTGACCACATACGCAAGGTTCGGTGCGTCGGCGGCCTGCGCGGTGGGCTCAGCGATCGGGACCGCCGAGGCCGCCGACGGGAGGAAACCGAGCGAGGCGGTCAGCGACAGGACGACCGGTACGGCGAGGGCGAGCCGGCGTCTGGGGCGCAGATGAGCCATGGGATCTCCACATCATCCGGAAACGAAACGGCCCGAGACGTGGTGGCGCGCTCGGGCAGGTGCATCAGGTACATGACGAGTGGTGCAGACCTGAAGCTATCTCCCGCGATGGCTGGCCAGCAATGTTTTCCCAAAGACGACTACCGAAAGAAGTCAAAGGAGTTGAACCGGTCGGCGCGCGGCGCCGTGCCCTTGGGCAGGAAGCGCCGAGCCAGACCAGAACCCGCAGGTCCGTAACGCGAGGAGACACCGTGGCCACCGAGACACCACCCCCCTCGAAAGCCGAACACCAACTCCCCAGTACCGAGGAGTTCGAACAGGTCCAGGAGAGCGCGGAGTTCGCCGAACTGCGCCGCGCCCACCGCTCCTTCGCCTTCCCGGTGACCGTCGCCTTCATCGTCTGGTACCTGCTGTACGTGTTGCTGTGCAACTACGCGGACGACTTCATGGACACCAAGGTCGTCGGCAACATCAACGTCGCCCTGGTCCTGGGCCTCGCCCAGTTCCTCACCACGTTCCTCATCGCCTGGTGGTACGCGCGGTACTCCGCCGCGAAGCTCGACCCCAAGGGCGCGGCGATCAAGTCCCGGATGGAGGGCGGCGCATGAGCCCCGCGATCACCCTGGCCGCAGGCGAGGCGAGCCAGCACCGGCCGCTGATCATCACCCTGTTCGCGGTCTTCGTCGCCGCCACGCTCGTCATCACCGTATGGGCGGGCCGTCAGACGAAGAGCGCCGCCGACTTCTACGCGGGCGGCCGCCAGTTCACCGCCTTCCAGAACGGCCTCGCCGTCTCCGGCGACTACATGTCGGCCGCGTCCTTCCTCGGCATCGCGGGCGCCATCGCCCTCTTCGGCTACGACGGCTTCCTGTACTCCATCGGCTTCCTGGTCGCCTGGCTGGTCGCCCTGCTCCTGGTGGCCGAACCGCTGCGCAACTCGGGCCGCTACACCATGGGCGACGTCCTCGCGTACCGCATGCGCCAGCGCCCGGTCCGCACCGCCGCCGGCACCTCCACCATCGTGGTGTCGATCTTCTACCTGCTGGCCCAGATGGCCGGCGCGGGCGTCCTGGTCTCGCTGCTCCTCGGCATCACCACCGACGCGGGCAAGATCGGCATCGTCGCCCTGGTCGGCGTCCTGATGATCGTGTACGTCACCATCGGCGGCATGAAGGGCACCACCTGGGTCCAGATGGTCAAGGCCTGCCTGCTCATCGCCGGCGCGCTGCTGCTGACCTTCCTGGTGCTGCTGAAGTTCAACTTCAACGTCTCCGACCTGCTCGGCAAGGCTGCCTCCAACAGCGGCAAGGGCTCCGCCTTCCTGAACCCGGGCCTCAAGTACGGCGCCACCGGCACCACCAAGCTGGACTTCATCTCCCTGGGCCTCGCCCTGGTCCTCGGCACCGCGGGCCTGCCGCACATCCTGATCCGCTTCTACACGGTGCCCACCGCCAAGGCCGCCCGTAAGTCGGTCATCTGGGCCATCGGTCTGATCGGCGCCTTCTACCTGATGACCCTGGCCCTCGGTTTCGGCGCCGCGGCACTGATCAAACCCGACGAGATCATCGCCTCCAACAAGGCGGGCAACACGGCCGCCCCACTCCTGGCACTGCATCTGGGCGGAGTCGACTCCAACTGGGGCGCCATCCTCCTGGCCACCATCTCGGCGGTCGCCTTCGCCACGATCCTCGCGGTCGTCGCCGGCCTGACCCTGGCCTCGTCCTCCTCGTTCGCCCACGACATCTACGCGAACGTCATCAAGCGGGGCCAGGCGACGGAGAAGCAGGAGATGTCCGCCGCCCGGTACGCCACGGTCGGCATCGGCGCCGTCTCCATCGTCCTCGGCGCCCTCGCCCGCGACCTGAACGTCGCCGGCCTGGTCGCCCTCGCCTTCGCGGTCGCCGCCTCCGCCAACCTCCCGACGATCCTCTACAGCCTCTTCTGGAAGCGGTTCACCACGTCGGGAGCCCTGTGGTCGATCTACGGCGGCCTGGTCGCCGCGGTCGGCCTGGTCCTGTTCTCGCCGGTCGTCTCCGGCAAGGAGACGTCGATGTTCCCCGATGTCGACTTCCACTGGTTCCCGCTGGAGAACCCCGGCATCATCTCCATCCCCGTCGGCTTCCTGCTGGGCTGGCTCGGCACGATCCTCTCCAAGGAGGAGCCGGACACCGGCAAGTACGCGGAGCTGGAGGTACGGTCGCTGACCGGCACCGGCGCCCACTGAGCCGCCCCGCCCAGTCCCCCTGAGTCCCCCCACTCGGTCCCCCCACGTCGACGGCCGCGTCGTAGATCCCTACGACGCGGCCGTGTCGTACCTCGTGGGATCGGGCCGCCCTCGTTGTCAGAGGTGTCGCGTAGGCTCGCAGGTGTCGGAAAACAAGCGATCCGAATCGAGGGAGGGGGCACACGTGCTCATCGACACGTATGGCCGAGTAGCCACTGACCTGCGGGTTTCGCTGACCGATCGGTGCAATCTCCGGTGTACGTACTGCATGCCCGAGGAGGGCCTGCAGTGGCTGGCGAAGCCCGATCTCCTCACGGACGACGAGATCGTCCGCCTGATAGACATCGCGGTCACCTCCCTGGGCATCGAGGAGGTCCGCTTCACCGGCGGCGAGCCCCTGCTGCGCCCCGGCCTGGTCGGCATCGTCGAGCGGGTCGCGGCCCTGAAGCCCCGCCCCCAGATGTCCCTGACCACGAACGGCATCGGTCTCAAGCGCACGGCGGCCGCCCTGAAGGAGGCGGGCCTGGACCGGGTCAACGTCTCCCTCGACACTCTCCGCCCGGACGTCTTCAAGACCCTCACCCGCCGGGACCGCCTCAAGGACGTCCTCACGGGCCTGGAAGCCGCCCACGACGCGGGCCTGACCCCGGTGAAGATCAACTCGGTGCTGATGCCGGGACTCAACGCCGACGAGGCTCCTGACCTGCTGGCCTGGGCGGTGGAGCACGACTACGAACTGCGCTTCATCGAGCAGATGCCCCTGGACGCCCAGCACGGCTGGACGCGCGAGGGCATGGTCACCGCGGGCGACATCCTCACCTCCCTCCGCACCCGCTTCGAGCTGACGGAGGAGGGCTCCCAGGCCCGGGGTTCGGCGCCGGCCGAGCGCTGGATCGTGGACGGCGGCCCGCACCGCGTGGGCGTCATCGCCTCGGTGACCCGCCCGTTCTGCGCGGCCTGCGACCGCACCCGTCTCACGGCCGACGGCCAGATACGCAACTGCCTGTTCGCCCGCGAGGAGACCAGCCTGCGGAGCGCGCTGCGCTCCGGCGCCCCGGACGAGGAGATCGCCCGTATCTGGCGCGAGGCGATGTGGGGCAAGAAGGCGGGCTCGGGCCTGGACGACCCGTCGTTCCTCCAGCCGGACCGGCCGATGTCGGCGATCGGAGGCTGAGCAGCCGTCGTAGACGAAGGGGTCCTACGGGATCTCGGGCTCTTCCCAGTCCTCGAACTTGACGACGTCCTTCAAGAAACCCCGTACACCGAGGAACTGGGACAGGTGCTCGCGGTGTTCCTCGCACGCGAGCCAAGTCTTGCGTCGCTCCGGCGTATGGATCTTCGGGTTGTTCCACGCGAGGACCCACACGGCGTCGGCGCGGCAGCCCTTCGCGGAGCAGATCGGGGTCTCGTCACTCACGGGAACTCACGGAATTCGTCTCACAGATGCGCTGATAAAGGCGACGCCGAGCAGCCACGGGGGGAGCTGCCCGGCGTCGGTCCGTCGCTCCGACGGGGGATGCGGAGCGCGTACGAAGTATGTCACGGGTGACCGCTCGCCCGGCACCGGAACAACATGATTGATCTGAGCTTTTCTTGAGCTTGGTGCGGAGTCGACGTCCGGTTCTGGCGCGTTCGCCATGGTCACGACCGGTCGTACGGTTCGCCTCCCGCGCGGGTTGCCGGCTCGGGCACGTCGTCTTCCGGGACGGGTTCCGCGAACGTCCCGTCCGGCCTCGGCGGTGCGATCATCGGCCGCAGCGGCGCGGTGACGAACGTGGACGGAAGCCCCGGCGCGTTCTCCCGCCCGGCGTTGGCGATCACCACGGCGACGTAGGGGAGCAGCACACCGAGCACCAACGCGACGATCGCGACGTGCCGTTCGACGTTCCACAGCGCGCAGGCGAGGATCACCGACACCGTACGGATCGACATCGAGATGACGTACCGGCGCTGGCGTCCGCGGATGTCCTCCGCGAGTCCCGTCCGGGCTCCGGTGATCCGGAACACCTGGGCGTTGCCTTCGCCGTGCAGCTTCCGCATCACATTCCACCATCCGCCCGCATCGGACTCTCCCCGGCCCGCAACCCCGGTTCGCACCCGATCCGGGAACCGGGCCCCGACACGTCCTACGTTACGCCGCGCCTCCGTCGCCTTCGAGACCGGGGGACCTCCGGCCTGGGCGAACGATCTGCGCCGCGGCACGTATGGCCGTACCCGACATGCGCCGTACGGCGACCGGACCCACACTTGGCGTAATGCTCGCGTCGAGCCGTACAAGGAGGCAGCCATGGGATGGTTGTGGGCGATCATCGTGGGATTCGTGCTGGGACTGATCGCGAAGGCGATCATCCCGGGCAAGCAGCACAGTCCGCTCTGGCTGACCACCATCTGCGGCATTCTCGGCGCCATCGTCGGCAACGCGATCGCCCGAGCGGCCGGCGTCGACGCGACCAGCGGCATCGACTGGAGCCGCCACGCGTTCCAGCTCATCGCCGCGATCATCATCGTCTTCGTCGTCGACATGGCGTACATGGCGACGATCGGCAAGAACAAACAACGAGCCTGACGGTTGTACGACGAAGGGGCGGCCTCCCGAACCGGGAAACCGCCCCCTTCGCCATGCGCTCAAGCACTCACGCGCCCGTGACCTCCACGGCCGCCAAGTTCTTCTTGCCCCGCCGCAGCACCAGCCACCGCCCGTGCAGCAGATCTTCCTTGGCCGGCACGGCATCTTCGGCCGCGACCTTCACGTTGTTCACGTAGGCCCCGCCCTCCTTCACGGTCCGCCGCGCAGCCGACTTGCTCGCCACCAGGCCGACCTCGGCGAACAGGTCGACGACGGGGCCGAGTTCGGCGACCTGGACGTGCGGCACCTCGGAGAGGGACGCGGCCAGCGTCTTCTCGTCCAACTCCGCCAGCTCGCCCTGCCCGAAGAGGGCCTTGGACGCGGCGGTCACCGCGGCCGTCTGCTCGGCGCCGTGCACCAGCGTCGTCAGCTCCTCGGCCAGCGCGCGCTGAGCGGCACGGGCCTGGGGGCGCTCCTCGGTCTGCTTCTCCAACTCCTCAAGCTCCTCGCGGGACTTGAAGGACAGCATGCGCGCGTACGTGGAGATGTCCCGGTCGTCGGTGTTCAGCCAGAACTGGTAGAACGCGTACGGCGTGGTCATCTCCGGGTCGAGCCAGATGGCGGTGCCTTCGGACTTGCTGAACTTCGTGCCGTCGGCCTTGGTCATCAGCGGCGTGCCGTAGGCGTGCACCGTGGCGTCCGGCTCCAGGCGGTGGATCAGGTCCAGGCCCGCCGTGAGGTTGCCCCACTGGTCGCTGCCGCCCTGCTGGAGCGTGCAGCCGTACCTCCGGTAGAGCTGGAGGAAGTCCATGCCCTGGAGGATCTGGTAGCTGAACTCCGTGTAGCTGATGCCTTGGTCGGAGTCCAGACGCTTGGCGACCGAGTCCTTCGCCAGCATCTTGTTGACGCGGAAGTGCTTGCCGATGTCGCGCAGGAACTCGATCGCGGAGAGGTTCGCCGTCCAGTCGAGGTTGTTCACCATGACCGCGGCGTTCTCGCCCTCGAAGGAGAGGAACGGCTCGATCTGGCGGCGCAGCCTCTGGACCCAGCCGGCGACCGTCTCCGGGTCGTTCAGCGTGCGCTCCGCCGTCGGGCGGGGGTCGCCGATCTGGCCCGTGGCCCCGCCGACCAGCGCCAGCGGCCGGTGGCCGGCCTGCTGGAGCCGGCGCACGGTGAGCACCTGCACCAGGTGTCCCAGGTGGAGCGACGGCGCCGTCGGGTCGAAGCCGCAATAGAACGTGACGGGACCGTCCGCGAGCGCCTTGCGCAAAGCATCTTCGTCGGTGGACAGGGCGAACAGCCCCCGCCACTTCAGCTCGTCGACGATGTCCGTCACGGTTCTCGTATCTCCTTGGGATGGTCTCGTGGATCAGGTACGAGGTTATACGCCCTGACTGACAGAGCTCATATTGAAGTCCGGCACCCGCAGCGCGGGCATCGCAGCCCTAGTGAACCAGTCGCTCCATTCCCTCGGCAGCGTCTTTTCCGTGCGCCCCGCCTCGGTCGCCCGCCCCAGCAGATCCACCGGCGACTCGTTGAACCGGAAGTTGTTCACCTCGCCCGCCACCTCGCCGTTCTCCACGAGGTAGACGCCGTCCCGGGTCAGCCCGGTCAGCAGCAGTGTCGCCGGGTCGACCTCGCGGATGTACCAGAGGCAGGTCAGCAGCAGCCCGCGCTCGGTGTTCGCGACCATCTCCTCCAGGGAACGGTCCTCGCCGCCGCTCAGGATCAGGTTGTCGATCGACGGCGCGACCGGCAGCCCGGTCAGGCCCGCGCTGTGCCGGCTGGTCAGCAGGTGCTGCAACTCGCCCTCGCGCACCCAGTCGGTGGCGGTCAGCGGCAGCCCGTTGTCGAACACCGACTGGTCGCCCCCCGAGGTGTGCGCGAGCACGAACGGGGCGGATTCCAGGCCCGGTTCGTTCGGGTCGCTGCGCAGCGTCAGCGGCAGTTCGGTGAGCTTCTCGCCGACGCGCGTGCCGCCGCCGGGCTTCGAGAACACCGTGCGGCCCTCGACCGCGTCCCGGCCCGACGCCGACCACATCTGGTAGATCAGCAGGTCCGCGACCGCGGTCGGCGGCAGCAGCGTCTCGTACCGGCCCGCGGGCAACTGGATCTTCCGCTCCGCCCAGCCCAGTCGTACGGCCAGTTCGGCGTCCAGCGCCGCCGGGTCGACATCCTTGAAGTCCCGCGTCGAGCGGCCGGCCCACGCCGAGCGCGTACGGTCCGGGGACTTGGCGTTCAGCTCCAGCGTGCCGTTGGGCTGGTCGTGGCGCAGGCGCAGCCCCGTCGACGTACCCAGGTAGCTGGTGACCAGCTCGTGGTTGGCGAAGCCGTACAGCTCGCGACCGCCCGCACGCGCGCGTGCGAACGATTCGCCGAGCGCCGGCGCGAAGTCGGCGAACACGGTGGACGAGGTCTCGGCGGGCGCGTCCGTGAAGTCGGGCGACTGAGGTACGTCCGTGACCAGGGGCTGCGCGTCCTCGGCGGGCGCGGCACCGCGCGCGGCGGCCTCGGCGGCCCGCACCAGCGGCTCCAGCTCCTCCGGGGTGACGGCCGACCGGGACACGACCCCCGAGGCCGTGCCCTCCTTGCCGTCGACGGTCGCGATGACGGTGAGCGTGCGCCCGCGCGTGACGCCGTTCGTGGTCAGCGCGTTGCCCGCCCAGCGGAGGTTGGCGGTCGACTGCTCGTCGGCGATGACGACACAGCCGTCGGCCCGCGACAGTTCGAGGGCACGCTCGACGATCTCGTGCGGCTTGTTCGTACGAGGACTCATCGACCGGCCTCCTGCGTGGTGTTGAGGATGTTGACGCCCGTGAAGAGGGCCGACGGGCAGCCGTGGGACACCGAGGCGACCTGGCCCGGCTGGGCCTTGCCGCAGTTGAAGGCGCCGCCCAGGACGTAGGTCTGCGGACCGCCGACGGCGGCCATGGACCCCCAGAAGTCGGTGGTCGTCGCCTGGTACGCGACGTCCCGCAACTGCCCGGTGATCCGCCCGTTCTCGATCTTGAAGAACCGCTGGCCGGTGAACTGGAAGTTGTAGCGCTGCATGTCGATCGACCACGACCGGTCGCCGACCACGTAGATCCCGCGGTCGACCCCGCCGATCAGATCCTCCGTGGACAGCCCCGCCGGGTCCGGCTGGAGCGACACGTTGGCCATGCGCTGCACCGGCACATGGCCGGGGGAGTCGGCGTACGCGCAGCCGTTGGAACGCTCGAAGCCGGTCAACTTGGCGATGCGGCGGTCGAGTTGGTAGCCGACCAGGGTGCCGTCCTTGACGAGGTCCCAGGACTGGCCCTCGACGCCCTCGTCGTCGTAGCCGATGGTCGCGAGGCCGTGCTCGGCGGTGCGGTCCCCGGTGACGTTCATCCGCTCGGAGCCGTACTTCAGCTTGTTGAGCTTGTCGAAGGTGGCGAAGGACGTGCCGGCGTAGGCGGCCTCGTAGCCGAGGGCCCGGTCCAGTTCGGTGGCGTGGCCGATGGACTCGTGGATCGTCAGCCACAGGTTGGACGGGTCGACGACGAGGTCGTACAGGCCCGCCTCGACGCTCGGTGCCCGCATCTTCTCGGCGAGCAGCTCGGGGATCCGCGCCAGCTCCTCGTCCCAGTCCCAGCCGGTACCCGTCAGGTACTCCCAGCCGCGGCCCACGGGCGGTGCGATCGTGCGCATGGAGTCGAACTCACCGCTCGACTCGTCGACCGACACCGCGTTCAGCTGCGGGTGCAGCCGGACGCGCTGCTGGGTGGTCACCGTCCCGGCGGTGTCGGCGTAGAACTTGTTCTCGTGCACGGTGAGCAGCGACGCGTCCACGTGGTTGACGCCGTCCGCCGCGAGCAGCCGGGCGCTCCAGTCCGCCAGCAGCCCCGCCTTCTCCTCGTCGGGCACCGAGAACGGATCGATCTCGTACGACGAGATCCACGTCCGCTCCTCGTGCACGGGTTCGGCGGCCAGCTCGACGCGCTCGTCCGACCCGGCCGCCTTGATCACCTGGGCGGAGAGCTTCGCCATCGCCACCGCCTGCGAGGCGACCTTGGCGGCTGCGTCCAGGCTCAGGTCCACGCCCGAAGCGAACCCCCAGGTGCCGCCGTGCACGACCCGCACCGCGTATCCGAGGTCGGTGGTGTCCGACGTACCGGCGGGACGGGCGTCCCGCAGCCGCCAGGACGCGCTGCGCACCCGCTCGAACCGGAAGTCCGCGTGCTCGGCGCCGAGCGCACGCGCGCGTGCGAGGGCGGCGTCGGCGAGGGCGCGCAGAGGAAGTGCCAGAAACGCCTGATCGACTTCATGGGGCACGGGTCGGTTCCCTTCGAGGTGCTCTCCTGTGATGGCCGTCTCACGCAGTGAATCATGTCGGACTCGTTGGATTCCCCGGAAATACGTACGGTCCCGATCAGCGCAGCACCGTGGGAAAGCGTTGGCAAGAGCGGTCCGGTGGGCCAGTGGGCCGGCTTAGTCGCGCGGCGCGGACGAGGTCGAGGACACAGACCGACGGGCGGGCCCGGGACCAACTCCCGTGCCCGCCCGTAAACATCGCCTACGACGCGGCCTCAACCCTCCAGCGACGACCCTGCCGCGAGTGCCGTGAATGCCGCCCAGGTGACCGGCGTGACGACGAGAGGTCGGATGCCCTTGTCCTTGGAGTCGCGGATGTGGACCGCCTCGGGGCGCACGGCTACCTCGACGCAGTTGTCGCCGTCTCCGCCGCTGTAACTGCTCTTGGACCAGCTCAGCTCAGGGGTGGTGCTCATAGCGCTCCTCGCATCTGTTCCAGCAGGTTCACCGTAGCCCGGCAATCCAGGGCTTGGGAACGCAGCTTGCCATAGCGCTGATTGAGGACGCTGACCTCGCCGGGATCGACGATCAGGTTGCTCGATCGGTGGCCCTCGACGTACCCGAACCACTAGTGTCCTGGTGCCTCGGCCAGGTACAGCTGGCCGTCGACTCCGCAGTGGTCTTCCTGGCGCAGAGGCATGATCTGGATCTCGACGTTGGTCCGCTCGCCGAGGCTCAGCAGATGGTTGATGACATTCCTGGTGACCGCTGAACCACCGACCCTGCGTTCCAGGACAGCCTGCTCGACGATGAAGGTGAACGCGGTGTTCGGCCGCTCGGTGAGCAGGGTTTGTCGCTCCAGCCGTGCGGCCACCTTGTTGTCGATCTGCTCCTCTGTGAACGGAGGGAGCTGGCGCTCGAACACTGCCCGCGCATACCCTTCCGGCTGCAACAACCCCGGAATCGCCCGGCACTCGTACGCATACAGCGAGATCGCCTCCTCCTCGATCTCCGCCCACTCCTGAAACCAGGAAGCCAGCCCGGCCTTCCGCGTCAGACTCTTCGCAGCCGCGCGGAGAATCTTGACGGCGACGGACCCCAACGGCTCCTCCGCCCGTGCGGGCAGATCCGCCGGAGGGAACCGCTTCCCCTGCTCGATCTTGGCGATGTACGAGGCCGAGTACCGCACGCGCAGCCCGAAGTCCTCCTGTGTCAGCCCGGATTCCTCCCGCAGCGCCTTCAGGACCGCGCCGAAGGTCTTGAGACTGTCGGACAGTTCCGTTTCACTGCCGTGGTCCGCCGTCATCGCCGCGCGCCTCCTGTGCTCACGTTCTCATCGACCCCGCTGGTACCGCCCAACCCGCCCAACCGGCCCAGCGTCACAGGGAGTTACCCACCCAGTCCAGAGTGTGCACTGGCACAGCCGTGTCTGTATGGGTGTCGTACCTGTTGGCCGGGCAGGAGGACACAGAATGCTGGGCACATGCCAGCCCCCTACGCCCAAGAGGCCGCTACCGTCAGTGTGTTCGCCCAGCGCCTCTCCGCCACGAGACGCGGAGCCCGGCTCGCCCGCAGGCTCGCTACACACCAACTCGCCTAGTGGGGAGTCCCGTACGGCAGTCCGTCCTCCGACGCCGTCGCCCTCGTCGTCGCCGAACTCGCCGCCAACTCCGTCCTGCACGGCCGCATCCCCGGCCGTGACTTCCTGCTGCGCCTGCGCTGCGACCGGGCCGTCGGTGTCGTACGCGTGGAGGTGCCCGACACCCACCCGGCGCACCCGAAGCCCCCGGAGCCGACCCCGGATGCCCGCGACCCCGGGGACGTGGACGGCGGCAGAGGCATGCTTCTTGTGGAGGTCGTCGCCACGCGCTGGGGCGTCGACGAACGAACGGGACCGGGCAAGACGGTGTGGGCCGAGTGCACGCTGCCCACGCCCTGTGAGCTCATCGCGCCCCATGTGTCTCACGCGCGTCACAACTCCCTGTCCGCTTCATGCGTAGTTGACGATCATCTTCCGCAACAACCCACTGGTGTAGGTGAGTTGTGATTTCGGTGGTTGTCAGTGGTGCCGTATAGGCTTAACGACCTCTTGGAGTTGACGGTCAACTCTTCGACCCAGGTCAGGAAGCTCGCCGCCCACGAGGGCCTCGTAGTGCCTCGGCTCGGGCTACGGCACCATCCAGCTGACCCTCACCCCAAGTGCCCCGCGCCTGTCGCCGCCGAGCCCCGGCCCGACCTTCTTCTGGCGCTCGCCCACGCCGCCGTCTCTGCCGCTGGCAGACTCGTCCTCAAGCCGGACCTCGTGCACCATCTGCCGTCGCCGGACGGCGGAGTACTGCGCCAGGTGGTCGGCCTCGACGCCACGTTTAAGACCAGGTCTCAGCGAGACGACCTGGACCAGATGACCGCGTGCTGCGTACTGCTCGGCCTGGCGTGGGCCATCTCGTGTACGGCTCGGGTCGACCCGGCGTCGTGGAAGTGCCGGTAGGTGAGGGGACGTTGAGGATCCGGCGCCATGTCGTGGATCTCTCCCGCCCGTCGCGGGATCCGGCGTCGGACATCGCAGGCCTTGCCGAGTCGGTCGATGCCGCGCGCACGATGGTCGCGCCACGAGGGGCGGGGCGCGGTGCCGAGCGACCAGGCGCCGACCACCCGCGGGAGTGACCCTCAGGATTGCCCGATCGCGCCGACTCCCGCCGCGCTAGCGTGGGTTCATGTCCAGCAAGCGCCGCGCCGGCGGCACTCACAGCAGGAATCGCAAGGCGCGAGGAACCAATCGCACGCACACCCCGGCGGTCCACGCACCCCCGCCTCCGGTGGACCACGCCAAAGCCGCGCAGGAGTACGAGGAACTGGTGGCGCAGTACCCCGAGGACCGGGAGGAACTGCTCCTGGAAGCCGCTGACGCGTGGCGGGACGCCGGCGAGTACGACCGCGCGCTCGGGCTGTATGAGCGGCTTCTCGACCTGGAGTCGGGCGGTTGTCGCGAGCCGGACATGGTGGACGCGTGGCGTATCAACGCGCTGTGGGACGCCGGGCGTGAGGAGGAGACGCGGTCCGCGGCTGCCGCGTTCCGCAAACGGCATCCCAAGGACGCGGGCGCATGGAGCCTCGTGGCTGGAGTCTTCGAGGCAGGAGACGACCCGACGACGGCCGCCGAGTGGTACACGGCCGGTGTCACGCATGCGTTGGGCGTCGGGACCCAGGTGACGGCGGATGTGGTCGAGGATTCCGCCGATTCCTTCGGCCTGGAGGAACTCGTCATCGGTCGCCACCGTGTGCGCCGCCAACTCGGCGAGCCCCACGATGACTGGGACGACCTGGCCGACGAACTGCACGAGCGGCGCGCGTCACCACTGCCGGGCCGGTTCCGTCCGCTGGACGAGATGCACGACCCGATCCGCCTGAAGCGGCTGGCCGAGGGCGGCCCCGATGTTCTGCGGGCCGAGATCGAGGCACTCACCGAGGAACAGGGCGAGGCCGAGGCGGTGTTCGCCGGTCCACTGAGGACCTGCGTCCTGTTCTGGCCTGAGGAAGAGTTCGCGGAGCTGCTGAACCGCTGGCCGTCGGCCACGGAGGCGTACGGCGACGAGCACGCCGGTCACCTGCGGCAGGTCGAGCACACCTTGCGTGAACTTTCGAACGAGGGCGCCGCCCATCTGGCGGTCGGCCGGGCGACGGTGAGCGGCCTGAAGTCGTATGCCGACACAAGCGGCGGGTCCCCCGACACCCCGTCCACGCGGTCCGCCTACGCGGCCGAACTCGCCCGCACGGGACGAGCCGCGGCCTGGCCTCCGCCCCGGAATGGTCCTTGCTGGTGCGGTTCGGAGCGCAAGTACAAGAAGTGCTGCGGAAACGCGGCGCTCGGGTGAACGCCTAGGCGGGCTGCCCTTTCACGCGACCCTCCGCTCTCTCGACGCGATCCATGTGGCAAACGCTCTGATCCTTGGCGAGGCACTCGACTGCCTGGTCGCGTATGACAAGCGCATGCCCGATGCGTCACGAGAGGCCGGACTGACCGCTCACGCGCCGGGCGCGGCGGACTGAATCGGGTCGGCGACTGTAGAGACCCGACAGGAGGCGACGTAAGCCACTGTCGGTGCCCGATTGTCCGCCGGGCGCGACGGACCGATAGGTTTTCGATAAAGCCGCCTGTCGACCAGGTGTACCGGGCAGGCGTGCAGGACCGCTATCGAAAGGGTGATCCGTTGAGCCGCTCGGTTCTCGTCACCGGAGGCAACCGGGGCATCGGCCTCGCCATCGCCCGTGCGTTCGCCGACGCCGGCGACAAGGTCGCCATCACGTACCGCTCGGGAGAGCCGCCGGCCGGCTTCCTGGCCGTGAAGTGCGACATCACCGACACCGAGCAGGTGGAGCAGGCCTACAAGGAGATCGAGGCCGAGCACGGCCCGGTCGAGGTCCTGATCGCCAACGCCGGCGTCACCAAGGACCAGCTCCTGATGCGCATGTCCGAGGAGGACTTCACCTCGGTCATCGACACGAACCTCACCGGCACCTTCCGCGTCGTCAAGCGCGCCAACCGCGCCATGCTGCGCGCCAAGAAGGGCCGGGTCATCCTGATCTCGTCGGTCGTCGGCCTGATGGGCGGCCCCGGCCAGGCGAACTACGCCGCCTCCAAGGCCGCGCTGGTCGGCTTCGCGCGCTCCCTCGCCCGTGAGCTGGGCTCGCGGAACATCACCTTCAACGTCGTCGCGCCCGGCTTCGTCGACACCGACATGACCAAGGTGCTCACCGACGAGCAGCGTGAGGGCATCGTCAAGCAGGTGCCGCTCGGCCGTTACGCGCAGCCCGAGGAGGTCGCCGCGACGGTGCGGTTCCTCGCCTCGGACGACGCCTCGTACATCACTGGAGCCGTCATCCCCGTAGACGGCGGACTGGGAATGGGTCACTGATCACCATGAGCGGAATTCTTGAGGGCAAGCGCGTCCTGATCTCCGGTGTGCTGCTGGAGTCCTCCATCGCCTTCCACGCCGCCAAGCAGGCCCAGGAGCAGGGCGCCGAGATCATCCTGACCGCGTTCCCGCGGCCCACGCTGACCGAGCGCATCGCCAAGAAGCTCCCCAAGCCCACCAAGGTCATCGAGCTCGACGTCACCAACGGCGAGCACCTGGCGCGCCTCGCCGACGTCGTGGGCGAGGAGCTGGGCGGCCTCGACGGTGTAGTGCACTCCATCGGGTTCGCGCCGCCGGACGCGCTCGGCGGCAACTTCCTCAACACGCCGTTCGAGTCGGTCGCCACCGCCATGCACGTCTCGGCGTTCTCCCTGAAGTCGCTGACCATGGCCTGCCTGCCGCTGATGCAGAACGGCGGCTCGGTCGTCGGCCTCACCTTCGACGCGTCCTTCGCGTGGCCGCAGTACGACTGGATGGGCCCGGCCAAGGCCGCCCTGGAGGCCACCAGCCGCTACCTCGCCCGCGACCTGGGCAAGCAGAACATCCGCTGCAACCTGGTCTCCGCGGGCCCGCTCGGCTCGATGGCCGCCAAGTCCATCCCGGGCTTCAGCGAGCTGGCCTCTGTGTGGGACAACCGCTCTCCCCTGGAGTGGGACCTCAACGACCCGGAGCCGGCCGGCAAGGCCATCGTCGCCCTCCTGAGCGACTGGTTCCCGAAGACCACCGGCGAGATCGTCCACGTGGACGGCGGCCTGCACGCCATCGGAGCCTGACCTTTCGGCCCGACCTCTCCTACGGCGTCGACGCCCCGTTTCCCGCACCGCGCGGGGAGCGGGGCGTCACCCGTTCGGCCCCTCCGGCCGGGCGGGGTCGGAGCACAACTGCGCACTCTGGATTACGCGTTCACCACGCGATTCCCTCCCCAGCACTGCCGAGGAGGTTTCCCTTGTGCGTCTGTCCCGCAGCCTGGCCTCAGTGACCGTCGCCATCGCGCTCGTCATCTCCCTGGCGTACGAGGCGATGCCCCACGCACGCGTGGGGGCCCGAAAACCGGCCGCACCCCAGCTGTTCGGCGCCGACTGCCGCACCACCGTCCACGGCTCGCACGTGATCGCGTACTGCCACAACCCGTACCCCCGTACCGACCGCGTCAGCCTGCACATCGAGTGCGACCGCTGGTGGGACATCGACAGCGACGGCATCGCGACCGACGCGGGACCGGCGCAGACCGTACGGCTCACCGGCCGCTGCTGGGAGGACGTCCGCGCGGTGTGGGTCAGCCACCAGAAGCGGGCGAGCTGAGCCTCCCGGGTCGGCACACGAACGGATAGCCCGCGGCCTCCTTGGCGGCCGCCTGCGCGTCACCCGCGCGGATCGCGTCCACCAGCCGCGTGTGGTCCATGTACGTCTCCGGAGTCAGCTCCTCGCCGACGTCCGCGCGCAGCCACTCCCGCAGCACCTCGCCCAGGTCGGCGTACATCGCCGTCATGACGTCGTTGTGGGAGGCCGCCACCACGGCCATGTGGAGGGTCGCGTCGGCCGTCACGAAGGCCTCCGTGTCGCCCGACGCCCAGGCCTCCTCACGTCGCACGAGGAGGGCGTCCAGCTGCTTGAGGTCCTTCTCTGTGCGCCGCTCGGCCGCCAGCTGCGCCGCCGACGACTCCAGCGTGGAGCGCAGTTCGGCGATGTGCCGGGGGTCGGCGTCCGCGAAGCGGCGGTGCATCACTCCGGCCAGCTCGCTCGTCGCCACGACGTACGTCCCGGAGCCCTGGCGGATGTCCAGCAGGCCGTTGTGCGCGAGCGCGCGGACGGCCTCGCGGACCGTGTTGCGGGCGACCCCGAGCTGCTCGACCAGCTCCGGCTCGGTCGGGATCCGGGAGCCGACCGGCCACTCGCCCGAGGTGATCTGGTTCCGCAGCGCGGCGATGACCTGCTCGGACAGCGCCGAACGACGGGGATGGCTCAGGGGCATGGCACACCTTCGCATGTGCGGGGCGGGAGCGGGCCACCCGGGGATGGACAACCAATCATCCCATCATTCTATGATGGGCAGCATGGCAAGCGAGGAAACCCGGACACTGAAGTCCACGACGAACGTCAGCAGCTCCGCCGCGAGCGACTCCCCGGCGCCGACAGGGAAGCCGACCGGGAAAGCGTCCACGCACGCGTGGACGACGCGTCTGCTCGTCCTCGGCATCGTGCTCGCCGCGCTGAACCTCCGCCCCGCCATCACCAGCCTCGGTGCCCTCCTCGAAGAGGTCCGCGACGGGCTCGGCATGAGCGGCAGCGTCGCCGGACTGCTCACCTCCGTACCCCCGCTGTGCTTCGCCGTCTTCGGCGTCACGGCCCCGCGCCTCGCCCGCCGCTTCGGCCCGGCCGCGGTGGTCTGCGCGGGCATGGTCCTCATCACCGCGGGCCTGCTCGTACGGCCCTGCATAGGCGGCACGGCCGGCTTCCTGGCCGGCAGCGCGCTCGCGCTCATGGGCATCGCGGTCAGCAACGTCCTGATGCCGGTGATCGTCAAGCGCTGGTTCCCGGACCGGGTCGGCTCCATGACCGGCCTGTACTCGATGGCCCTGGCCCTCGGCACGGCGTCCGCCGCCGCGGTCACCGTGCCCATCACCGATGCCCTGGGCGGCAGTTGGCGCTCCGGCCTCGCCGTGTGGGCAGCCCTGGCCGCCGCTGCCGTACTGCCATGGATCGCTCTCGTACGACACCGGGAGGCGCCCTCCGGACCGGAGGCGGCCGGGGAACAGCGCTCCCGCGCGCGGGGGGCCGCCGACGGGACACCCGCGTCCGGGACTTCGGCGGAGACGCGAGCCCGCGCGCGGGAGGCCGAGCACGCGCAACCGGTGCTGCGGATCACCCGCAGCCGTACCGCGTGGGCGCTCGCCGTGTTCTTCGGGCTCCAGGCCACCGCCGCGTACATCACGATGGGGTGGATGGCGCAGATCTTCCGGGACGCGGGGGTCTCCGCGGGCACCGCCGGGCTGCTCCTGGCCGTCACCATGGTGATGGGCGTGCCGCTGGCCTTCGTCATCCCGCGGCTGGCCAGCCGGCTGCCCCGGCAGGGCCCGATCGTGATCGCCCTCGGCGTGTGCGGCCTCGCCGGATACGCGGGCCTGTACCTCGCGCCGGCCGGCGGCGCCTGGGCCTGGGCGGTCCTGCTCGGCATCGCCAACTGCTCCTTCCCGCTGGCCCTGACGATGGTCGGGATGCGGGCCAGGACAGGTGCGGGCGTCGCCGAGCTGTCGGCCTTCGCGCAGAGCACCGGGTATCTGATCTCCATCCCGGGGCCGCTCCTGGTCGGTGTGCTCTACCAGCACAGCGGCGGCTGGGGACTGCCGATCGCCCTCATGGCCGGCCTGATGATCCCGCAGATGGCCGTGGGCGTCCTCGCGGGCCGCAACCGTACGGTGGAGGACGAGGCGGCCCGCTGAGCCCGCCCGTGCGCGGGTCCACCTCACCCCGCACGACCTCACCCCGGCGGATCCGGCGCGGACGCAGGGTGCGAGACTGGCCGTATGCCAGTGCTCGACCCGAACCCTCAGAACGGCCAGCGGAAGATGCTCATCGTCTTCGGCTCGTTCTTCGCCATCTTCATCGTCATCGCCATCATCGCGACGATCGCTTCGCCGTGACCGCGCGCCCTTGAACGTGCCTCCGCGGGCCGATGGTGGGGTTGTCCCCACCATCCCCTAGGGGGTGAGGCTCAGGGTCAAGTGGGTGGATCTCCGGATGGGTTGGGGGCCGCGCGTTCCGTAACTTCGAGATGTGACCGCGAGAAGCGGATCGCGGACCACTCGGAGACCAGCGGAGGCATCCATGTCGGCCCCTACGCACACCCCGCCCCACCCGGCGACCACGGGCGGCGTCGACATCAGGCTGCCGTGGTGGGCCCTCGCCCTGCCGGCGCTCGCGTTCGTCGTGCTGCTCGTGATGATGCTCAACCCGACGGACGCGCAAGCGGCGGCCTCGGACCCGATGATCACCCATCTGTTCGAGCGCGTGCAGCAGCTCATAGCCCGCTGAGCACCCGCGGAGCACTCGCGCGGCCGCCCCGTCAACTACCCGCGCCCCATGGCCTGTTTCATGCGAAGCTGGATCCCATGAGCGTCGCAGAACCCCGCAGGATCGTCCTCTTCCGGCATGCGAAAGCCGACTGGCCCCAGGTGACCGATCACGAGCGGCCGCTCGCTGAGCGGGGCCGCCTGGACGCGGCCACCGCCGGAAGCAGGCTGGCCGACACCGGCATCCCCTTCGATCTGGCCCTCTGCTCCACCGCGGTCCGGACCCGGGAGACCTGGAAGCTCGCCGTCCACGAACTCGCGCACCGGCCGAAAACCGTCTACGAGGAGCGGCTCTACGAGGCCTCGCCCGGCGAGCTGATCGCGGTGCTGAACGAGACGCCGGACGACGCGCGGAACGTGATCCTCGTCGGGCACAACCCGAGCGTGCAGGGGCTGGCGGAGATCCTCCCCGGTGCGGACACCGGTGCCGAGACCGGTACGGGCAGCACCGAGGCCCGCGAATGGCTGAAGCAACGCGGATTCGCGGCCGCCGGTTTCGCCGTGCTGTCCTTCACCGGTTCCTGGAAGGCGCTGGAGCCGGGCGTGGCCACGCTGGACGACTACTGGGCGCCGTCGGAGTAAGTAGTCCAGGTGTCCGAGTAGTCGGAGCTGACCGCGCACGCCAATCGGAACTGACCCGGCACAACATCGGAACTGACCAGGCACGACAAGGGGCCCGGCACCGCGCGGTGCCGGGCCCCGAAGGTATGGAAAGCCTCCGGGATCAGTCCTCGTCGTGCGTGTCCGCGGCCTCGACCTCTTCACGGGTGACACCCAGCAGATACAGCACGGTGTCGAGGAACGGCACGTTCACCGCCGTGTGCGCGGCCTCCCGTACGACCGGCTTCGCGTTGAAGGCGACACCGAGACCGGCCGCGTTGAGCATGTCCAGGTCGTTGGCGCCGTCGCCGATCGCCACGGTCTGCGCGAGCGGTACGCCCGCCTCGGCGGCGAAGCGGCGCAGGAGCCGTGCCTTGCCCGCGCGGTCGACGATCTCGCCGGTGACCTTGCCGGTCAGCTTCCCGTCGACGATCTCCAGGGTGTTGGCCTGGGCGAAGTCGAGCCCGAGCCGGTCCTTGAGGTCGTCGGTGACCTGGGTGAACCCGCCCGATACGACGCCGACTTGGTAGCCGAGCCGCTTGAGCGTACGGATGAGGGTGCGGGCCCCCGGCGTCAGACGCACCTCGCTTCGCACCTTGTCGACGACCGAGGCGTCCAGCCCTTCCAGCAGCGCCACGCGCGCGTGCAGGGACTGCTCGAAGTCCAGTTCCCCGCGCATCGCGGCGGCGGTGACCTCGGCGACCTCGTCCTCGCAGCCGGCGTGCGCGGCGAAGAGTTCGATGACCTCGTCCTGGATGAGCGTGGAGTCGACGTCCATGACGACGAGCCGCTGGGCCCGCCGGTGCAGCCCCGCCGCCACGACGGCGATGTCGACGCCGAACGTCGCCGCGTGGGTGACGAGGGCGGTGCGCAGGGGCTCGGTCTCCACGCCGGACACCGCGAACTCCACCGCTGTCACGGGGTACTTGGCGAGCCGGAAGATACGGTCGATGTTGCCGCCGGCCTTGGTGATACGGGCGGCGATCGCGGCGGTGGACTCCGCGGTGAGGGGGTGGCCGAGCACGGTCACGAGCGAACGCCCCAGCCCACGCGGCCGGTTGTCGCCGAGGCCGGAGATGATCTCGGCCTGCATCTTCATCGACTCGGCCCAGCTGTGCACGGTGGCCCGCAGATCCCCTTCGAGCCCGGCGGGCGGCGGGGTCACGAGTGCGCACAACACCATCCGGCCACGCGTGACGACCTGCTCGATGTCGACCACGTCGACGGAGTAGGCGGCGAGGGTGTCGAAGAGTCCGGCCGTGATGCCCGGCCTGTCCTTGCCGAAGATCTTGACGAGGAGAGTGGGGACGTCAGAGGTCTGCGAAGCGCTCATGGTGTACCCACCGTATCCGGCACGGAGTGCCTTATGCCGCAGAGGTCCGCCCAGCGGACACGGAACAGTGGGTGTCGGGTCGGTGGCGCGAATCTTACGGGGCGATCACGGAGGGGCGGGACGGTGGTCAGGAGTGGGCTGGAGGCGGTCGGGAGTGGATTGAGGGGCGGTCGGAAGGTGTGTTGATGTGATCGTGATGAGTGTGCGGGCGATCGGGAGTCGGCTGGTCGTCGGGCGAGGGGAACTGCTGCGGGGCCGGATGCGAGGGATACGTCCGGATGGGTGGGGCGCCGGGTAGTGGGCCGTCGGCCCATGAAGACGCCGCCACCCGCACGCCGGCCTGCGTCGCCCTTGGCTCATCCGGTGCCGGGCAAGGTTCGCCGCAGGGCAAGATTCGCCGGGCACCGAAGAGTGCTCACCCGACGTGGACGTAGACGCGGATCACCGGCGGCCCTTGGGCTTTCCGGGAGGGGGCGGCGGAGGTGGAGGAGGCGGTTGCTGCCCACCGTCCGAGTCGTCCTCCGGCCAGTCCCGCGAACGCGACCCGGGCCGACGCCGAGGCAGCCGGGACGGCGGCTCGTAGGACTGGGCCATGGTCGGAGCGCCGTACATGTCGGCGGGCGGCGAAGGGACGCCGGGCGACTGCGGACCGTCGTAGGGGCGAGTGCCGTCGTCCGGCGGAACGGCTCCGGGCGTCTGCGAGCTTCCGGAGTAACGACCGACTCCACCGGGCCCTACGGCTCCGGGCGCCGGATCGGCCCCGAACTGCCCCGCGTTTCCCGGAGGTTGAGGGGCACTACCGGGCCGCGAGCCTCCGCCCGGCGGCCGACCACCTTCCTGCGGCGACCGCGCACCTGGCGGCCACGCGGCCTGCGTCGGCGATCCGGCGTCCGGTGGCCGGGCAGGTCGACGGGGCCGTGACGTGTTGCCCGGACCCGCGCCCTCCGGCGGTTGAGCGGCACCGGAGGGAGACACCCCTCCGCCGGGCGACCGGCCACCCGCCTGCGATGAGCGTGCACCGGGTGGCCGCGGGCCCTCTTGCGGTGAACCCGCGTTCGGTGGCCAGGTTGCTCCACGGGATCGGGGCTTACCGCCAGGTCCTGCATCTCCCGGTGGCTGGGCTGTACTTGAGGCCTGTGGACTTCCGGCGGGCGGTCGGCCGCCTCCCTGAGGTGACCCCGCGTCCGGCGACCACCCAGGTCCATGGGACCAAGCCCCACCACCCGGCCGTGCACCACCGGTCCCCGAACCACCCGGCCCCGCACCACCGGATCCCGGCCCCCTGGGCCCCGCCCCACCCCCCTGCCCCGGTGACTCCCCACCAGGCCAAGCCCCACCAGGCGGCGGTGGCCGGCCGTCCTCCGGTTGCCGTAGTTCATCCGGCAGTTGCAGATACGGGTTGGTCGCAGGGTTCGGCGCGCGGTAAGGCGAAGTCGGCACGTAGGGCCCCGGGTCCCCGGCACTCTCCGGATGCCCTGCCTGTCCCGCATTCCCCGCAGGCTGCGCATGGTCCGGCTGCCCCGGTGCCCAGGCATCCGACCCCGACTCCGACCCTGAACCCTTCCCCGGCCCCGTCGCCCCCGAGTCACCCCGTGCCAACCGGGAAGCCTGCCGACCCGCGGCCCCGGTCGCGTACGCGAGGAGCCCCCCGACACCACCCGCCCCCGCACCCCACACCGCGCCCAGCACCAACGCCATGCCCAGATGCCCGTGCAACTCGATCCCCGCGCCGAACGCGTCGAACCCCAGCACCGACAGCGACGCGTCCACCGACACGTCCGTCAGCCAGGCCAGCAACGGCAACGTCAGCGCGGTGACGACCCCCAGCCGTAGAGCACACCGCCCGGCAAAACCGAGGGCACTCCCGCGACCCGCCGCACCAGCGCGATCAGAGCCGCTCCCCGCACCCGCTCCCAAGGGTGTCCGTACCGCCGTCAACACCCCCGCCAGCAGCATCATCAGCGCTGCGGCGACCCCCAACAGCCATACCCGGCTGTCCAGTTCGGCCAGTCGCCCCAACGTCACCGGCTGGTCGGACTTCACGCTCAGGAGGTCGTCGAGGGGGTGGGGGAGCAGCTTCGCCAGTTCGCCCGTCGCCTTGCCGTCCCAGGGGACGAAGAGGCCGATCGGGATGCCCAGCCAGACCCCGTTGGGCGCGCCCAGCAGCGCGGCGCCCGCGATGCGTTTCGGGTGGTCGTCACTGATCGCCGCGTACGCCGCCGCCGCGAGGCCCGCCGCCACCGCGACCAGCAGCACCGTGACGAGCGCGGACGCGGCCGGGCGTACGACGCGGTGTACGGCCTCCCAGCCGCGGGGGAGGGGAGTGCGGCGCGAGGCCAGCAGGGCGATCAGGAGGATGCCCGCCGACCAGCCCAGGCCGCCCAGCAGCGTCGGCGCCGTGTCGACCGTGAAGCCGACCGCCGCCTTCGCCTTCACCAGGTCGCTGATCTTGCCCGGCAGCAGCCCGCCGATGTCACCGATGTCGCCGAGGCCGGGGATGTTCACCCCGCCGCCGCTACCGCCGCCGCCCGTCAGTTTGTCCAGGCCCAGCTTGCTTCCGTCGATCGTGATCACGTCGTGGCCTGCCCAGGCCAGCCCGCCGAGCATCGCCACGAAGAGGGCGATCACCGAGCCCGCGCGCGCGAGGAGTTCGGCCGGAGCGATCACAACTCCGGCCGCCCGCAAGGACCGTAGGAAGAAGTACGACAGCAGGAGCGCGCCCACCAGGCTCACGCCCAGCGGGGTGATCGTGACGGCCGTGGTCGCCTGGGCGCCGGTCAGGCCGAAGGCCGACACATCGCCGGTCGGGGTGACCGAACCGCCCGCTCCCAGGGCCACCACCGCCGCGGTCATCGGGCCGAGCGAGCCCGTCGCGTCGGCGCCCAGCAGGTGCAGGCCGAGCGCGGCCGTGCCCGCCATGCCTATCAGCGCCCAGCTCACCGCTGCGATCGCGGACAGCAGGACGTCGACCCAGGGCACCCTCGTGTCGTAGTTCGCCGTCCTGACTCTTGTCGCTGAGCTCATGGCAGACCCCCCGATCCGCGGCACGGTGCGGACACCACGCATGTCCCCCTCGCGTGGATTACCACTCTCCGGGTCGGTTTCAACCCCGTCAACGGAACCGGCGGAAGCGTACGGACGTGGTCTTCACAAGGTCCGACTTTCGGTCAGGGGGTGCAGCCTGAAATAGTTCCCGACGATGTTCGCCATCCCTAGACTCCCTGTGATGGGGGTAACTCGGGGGACTACTCAGTGGGGCATGGAGTGCCGGAACTCGTACTGGAATTGAATGGACGGACCTGGACGCTCGACGCGTCCAGGTCCTACACCCTCGGACGTGATCCGCAGGGGGACGTCGTGGTCGACGACGCCAGGGTCTCCTGGCGGCACGCCACGATCAGCTGGGGCGGCCGGAGTTGGGTCATCGACGACCACGGCAGCACCAACGGCACGTTCGTGCAGGGCCAGCGCATCCATCAGATGGAGATCGGCCCGGGCTCGTCCGTGTACCTGGGCAACGCGACCGACGGCCCGCGCCTGAGCCTGTCCGGCGCCGCGGCCGCCGTGGCGACTCCGCAGGCCCAGCCGCAGCAACAGCCGTACGCCGCACAGGGCGCGGGCCCCGGCTGGGCGCAGCAGGCACCGCCTCAGCAGGTCCCGGCGCAGACGCCTGAGCAGCAGCGTTATCAGCCGCCGGCGGCCGCCGCGAACATTCCGCCGCAGCAGGGATCCGGCGTCGGCGCGGGGGCGCCGTCGGTCTACGGCGACCGCAGCCCGACCACGTTCCACCAGTTCTCGCTGGGCCGCGTGATGCGCATCGGCCGTGCGCTGGAGAACGAGTTGGTGGTCTCCGACCTCCAAGTCTCGCGCCACCACGCCGAGTTCCACGCGACGCCCGACGGCCGCTTCGAGATCCGTGACCTGGGCTCGCACAACGGCACGTACGTCAACGGTCAGCCGATCACCAAGGGTGGCTCCGCGCTGCTCGGCCCGAACGACATCGTCGGCGTCGGCCACTCCACGTTCCGCCTGGTCGGGGACCGGCTCGAAGAGTTCGTCGATACCGGTGACATCTCCTTCTCCGCCCGGCACTTGACGGTCACGGTCGACGGCGGCAAGCAGATCCTCAAGGACGTCTCCTTCGGCGTACCGGAGAAGTCGCTGATCGCGGTCATCGGCCCGTCCGGCTCCGGCAAGTCGACCCTGCTCAAGGCGCTCACCGGCTACCGGCCCGCCAACCAGGGCGACGTCCTCTACGACAACCGCAACCTGTACAAGCAGTTCGCGGAGCTGCGCCAGCGCATCGGTCTGGTCCCGCAGGACGACATCCTGCACAAGGAACTGACCGTCAAGAAGGCCCTCAAGTATGCGGCCAAGCTGCGGTTCCCCGCCGACACCACCGGCGACGAGCGCGAGGCCCGCATCGACGAGGTGCTGCGCGAGCTGAAGCTCGACATCCACAAAGAGAAGAAGATCACCTCCCTGTCCGGCGGCCAGCGCAAGCGCGTCTCGGTGGCCCTGGAACTCCTCACCAAGCCCTCGCTGATCTTCCTGGACGAGCCCACCTCGGGCCTCGACCCGGGCATGGACCGCGACGTCATGCAGCTGCTGCGCGGCCTCGCCGACGACGGCCGCACGGTCCTCGTCGTCACCCACTCCGTGGCCGAACTGGCGATCTGCGACAAGCTGTTGGTGATGGCTCCGGGCGGCAGCGTCGCCTACTTCGGCCCGCCCGAGGAGGCACTGAACTTCTTCGGCTACGACACCTGGGCCGACGTCTTCTCCGCCTTCGAGAACTACCGCGACTACGACTGGGCGGGCCGTTGGAAGGGCTCGCAGCACTACCAGATGTACGCCGCGGACATCGACGCGATTGCTCCGCAGTCCGTACAGATGCCGCCGATGCAGGCGATGAAGCCGCCGAAGCCGCAGGGCTGGATGTCGCAGTTCGTCACGCTGGTGCGCCGCTACGTCGCGGTGATCGCCTCCGACAAGGGCTTCCTGGCCCTGATGGTGATCCTGCCGGGCGTCCTCGGCGCGGTGAGCCTGCTCATCGACTCGGGCAACAGCCTGCTGCCGAACCCGGCCCGGGCGAACGGCACCAGAATCCCGAACGGCACGGCCACCACGGTCCTGCTGATCCTCGCGGTCGGCGCCTGCTTCGCCGGCGCGGCCAACTCCGTCCGTGAGCTGATCAAGGAACGGGTCATCTACGAACGGGAGCGCGCCACCGGCCTGTCGCGCTCCGCGTACCTGATGTCCAAGGTGTTCGTGCTCGGTGTGATCACCGCGCTGCAGGGCCTGATGGTCGGCGTCATCGGCTTCGCCAGCCGCGAGATCCCGAAGCAGGGCCTGGTCCTCGGCAGCCAGACCATGTTCGAGCTCTGCATCCCGATCATGGGCCTCGGCTTCACCGCGATGATGTTCGGCCTGATCATCTCCTCGCTGGTGAAGACGGCCGAGAAGACCATGCCGCTGCTGGTCATGTTCGCGATCATCCAAGTCGTGTTCACCGGCTGCCTGTTCACCCTGAACGGCTCGATCGGCGTCAACCAGTTCTCGTACCTGATGCCGTCGCGCTGGGCGGTCGGCGCCGCGGGCGCCACGCTGGACTTCAACAAGATCAGCCCGCCCAAGCCCGGCGACGCCAACGACCCGCTGTGGGAGCACACCGTCGGCGCCTGGGGCATGGACATGGCCGCCCTGATCGTCCTCGGCGTGATCTGCGGCTTCTTCGTGGCCCGCTTCCTGCGCCGCCACGAGCCCGAGGTCATGCGCAAGTAGTTCTTCCGCTACGACGCCGAAGGGCGGCGCCCCTGGTGGGGGTGCCGCCCTTCGGCGTCGATACCGAGACCCAGAGGTCCGCCGGAGGCCTCAGCACACGTCTCAGTACGCGCTGTTGACGTTGTCGATCGAGCCGTACCGGTCGGCCGCGTAGTTGGCGGCGGCGGTGATGTTGGCGACCGGGTCGTAGATGTTCGTCGAGGTACCGGAGACGTGGTACGCGTTGAACGTCGGCTGGATCACCTGGAGCAGGCCGATCGACGGGGTGCCGTTGACCGCGTTGACGTCCCAGCCGTTGACGGCGCTCGGGTTGCCCGAGGACTCCCGCATGATGTTCTTGTACAGGCCGTTGTACGAGCCCGGGATGCCCTTCTGCTTCATGATCGCCAGGGCGTGGTTGATCCAGCCGTTGAGGTTGTTGGCGTAGGTCGTCGCGGCGACGGGCTGGATCTTGACGCGCTCGGTGGAGCGGCTCGCGGCCTTCTTGGCCTTGCGCGCGGCCTCCGCCTTCTTCTTGGCGGCGGCTTCGGCGGCGGCCTTCTTCTTCGCGGCGGCGTCCGCCTTGGCCTTCGCCGCCTTCGCCTTGGCGTCGGCCTTGGCCTGGATCGCCTCGGTCTTCACACCGGCACCGGCGAGCTGGTCGGTGACGCTGGCCTTGACGCCCTTGATGGGCTCCGTGCTGTACGTGATCTTCGTCGAGGCCGCGGCGTCGCTCGTGGTCGTCCCCGCGTCGCTGGGCACCGCGGAGAAGGCGAGGGCGGCGGCGCCGAGCGTGGCGACACCGGCGAGCGCGATCTTGTGCCGCTTCGTCAGCTTGTTCAGCTTGGTCAGGCGACTATGACCAGGAGTGTTCGTGTTCTTGGGCATGGCGGATGGACCTCTTCGAATTGCGCGGAGGTCGCTCACCGTCCGGCGGGGACGCGGGTGCTTCCGGCACAAACGCCGCGGAGGAGATCCGCGGCGCTGAGCGACGGCTGCAATTCTTAGCGGCCGCAAAAACCCCTGGCAAAGGTGTGACGTACGATCCCGGGTAGTTGACCGGTCCAGGGCAAAACGGGACAGACGGGACCGTCTGTCCCGCTCAAGCGGGGCGCCTATATCTCCTATGTCCGCTAGTACGTGATCTGCGCCCTATGTGCGGGCTCACATCCACCACACATCAACCTCACCCGCAGTTGCGGGAGCAACGCGCCGCGTGAGGATCCTCCTCCGGGAGGATGAGATGCACGTCCCCGAACTCGTGCCACAGGTAGAGCCCGCGCAGCGCCTCCTCATAACTGCGGCCCACGGCGGCCCGCCCGGCGACCGCCTCCAGCATCAGCAGATGCGAGGCCTCCGGCTCGTGCAGCCCCGTCAGCAGCCCGTCCACCACCCGCACACCCCGCTCCGGCGTCACGACGAGATCCGTCCACCCCCCGCGCGCGCGTACGACCCCATCGGCCCCGGCGGCCGACTCGACGGCCCGCACGGCCGTCGTCCCGACCGCGATCACCCGCCCGTCCCCCGCCCGGGCGGCATTGATCAACCGGGCCGACACCTCCGACACCGCGAACCGCTCCGGATACGGCGGCTCATGCACCTCGGCCGACGCCACCCCCGTATGGAGAGTGATCGGCGCGAACTGCACCCCGCGACTCACCAGCTCCGCCACCAGCCGCGCGGTGAAGGGCCGCGCCGCACTGGGCATCTCCGCACTGCCCGTCCCGTCCTCGGCGGGCAGCGAGAACACCGTCTGGTAGACGGAGAGCGGCTGATCGCGCTCCGTATAGGAGTAACGAATGGGCCGCCCGTGCTGGTGCAACAGCGCGGGCACCCCCGACACCCGCCCCCACCACAACCGCTCACCCCGCCCGCTCAGCGGCTCCTCCAGGACCAGCCGCACACCCCCGGGCAGCCGCACCTCCACACCGCCCGGGCCGCCCGCACGCGCGCGTGTGGTGCCCTTCCCGTCCGGCTCCCGCAGCTCGACAGCCCACCGCCCGTCATCGCCCCGCGTGGAGAAATGCACCACCACGCGTGCGTGCCCGATCCACCCGTCCACCGCCGCGGCGAGCGTCGGCGACGTGTTCACGACCAACAGATCCCCGGCCCGCAACAGCCGCGGCAGCTCCGCGAACGCGTGATGCGACACCTCGGTACCTCGCGACACGAGCAGTCGTACGGCATCCCGGTCGAGCCCGGGCCCGCGCTGTTCGACGGGCACGCGCGCGGACAGCTCCTCCGGGACGTGCACGGCCACGGTCATCGCTCCTCCAGCAGGGCCGGCGCGCCGTAGCGCCCGCTCGCGGGACGCTCGTCCAGCAGCCGTAGAAAGGCCGGCACCACGGAAGCCGGCGACGGCCGGGGATCGTCGTCGTCCGGTACGGCGGCCGCGTACAGGTCCGTGCCCATGTCCCCGGGGTCGACCGCCCACACCCGCAGCCCGGGCTCCTCGGCGCCGAGCACGGCCGCGAGGTGGTCGAGGGCCGCCTTGGACGCGCCATAGCCGCCCCACGTCTCGTACGCCTCGGCCGCCGCGTCCGAGCTGACCGCGATCACCGCACCCGCCCGCGAGGCCCGCAGCAGCGGCAGTGCCTCCTGGACCAATCCCAGGGCGGCCACCACGTTCACCTCCAGCGCCCGCCGCAGCCCGTCCAGGGTCAGCTCCTCCAGGCGTACGAGCGGTTCGGCGCCCAGCGCGCTCGCGTTGTTCACCAGGAGGTCGACGCCGCCGAGCTTCCCGGCCGCGGCCACCAGCTCGGCCCGGTGCACGGCGTCCGAGACGTCCCCGGGAACGGCCTCCACGCGCGTGCCGTACGTGGCGACGGACACCGCGGCCTCCGTCAGCACCCCCTCGGTCCTGGCGTCGAGCACCAGGTCCCAGCCCCGCGCGGCCAGGGCCTCGGCGAGTGCCCGCCCCAGTCCCTTGGACGCCCCTGTGATGATCGCTACCGGCATGACACACACGTCCCCTCGTCCACTACGCCTCCGTCGGCGTGCCCCCAACGTAGGAACGGGACCGCCCCCGCCGCGTCGGACCCGGGCCGCATCCACCGGGGCCCTTCGCCCTAGGTCCACCGGACCAGACGACGGCAGCCACCGGCCCGATCCGCGGTGTCGGACCCCGCCGGTACCGTGAGGACATGAGTCAAGGTCCACGGTCCGGCCTCGCGGCGGTGAGTTCCGCGCTGCTGGCCATGAGCAGGCACCTGGAGGTGCGCGACGTCCTCAAGACGATCGTCGCCTCGGCCCGCGAGCTGCTCGACGCGCAGTACGCCGCCCTCGGCGTCCCTGACGACCACGGCGGCTTCGCCCAGTTCGTGGTCGACGGCGTCAGCGACGCCCAGTGGAAGGCCATCGGCCCGCTCCCGCGCCAGCACGGCATCCTCGCCGCGATGCTGCACGAGGCCAAGGCCGAGCGCCTCGCCGACGTCCGCAAGGACCCCCGCTTCGAGGGCTGGCCCTCGGCCCACCCCGACATGTCCGACTTCCTGGGCCTGCCCATCCGCGACGACGACGAGGTCATCGGCGCGCTGTTCCTGGCGAACAAGCTGTGCCCTGTGGGGGGACACCCCCCACACCCCCCGAGCCCCAAGCGGGACGGCAGTTGCGGCTTCACGGAGGAGGACGAGGAGTTGCTCTCGATCCTCGCGCAGCACGCGGCCATCGCCCTCACCAACGCCCGCCTGTACGAGCGCAGCCGCGAGTTGACCATCGCCGAGGAACGCTCCCGCCTGGCCCACGAACTGCACGACGCGGTGGCCCAGAAGCTGTTCTCGCTCCGCCTCACCGCACAGGCCGCCGCCACCCTCGTGGACCGCGACCCCTCCCGCGCCAAGGGCGAACTCCAGCAGGTGGCCGCGCTCGCCGCCGAGGCCGCGGACGAACTGCGCGCCGCAGTGGTCGAGTTGCGCCCCGCAGCCCTCGACGAGGACGGACTGATCGCCACCCTGCGCACCCAGATCCAGGTCCTCGACCGCGCCCACACGGCACGCGTGACCTTCACCGGCCGCGGCTTCCGAGCCGTTCCCGCAGCCCAGGAGGAGGCCCTGCTCCGCGTCGCCCAGGAGGCCCTGCACAACGCGCTGCGCCACTCCGGCGCGGAGCACGTCGCCGTGACCCTGCAGCGAAGCGGCCGCGGAGCGGTCCTACGGATCACCGACGACGGCACCGGCTTCGAACCCCAGTCGATCCGCCGCGCCGGACGCCACCTCGGCCTGGTCTCCATGCGGGACCGGACCAACGGCGTCGGCGGCAAGCTGACCGTGCAATCGGCGCCCGGAAAGGGCACCACGATCGAGATGGAGGTCCCCGGTGGCTGACCCAATCAAGGTGCTCATCGTCGACGACCACCAGGTCGTCCGCCGGGGCCTGCGCACCTTCCTGGAGGTGCAGGACGACATCGAGGTCGTCGGCGAGGCGGCCGACGGCGCCGAAGGAGTCGCCCGCACCGAGGAGCTGAAGCCCGACGTCGTCCTCATGGACGTCAAGATGCCGGGCATGGACGGCATCGACGCGCTGCGCAGACTCCGCGAACTCGACCACCCCGCGCGCGTGTTGATCGTCACCAGCTTCACCGAACAGCGCACGGTGATCCCGGCCCTGCGCGCGGGCGCCGCCGGTTACGTCTACAAGGACGTGGACCCGGACGCCCTGGCCGGCGCCATCCGCTCCGTGCACGCGGGCCACATCCTGCTCCAACCCGAGGTCGCCGGCGTCCTGTTGTCCCAGGAGGAGTCCAACTCGGGGCAGGGGAGAGGCGGTTCGCTCACCGAGCGGGAGCGCGAGGTGCTCGGCCTGATCGCCGACGGCCGCTCCAACCGCGAGATAGCCCGCGCCCTCGTGCTCTCCGAGAAGACGGTCAAGACCCACGTCTCGAACATCCTGATGAAACTCGACCTGGCGGACCGCACCCAGGCCGCCCTGTTCGCCGTACGCCACGGTCTGACCAGGTGAGCGGTGCCGCAGTGGTGGCGTGACGGCAACACGGAGCGTCCCGTTCCGGGCTGAGATTCATACCGTCGTGGGAATGTCCCCCGAATGGCGCATCCTTCGTGGATCTCCACCGTTCTCCAGTGCGTGCCGCGGCGCCTGCCGCGGTGATCGCTAGGAGGACTCAGAAGTGAAGAACCTGAAGAAGGCAGCGGCCGTGACGATGGTGGCCGGCGGGCTGGTGGCCGCCGGTGCCGGGCTGGCCTCCGCCGACGGTCTGGCGAACGGCCAGGCCGCCGGTTCGCCCGGCGTCGGCTCGGGCAACGTCGTCCAGGTCCCGGTGCACGTCCCGGTCAACGCGGTCGGCAACAGCGTGAACGTCATCGGCGTGCTGAACCCCGCCTTCGGCAACCTGGGCGTCAACAGCTGACGCACGTCGCTCCGCGACAGTGACCTCCGGCCGTCCAGGGCACTCCCTGGGCGGCCGGTCTGCTCGTCACCTGGTCACCTGGTCGGCTTGTCGCCCCAATGATCCGAACGGGCAGTCAAACGCGCATGTCCGTGCCGTTTCTGCTCTTCCCCGCGTTGATCAGCGTACGACCCGCGGCCGGGTCGGTCACGCAATCGCAGGAGGAACGCTTCCCATGAACATCGCCAAGAAGGCCGCCGTGGCCCTCACCGTCGCCGGTATCGCCGCCGGCGCCTCCGCCGGTGCCGCTTTCGCCGACGCCGGTGCCGACGCCGCGGCCGTGAAGTCCCCGGGTGTCGGTTCGGGCAACATCGTCCAGGTCCCGGTCCACGTCCCGGTCAACGTCGTCGGCGACAGCGTCAACGTCATCGGCCTGCTGAACCCGGCGTTCGGCAACAAGGGCATCAACGACTGACACCCACAGCACTGAAGAGGGCCCCCGAGTCAACGACGACTCGCGGGGCCCTTTTCTACGGACCGCACTCCTTGGATGCCGGTCACTTCTAGCCCGTCCGGCGTTTGAGGACGAGGCCCCTTCAGGGCCGATCGGGGGTCTGGGGGCGGAGCCCCCAGTGGCGCCCACACCAACACCGGCCAACCACGCGACGGAACATTCAGCGCACCCCCTTCTCCCGCTCCTCCACAACGGAGTTGTACGCCGCGACCTGCGCCCGCCGAGCCGTCCGCTCCACCGGCCGCAACGCCTCGGCCCGAGCCCCCATCTCGGACGCGCTCACCGCACCCCCGGGCCCGTTCTCGTACGCCACGGACACCAGCAACCCCACCCGCTGCGCAAGCTCCAACACCCGCACCGCCCGCGGCGGATACCCCGGCGCCAACACCTCCCGCCCCCGCTCCGCCCGCGCGCGATACGCGTCCACCGCCGCCTCGGCCACCGGCCCCGACCCGGCGACATCGAGCCGCGACAACACCGCCGTAGCGTCCCGCAGCGCCTCCGCCAGCTCCCGCTCGGCCTCCCCGAGCGAGGGCACGTCGGCGGGCGGCGCCTCCCGCACCGGCAGGCAGTGCCACACGACCTCGACATGGACATCACCGGCGGGACCGGCCTCGTAGACCTCGGGAACGAGGCCGAGCGCGACGCCGTAGCAGATCACCGCCTCCTCGGCCTCCAGGGCGCGGGCGTTGAAGGCGGGCGGGCCGCTCAGCCCCAGAGGGTGTCCCGAGGTGGGCAGCGCCACCCGCAGGCCGGTCGCCCCGAGGGCGCGCAGCCGTCCCAGTGCGAAGGTGAGTCCGACGGGTGCCGACTCGCCCGGCAGCCCCTCCACCCGGTGCACGGCGTCCTCGCCCACGATGGCGAGCACGGCGTCGTCGGGTGAGACAAGCCCGGCCAACAGGGCATTTCCCCAGGCGGCGAGGCGTCCTGAACGTGGTTCCGAAAGCATGCCCTCCACCCTAAGGACAGGACCGATGGAATGGACCGCCCGGCCGGTGGCGTAGATTTCTTCGAGGGCTGCGCCTACCGGCGCACGCGACAGCCGAGACAGGCCGACGATGCAATGGGAGACAGCGCGCTCATGAGCGATGTTCTGGAGCTGGAGGACGTAACCGTGGTCCGGGAGGGCCGGGCTCTGGTGGACCAGGTCTCCTGGTCGGTCAAGGAGGGTGAGCGCTGGGTCATCCTCGGCCCGAACGGCGCCGGCAAGACCACGCTCCTGAACGTCGCGTCCAGCTACCTGTTCCCCAGCAGCGGCACCGCCACCATCCTCGGCGAGACCCTCGGCAAGGTCGACGTCTTCGAACTGCGTCCCCGCATCGGCGTCGCCGGCATCGCCATGGCCGAGAAGCTCCCCAAGCGCCAGACCGTCCTGCAGACCGTCCTGACCGCCGCCTACGGCATGACCGCCGGGTGGAACGAGGACTACGAGGACATCGACGAGCAGCGCGCCCGCGCCTTCCTCGACCGCCTCGGCATGAGCGACTACCTGGACCGCAAGTTCGGCACCCTCTCCGAGGGCGAGCGCAAGCGCACCCTCATCGCCCGCGCCCTGATGACCGACCCCGAGCTCCTCCTCCTCGACGAGCCCGCCGCCGGCCTCGACCTCGGCGGCCGCGAGGACCTCGTACGCCGCCTCGGCCGCCTCGCCCGCGACCCGATCGCCCCCTCCATGATCATGGTCACGCACCACGTCGAGGAGATCGCCCCCGGCTTCACCCACGTCCTGATGATCCGTCAGGGCAAGGTCCTCGCGGCGGGCCCGCTGGAGCTCGAACTCACCGCCCGCAACCTGTCGTTGTGCTTCGGTCTCCCGCTCATCGTCGAGCAGGTCGGCGACCGCTGGACCGCACACGGTCTCCCCATGGCCTGAACTGCCTTGTAAGAAGCGGGTGTAGGGACATATGCGCCCTGTCCGTGACGGGACCCGCAGCCCTACCATTGACCATGTGAACGACATCGGCGCATGGGTGTGGTGGCTCGTCGGCGCGGCAGCACTCGGGATTCCTCTCGTGGTGACCGCGATGCCGGAGTTCGGCATGTTCGCCGCGGGCGCCGTCGCCGCCGCGGCGACCGCCGGGATCGGCGGAGACCTCGTCGTCCAGGTCCTCGTCTTCGTCGTCGTCTCGGTCGCCCTCATCGCGGTCGTACGACCCATCGCGACCCGGCACCGTTCGACACTGCCCCAACTCGCCACGGGCATCGATGCCTTGAAGGGCAAACAGGCCGTCGTCCTGGAGCGCGTCGACGCTTCCGGCGGCGGCCGGATCAAGCTGGCCGGAGAGATCTGGTCGGCCCGCTCGCTCGATGCCGACCGTGCCTACGAACCGGGCCAGGAGGTGGACGTCGTGGAGATCGAGGGAGCCACCGCGATCGTCATCTGACCTCGCAGGACTCAACCGATGACCTCGCAGGACTCAACTGAACCGAACGGCACACGAGTTGCTCGACGGTCTGACAGACTCGACCAGCAAGATCTTCAACAACCATAAGATCTTCCGAAAGCGCCGAGGCGGAGAAGGGTACGGGGAGCACGATGGAACCGGTCATCATCGTCTTGATCATCCTGGTGGTGTTGGTCTTCATCGCTTTGATCAAGACGATCCAGGTCATCCCGCAGGCAAGTGCCGCGATCGTGGAGCGATTCGGTCGCTACACACGGACACTCAACGCGGGACTCAACATCGTCGTCCCGTTCATCGACACGATCCGCAACCGCATCGACCTGCGCGAACAGGTCGTACCGTTCCCGCCGCAGCCGGTGATCACCCAGGACAACCTGGTCGTCAACATCGACACGGTCATCTACTACCAGGTGACGGACGCGCGGGCCGCGACCTACGAAGTGGCCAGCTACATCCAGGCAATCGAGCAACTCACCGTCACCACGCTCCGCAACATCATCGGCGGCATGGACCTGGAGCGGACCCTGACCTCCCGTGAGGAGATCAACGCGGCCCTGCGCGGCGTCCTCGACGAGGCCACCGGCAAGTGGGGCATCCGCGTAAACCGCGTCGAACTCAAGGCAATTGAGCCCCCCACCTCCATCCAGGACTCGATGGAGAAGCAGATGCGCGCCGACCGTGACAAGCGCGCCGCGATCCTCACCGCGGAAGGCACGCGCCAGGCCGCCATCCTCACCGCCGAAGGTGAGAAGCAGTCCCAGATCCTGCGCGCCGAAGGTGAGGCCAAGGCCGCGGCCCTGCGCGCCGAGGGCGAGGCCCAGGCCGTCCGTACGGTCTTCGAGGCGATCCACGCGGGCGACGCCGACCAGAAGCTCCTCAGCTACCAGTACCTCCAGATGCTCCCGAAGATCGCCGAAGGCGACGCCAACAAGCTCTGGATCGTCCCCAGCGAAATCGGCGACGCCCTCAAGGGCCTCTCCGGCGCGATGGGCAACATGGGCCCGTTCGGCGGCGGTTCGGGCAACGACGGAGGCAACTCCGGCAACTCCGGCGGCAATTCGGACCGCCAACGCCGCGAAAAGCCGTCCATCGACTGACGGCCACTTCAGGACCCACGCCAATCCCCGCGCCCCAAGGGGCGCGGGGAACTGCGCGACAAGCCACAACGAACCCGCGGCCGACCAACTACCTTGTCGACTACGGCGATTAGTCAGGCAGCATCCCGAGCCAGCCAACCCGGCAGCGCCTCAAAATCCTCAACCGCCAGCGCGAGCAGCATCGCGTCCGCCGGCGTCGGCTCGAACGGCTGCCGCAGCAACGGCATCCCCGCCTGCTCCGGAGTCCGCGCCGCCTTGCGGTGGTTGTCCTCCGCGCACGACGCCACCGTGTTCAGCCAGGAGTCCTGACCGCCCTGCGCCCTCGGCACCACGTGGTCGACCGTCGTCGCCCGCCTGCCGCAGTACGCGCACCTGTGCCGGTCCCGGACCAGCACACCGCGCCTCGACCACGGAGCTTGTCTTCGGAACGGCACCCTCACATACCTGCACAACCGGATCACCCGGGGGACCGGTATATCGACCTCGGCTCCGCGCATACGCAGTTCGGGGTGGGCCTGCTCGACGACAGCCTTGTCCTGCAGCACCAGAACGACGGCTCGATTCAACGACACCGTCGACAGCGGCTCGAAGCTCGCGTTCAGCACCAGCGTGTCCCGCATCCAGCCCACCTCCCATGTGCAACCGGCCCACCGCACGGCGGGCTTGGATCAACTCTGGCCGGGCACGCCGAGATGGACAACGCAATAAAAAATGCCCGCCTCTGATCAATTCCAAGACCAGAGGCGGGCAAACGTTCCATGAACGTCAGTCTTCGGCGGGAACTTCGTACTCACCGATCAGCTGGGCACGCGCCAGCGTGTGGAACCGCAGGTTGAAACCGACGACCGCGGGAGAAACGTCCGAGTCCGGACCGAGTTTCTCCGCATCCACGGCGTACACCGTGAACACATAACGGTGCGACCCGTCCCCGGGCGGCGGCGCGGCACCGCCGAAGTCCTTCGACCCGTAGTCGTTCCGCACCTGTACGGCGCCCTCCGGCAGCCCCTCGAACTTGCCGCTGCCCGCACCCTCCGGCAGCTCCGTCACCGAGGCCGGGATGTCGAACACCGTCCAGTGCCAGAACCCGCTCCCCGTAGGGGCGTCCGGGTCGTAGCAGGTCACGGCGAAACTCTTGGTCTCGGGCGGGAAGCCCTCCCACCGCAGCTGCGGCGAGGTGTTGCCGGCCGCGTAGACCTGAGCGTCCTTGAGCGTGGCCCCCGGCTCGACGTCCTCGCTCGTCACCGTGAACGACGGCACGGGCGGGTGGAAGTCATGGGGGAGCGGCCGCCGCTTGAGCTCGGTCACCTCGGTACCTCCTGATCGGTTTCTTCAGTGGACACCGAGCCTAGAACCAGTTGCGCTTGCTGCCGACCTCGGACAGCCACTGGTTGAGGTATGCCGCCCAGTCGGTCCCCTGGAAGTCGTGCAGACCCACCTGGAAGGACCGGAAGGTGTCACTGCCCTCGCTGAACAGGCCCGGCTTCTTGTCCATCTCCAGGATGACGTCCATCGCGTTCTCGTCGGCCACGAAGCTCAACTCGACCTGGTTCAGCCCGCGGTACTGCGACGGCGGCTGGAACTCGATCTCCTGGTAGAACGGCAGCTTCTGCCGCGTCCCCCGGATGTGACCGCGCTCCATGTCCGCGTTCTTGAACCGGAAGCCCAGCCGGATGAAGGCGTCCAGGAGAGCCTTCTGCGCCGGCAGCGGGTGCACGTTGACCGGGTCGAGGTCACTGGAGTCCACGGCACGGGCGATCGCCAGCTCGGTGCTCACCCCGATGTGCATCCCGCGCAGCGACTGACCGTCGATCATCGTGACCGGCGTCTCCCAGGGGATCTCCAGACCGAACGGCACGTTGTGCGCGGCCCCCGCCTGCAACTCGAAGGCGCCGCCCAGCCGCACCTTCGTGAACTCGATGTCCTGCTTGTACTCCTGGTCACCGCTCTCGACCTCGACCTTGGCCTGTAGCCCGACCGAAAGCCCCTGGATCTCCTGGGCGACGGAACCGCCCTGGATCCGCACCTCGCCCTGGACGACCCCGCCCGGAACGACGTTGACCTCGGTCAGCACCGTCTCCACCGAAGCCCCGCCGGCCCCCAGGCTCGCGAGCAGCTTCTTGAACGCCATTGACTCTCCCTTTACGGATGGACCCTTGATCCCTACAAACGCGAACCGACCGCGCCCGGTTCCGCGCCACACCCTGGCAAGCGGACGGAACCTTGACCACCCCTTGGCACAACCGCGCCTGGACTACGCTCGGACGCCATGATCGCGCCCCCGGACCGTATGCCACTCCTCAGAGAGTTCTTCGACCGCCCTGTACTGGAGGTCGCCCCCGACCTCCTGGGCCGCATCGTCGTCCGTACGACCCCAGACGGCCCGATCGTCCTGCGCATCACAGAGGTCGAGGCATACGACGGCGGCAACGACCCCGGGTCCCACGCATATAGAGGTCCGACTGCCCGCAACGGCGTGATGTTCGGTCCGCCCGGGCATGTGTACGTCTACTTCACCTACGGCATGTGGCACTGCATGAACCTGGTGTGCGGCCCGGAGGGCACGGCCAGAGGGGTCCTGCTCCGGGCCGGCGAGATCGTCGAGGGCGCCGAGCTCGCCCGCAAACGTCGACTCTCGGCCCGAAATGACAAAGAACTGGCCAAAGGCCCCGCCCGCCTGGCCACCGCCCTGGACGTCGACCGCTCCCTGGACGGCACGGACGCGTGCACCACGGGCGAGACACCCTTGAGGATCCTGGCCGGTAGACCCGTCCCCTCCCATCAGGTAAGCAACGGCCCCCGCACCGGAGTGTCCGGCGAGGGCGCGGTCCACCCGTGGCGGTTCTGGATCACCAACGACCCTACGGTTAGCCCGTATCGGGCTCATACGCCTCGACGTCGGCCAAGTTGACGCGTCTTGGCAGGGTGCGTAATGTAGCCCGAGCCGCTTGACCCGGGTACGGCAATCGCCAGCAGCCGGAAGCGGCCAACCCACTATTTACGACTCTCCCTCACTGAGGGCGCATTCGGCGTGCCTGCATGCCTGAATTCGAACTCGCGGAACTCGATTATGAGTTGCCGAGGGGATCGGCTAACGTAGTGAATGTCGAAAGGCCGACAGGCGAAAGCCCAAAGCCCTTGACAATCCCCGCCGACAGGGAATCGGAACCGGAAACGGTCTGATAGAGTCGGAAACGCAAGATCGAAGGGAAAAGCCCGGAGGAAAGCCCGAGAGGGTGAGTACAAAGGAAGCGTCCGTTCCTTGAGAACTCAACAGCGTGCCAAAAATCAACGCCAG
>NZ_JBICXA010000031.1:0-61772 GCF_043200035.1 Streptomyces sp. NPDC048504
CAGGAAACGCGGCGAAGGCAAACGCCACAACGCCGCCCTGATCTGCCTCACCCGCCGCAGGATCGATGTCCTGCACGCCATGCTCAAACACCGCGTCATCTACGAGCCGACACACGAACAAGCCGCCTGACCAAGCCCGCAGACCTTGACCGAACAGATAAGAGCACCCCCCCCGCAACCCATAACGAATCACCGCCCGATCAACCGGCAACGGCGGACCGGGCGGGAGCGTGTTGGGGCCGGTGGCCGTCGACCGGGTGCTCGACCTCGGTGACGAACCGGTGCGCGGGTTTCTGCGCGGCCGTACGGCGCGGCGGACGAGCCGGCGTAGCCGTCGCGGACGAGGGCGCGGTGAGCGTGAACCACACGACCTTGCCGGACTCACCGTCCGGCCGCACTCCCCAGTTCTCGCTCACCGCGGCGACCATCGCGAGCCCCCGCCCACAAGTGGCCGTAGGCGAAACCTCGTCGATGTCGCCCACCACGGGAAGCCGGGGATCGCGATCGCGCACCGAGACCATGAGCTGGTCCAGCAGCAGCTCGATCTCGACGACGCACGTCTTGTCGGGCTGCGCGTGCCGGTGGACGTTGGTCAGAAGCTCTGTGACACCGAGCGCGGCCCGGTCTATCAGAGGATCCAGATGCCAGTAGCGCAATTGCGCAGAGACGATTCTGCGGACCTGGCCGATCCGCGACGGCAGGGCTTGGAGCTCCACCGTGCAGTGCCTGCTTGGGTGACTGATCACGGCTGCGACTCCCCGACTGAGGTCCGGAAGAACACGGAGTTCGGATCCAGCAGGGTGGTCGAAGAAACGGCCGCCTGCTGTTGTGTCCGGCGGGCTGGTTCGCAGCGTTATCGCCGGTAAACCCAGAGTGACGTGAGACCAGAGTGACTCAGGGGCCGCGGTCCCGCAACTCGCGGTCGGCTACTGCTCCTCAATGGCGCGGAACAGCCGCTGCACGGCGAGCGCGAATCACTCCGTGCCCCGGACGAACCACTCCACCGCACGGCCCGGTCGCTCCACCACGCGCACCGGCCACTCCACTGCACGGCCACTCCACCGCACGGCCACTCCACCACACGGATGGTCCGCCGCACGGAGAACCCGCCGCGAGGTTCACCCGCCCCGCCCGGCCGCCTTGCGCACGGCCTCGATGAACCGGCGTGCGGCGGGCGGGCCCGGCTGCCCGGGCGCGGGGTCGTGTTCGCCGAGGGTCAACAGATACCTGTTGCCGTTGAGGTCGGCCAGCGCCCGATCCTCAGGGGCGAACCAGGGCTTCGACGCACGCACCGCCTGCACCGGCGCGCTGTCGATCTCGCTGCCGTAACTGGTGAGCAATTCAAGCCTGCCGTCATTGATCCGGACCTGTCCGGCCCGGGTGAGCGAACGCAGCCGCTTCCCGATCCGCACGCCCGTGGCCGTGAACTCCGGCTCCGCCATGCTTCCCCGCCCCCTTGGTCCAGGACATCTGGTGATCCAGTGTGCGCCCCCGTTCAGGACGTTCGTCCCGCTGCGGTGCAGTCTGCCCGCCGAGGCCGTCGAGCACCAGTACGCACGGCTCGGTCACGGTGAGTATCCGAAGCACTCGCACGAGTGCGCCCCCGGGCCCCACGGGCGGCCGATCGCAAACCCGCAGCAAAGGCGTCGCAAACCCGTCACGAGCCCACCGAACCCTTGCCCCAGGGCCGCCTTTGAGTCGCCCAAAGGCATGTTTATGCAGGTGAGAAGCGTGCGGAAGGTGCATATGATCGAAGCGTCGGCCGCGCGAGACGCCGTCGGCGCAACGTGTAAGGAGCCCCGCCGTGAGCACCACCCCCCAGGCCCTGACCGGTGCCACCCTCGACGTCGACCGCAGCGACGCCGCCTACCGGAGCTGGCTGAAAGAAGCCGTCCGCAAGGTCCAGGCCGACGCCAACCGCTCCGCCGACACGCACCTGCTCCGGTTCCCGCTCCCGGAGAAGTGGGGCATCGACCTGTATCTGAAGGACGAGTCGACCCACCCCACAGGCAGCCTCAAACACCGCCTCGCCCGCTCCCTCTTCCTCTACGGCCTCTGCAATGGCTGGATCCGGCCCGCCCGCCCGGTGATCGAGGCGTCCAGCGGTTCCACGGCGGTCTCCGAGGCGTACTTCGCCAAACTGATCGGGGTGCCCTTCATCGCGGTCATGCCGCGCACGACCAGCGCCGAGAAGATCCGCCTGATCCAATTCCACGGCGGGCAGTGCCACTTCGTGGACGACCCGCGCAAGATGTACGAGGAGTCGGCCACCCTCGCGGTGGAGACCGGCGGCCACTACATGGACCAGTTCACGTACGCGGAGCGGGCCACGGACTGGCGCGGCAACAACAACATCGCCGAATCCATCTTCCGCCAGCTGGAGTTGGAGCGTTTCCCGGAGCCGGCGTGGATCGTCGCGACGGCCGGCACGGGCGGTACCTCGGCGACTCTCGCGCGCTATGTCCACTACATGCAGCACGACACCCGCGTCTGTGTCGCCGACCCGGAGAACTCCTGTTTCTTCGAGGGCTGGACCACCGGCGATCCGGACGTCACCCGCGACTGCGGCTCCCGCATCGAGGGCATCGGCCGCCCCCGTATGGAACCGAGCTTCGTCCCCGGCGCCATCGACCGCATGATGAAGGTCCCCGACGCTGCCAGCGTCGCCGCCGTGAGAGCCCTGGAACAAGCCATCGGCCGCAAGGCGGGCGGCTCCACCGGCACCGGCCTCTGGAGCGCCCTCAAAATCATCGCCGAGATGGTCGCGACAGGCCAACAGGGCAGCGTGGTAACCCTGTTGTGCGACCCGGGCGACCGCTACCTGGACAAGTACTACTCGGACACGTGGCTCGCGGAACAGGGCCTGGACATCACCCCGTACAGCAAGGCGATCACCTCGCTTTTGGCAACGGGAGTATGGCCAACCTGAGTTGATGAACACCGTTTAGGGGGTGCCCCATTTAGGGGCGCGAGGCTGTATCGATTTGCGGCTCCGCCGCGTGGGCGCGACCAGCCCCCACGCAGCCGCAGACGACGTACTCCCGTGAAACCTCTATCCGACTAGTCGCCGGTCCAAAGCCATCACCGCACCCTTGAACGCCCGCCCCAACCCAGCCCGAGCCACCCGCACAACCCCCCTGAACAACGCCGTCCCATCCGCGGCGAACGTCCACTGAACCCGAGTCCCACTCCCCGCAGGGCTCAACCGCCACTCCTCGGCCATCGCACGGGCGCCCGGCGCGTTGGTGACGTCGACCCGATACGCGTACACCTCCGCCGGCTTCGCCGCGATCACCGTCTCGCGAAAGTGCCCGCCACCCGTGAGCCGGATGTCACGCCCGGCCCCGTCGTCGACGGACCGCGCACTGGTGACGGCCGAGAACCACTCCGCCCACCCCGGCACGTCGTCGTTGAGAGCGTGGAAGACCGCGTCCGGCGCCGCTGACATCTCCTGCGTGAAGACCAGACGCACCGGAGCGGTGTCGATGAAGTCGAGCCCGACGGGACGCAGTTGGTTGGCCATGGACGCGAACCCCCTTGACAGGTAAGGGAAGTTGATCGGGGTGGGTGGCGTCACGGTAGCTGGCGACCCGTCAGATGTCTGCCCCGTCATCAACTTCGCCCGCCACCACGAGCCGTAGATGCTCAGAGATATCGGCGCGCGCCTCCGCGGGCAACCCCGCGTCCGTCACGAGCGTGTCGACCTGTTCCAGCGCGGCGAACGAACTCAGGCCCACCGTCCCCCACTTGGTGTGGTCGGCGACGACCACGACCCGCCGCGCGGACTGCACGAGCCGGCGGTTGGTCTCGGCCTCCGCGAGGTTCGGGGTCGACAGGCCGGCCTCGATCGATATGCCGTGCACGCCGAGGAACAGCATGTCGAAGTGGAGCGCCGCGATCGCCTGGTCGGCCACCGGGCCCACCAACGAGTCGGAGGGGGTGCGCACTCCGCCGGTCAGCACGACCGTCGCCGCGCCCTGCCGCTGCCCCGAGGTCCGCTGCGCCGCGTGGAACACGTCAGCCACCCGCACCGAGTTGGTGACCACGGTGAGGTCGGGGACCTCAAGCAGGTGATGCGCGAGCGCGTACGTCGTCGTACCGCCCGAGAGCGCGATCGCCGTACCCGGCGCCACCAATTCCGCCGCCGCCCGCGCGATGTCCTCCTTGGCGGTCAGCTCCAGGCCCGACTTCGCCTCGAAGCCCGGCTCGTGCGTGCTCGCCTCGACGACCGGGACCGCTCCGCCGTGCACCTTCTCCAGGACGCCCTGGCGGGCCAGCGCGTCGAGATCGCGGCGCACGGTCATGTCCGACACGCCGAGCTTGCGGGTCAGTTCGTTGACGCGGACGCCACCGCGGCGCCGGACCTCGTCGAGGATCAAGGCGCGCCGCTGCTCCGCGAGGAGGTTCTGATTCTCACTCACGTACGCTCCGGTCCTTTCGCCGCAACCCGTCAGACTGCCCGCGCGCCTGCCCCGACCAGGACATTTTCCCCGGCGGCGGTGCGCGGACGCCCCAATCCTCGCACGCCCCCGCAAGCACCGCGCCACCGCCTGTCCCGACGCGCACATGTCATTCGGTCATCATCCGTCGCTCGCGTGTCACACGGATCGGGGAGATTCGGTGACGGGGCGTGTGCGACGCGCCGGAAAGGACGATCCTGGTGTGCACACGGACACAGCCAGACAGTGCGTCACGGGGGATGTGCGAACAGTGGAGCGTGTACAGGAACACGCCGTCACGAGCGAGGCGAAGACGCTTGCCGGACGGCCCGAACAGACCGAACCCGCCCTGGAACTCCTGGTCCACGGAGTCGGCGGCACCACGCCCGAGGAGATGCTCGGCGATCCGCGCACGGTGCGGATCACCGGCGACGACACGGCGGCCGTCTTCCGGCGCGCCGCCGACGTCGACGCCGAGTCCCGGCCCGCCGACCAGCGCACCGGTCCGATCCGCGAGGCCTACGTCTGGTGCAACCTCACCTCCGGCAACGGCACGCGCGCGTTGTGGCTGTTGCTGCTGCCGTTCATGGTGGTCAACCTCGCGCACTGGATGCGCCCCACCGCCCGCGACCGGAAACGGACGGTGCGTTTCTACGGCCTGCTGGTACGCCTCGCGGGACTGACCCTGACCGTGCTGCTCGTCGCGGCCGCCTGCGAGGTCGCCCTCGACCTCGCCGCCTGGCAGTGCGCCGGCACGCGCGCGTGCGCCGAACGGCACACGTGGCTGGGCTTCCTGTCGCCCGCGATGTCCCACGACAGCTGGTGGAGCCGCCCCGGCCGCCGCCTCGCGCTCGCCGCCCTGGTGCCGACCGCGCTCACCGTCCTCCTCTGGTACCTCTCGCGCCGCACCTGGAGCGAGTACGAGTCCCAGCAGCCCATACCCCGCAGAGCGGAACCCGACGACGAGCCCGACCGCAGCTCCCTGGGCCGCCCCGGGTTCTGGTACGGCCGCCGTCTGGTCGCCCGACTGCGCGCCGCGCACACGGCGGCCGGCCTCCTCACGGTCGCCGCGGCCGTCACCGTCTCGGCGGCCCGCTTCGACCGAGGGCCCGACGGCTCCGACCCGCTGGCCCGCCTCGGCACACTCCTGGAGACCGCACTGGGCGGCCTCGCCTTCGTCGTGGTCTACGTAGTGTGCCGTCGGGGCCGCAGCGAGAACCGCCTCGACCAGGCCCTCGACCGCCGTCTCGTACGCCGCCTGCCGCTCGGCGCACTCCTGCTGCTCGCCCTCGCGCTGCTGTACGCCGGCTGGTCGCGCCCGGGATGGCAGTCGTCCGGGCGGCTGCCGGGCGACACGACGTTCGGCGGAATCGCCCTGGTGCAGGGCCTGTTGGTGGTCGTCCTGGCCGTCGTAGCCCATCTCCTGCACCGCACCCGCCCCGATCCGCGCTCCGCGATGCGGGGCCTCGGCGGACCGGCCGTGGCGATGCTGGCCTGCGCCCTCGGTGGCGTGATGTCCGGCGGGGTCTCGCAGCGGGTCTCCGACTGGCTGGACGGCACCGGCACCTCCATCGCGGGCCCGCCCGTCCTGCTCACCTGGCAGGCCTCGGTGATCCCGACACTGCTCGTCGTCGTCCTCGTCCTCTGCGCCGGAATCGGCCACCGCACCTGGCGGCTGCGCCGTAGCGAACTGGCCGCGGTGGCGCGCGACTATCCGGGCGGGCGGAAGGACCGGGCGCGCACCGCCAAGATCGCGAGCACGCGCGCGATGGCCGCGCTCACGGACCGTGGACCTCTCCTCGTCGCCGTCATCTCCTCCGCGACCCTGCTCCTGGGCGCCGGTGCGCTCGTCGGCGCCTTCGCCACCGACAGGACACCGGAACGCGCCGGCGAGGACGGCCACGCCTTCGTGCACGGCGCCGCCCAGACCTCGCAGGGCCTCGGCTCCTGGCTGATCGGACTCGGCTTCATCCTCTTCGTCACCTGGGGCAGGCGCGCCTACAAGGACGCCTCCGCGCGGCGCACGATCGGCATCCTGTGGGACGTCGGCACCTTCTGGCCGCGCGCCGCCCACCCCTTCGCCCCGCCCTGCTACGCCGAGCGCGCGGTCCCCGACCTGACCTGGCGGATGGCCACCTGGACCCGCGCCACCGGCGGCCGTCTCGTCATCTCCGGCCACTCCCAGGGCAGCGTCCTCGCGGCCGCCGCGGCCTGGCAACTCAAGCCCGCCCAGCGCAAACGCGTAGCCCTGCTCACCTACGGCTCACCCCTGGAGCGCCTCTACGGCCGCTGGTTCCCGGCCCACTTCGGACCGGCCGCGATGACCCGGCTGCACCGCGAGGTCGACTGCTGGCGCAATCTGTACCGGCTCACCGACCCCATCGGCGGCCCGGTGCGCGTGTCCGGCGACTGCGGCCCCGAGGTCGACCACGAACCACCCCTCAAGGACCCACTGGAGTACGGCCGTACGGCACGGCATCCGCTGCCCGCGCCGATCCTCGGCCACTCCGACTACCAGGCCGACCCGGCGTTCGCCGAGGAACGCGAGCGGCTGCTGGCCCGGCTGCGGCCCGAGGTGCCGCCTCAGGGCAGCTCGGGCAGGTCCTCCGCGTAGAGCAGGGTCAGGTCGTCCGTGCTCGGCTCCTCGAACTGGGCGACCCGGCTCGCGTGCCGCTCCACCATCGCCTCGAAGGTCTGCCGCGCAGTACGGCCGTTGCCGAACGCGGCGCCCTTCGGGATCGCCGTGAAGTACTTCGTCAGCCCCTCGGACGCGCCCTCGGCCAGCCGGTACTCGTGCTCCTCGGCCTGCTGCTCGACGATCCTGAGCAGTTCCTCGGGGTTGTAGTCGCTGAAGGTGATGGTCCGTGAGAAACGGGACGCCACACCGGGGTTGACGGACAGGAACCGCTCCATCTCCGCCGTGTAGCCCGCGACGATCACCACGACCGCGTCGCGGTGGTCCTCCATCAGCTTCACCAGCGTGTCGATGGCTTCTTTACCGAAGTCGCGTCCCGAGTCCTCCGGAGAGAGGGCGTACGCCTCGTCGATGAACAGGACTCCGCCGCGCGCCTTGTCGAAGGCCTCCTGGGTGCGGATCGCGGTGGAACCGATGTGCTCGCCGACCAGGTCGACGCGGGACACCTCGACGAGATGGCCCTTCTCCAGGACTCCGAGGGAGGCGAGGATCTCGCCGTAGAGCCGGGCGACCGTCGTCTTGCCGGTGCCGGGGGAGCCGGTGAAGACCAAGTGCCGTTTGACGGAGGCCGCCTTGAGGCCGGCCTGCTGGCGGCGGCGGCCCACCTCGATCATGTCGGTGAGGGCGCGCACCTCGCGCTTGACGCTGTCCAGGCCGACCAGTGCGTCGAGTTCACCGAGGACGGCCTTGGAGGAGCGGGACTCCTTCTCCGGGTCCGTCGCGGTGATCAGCGGGTCCTGCTCGGCCGTGCGCTGGCTGGGGATCGCGCCCAGCACGCTGGTCGACTGGCTTGCCGTCTCCACGGCTGTCTCGTGAGCGGTGGGCGGCTTGAGGCCGCTCTCGTCGCTGGTGCAGTCCTCGACGACGGGTCCCGTGCCGGGCGCCGCGTCCGGTCCGGCGTCCGCGAACTCGTAACCGCCGCGCGCGCACCGCTCCGTACGGCACTTCTTCAGCGTCGTACGACAGCCGTCGATCACATGGAAGCCGTAGCCGCCGCTGCCCGTCACTCGGCAGCCGAGGAAGGTGCCCCGGCCGCCCGCGGAGACGTAGAAGCCCGCCTCGGCGGGGGAGTCGACCGTGCAGCGCTCGATGGTGGGGTCGGCGCCCTTGGTGACGATGACGCCGGTCTGGGTGGCGTCCACGGTGCAGTTGTTCAGGGTGCCGCCGCTGCCGTGGTCCCGGAACCACGCGCCCGTGGCCGCGTCCCGGATCCGGCAGTCGTCGAGCTGCGCGGTCGCACCGTCGCTCACCGACACGGCGGTGTTGCGTACTTGGGAGATGTCGCTGTCGACGACGTCCGCGCGTGAACCGCGGTCGAGCACGAACAGCGCGTCCGGTACGTCGTGCACCCGGCACGAGTCGAGGACCGCGGTCGCGCCGTCACTGACCCACACCGCCGGGTAGTCGCCGGTGCTGTCGAAGATCTCGCACTGGTTGGCGTCCACGCGCGTGCCCGGGTCCCACACCGACAGTCCGTTGCGCCCGAACTGACGCACCGTCGTCCGGGTCAGCGTCAGCACCGAACGGGAACGCAGATCCACCGCGTTCTCCGGGATGTCGTGGATGCGGCAGTCGGCCAGCGTCAACACCGCATCGGTGTCGAGCGTGACGCCGTCCGCGGTCGTACGGTGCACATCGCAGTCGGTGAGGTGTGCGGTGGCCCGGCCGGTGATCTGGACGCCGCTGCCCCGCGTCTCGTAGACCTCGCAACCCACCGCCTCCAGCGCGGAGTTCTCGCCCGTCGCCGACAGACCCACCCCCGACGCGTGGTGGATGCGGCAGCGCTCCAGACGCGGGTGGCCGCCGCCGCGGACCGCGACGCCGGCCTGGCCGGCCGAGACGACCTCGCACTCCTCGAACACCCCGCCACCGCCGTCGAGTACGGCGATCCCGATGCCGGCCGGATTGTCGACCGTGCAGCGCCGCACGGTGGGGCGGGCACCGCCGCGGACCTCGATGCCGGATGCCGACCGTGTGACGATCCGAAGGTCCGTCAACTCCGGTGCGCCGTCCTCGACAAGGAGGGCGGGAGCGGCCGAGTCCTGACCCTCGACATGCAGGTCCTGGACGATCGCCGAGGCGCGGACCGTCAACGGCACGCCGTCCAGGGGCGCGATGCGCACCGAGCCGGGCGAACCCTCGGGGCCGCGCAGGGTCACCGACCGCTGGACCACGAGGTTCTCCCGGTAGGTGCCGGGAGCGACAGTCAGTACGTCGCCCTCGGCCGCGGCCTCCAGGGCGGCGGCGAGCGACGCGTACTCACCTGTGCGGCGCCGCCACCGCGATGTACCGGTGTGCGTCACCTGGACCGTGCCCTGTGCCATGGCGCTGCTGTGCCCCCACCTCGTGGTACGCGGGTTGATGCCGAAGCCTTCGCCGGTCCACCGTAGCGTGCGTGCGGGCGGTGGGTTGACCAGAGCCGGAAGGCTGTCAGCTGCCGGTGCCGGTCCGGCCCCAGTCCGGGCCCGCCCGCTCCCACGCCCGGTCCCAACGGGCGTACCTGCGGCGGACCATGCGCCACAGCACGAACCGTCTGCCGCTGTCGACGAGGCCGGCCGTCAGCAGTGCCGCGCCGAGCCCGGCGAGCACGGCGTGCGTCGTCGCCGTGGCCGAGTCCAGCGGGCGGGCCACTATGTGTCCCTGCTGGTCCGTCCAGAGCCTGAAGTGGTCGCCCGCGTGCGGGGTGTTGAGGCTGGCCATGACCGCGCCGTGGTGGGCGGTGCCGTCCGGGGCGGTCCAGTCGGCGAGGACCTTGCTGCGGATGTCCCGCGCGGTGGACGAGTCGGGGTCGGGGTTGAGCTCGGCCCCCTTCAGCTTCTTGACCACCGTCGCCGTCACGACGTGCCGGACCGCGCGCTGCTCCCGCACCGACCGCTGCAGGCTGTCCTGCGCGACCGCGCCGACGAGCGAGCCGATGACGGGTGCGGCGACCAGGACCAGCAGCAGGACCACGAGGGCCAGCCAGGCCTCGACCAGATCGGTCGCGCGACGCAGCGGATTGCGCCGCCAACGCCACAGGCCCCTGATTGCTCCCACCGTCCCGCACCCCCTTCCCGCTCCGTGATAACTCCAGGCGTGGCCGTTCACCCAAGAGCCCCGGCAAAGAGAGAGCGAAATCACCTCTCACCGGCCTCTCATGAACTTCTCACGGGATCTCAACGACCGGGCCCACGGGGAGGGTTCCCGCCTCACGCGCTCTTCGGCGGAACCTCGTGCGCTCTCGGCGGATCTCCGCCTACGCGAGGATCCGGACCGGATCACCGATACGGATCGTGCCGGTCGACCGGGGGAGCAGGTTCTGCCCGAAGACGAGCTTGCCGTCGATACGGCGGTGCCGGGCCAGGGTGCGCAGGGGCTCCTTGCCGCGCTCGGCGGTGCCCTGGTCGGTGGTGGTCACGACGCAGCGCCCGCACTTCTTCGCGACCCGGAAGGCGACCTCGCCGATCGTGACGTCCGACCAGTCGTCCTCGGCCCAGGCCTCGGTGCCCGCGACGACGACATTGGGCCGGAACCGGTTCATGGGCAGCGGGCCCTCGTCCGGGTGATCCCCTTGCGCGACAAGGGAGTTGAGGGCGTCGAGGGAGGCCTCGGAGGTCAGCAGCAGCGGATAGTTGTCGGCGAAACTGACGGTCTCACCGGGAAGCGCGTAGGCCGGGTCGACGGGCCTGCGGGTGGCGGGATCGTCCATGTGGACAAGACGTACGGCGGAGCCCAGGTAGTCGCTGCACCAGATGTGCGCGGTGTCCGGCCCCGGCACCGCGTCGACCTTGGTACCGAAGATCTCCGTCGCCACGGTGGTGACCGGCTCCGGAACGGCCACGGTCAGCGGGTCGTGGCCGGGCGCGGACAGACGAACACCGCCGCCGGGCAGAAGCTCGGCGGCGGCCAGCGCGAGACGCGGGTGCTCGCGTTGCGTGACGACCTTTCCCCCGTCGTCGATCAGCACCCAGCGTCGGTCCCCGGCCAGTCCCCAAGGCTCCACGAGAGCCTCCCGGGGCGAGAAGCCCCGGAGCGCCTTGACCGGATGAACGTGGATCGACCGCAGCTCCGCATTCCCCATCGCTCCATCGTGCCAGGTGGCACCGACAACGCAGGGTGCGGATCAGTAACCGCCGCGGTACTGCTGCTGGTTGTTGTACGGGTCCTGCTGGTACGGGGCCGGGGCCGGGCGGGGAGCCGCCGGACGCATCGCCTCGTAGCCGGCCGGAGCCGCCATCGGGCGCGGCTGCTGTTGCTGCTGCCCGGGGTAACCGCGCGGCGGTGCCTGCTGCGGGATGTAGGCGGCGGGCGCCTGCTGCAGCGGGGCGGGCTGCTGTGCCTGCGGATAGCCGTAGTTCTGCGAGGGGCCCGCCGGCAGAGCGGGCAGTGCCGACGGCAGCGCCGGCAGGTTGCTCCCCGGCATGTCGTAGGCGGCGGGGACCCGGATCGGGGCGATCTGCGGGGTACCCCGCTCGGCCACGAGGGAGTCGTAGATCGGGGTGTCCGGGAAGGAGGCGGAGTAGTAGCCGCCGCCATAAGTGGAGCGGGGGGAGGTCATGGCACATAAGTTAAGCCCACGATGTGCTGGTTGGGGAGACCGATTAGAGGGTTGTTTTCCGTGTCGGGGGTGGCACGGGATCCCCAATGCGAGCGAACTTGTCAAAAAAGGGCATCGACCTGTGTTCGGATCGGGTAAAAGCCTAGTTCCCGGCGGGTTACCAGCGGTTGGCCGACGGTGTTGACGCGCTCCTGATGGGCGTTCGCCGCCCCGGGGAATAGGTTGTGCGGGTAGACACCTGATGGGCTGCCGGGGCGTGTCCTGGCACGGCGACACGTGATGTGGGGGCAAGCATGTCGATGCCGAAGGGATCGAATGTTCCGGTGCCGACGACGGCACTGCGCGTCGAATTGGGCTGGCGGTCCGGACCCGGAGTCCCGGACGCGGACGCCTCGGCGCTGCTGCTGGTCGACGGGAAGGTCCGTTCCGACGGCGACTTCGTTTTCTACAACCAGCCGGAGCACTCCTCCGGCGCGGTCCGCCACGAGGGCAAGGGCAACGCCGGCGGGAAGGTGACCGACAGCCTGCTCGTCGACCTCGCGCGCGTGGAGCCGGCCGTCGACCGCATCGTTCTCGCCGCCTCCGCCGACGGCGGAACGTTCGGCCGGGTCCCCGACCTGTACATCGAGGTCCGGGACGCCGTGCAGAACACCGCGGTCGCCCGCTTCGACAGCACGGGCGCGACGGTCGAGACCGCCTTCGTGCTCGGCGAGTTCTACCGCCGCCAGGGCGCCTGGAAGTTCCGGGCCGTCGGCCAGGGCTACGACAGCGGACTCGAAGGCCTGGCGACCGACTTCGGCATCACCGTGGACGAGCCCCAGCAGGCGGCACCGGCCGCGACCATGCCACCGTCGGCGGGACCGGCGGTGACCATGCCGCCGCCCGCCGGGCCGCCCGTGAACCTGCCGCCGCCGGTCCAGCCGCCCGTGACCATGCCTCCTCCGGTCGCGCCTCCGGTGAGCCCGCCCCCTTCGGCGGCCCCCGTGCGGCTGTCCAAGGTGACGCTCACCAAGGCGGCACCCTCGGTCTCCCTGACCAAGCAGGGCGGCACCTCGGGCGCCATGCGCGTGAACCTCAACTGGGAAGTGCGCAAGCAGTTCTCGGGCTGGGGCAGCAAGCGCGGCCGCGCGGTCGCCATGCACGCGGACCTCGACCTCGACCTGTGCGCGTTGTACGAACTCGCCGACGGCCGCAAGGGTGTCGTCCAGGCCCTCGGCAACGCGTACGGCTCCCTGCAGCGGCCCCCGTACATCCACCTCGACGGCGACGACCGCACCGGCGCGTCGGCGAGCGGCGAGAACCTCACCGTGAACCTCGACCACATCAAGGACTTCCGGCGCATCCTCGTCTTCGTGACCATCTACGAAGGGGCCCGTTCCTTCGCCGACCTGCACGCCACGGTCACCCTCCAGCCGCAGCACGGCGCCGCGATCGACTTCTCGCTCGACGAGTGCACGGTGCCCTCCACGGTGTGCGCGCTCGCCCTGATCACCAACACCGGGGGCGATCTCGTCGTTCAGCGAGAGGCCCGCTACCTCGTCCCCGACCGTGGGGTCAGCCCGCAGCGGACCGTCGACCGCGTCTACGGGTGGGGCATGAACTGGACCCCAGGTCGCAAGTGAGCGCTCAGCTCTCCTCGCCGACGACGGCGTCCGGACGTGCGTAGGTCCGGCCCTTCCAGGCCGCACCGCGTCCCCTGTAGTGCTGCACCGCGGAATCGACGGTCATCAGGAGGTACAGAAACGCGGTGAACGGCAACAGGGGAGCGAGCCACAGCGGCTGCCCGTAGTAGCGGACCATCAGGACGTACGTCCCCGTCATCACCAGCCACGCGAGACCGCCGAGGACCGCGGTCGCAGTACTCCCGACGGCCAGACCGGTGAACAGGGCCACCGGCGGCACGAGATACACCAGCGTCAGCCCGAGGACGGTACCGAGGAGGAGCAGCGGGTTGTGCCGCAGTTGCGCGTAGGCGCTGCGCGAGACCATCCGCCACAGGTCGTGCAGCCGCGGATACGGGCGCACGCTGTCCACCCGCTCGGCAAGCCCCAGCCAGATGTGGCCCCCGCCGCCCTTGACGGCCCGCGCGAGCGCCACGTCGTCGATCACCGCCTGCCGGATCGCGTCCGGGATCCGTGCCCGCTCGGCCGCGTCGGTGCGCAGCAGGACACAGCCGCCCGCCGCGGCGGCCGTCCGCGCTGAGCGCTTGCCGATCCGGCGGAACGGATACAACTGCGCGAAGAAGTAGACGAACGCCGGCACCACGAGCCGCTCCCACGGGCTCTCCACGCGCAGCCGGGCCATCAGCGACACGGCGTCGAAGCCGCCGGTGCGGGCCGCCGCCACCAACTCCCGCAGGCTGTCCGGGGCATGCGCGATGTCCGCGTCCGTCAGCAACAGGTACTCGGGCTCACGCGCGCGTGCCAGACCGATGCCGTGCCGTACGGCCCACAGCTTGCCCGTCCAGCCCGCGGGTGGTTCGCCGGGGGAGTCCACGGTCAGCGGCAGCCCGCCGTGCCGGGACGCCAGCTCACGGGCCAGTTCCCCGGTGCCGTCCGAACTGCCGTCGTCGACAAGGAAGATCTCCGCCCGCCCCGGATAGTCCTGGGCGAGGAGCGAGGGCAGACTCTCGGGCAGTACGGCGGCCTCGTCGCGCGCCGGGACGACCACGCACACCGACGGCCAGTCGTCCGGGTAGGTCCGGGCCGGGAGTCTGATGTCGGTGCGCCAGAAGAAGCCCTGACAGAGCAGCAGCCACAGCCAGGCGGCGAGTGATCCGGCGGCGATCCACACAATGGCGCTCACGGGCGCAGTCTGCCCTACGGCAGCGGATCCACGGAGGCCATCGTCTATCGTGGCCGGGTGAAGATCGCGCTGATGGACTCCGGAATCGGCCTTCTGGCGGCCACCGCTGCGGTACGGCGCGTGCGCCCCGACGCGGATCTCGTGCTCTCCCTGGACCCCGAGGGGATGCCCTGGGGACCGCGGACGCCGGAGGACGTCGCCCAGCGCGCGCTGGCCGTTGCCGAGGCCGCCGCAGCGCACCGGCCCGACGCCCTGATCATCGGCTGCAACACCGCGACGGTGCACGCCCTGACGGTCCTGCGTGAGCACCTGGAGCCCGGTATCCCGGTCATCGGCACCGTCCCGGCGATCAAGCCGGCCGCCGCCGGTGGCACGCCCTTCGCCATCTGGGCGACGCCCGCCACCACCGGCAGCCCCTACCAGCGCGGCCTCATCAAGGACTTCGCCGACGGCGTGCGGGTCACCGAGATCCCGTGCTGGGGACTGGCCGAAGCCGTGGAACACGGGGACGAGCCGGCCATCGACGCCGCCGTCGCCGCTGCCGCCGAGCTGACCCCCGACGATGTAACGACCGTCGTCCTGGGCTGCACCCATTACGAACTGGTCGCCGAACGCATCCGCGCCGCAGTGCAGCGCCCCGACCGCCCGCCGCTGGTTCTGCACGGCTCCGCCGACGCGGTGGCTGCCCAGGCGCTGCGCCGGATCGGTGAAAAGCCCGCCCCCGAGGCGCTGCCCGACGGCACCGTGACGGTGCTCCTGAACGGCCGCGAGGGCGCGCTGCCCGCCGCCGCGTCGGTCTACGCCGAGGGCCGACTCCTGCGGGCCGTCTCACCCGCCCACTGAGTACCGGCGACGGACCGGACCCTGTGCGTCCACCGTGTCGCCGCACAAAACGGTCACCCTCCGCAACGACGTACCCGCGCAGCGAAACCTGAGTAGTCTCGTAGGCATGAGGGACCACCCCCGCGACGAAACCTTCCCGCAGACCGAGATCTGGACCGGACGCGCCACCAACCGGTTCCAGTGGCTGCTGGCCCTTGCCGGTGCCGCCTGCATGGCGCTCGGCATCGAGCTGGCCGTGGACTCCACCTGGACGTCCGGCATCGCCCCGCTTGTCATGTCCGTCGTCGGGTGCATCGCGGCCGGACTGCTCATGCTGTTCGGCACGCTCGCCTTCGTGCACGTCGCCCTGAAGGTGGACACGGAGTCCCTCGAAGTGCGCTGCGGCCACATCGGTGTGCCGCGCCGCCGCATCCCGCTGGCGAGCGTCGCGGGCGCCGAGTTCGCCCCGCACGTCACCCCGCGCCAGTGGGGCGGCTGGGGCTACCGCTGGCGGCCCGAGAAGGGCACCGCGGTCGTCGTACGGCGTGGTGAGGGCATCGTCCTGCGGCTGTGGGACGGGCACACGTTCACGATCACCGTGGACAACGCGGAGGCGGCCGTACGGATCATCACGGACCGGCTGGCGCCGCCCAAGCCCGGCGCGGTGCTCTGACGCGTTCCTCGTCCGTCACGGGGCCAGCCGGTCGCCACGCGCGTGTGCGTCCGGCGCGGTGCGTGAGGCGTCGTCGGCGATCGGGTGGGCCGTGGCCAGCCCGGCCAGGAAGCCCGCGCCGACCGACACCGAGGTGAAGCTCAGCGCGTTGCCGACCGCGGCGACGATCGCGAGCCCCGTCAGCGCGGCGCCCGCGGTGAGCGCGATCGGGGTGGAGCGCGTGGTGCGCCACAGCGCGTGGAGCACCCAGCCGTACGCCGCCGCCAGCAGGAGCACGCCGACGATTCCCTGTTCGGCCGCCAGCTGAAGCGGCGCGGAGTGCGGTTTGCCGTCCGGGAGCAGCGCCTCGGCCGCCGCGCTGCTCAGCTCCCCGAAGCGTCCGGGGCCCACCCCCAGGGCGGAATCCTGATGCGCCATGTGCAGGGCGTCCTGCCACAGCTGGACCCGGTGCGGGGTCAACTGGCCCTCCAGGGACGAGGTCAGCCCGTCCGGGAGGATGTTTCCGGCGACGGCCCAGGTCGCGCAGGTCACCAGCGCCGTGGCCAGGCCCAGTCCCGCGATGCCGAGACCGCGGTGCCGCATCCGGCCGGCGGCGAGCGAGCACAGCAGCACCGCCGTGCACAGGGCGAATCCCGTGATCGAGCCCAGGACGGCCGCGGCGACCGTGATCCCGGCCGCCAGCAGCCGCAGCGCAAGCCGCAGGGCCGGTGCCGAGGCGGCCCAGGCGGAGCAGCACGCGGAACCCGCGGCCAGGGTCAGCAGGGCCGCGGTCGCACCGGCGTGACCGAGCGGAACGGCGAACTGGGGGCCCGGGGCGAGACGCGGTTCGGCCAGTGCCATGCCGAACCCGGCCAGCGCCCCCACACAGGGCGCGGCGACCGGTACGAGCGCCCCGGAGATCCGCCCCGACGCGTAACCGGCGGCGACCGCCAGGACCGCGAGCAGCACGCCCTCGGGCCGGCCGTCGTGCATGGCGGCGGTGATCAGCGACCACGCGGCACACGAACCGAGCACCGCGATGCCCGCCGCATCCGAAACGTTTCGTCTTTCACTGTCGGCGTCCGGACCGGTCGCCGACGCCATCCCCGTGGAACCCACCCCGCCGCCCCCTGAACCGGGCCGCCCCCGCGACCCGTGACAGGCCCCGGCCGTCCTGGCCTGGACCGACCGCACGACAGGGGCTCCGGCACACCGTAACGGCTGATGACCGATTTGTGGACGAGTTGCGCAGGAACGATGCTGCTGCGGCCCTGCTCAGTGGCCGGGCTGCCATGCGGACCGTGCTGTCGGCGCCGAGGTCGACCGCCGTACACTCCCGGAGTGACCGTCACCGCAACTTCCGTGGACGAGTCGGACCAGCTGAAGCCGCAGGCCGCGCCCGCATCGCGCCTCGCCCGCCTCGTCCGTCTGGTCCCGGCCGCCGTAGCCGCACTCTCCGGAGTGCTGCTCTACGTCAGTTTCCCGCCGCGCACCCTGTGGTGGCTGGCGCTGCCCGCGTTCGCCTGTTTCGGATGGGTGCTGCGCGGCCGCAGCTGGAAGGCGGGCCTCGGCCTCGGCTACCTCTTCGGCCTCGGATTCCTGCTGCCGCTGCTGGTGTGGACCGGCGTGGAGGTCGGCCCCGGGCCCTGGATCGCCCTGGTCGTGGCCGAGGCGATCTTCGTCGCGCTGGTCGGCGCGGCCATCACCGTGGTCTCGAAGCTGCCCGCCTGGCCGCTGTGGGCGGCGGCACTGTGGATCGCCGGTGAGGCGGCACGCGCGCGTGTCCCCTTCCACGGCTTCCCCTGGGGCAAGATCGCGTTCGGCCAGGCGGACGGCGTCTTCCTGCCGCTCGCCGCAGTGGGCGGCACCCCGGTCCTCGGCTTCGCGGTCGTCCTGTGCGGCTTCGGCCTGTACGAGATCGTCCGCCTGACCCTGGAGAGCCGCAACACCCGTGTCGTACGGCGGTCCGCCGCGGCCGTGGCCCTGCTGAGCGTGGCCTTGCCGGTGGTGGGCGCGGTGGCCGCGCGGTCCCTGGTCAGCGACAAGGCCGAGGACGGCACCACGACGGTCGCGGTCATCCAGGGCAACGTCCCGCGCGCGGGACTGGAGTTCAACGCCCAACGGCGGGCCGTGCTCGACTACCACGTCAAGGAGACCCTGCGGCTGGCCGCGAAGGTCAAGGCGGGCAAGGTCGCCAAGCCGGACGTCGTCCTGTGGCCGGAGAACTCCTCCGACGTCGACCCCTTCGCCGACGCCCAGGCGTACACCGACATCGATGCGGCGGCCAAGGCGATCGGCGCGCCCATCTCGGTCGGCGGTGTCGTCGAACGGGGCGGCAAGCTCTACAACGAGCAGATCCTCTGGGACCCGGTGAAGGGTCCGACCGACACCTACGACAAGCGGCAGATCCAGCCGTTCGGCGAGTACCTCCCGATGCGGTCGCTGCTCGGGGCGATCAACAAGAACTGGACCAGCATGGTCCGCCAGGACTTCAGCCGGGGCACCAAGCCGGGCGTCTTCACCATGAACGGCGCCAAGATCGGCCTGGTCACCTGCTACGAGGCCGCCTTCGACTGGGCCGTGCGCTCCGAGGTCACCGACGGCGCCCAGCTGATCTCCGTGCCCAGCAACAACGCGACCTTCGACCGCAGCGAGATGACCTATCAGCAGCTCGCCATGTCCCGGGTCCGCGCGGTCGAACACAGTCGGACTGTCACCGTCCCGGTGACCAGCGGCGTCAGCGCGATCATCATGCCGGACGGGACGATCACCCAGAAGACCGGCATGTTCGTCGCCGACTCCCTGGTCCAGAAGGTGCCGCTGCGCTCCTCGGAGACCCCGGCCACCAAGCTCGGCATCCTGCCCGAGATGGCCCTGGTGCTCATCGCCGCGGCCGGCCTCGGCTGGGCGGTCGCCGCCGGTGTGCGCGGGCGACGCGCGGGCGACGTGTAGCCGTACGCCCGCTGTACTCCCGTTGCGCGCACGGCAGTTCGTGGGGTAGCCATGGATCGTCCCGTTAGGGTCGGAGCATGGCTACTCCTGATTTCATCCGTACGATCCGGGCCTCCGCGGGGCATCAGCTGCTCTGGCTTCCTGGCGTCAGCGCCGTCGTCTTCGACGACTCGGGTCGCATCCTGCTGGGCAAGCGGGCGGACAACCACGAGTGGGCGTTGCCCTCCGGCATTCCCGAGCCCGGTGAGCAGCCCGCGGTCTGCGCGGTGCGCGAGGTGTTCGAGGAGACGGCCGTCGAGTGCGTCGCGGAACGCGTCGTCTTGGTGAAGGCTGGGGGACCGATCCGTTATCCCAACGGCGACGCCTGCCAGTTCATGGACATCACCCTGCAGTGCCGGGCCGTCGGTGGTGAGGCGGCCGTGAACGACGACGAGTCGTTGGAGGTCGGCTGGTTCGAGCTGGACGCACTGCCCGAGCTCAGCGATCACCAGCTGTTCCGGATCAAGCAGAGCCTGGTCGACGCACCCACATGGTTTGACACCACGAGTTCCGACTGAAGTATGTGCTCGGCCCATATGCGGTGGGGCGGGGACGCTGTTTAGGCTCGCCCCATGACCGTGCCCAACGCCCTCCCGGGGTCCCACGCGAGCCTCCTCGACCTCACCGGCCGTACCGCCCTCGTCACCGGTGCCGCCGGCGGTATCGGCCGCGCCTGCACGCTGCGGCTGGCGGCCGCCGGGGCCAAGGTCAGAGCGGTCGACATGGACGCCCCCGGACTCGCGGAGCTCGCCGAGCAGGCGCAGGACCTCGCGGGCACCGTCGAACCGCACGTCCTCGACCTCACCGACCTGGACGCCGCCGAGCACGCCGCCGCCGGCACGGACGTCCTGGTGAACAACGCCGGGCTGCAACTGGTGAGCCCCATCGAGGAGTTCCCGCCCGACGTCTTCCACACGGTGCTCACCGTGATGCTGGAGGCGCCCTTCCGGCTCATCCGCGGCGCCCTGCCCCATATGTACGGGCAGGGCTGGGGGCGGATCGTCAATGTGTCCTCCGTCCATGGGCTGCGGGCCTCCGCCTTCAAGTCCGCGTATGTGGCCGCCAAACACGGTCTGGAAGGACTCTCCAAGACCGCCGCCCTCGAAGGCGCACCCCATGGCGTCACCTCGAACTGTGTGAACCCCGCCTATGTGCGCACCCCCCTGGTCGAGCGACAGCTCACCGACCAGGCACAGGCGCACGGCATCCCCGAGGAACGGGTCCTGACCGAGGTGCTCCTGCAGAACAGCGCGGTCAAACGGCTCATCGAACCGGAGGAGGTCGCCGAGGCCGTCGCCTATCTGTGCGGCCCGCACGCGTCCTTCGTGACCGGCACCTCGCTGGTACTGGACGGCGGGTGGACCGCGCACTGAAGCACCGGGTGCGCAGGCGATCGGGGAGTTATCCACAGGCCAGACCGGCCGGCCCGGCGATGGGGAATCCTGTGAGCATGTCCAGCGATCACGTGCAGTCCGCCGAGCCCTCCGCCACCGTCACCGGTGCCGCGGCGCGACCGAGCAGTGCCGAGGCGCCGTTCCTGGAGCTGCTGGCCAGGGGCGCCTCCGCCGACGCCTATGAGCAGCCGGTGCTGCTCGCCCGCGCCGACGGAAGACCGGCCGAGGCGATCGCCGGGCTCGAACACGCCAAGGTGCTCGCGCTGCGCGTGCGTTCGGAGCTGGAGGGACGCCGACGGCGCGAGGCCGAGCTGTCCGCGCTCTTCGAGACGGCCCACGACCTCGCCGGACTGCGCGACCTGGACGCCGTACTCCAGGCGATCGTCCAGCGTGCCCGGTCGCTGCTCGGCACCGACATCGCCTACCTCAGCCTCAACGACCCGGCCAGGGGCGACACTTACATGCGGGTGACCGAGGGTTCGGTCGCGGCCCGGTTCCAGCAGCTGCGGCTGGGCATGGGGGAGGGGCTCGGCGGACTCGTGGCCCAGACGGCACGGCCGTACGTCACCGACGACTACTTCAAGGACGATCGCTTCCAGCACACTCTCACCATCGACTCCGGGGTGCGGGACGAGGGGCTGGTGGCGATCCTCGGGGTGCCGTTGATGCTCGGGCACCGGGTCATCGGGGTGCTGTTCGCGGCGGACCGGCGGGCGCGGGTCTTCGAGCGGGAGCAGATCGCGCTGCTCGGCTCCTTCGCCGCGCTCGCCGCGGCCGCCATCGACACCGCGAACCTGCTCACCGAGACCCGCTCGGCGCTCGCAGGTCTGGAGCGCGCCAACGAGATCATCCAGGACCGCAGCGGAGTCATCGAGCGTGCGTCGGACGTCCACGACCGGCTCGCCGAACTCGTTCTGCGCGGCGGAGGAGTCCATGACGTCGCCGCCGCGGTGTCCCAAGTCCTCGACGGAGTGGTCGAGTTCACCGAGATCGACGCCGCGCCCACGAAGGCGTTGGAAGCGTCCCGCGTCGAAGGTCACGCGGTGCGGCACCGGGACGACTGGATCGCCGCCGTGGCCGCCGGCGGCGAACTGCTCGGAGCGCTCGTGCTGCGCGGCCACCCCGGCCTCGACCCCGTGGACCAGCGCACCCTGGAGCGCGCCGCCATGGTCACCTCGCTGCTGCTGCTCGCCCGGCGGTCGGCAGCCGAGGCCGAACAGCGTGTGCGCGGCGAGCTGCTGGACGACCTGCTCGACGCCCGTGACGGTGACCCACGGCTGCTGCGGGAGCGTGCGTCCAGGCTGGACGCCGACCTGGACGCCACCCATGTGGTCCTCGCCGCCCGGCTCGACGGCGCCGCCGCCGACGCCGCCCACGAGGCCGCCGCCCGCAGACGCCTGTGGTCCGCCGCCTCGCACCTCGCCGGAACCCGGCACGGACTGGCCGCCGCCCGCGACGGCGGCACGGTTCTGCTGCTGCCCCTCGATCCCGGCGACACCGCCACTGACCTGGCCCGCCGCACCGCCGCCCACCTGGGAGCGGCGGTCCACGAAGCGGTCACCGTCGGCGCCTCCGCCCCCGTCGGGAAACCCGGCACCCGGCCCGACGCCGTGGTCGCCGCCTATGAGGAGGGGCGCCGCTGCCTCGACGCTCTGCGGCTGTTGGGCCGTACCGGAGACGGCGCCGCCGCCGAGGACTTCGGTTTCCTCGGGCTGCTCCTCGCCGGGGACCGGGACATCGGCGGCTTCGTCGAGCGGACCATCGGGCAGCTCGCGCGGTACGACGAGCGGCGCGGTACGGAGCTGCTGCACACGCTGGACGCCTACTTCGCGTGTGGCATGAGCCCGGCCCGGACGAAGGACGACCTGCACGTCCACGTCAACACCGTCGCCCAGCGGCTGGAGCGGGTGGGCCGGCTCCTCGGCGAGGACTGGCAGGAACCGGGACGCGTGCTGGAGATCCAACTCGCCCTGAGACTAAGGCGGTTGGCGGCTCCGGCGCGGCGGTGACCCTCGTAGGCGCGGGGCGTACGAGGGCCGGTGCCGGGCGTGGCGATCAGGCGGTGCGAGCGTCTGCGGCGTCCTTCGTGGGAGCGGTCGTGGGCCGGTCGTCCGCGGTGGCCTCGATCTCGGCCAGGTCGCGGTGCCGTGTCTCCTTGGCCATGCCCACCGCGATCAGGGTCAGGACGACCGCCGCGATCACATACAGGGCGATCGGGGTCGAGCTGTCGTAGTCGGCCAGCAGGGCGGTGGCGATCAGCGGGGCCGGTGCGCCCGCCGCGACCGAGGCGAACTGGGCGCCGATGGAGGCGCCGGAGTAGCGCATCCGGGTCGCGAACATCTCGGAGAAGAAGGCGGCCTGGGGCGCGTACATCGCGCCGTGCAGGATCAGGCCGACGGTCACGGCGAGGACCAGGTTGCCGAAGTCTCCGGTGTCGATCAGCGAGAAGAAGGGGAACATCCACAGCCCGATGCCCACAGCGCCCAGCAGATACACGGGCCGGCGCCCGATCCGGTCCGACAGGGCGCCCCAGGCCGGGATGACGGCGAAGTGCACGGCGGAGGCGATCAGTACGGAGTTCAGCGCCGTCTGCCGGGAGACGCCGGCCGAGGTGGTGGCGTAGACGAGGATGAAGGCGGTGATCACGTAGTAGCTGATGTTCTCCGCCATGCGGGCGCCCATCGCGACGAGGATGTCGCGCCAGTGGTGGCGCAGTACGGAGACGAGCGGGAGTTGCTCGGGGTCGGTGCTTCGGGCCGTTGTCCGGGCGGCGGCTTTGCGGGCCTGTGCCTGGGCCAACGCCTTCTGGAACACCGGGGATTCATCGACAGAGAGACGAATCCACAAACCGACGGCGACCAGGACACCGGAGAGCAGGAACGGGATGCGCCAGCCCCAGCTGCCGAAGGCCTCGTCGGAGAGGACGGCGGTGAGCAGGGACAGCACTCCTGTCGCGAGCAACTGCCCTGCGGGCGCACCGGTTTGGGGCCACGACGCCCAGAAGCCGCGCCGGCGTGCGTCCCCGTGCTCCGAGACGAGCAGGACGGCTCCGCCCCACTCGCCGCCGAGTGCGAAGCCCTGCACCAGGCGCAGCGCGGTGAGCAGGACCGGCGCCGCCGCTCCGACGGTCGCGTGGGTCGGCAGCAGCCCGATCGCGAAGGTCGCACCGCCCATCAGCAGCAGGCTCAGGACCAGCAGTTTCTTGCGGCCGAGCCGGTCGCCGTAGTGCCCGAAGACGAGGGCGCCGAGCGGGCGGGCCGCGAAACCCACGGCGTAGGTCAGGAAGGAGAGCAGGGTGCCGACGAGCGGGTCGGAGCCGGGGAAGAAGAGCTTGTTGAAGACGAGCGCGGCCGCGGAGCCGTAGAGGAAGAAGTCGTACCACTCGATGGTGGTGCCGATGAGGCTGGCGGCGACGATGCGTTTGAGGTTGGCGGGGGGTGGGGGAGCGGTGGGTTCTGAGGCCATGTGCGCCACTTCCTCGTGTGCGGTGGGGACGGGTACGTGATGGCACACGGTAGGAAGGGGCACGTCAGCGGCACATGTGGTGGGACACCATAGTTCTGGGGGACGAAGTGAGTGCGGCGACTATGAGTTGAGGGTGTCAGGGCAGGATCGAGTCGATGTATCCGCCGTCGACGCGCAGGGCTCCGCCCGTCGTGGCCGACGCCTGGTCGGAGCTGAGGTAGACGACCATGTGGGCGATCTCCTCGGGCTCGATCAGCCGTTGCAGGAGGGACTGCGGCCGGTGCTTCCGCATGAACTCGCGCTGGGCCTCGTCCCAGGGCAGGTCGCGGTCGACGAGTTCGTGGACGAAGTCCTCGACGCCGCCGGTGTGGGTGGGGCCGGCGATGACCGAGTTGACCGTCACGCCCGTGCCCGCCGCCTGCTTCGCGAAGCCGCGGCCGACGGCGAGGAGTGCGGTCTTGGACATGCCGTAGTGGATCATCTCGGCCGGGATGACGACCGCCGAGTCGCTGGCGATGTACTGGATCCGGCCCCAGCCGTGCGCCGTCATGGCCGGCAGGTACATGCGGGTCAGCCGTACCGCGGCCAGCACGTTCACCTCGAAATAGCGCCGCCACTCCTCGTCGCTGATCTCCAGCGGGTCGGCGGAGCCGAAGATGCCCAGGTTGTTCACGAGGATGTCCACCTCGGGCAGCGTCTCCAGGACGCGCTGGGCGCCCTCCTCGTTCGCGACGTCGGCCGCCACGGGAACGAAGACCGCGCCGGGGACCTCCGCCGCGAGCCGCGCGACAGCCTCCGCGACTCGTTTCTCGTCCCGGCCGTTCACCCCGACCCGGACGCCGGAGCGCGCGAGTCCGGCGGCGATCGCCGCGCCGATGCCCTGCGTCGAGCCCGTCACCAGGGCGGTGCGTCCGGTCAGATCGATCTGCATGTGGAACCAGTCCCCTTGTGCGTCTGCTTGTGTGTCTGCGTGTGATGGCACGTCTGCTGTCAGCCTGGCGGCAGGGTGATCGGGCCGCCACTTCGGCCTATGCGGGCGGGCGCGGTAATGCGCGGGGCCGGGTATCGCCTGCCTTTAAAGCCCGGACCTGAAACCGGCGCCTTGGTGAATCTCCCCGTACCCCAGTGCGTAGCCAGTGCGGTGCCCGCGGCGATCCCGTGGGCGCGTACCCATCGTCGACGGACAGGAACGGATGGACTCAATGATGAGATCAACGGATGGACTCAATGATGAGATCTAGGACCGCGACGCGACTCACGCTCGACCGTCCCGCCCGCTCGCTCTCCAGCCGTGGGCGCGCGCTCGGCGTGGCGCTGGCCCTCGGCGTGGCGCTGGCCCTCGGCGCGTTGCTGGCGTCGGGCGCGACAATGACCCTCGCCGCTCCGGCAGTTGCCGCGACGGGAGACGTCACGTACCCGTCCACGGATTGCGTACGGATTGCGTACGGATTGCGTACGGATCGCGCCGGCGGCCGGTTCACCGGTCGCCATCGCCTCCGACAACGCCGGCGCGCCGTACCTGGCGTACTCGGGAGGCGATCTGCTCAAGCTCGACCTGGCCACCGGAGCGCTCGACACGGTCACCACCGGTCTCGGCAACCTCCGCGGAGTCGCCGCCCTGGACCAGTCGGTGGCCCGGACGGCGGAGACTCTGGGGATACCGCCGGGCACGTCAAGTCCCGGACGCACGTTGCCCTCAGGGCTCTCCGGGGAGCGCTTGCCGAGCGCGGGTACACCCCCGTGAGCAGCGGGCGGGCGGCGCTGAAAGAACGCGCTGCCCGCCCGGAATGCGGAGGGGGAGCGCCGACAGCCTCGGCGCTCCCTTTCTCGGCACACGGTCCCGTAAATGGCGGACAGGTGTGCCCAGTTACCGAGCCGCCCGATCCGCAGCGGTTTCACGCCGGGTCGCCCGCCGGCGTGCTTCCTCCACCGCGTTCCGCTGCACCGGGGTGAGGCGATTCATGAGCCGCTCGTTGTTGACCCAATCGTTCAGAAGGGCGTGAGAACCCCCCAGGCTCAGGGAGTACGCCCACATACTTCGCCCCCGCCTGGTTCCGTTCCATTCATGTGCCCAGCTGAGCAGATGGCCTATTCTCTGCTCCTGCGTGAACCTCATCAACTGCATGCCCGTCACCTTTCTGTGGTTACGACAAGGCCTGTTCTTCATCCGCCCTGTGAACGGGGGTCCGCTGTGTAAACGGGGTGGGGAAGGAAGAGGTTCACAGCAGACTCAGAATCCGGTGAGCGTCACCTTGCCGATGGCGCTGCCGGACTCCAGGATGCGATGCGCCTCGCGGAGGTTCGCGGCGTTGATCGTGCCGAGGTGCTGCGTGGCCGTGATCCGCAGGGCCCCCTCGTCCACGAGCCGGGCGATCCGGTCGAGGATGTGGTGCTGCGTCACCTGGTCCGGGGTCCTGAACAACGAGCGCGTGAACATGAGTTCCCAGGAAGGAGCCCCTCCACGCCATGCTGACCGGGCAGGACGACGTCGAGGAACTCTTCGTACGGGCCGAACAAGGCGTCGCGGGCACCGAGTTCCACCGGGACCGGGCGATTCTCCTGACCAACTGGACGACGTACTGCCTCCAGGCCGGCGACATCGACGGCGCCCGCAGCCACGGCCGGGCCGCCGTTGCGGGGGCAACGGCCTCCGGCGACGACTTGGCCAGGGCGTGCACCCTCACGCTCCGCGGCGACGCGGACGAGGGCGCCGGCCTCCGCGACCGAGCCCGCGCACTGGACCGAGGCGGCACACATCCTCCGGTCGATCGGCGCGCGTGGTCAGTGCGCGTACGCCGCGCTCAGGATCGTGTGCCTGGACATCGCGGAGGGAGCGGTCGAGTCGGCCGAGGACCGGCTCCCGGAGGTGGTTCGCCTCGCGGACGAGCTGAGCGCGGACGACCTCCGAGCCGCGGCGGCCATCCTGCGCGGAAGGCGCCCCGACCCCGCGACCCGCCGGACCGACCTGCCCCGGGTGCACGCGTTCGTCGGCGACCATCTCCACCTGGCGGAAGCCGTGGCGCAGCAGCCGCTCATACCCGTCAACTATGCCACCGCCGCCTACTGGGTATCCACGCCTTCTCTGGGTCGACGCGGACGGCGCTGAGCGGCCCGTGCGGTACCGCTGGGAACCGGCGGCCGGACGCGCACCGGTGGCCTTCGACCTGCGGATCCAGCTCGCCGAACCCGACGACCCCACCCACGACCCCCGCAGCGTCTGGCCCGATCGCCGCGAGGAGTTCACCGCCGGGTGGCTGGAGATCGCCCCACCCGCCGACGACCAGGACCCCTGGAACACACAGGCCTTCAACCCCACCCGGGTCACCACCGCCAACCAGCTCTCCGACGACCCCGTCCTCGCCTTCCATGCCCACGCCTACGCCGAGTCCCACCTCCGGCGCAGCGAAGCCAGTAGGGCTTCGCCCTCAGCGGTGAACCTCCCTGGTGCGCCCGCCGTTTGACGTCCGGCCAGCACAACGCCCTCGCATCTGGAGCCTGTTGGCCGAGCGGCTCGACGAGTGCTTCGGGGTCGACGAATGGATGGACTTGAACAACAAGCAGACCAAGAGACGCACTCGGCGCCGACACGGACGTGGTCACTTTGACCATCGGCGGCAACGACATCGGCTTCTCCAGCAATCTGGCGACCTGTGCCGGACTGACGTCGAAGGACCCGACGGGCAACCCGTGCCAGACCTTCTTCACGAGCGACGGGCCGGCCGCACCAGCTCCGCCGTACCGCTCGCCGCCGGTGACTTCGCCTGTCTGCGCGACACCGAGAAGAAGCTCAACGCGATGATCGCGGAGCAGGCGGCGGCCAACGGCGCGCGGTACGTCGACACCTACACCCCGACGGTCGGACACGACATGTGCGAGCCGCGTACCGCCGATGACCTGACCCGAGGCCCTGAGGGGAACGGGAGGCACCGGCTCGTTTTCTGCGGCTTTCCCCATCATGGTGCCGCAGCGGGCTGAAAGGCTTTGTCGGGGGTACTCGGCTTTCCGCGGCACCCAGGGGTCGCCGCTCCCCAAAGGAAAGAGAAACCCGTGTACATAGGTCTCGGTACCGTCGTCGTCATCATTGTCATCATCGCTGTCGTCATGATGCTGCGCCGCGGCTGACCCGTGCCCCTCGTACAGCACGAGCAGCACGAGCAGCCATAACCACAGCCCGCCCTGGATTCCCTTTGCCGGATCTCCGGGCGGGCATGGTCACGATCGGCGCCGGTACGACTTCCGTTTCGTTCGGCCCTTGGAATCCGTCAAGGGGCAACGGCGGTGGATGGGTACGAATTCGGACTGCCACGTGAGCGAGGACGAATTCCTCTGGCCCCGGCGCGCGGAACGGACGGCGCTGCACGCCGGGGCGATCACGCGCATGGAGGAACAGCACCACCGGCTCGAAGAGGTGGTCACACGGGTGAGGGACGCGCTGGACACGGGCTGGCCGCCGATCCCCGGCCGCCCCTCTGCGAGCAGGTGGCGGCTCAACTCGCCGAACTGGGCTCGGTGTTGAACACACACATGGACGAGGAGGAGAACACGATCCTCCCGCTGGCCGCCGAATGTCTGAGCGTCGCCGAGTGGGAGGAACTCGGCGAGATCAGCCTGGCCAAGTTGGAGCAGAAGCATCTACTGCGCGCCTTCAGCGCGTTGATGGCGGTGGCGACTCCCGAGGAGCAGCGGGCGACCCTCACCAAGGCACCGCTGCCCGCCCGCATCCTGTGGCGCCTCTCCGGCCGCCGCTCGCACGCCCGTCGGGAGGCCCGCCTGCACGGGGGCGTGAGTCTACGGCGTGGCCGTGGCCGGACTCGTGCTGCTCGGCGGATCCGTCGGTGATGTGTCCGCCGAGCTGTGGTCGGGGGAGAACCAGGCCAGGCCGACCAGCAGCGCCCCGAGGAAGATCAGCACGGCGGCGACCGTGCCCACCGTCTTCGACCGGCGTACGGCGACTCCGCGGACTCCCGGTCGTTGCCGGCGCCGGGTTCGGTGGGCCGGAGCGGTGCTGCCGGTGGCGGCGGTCGGGAAGGCGTACGTGGTCACAGAGCCGGAGCCAGGGCCGGCCCCGGCGCCGGGAGCCGCGTTCGTCCTGGGCTTCACGGGCGCGTCCCAGGAGGTCACATGCGGTGTCGGCGTCGGCTCGGGGCGCGGTGCTGCTGCCGGGAGGGGCTCGGGGCGCCCTCTCCAGGCGCCGGAGGCGAACCACTCGGCCACCTGGCGCGCCGTAGGACGGTCCTCGGGGCGCTTGGCGAGGAGACCGAGCAAATAGTTCTCGAAGGCGGGCGGGAGTCCGACGCCGAGTTCCCGCGGGGGTACGGGGGGTGTGTCGAGGTGGTGGTGGAGGACCGCGATGGCGCTGCCGGCGCGGAACGGCGGTTGTCCGGTGAGGAGTTGGTAGAGCACGCAGCCGAGCGAGTAGACGTCGGACGGCGGCCCGGCGGGCTGGCCCAGGGCGCGCTCGGGCGCGATGTACAGGCTGGTCCCGACGATCTGGCCGGTCGCGGTGAGCGCGCCGTTCGGGTCGTTCATGAAGTGCGCGATGCCGAAGTCGGCGATCTTCACGGACCCGTCGGTGGCGAGAAGGAGGTTGCCGGGCTTGATGTCGCGGTGGACGATGCCCTGGTCGTGTGCCGCGCTGAGCCCGGCGGCCGACTGGGCGGCGATGTGGGCCACGTGCTCCGCCGGCAGCGAGCCCGCCTGGGCGAGCATGTGGGAGAGGCTGTCTCCCTCGACGAGCTCCATCACCAGGTACAGACGGCCCTCCTGCTCGCCGAAGTCGAGGACGCCGACCACATGGGGGTGGCTGAGCCGGCCCGCGGTCTGGGCCTCCAGACGGAAGCGGGCGGTGGCGGTGGGCTCGGAGTTCTGGGAGTGCAGGAGCTTGACGGCCACCGGACGGCCGCCCATCTCGTCGTACGCCTGCCAGACCTCGCCCATCGCGCCGCGTCCGATGGTGGTGTTCAGCCGGTACCGGCCCGCTATCAGCACCTGTTGCTTCATCCTCACGCAGTGGAGCGACTCGACTGCTGCAGGCCATGTCCCTTTGGGGGAAGGGGTGTTGGTGGGGTGGCGCAGCTGTCACAGCCTACTGGCGGGCAGGCGGTCACCGACCGCGATCCCGCACATGCTTCGCGGCGGCGGGCGTGCCGGAGGCGCGCTGGTAAAATGGGGGCACGCTTCGACGCCGCCGGGGCCCGTACCGAGGGGTACGGGCCCCGGTGCCGTTGCGGGCACAGGACTGAGGAAGGTTCCCCATGAACGCGAAGCCGCCGGCCGCTTCCTTCGGCGCGCTCGGACTGCCGCCCGAGCTGGTCGGGACGATGACCGGCCTCGGGGTGACGGAGCCGTTCCCGATCCAGGCGGCGACGCTGCCCGACGCGCTGGCCGGGCGCGATGTGCTCGGCCGGGCGCGGACCGGTTCCGGCAAGACGCTGGCCTTCGGTCTCGCGCTGCTCGTACGGCTCGCGGGCCGGCGGGCGGAGCCGAAGCGGCCGCTCGCCGTGGTCCTGGTGCCGACCCGGGAGCTCGCGCAGCAGGTCAGCGACGCGCTGGAGCCGTACGCACGGACGATGGGGGTGCGGCTGGCGACGGTGGTCGGCGGGCTGTCGATCAACCGGCAGCAGGCGCTGCTGCGGACCGGTGTCGAGGTGGTCGTCGCGACGCCGGGGCGGCTGACCGACCTGGTGTCGCGCCGGGACTGCCTCCTGAACCACGTGCGGATCACCGTGCTGGACGAGGCGGACCAGATGTGCGACCTGGGGTTCCTGCCGCAGGTCTCGGACCTCCTGGCGCAGATCCCTTCCGACGGGCAGCGGCTGCTGTTCTCGGCCACGCTCGACCGTGACGTCGACCAGCTGGTCAAGGACCACCTTCACGACCCGGTGCACGCGTCGGTCGACCGGGCGTCGGGCTCGGTCACCACGATGGAACACCATGTGCTGAACATCCACGCCGCCGACAAGTACGCGACGGCGACGGAGATCGCCGCCCGGGACGGCCGGGTGCTGATGTTCCTGGACACCAAGGCCGGTGTCGACCAGTTCACCCGCCATCTGCGGGCCAGCGGTGTCCGCGCGTCGGCGCTGCACAGCGGTAAGTCGCAGCCCCAACGCACGCACACGCTCGGCCAGTTCAAGGACGGCGAGATCACCGTGCTGGTGGCCACCAACGTCGCCGCGCGTGGCATCCACATCGACGCCCTCGACCTCGTCGTCAACGTCGACCCGCCGGCCGACGCCAAGGACTACCTGCACCGCAGCGGGCGTACGGCGCGCGCCGGCGAGTCCGGGAGCGTGGTCACCCTGGTCACCCCCAACCAGCGGCGCGATGTGAACCGGATGATGTCCGACGCCGGTATCCGCCCGACCGTCACCCAGGTCCGCTCCGGCGAGGAGAGGCTGACCGCCATCACCGGCGCCAAACGCCCGCCGACCGAGACGAAGACCAGCGGCGGCAACGCCCCCTTCCGCGGCATGGGCACCCGCCCGGGCCGGGCTGGCAAGGAGACCCGGAAGACCGCCGAGGCCCGCAAGGCCGCGGAAGCCCGCGCGGCGGCGAGGGTCCGCAAGAGCCGCTGACCCGTGGGGAGTTCGCTCTTTCGGGACTACTCCGGCTGCGCGGAGGCGTCACGTGAAGCGGCATCGACGGGTGAGGCCGCATCGACGTCCGGGGCGGCACGGCCGCGCAGCGTGACGAGAGCCAGCACAGCCGAGCACAGCGCGGCCGTACCGCAGACGACGAAGCCGATCGCGTAGCCGTGGCCGAGGGCGTCCAGGGCGAGCGGATGCAGGTCGGCCAGCTTCGGCGATGCCGCCGAGGCGCCGTTCACCGCGAGTGGTCCGCCTTCTTCGAGTACGGCCGTGCCCGCTCCCTTCAGTGCCTGCGGCAGCGCGGAGTCGTGCAGGGAGTCGGAGAAACTGCTGGCCGCGCGGCTCAGGGCGACGGCGCCGATGACGGCCGGGCCGAGGGTGAAGCCGAAGTCCCGGAGCAGGTTGGTGGTGGCGCTCGCCATGCCGGCCAGGTGGGTCGGCACGGTGTTGACGGCTGTCGCGGTGATCGAGGTGACGGTGACCGAGAAGCCCAGGCCGACCAGACCGAGCGGCACGATCAGCGAGGTGAAGGCGGTGTCGGTGATCGGCAGCGTGGCCGCCAGGTAGTCGCCCGCCGCGATCAACAGCAGCCCGGCGCCCAGGAGCAGCCCCGGCGCGACCGTGCGCAGCAGCCGTTCCGTCAGGGGCAGCATCGCCAGAGTGATGCCGTTGAGGAGGACGAACGCCAGGCCCGTCCGCATCGGGGCCTGGTCCTGCACCGGGCCGAGCCGGATGCTGACGGAGTAGGCGGTGCCCAGGAAGGCGAACATGCCCACCACGGCCACGATCGAGGCCACCGCGAAGGCACGGTTGCCGAACAGATCCAGGCGCAGGAGCGGGGACTTGGCGCGCTTCTCGGCCAGCACGAAGCCGGCGAGGAACACGGCCGCCAGGACGAAGGCGATGACGATCGAGGGCGAGGCCCAGCCGTCCGTCGGGCCCTGGATGATGGCGTAGAGGAGGGCGAACAGGCCCAGACCGATGGTCACCTGGCCCGCTATGTCGAGTGAACGGCCCTCGGGGGCACTGGAGTTGACGACGAACAGGGCGCTGACGGCGGCGCTCGCCGCGGCGATGGCGGTGACCACGACGAACGACCAGCGCCACGAGCCGTAGGTGGCGGTGACGCCGCCGAGCAGCGGGGCGAGGAATCCGCCGGTGGAGAGCAGGGCCGCCCACATCGCGATGACCCGGGCGCGTTGTGCGGGTGAGGTGGTGCCGGCCGCCAGGATCGCCAGCGAGGTCGGGAACAGGGCGGCGGCGCCGAGGCCCGCCAGGGCCTGCCCTGCCCACAGTTGGTGGACGCCGGAGGCGGTGGCACTGGTCAACTCGCCCACCGCCAGCAGCGCAGCACCGCCGACGAGCAGTCGCTTGCGGCCGAAGAGGTCGCCCAACAGGCCGAAGGTCAGCTCCAGTACGGCGACCGGGAGCAGGAACGCGTCGGAGATCCAGGTGAGTTGGGAGCCGACCGGATTCAGGTCGGACTGGAACAGCCCGTTGAGCGTGGCCGGTATGGCCAGGCCGATCTGGGCGAGGCAGACGGCGAGGAGACCAGCGACCAGGGTGCCGGTGGTCAGACCAGGACCGGTGGCGGTCCTGGTGGAGGGTTCGGTCGTCATTGACACGGAGGCTCCTGGGGCGCGCGAGCAGGGGACGGGGGAGGGGCGGGGAGAGCTGGGGAGGGAGTCGGGGAGAGATCGCTTCGGGATCAGCGGGTACCGGTCAGGCGGCTCGGCCGGTAGTCGGTGAAGGCGGCGCCGTCGAGGGCCAAGTCCTCGGCGCTGCGCTGGAGTTGGGCGGCCGTGGTGGTGTCGCCCCAGTGCCGGGTGTCCAGTCGGTGTTCCACGGCATGCAGACCGGCGACCACTTCGGCGGTGGTGAAGTTGCAGTGGCTCTGGCGGGACACATAGGCCTGTCGCAGGAGGTGAGAGTCGCCGGCCGCGCGCACCCGCCCGGCGAACGCCGATTCCTGTTCCACGGGTACCAGTTGGTCGGCGGTGGTGTGGATGTCCAGCAGCGGAACGGCCAGTCCCTGTCCGGCGGTCGAGGACCGCTTCAGACGGGCCACCGCGGCCGGGTCGGCGGTGATGTCCGCGCCGCGGGTGAGCCGGTTCAGGTCGGTGCGGAGGTCGAGCCCGGCGTCGCGGTAGAGCGCCTCGACCTGCTTGACGTGGGCCGACTCGCGCAACAGCCCGGCGTAGTCGACACCCTTGTTCCACGACGTGTTGCCGCCGGCGGACTGCTCCACAGACCAGCGCGCCGGAATGATGAACGAGAGCAGCCCCTGAGCCATCCATGCGTACTGCTGCTGCTCCTGGCCCGCGAAGTCGCCCTGCGTGGGCGGCGGTTGGCCGGGAGCCCAGTCGGCCAGATTGAGATAGGCGGCGGCGAGGGCGATCCGGGCCCGGCCCGCCGGGGTCTGCTGCGCCGTCTGCACGGCTGTCGTGAGCCGGCTGGCGAGGGCGGCACCGTCGGCCTGGTTGTCGAGGTCCACCAGGGCATCGGCGTCGGCGGGGTCGAAGAACGTGGCCAGGGTGTACTCGGCGTCCAGCTGGTAGTTGTCCAGATCGACACCGCCCGCCACCAGCCCGCACAGGCCGAGCGCACCGTCGACGCGGCCCGCGCCGTCCCGGGCGATCTGGGCGTTGACGAGTCCGCCCATCGACTGGCCCACCGAGATGACCCGGGTCGGTGTGCCGACCTGTTGGCGGAACGCGGTGAGCGCGGCGAACTGGTCCCGCTCGGCCGAAGTGAGCGCCCACATCGAGCCGTTGGGGTCGTAGGAGGACCCGGCGAGGGCGTAACCGGCGTCCAGCAGGGCCTTGCTCACGGCGGGCGAGGGCGCGTCGGCCGCTGTGGTCGGTCCGAAGCCGTGGCTGAACAGCAGAAGGGTGCCGTTCCACTGCTCGGGCGTGTCCGCGATCCAGGTGGCGCCGTCGGCCAGCGTGCCGGAGTAGTGGCCGGCGGTCGCGGCGTGGGCGCCGCTCGCCGGACCGATCAGGGCGGTGGCGAGGGCGGTCGCGCAGGCGGCGGCGAGGGTCGAGAAACGGGGTCGGGGCATGACGGCGGCTCCGCGAGTCAGAGGGACCGAGGGGGAGCGTGCTGGACGTGCGAGGTGGAGCGAGCGAGGCGGTGGAACGAACGGGAAGAGCGGTGCGAATGTAGGGCTCTTTTTTGATGGCAGTCAATAGAGTGACCAATAATGAAGCAGACGGATCCGCGTGTGGGCGCACGGGAGCCGGGTGCGGACGCAATCGGTCCGGGTGTGCGGATCAGTCCAGGGGCATGGTGTCGAGCAGCCGGGCGGCCGCTCGCGCCGCCGGACGCTCCCAGCGGCTGGCCAGACCGCGGAAGACGGTCTCCGCCTGCGCGGCGGGCCAGTCTCCGGGCAGGTGCTCGGCGGGCAGATGCGGGTCCCGCCGTACGAGATCCAACCAGTCGGTGTGCAGCAGGAGTTGACCCGCGAGGTCGTCGCCGGAGGTCGCCGCGGGCAGGGGGTCGGTGCGGTCCCAGCGGTCCAGGAACGCGCGGTACCTGGCGCCGATGGCCGGCACGTCGAAGGCCTGCTCCAGCACTTCACGGACGTCGGTCGGCGACTCCACCTCGGCCCGGAACACCCGCAGATACGGCTCCAGGCCGAGACCCGCCACCATCTCGCGGACGTCGACGGGCGCCGGGGCCAGCCACAGGCCGTTCTGCAGCGGGCCGAAGCCTGCCCAGATCAGACGGGAGCGCAGATCGTGCCGCTCGCGGCTCCACGCCTCGGGCAGCGAGAAGCCCACCATCGTCCAACGGCCGTCCCAGTCCCGGTTCACCGCACCGGTCTGCCAGATGCGGTCCCTGCCGTCCGTCAGCACCTGCACGGCGTGCGGTGTCAGCGCGAAGTACGTCTTCCGGCCCTGGCGGCGACGCTCCAGCAGATCGCGCTTGACCATCCGGTTCAGCGTGGTCCGCACCGCCTCCTCGGTACTCCCGACCCTCCCGAGAGCGGAGATCACGCTGCCCGACGACACGGCGACGGGCCGCCCCAGCACGTGAGCGCCGAAGAAGGTGAGCATCAGGGACTGGGTGCGCGGCTCGGGTCCGCTCTCGGCGGTGGTTCCGGGGGCGACGTCAACACTGGTCACGGGCACAGCGTAGGCCCGGGGTGGGTGTAGGGAGCCTCTGTTCCGTTAAGTGTGTCGCGTCTGTCACGGCAATCAGCGATCAGACGAATGTTGGAGTCGCGGGTGACGCGTGGCTCAGAAGGTGAACGCCTCGGTCAGGCGCAAGGTGTAGCCGTCCTCTTCCATGAGGACGACCGTGACGCCGAACGGGGACGGATGGTCCAGTTCGAGGGGGGTGAAGGCGTAGTCGACCGCTGCCTGCACGGGCGGCAGCAGTTCGGCGTCGGGCTGGGGAGCCGGGGCCGGCTGCCACTGGGGTGCGGCGGAGGACGGGTCCTCGGTGTACGGGAACTGGTGGAGCGTGTGGCCGTCCGTCGTGGCGTGCACCATGTTGAGGCAGGGGGACGGACCGTCGGCGGGGAGTTCGCAGGTGGTGGCCACGTCCTGGGTCTCCCAGGCGAGCACGATCTCGTCGGCGTTCGCCGCCGCGGCGATGTTCGACAGCGAGGCGATCGCCGTGAGCGCGTCCTCGCCGGACTTGACCGGGCGCAGCCAGATCAGGCCGACCAACTCGCCGCGCACCAGCGGCATGATGACCGGGCGGGGCACGGCGCCTTCGCTGAGACCCGCGACGTACGCGCTCTTCATCGACTCCGTCAGCGCGTCGAACGTACGCGTGTCCATGAACTCCCCATCCGCAGCGGCTGTGTGGCGTCCATTCTGCCCCGCTCGCGGGGTGCGCGAGGTCGCTCCTCGGAGTGAAAGAGGCCCCGGCTGGACGGGGGAGACCAGCCGGGGCCGTACGTGGTGGCGTGCGGAGGGCGGTCGCCTCTCGGCGAGGGGCTCCATGGGGCTTCAGCCGAACGATCGTCCCCATGGGCTATAGGTGAGGCCCGGGGACACTGTCCCCTCCGCAGCCACGTATGGATGAACGGGCCACCCGTCTCGGTTGTTCCCGCTCATGTCCCGTCGACCGCTGTGATCTGCGGAACACCCCATGCGGCACGCTCCCGGTGCGGAACACCCCTTACGCAGGCCCTCAGTTGAGGTACTCCGCGATCAGCGTCGCGAACTCGTCGGGCGTGGCGAGGCGGATGCCGAGCGTCTCGGCCTTGGCTCGCTTCGATCCCGCGTTCTCGCCCGCCACGACCAGGGTGGTCTTCTTGGAGACGCTGGAGGAGGAACGGCCGCCGGCGCGCTCGACGAGTTCGTTCATCTGGTTGCGGCTGAGCTTCTCCAGGGGGCCGGTCATCGCGCCGGTGACGACCACCGTCATCCCGGCCAGCGGCCCGTCGTCGGCCGTGGCCCCTTCGCCGCCGTCCGCAGCCGTGTCATCCGTCGTGGGCGCGGGCGGGGTCGCGCCCGGCTCGGTCATGTTGACGCCGACGGCGACCAGTTTGTCGATGAGCGGGGCGAGTTCGGCCAGCTCGGCGACGATCGAGGGGACCTTCTCCGTGCCGATGCCGTCGACCCGCTGCATCGCTTCCGCGTCGGCGGCGCGGATCTCGTCCATGGTCGCGAAGTAGCGGGCGATACGGCGGGACATGGAGCGGCCGGTGCCGCGCACCCCGAGCGCGCACAACACCCGGGACAGCGGCTGTCCTTTGGCCGTGTCGATCGCGGCGAGGAGGTTGTCGGTGCTGGTCTCGCCCATCCGCTCCAGGCCCAGGAGCTGCTCGCGTGTGAGGGCGAACAGGTCGGCTAGATCGGCGACCAGACCGGCGTCGACGAGCTGGACGACGCGGGTGTGGCCCAGCCCCTCGATGTCGAGCTGGTCGCGGCCCGTGGCGTAGGAGAGGGCGGCGACCAGGTGGCAGTTGCGGCCCTGTTCGCAGCGCCAGCGCAGTTCGCTGGTGTCGATGCCGGAGCCGCAGCGCGGGCACACCTCGGGGAACACGATGGGCTGTTCCTCGCCGGTGCGCAGATGCGCGACCGGGGCCTCGATGCGGGGGATCACGTCACCGGCGCGGTGCACCATGACGTGGTCGCCCAGGCGCAGGTCGCGGCGGGTGATGTCGCCCGGGTTGTGGAGGGTGGCGTAGGTGATGGTGGCGCCGTCGATCTCGACCGGCTCCAGGACCGCGCGCGGGGCGATGATGCCGGTGCGGCCCACGTTCCACTCCACCTCCAGGAGCCGGGTGATCTTCTCCACGGCGGGCAGCTTGTAGGCGATCGCCCAGCGCGGGGCCCGCGTGCCCGACCCGGCGGCCTGCTGGTCGGCGGCGAGGTCGGCCTTGATGACGATCCCGTCGATCCCGAACGGCAGTTGGGCCCGCAGCGCGGCGATCTCCTGGACCCGGGCCAGCACCTCCTCGACCGTGTCGGCGGTGATGCCGGGCACGTCGGTGGTGGCCGTGGTGTTGACCCCGTAGGCCGCGGCCTGGGTCATGAGGTCGCTGTGCGCGAGCTCGGCCAGCCGTGCCGCGAGCCCGGCCTCGGTGTCGGCGAGGGGCAGCAGGCCGTAGCCGAAGAACGTCATCGGCACCGTGTAGGCGCGCTCCTTGGCGCGCAGCGTGCCGGCGGAGGCGCCGCGCGGGTTGGCGAAGGGCTGGCCGCCGTGCGCGGTGCGGACCTCGTTGCCGTGCTCGAACTGGGCGGTGGTCATGAGGACTTCGCCGCGCACCTCGACGGTGACCGGCTCGGCCAGCTCCTGCGGCAGGCCCTCGATGGTGCCGATCGCGTGGGTGACGTCCTCCCCGGCCGTGCCGTCGCCGCGGGTGATGAGCCGGGTGAGTCTGCCGCGCGTGTAGCGGGCCGCGACCGCCAGGCCGTCCAGCTTCGGCTCCACGCTGAACCGCGTGACCTCGTGGTCGATTCTTCGGGCCAGCGAGGCCGTCCAGGTGGTGAACTCCTCCGCCGAGAACACGTTGTCCAGGCTCAGCATCGCCACCGTGTGCGGGACATCGCCCTCGACCGCGCCACCGGCCACCTTCCCGGTCGGGGAGTCGGGCAGCACCTGCTCGGGATTCCCGGCCTCCCACGCGGCGATGCCGCGCACCAGCCGGTCGTAGGAATCGTCGTCCAGGGCGGAGGTGCCGCCGGCGTAATAGGCGGCCGACGCCTTCACCGCGTCCTCGACGGCCTGCGCGTAGGCGGCGGCATCCACGATCACAGCTGCAGGAGTTGTCATGACTCTCATCCTGCCTCCCACCACTGACAATGCCCCCGGCCCGACGCGGCGCGGCCTCTCACTCGCATCGCGCGGCGCCGCCCCCGTCTTCGGCGGGAGACGGCGTGCGGCCCCCGTCAGTCCTCCGGCTCGGAGGCCCGCTGCAGATCGGCCCGTCCCTCCGCCGCCCGGATGAACCGGGTCATCCCGAACTGGCTAGTTCCGGGGGCGTCTTGCGGGTTGCCGGTCGCAGACTCGGGGGAGCGGGGCGTGGTCGGCAGGACGTACGGGCGGCGGAGCACCTCGTCGAGGATGATCACGGTCTCGGTCGCGCGGACCGCGGGGATGGTGGAGAGGCGGTCGGTGACCAGGCGGTGGACGGCGGTGACGTCGGCCACCCGAATCTGGATCATGGCGTCGTGCTGGCCGGTGGTGACGGCGCAGTACTCCACCTCCGGCATCTGGGCGAGCGCGGTACGGAACTGGTTCCACAGCTCCTGGCGGACCGTGACGAAGATCAGGGCGCAGATCTCCAGCCCGACCCGGTTGTGGTCGACGCGGGCGCTGAAGCCGTTGATCACGCCATCGGCGCGGAGGGCTTCGAGGCGGGCGTAGGCGTTCGCGCGGGAGACGCCGACGCGCTCCGCCAGGGCGGCGACGGAGATGCGGCCCTGTGTACGCAGCACGTCGAGGATCTTGAAATGCACCGAATCCAGGGCAAGACCGATGCCGATCCGTCCAGAGCGGCGCGAGCCCGGGGTCTCCGGGGTCGACAGATCTTCCATGTTCGCGCCTCTCCGTTGCATTACGTCTCGCGCTGGTCCCGTCCGCCGAGAGTCCTGGTTAGTTTCAGCCAACCCTAACGGCGAATCGTCCAGGTCCCCTCCCGGTATCCGCCCGCATCCGCACGACCGGTCCCGCACGGCCTTCTTCCGCTCCGCCCCGCTCCGCCCCGCTCCGCCCTGCTCACGGAGGCACGCATGCCCAGATTCACTGCCGGGTCGTACCCGGTGGCACTCCCTCTCGTCGCGGTCGCGGCGCTCGCCCTGAGCGCCTGCTCCGGCGGTACGAGCGCCACCGGCTCCTCGGCCGGCAAGACCCTGGTCGTCGACACGTCGTTCAACCTGAAGACCGCCGACCCGGGCCGCGAGTTCGAGCCGACCGGGCAGATCGTGGACAAGGCGCTGTACGAGACCCTGCTGTCCTTCAAGGGCTCCGACGTCACCAAGCCGGTGCCGGGGCTGGCTTCGTCGTACGAGCAGTCCAAGGACGGCAAGACGCTCACCCTGCACCTGCGTGCGGGTGCGAAGTTCGCGGACGGCAGCGCGGTCACCGCCGACGACGTCGTCTTCTCGCTGAACCGGGTGATCGCGCTCAAGGGCAACCCGTCGTTCCTGCTCGACGGTGTCACGGTCACCAAGACCGACGCCTCCACCGTCACCCTGGTGTCGAAGAAGGCGAACCCGGCGCTGCCCTTCATCCTCCCCAACCCCGCGCTCGGCATCCTCAGCGCGAAGACGGTCCAGGCCCACGGCGGCTCGGCGACCGCGACGGACGCGGCGGAGAAGTACCTGAACACGACGTCGGCGGGCTCCGGCCCGTACACCCTCACCTCGTTCAACACGAACACCCAGGTCGTCCTGACCAAGAACCCCAAGTACACCGGCTCCGACAAGCCGACCTACGACAAGATCGTGCTGCGCAACGTCCAGGCCCCCACCCAGAAGCTGAACGTCCAGCGCGGTGACAGCCAGATCGCCCTCGACCTCACCTCCGACCAGGTCAGCGGGCTCGGCGGCGGACTAAAGGTGGACAGCGGCGCGTCCTCGGACGTGATCTTCCTGCTGCTCAACCGGAACACCAAGGTCAGCACTACGACGGCCAACGCGAAGTTCGCGGAGGCGGTGCGCAAGGGCATCGACTACAAGAGCCTGCTCTCGCTCGCCGGTACCGGCTCGGTCCAGCCCGCCGGGATCATCCCGTCGACCTTCCTCGGCGCGCTGCCCGCCTCCGAGGCCGCGGGCCGCGACCTCGCCGGGGCGAAGGCGGCGCTCAAGGCGAGCGGTATCGCCAAGCCGTCCGTGACCCTCGGCTACGCCAGCGACCTGACCGTCGACGGACTGTCCCTGCAGACCCTCGCCGAACGGGTCCAGGCCCAGCTGAAGGAGGTCGGCATCACCGTCACGCTCGCCCCCGCGCCGACCACCACGGAACTCGACAACTACCGCAACGGCAAAGAGCAGTTGGGCCTCTGGTACTGGGGCCCGGACTACCCGGACCCCAGCGACTACCTGACCTTCCTCCCCGGCGACCTCGTCGGCCTCCGCGCGGGCTGGAAGGCCGGCGCCGACCCCACCCTCACCGCACTCGGCGACAAGGCGGCGACGACGATCGGCGACGACACCCGCAAGACCCTGTACGAGCAGATCCAGACCCGCATGAACGCCTCCGGTCCCTTCATCCCGCTGATGCAGCCGAGCCGCAACACCGTCTCCGCCGCGTCCGTGACCGGCGTCGCCTACAACCCCGTATGGACGATCGATGTCGCCGCGCTGGGCGCGAAGTAAGGGGACAGGGGGCGAAGGGGTGGGCGCCGAGGACGCCGGCGGCGCGGGCTCGGGTGGCGGCGACCGCCTTCGCACCGGCCGCCCGACGGCCCTCCGCCCCCGTCGACTCCTCGCCCGCCACCCCCTCGCCCGTTTCCTCCTCCGCCGTACCGCCACCGCCGTTCTGCTCGCCCTCGGCGTGACCCTGGTGACGTTCGTCCTCACCAACCTGGTCCCGGGCGACCCCGCTGCGGCCAACCTCGGCCAGCGGGCGATCGGCGATCCGGCGATCGTCGCCCAGTTCCGTCACCACTACGGCCTCGACAAGCCACTGCCGGTCCAGTACGTCACCTACCTCGGCAACCTCCTACACGGTGACCTCGGCGAGTCCCAGCAGAGCCACCAGTCCGTCCTCACCGACCTGTCGACGGCCGTCCCCGCGACCCTCGAACTCGCCGGGGCCGCGATCGTGGTCTCCCTGATCCTGGGTGTGGCCTTCGGCGTCGTGGCGGCCCTGCGCCGAGACCGCTTGACCGATCAACTCCTGCGCGTGGTCAGCCTGTTGGGGGTCTCGGTACCCACCTTCTGGCTGGCCCTGCTCGCCTTCTACGTCTTCTTCTACCGCCTCGGCTGGGCCCCGGGCAGCGGTCGCCTCGACCCCGGCATGACCGCGCCCCCGCACGTCACCGGCCTGTACACGGTCGACGCGGCACTCGCCGGACAGTGGCCGGTGTTCTGGAGCGCGGTGAGCCATCTCGCCCTGCCCGCACTGGTGTTGACGGCGTACACCGTCGGCCTGCTGACCCGCTTCACCCGCTCCGCCGTACTGGAGGTCCTCAACCAGGACTACGTCCGTGCGGCCCGCGCCAAGGGCCTCCCCGCCCGCACGGTCCTCTTCCAGTACATCCTCCGCGCGGCCCTCGTCCCCGTCATCACGGTCGCCGGACTGGCCTTCGGCGCCCTCCTCTCGGGCACCGTCCTGGTCGAGTCGATCTTCGCCTGGCCGGGCCTCGGCGCCTACGCCTACCGCAGCGCGACCACCCTCGACCTCCCCGCCGTGATGGGCGTCGGCCTGGTCGTGGGCCTGGTGTACCTGACCGTCAACCTCGCCGTGGACGTCCTGTACGGCGTGATCGACCCGAGGGTGAGGGTCCAGTGAAACGCAGTCCTGAGCGGAGCCCCGAGGGCGTGGTGAAACGCGGTCTCCTACGACGGCTGCCGGCCGCCTGGCGTCGCCCGCTCGCGGTGACGGGCGGCCTGGTCGCGGTGTTCTGGCTGCTGATCGTGGTCGCCGCCCCGCTGCTCGCCCCGCACGACCCCCTCGCGCAGAACCTGCCCCGGCTGGCCGCCCCCGGCGCCGGACACTGGTTCGGCACGGACGAGCTGGGCCGGGACGTCCTGAGCCGCGTGCTGTACGGCGCCAGGGTCTCCATCCCGCTCGCCCTCCTGCTGGTGGCCATGTCGCTGCTGGTCGGGGGAGTGCTCGGGGCCTGCGCCGGGTTCTTCGGGCGGTGGGTGGACGAGACCGTAATGCGGATCGCGGACCTGGTGTTCGCCTTCCCCACCGTCATCCTGGCGATGGTGGTCGCCGCCGCGCTCGGCGCCAGCCTGCAGAACGCGGTGCTGGCCGTCCTGGTCGTGTCCTGGCCGTCGTACGCACGCGTCACCCGGGGTCTGGTCATGGGCCTGCGGAACCGTGAATTCGTGCTCAGCGGACGGCTGTTGGGCTTCTCCGCCTGGCGGTCGCTGCGCGTCGACATCCTGCCCAACGTGCTCGGCCCGCTCCTGGTGCTGGCCACCCTCGACATCGGCACGGCGACGCTGCTGCTGTCCGGACTGTCCTTCCTCGGGCTCGGCGCGAAACCGCCGACCGCCGAGTGGGGCGCGATGGTGGCGGACGGCACCCAGCAGTTCGACAAGTGGTGGATCGGGGTCTTCCCAGGCCTGGCGATCCTCACCGTCGTCCTCGCCTTCAACTTCCTCGGCGACACACTCCGGGACGCCCTCGACCCGGGTACCGCCCGCACGATCGGCGCGGAGAAGGAGCGTGTGGCATGACCGGCGGCGACTCCGTGGACGTCCTGAGGATCAGCGGCCTCACCCTCGACCTGGGCGGTGCCCGCATCCTCGGCGGCGTCGACCTCGCACTCCAACCCGGCCGTATCCATGGGCTCGCGGGGGAGAGCGGTTCGGGCAAGACCATGACCGGTCTTGCCGTGCTCGGTCTGCTGCCGCCGGGTGCGCACACCGGTGGGCGGATCGAGTTCGAAGGCACGGACCTGCTGGCCCTGCCGACCCGCCAACTGGCCGCGCTGCGTGGGCAGTCGGTGAGCATGGTGTTCCAGGACCCGTCCACCAGCCTGCACCCCATGCTCAGCATCGGCCATCAGCTCACCGACCACCTGCGCCACCACCTGAAGCTGAATCGGAAGGCGGCGAAGGAGCGGGCCGCCGCACTGCTGACGCAGGTCCGTATCCCCAACCCCCGTGAGGCACTGGGCCGTTACCCGCACCAGTTCTCCGGCGGCATGCGCCAGCGCATCGCGATCGCCATCGCGCTGGCCTGCGAACCGAAGGTCCTGATCGCCGACGAGCCCACGACCGCGCTCGATGTGACCGTGCAGGCAGGGGTGTTGAGGCTGTTGCGCGGTCTCTGCGACGACCTCGGCCTCGCCGTCCTGCTGGTCACCCACGACCTGGGCGTGATGTCCGCGATCGCCGACGAGGTGAGTGTGATGCGCCACGGCCTGGTCGTCGAGACGGGTGCACGGGGCCGGGTCCTCACCGACCCCCAACACGACTACACCCGCACGCTCTTGGACGCGCTCCCCGGAAGGAGCACCGTATGACCCCCGACCCGACGACCCCTCTCCTCTCGGTCGACGACCTCGTGGTCCAGTACCACCGGCCGGGCGCAGCCCCCACCCGAGCCGTCGCCGGGGTCAGCCTCCAGGTGCGGGCCGGTGAAGTCGTGGGTCTGGTAGGCGAGTCGGGCTGCGGCAAGTCGACGCTGGCCCGCGCGGTCTGCGGCCTCACCGCACCCGCGGAAGGCCGGATCACCTACGACGGGACACCGGTACGGCCGTTGCGGGTGCGCCGCCGTGAACTGGCCCTGACCGGCGTCCAGATGGTCTTCCAGGATCCGTACGGTTCCCTCAATCCCCGGCGCCGGGTGGGCTCGCAGATCGCCGACGGCATCCGTACGGCGGCCGGGCGGGGCGAGGCCGCGGCCGAACTCACCACCCCGGAGGACCTGTTGACCCGGGTCGGCCTGCCGGCGAGCGCCGCCGAGCGCTATCCCCAGGAGTTCTCCGGCGGCCAACGCCAGCGCATCGCCATCGCGCGCGCCCTCGCCGCCCGACCCCGCCTGCTGGTCGGCGATGAACCGATCTCCGCGCTGGACGCTTCCGCTCAGCTCCAAGTGGCTACGCTGATGCGGTCGTTGGCCGTCGAGTCGGGCGCCGGGCTGCTGTTCATCAGCCACGACCTGTCCGTCGTCCGGCTGATCGCGGACCGGATCGCCGTGATGTACCTCGGCCGGATCGTGGAGACCGGTCCCACCGCCGAGGTCTGGGCGGACCCGCGCCACCCGTACACCCGGGCACTCCTGGCCGCGGTACCGAAGCCGGACGGGGCGGGCGTGCTGCCCGCCGAACTCCCCGGCGATGTCCCTGACCCTGCCGACCCGCCGAGCGGCTGTCGCTTCCACCCGCGCTGCCCGCAGGCCTTCGACGGTTGCGACCGGGAGGAGCCGCAGTTGATCGCGGGGGGTGTCGCGTGCCGGTTGTATGCGGCGTGAGTGGGGGTGGGGCGGGTCGTCCGCGTGGGCGGCGGTCCGGTGCGGTGGTGGGGGTGATTCGCTCCGGGTGTGATCCGGAGACGGCGATGATCCGGGCTGGTGCTGGTCCCGATCCACACCGGCAACGCCGGCAACGTTCGATCACAGCGCAGCCCGCTGACGGTCGCCCCACCGGGACGTGACGACCGCGCCCTGCCTGTCACCAGTGTGCGCACAGCCCCCGGGTCACCGGCGCCCCGCACTCCGAGAAACCCCCACCCACAGAACGCCAAACGGAACCTCACGCCGAACCCCACGGAGACCCGATGCCCGCCACCCCACCGCCCGACGACGACCACCCCCACCACCCCGCCGAACCGCCCGCGAACCTGTACCCGGCCGACCGCCTCCACCGCGCCCAGCAGGCCACGGCCCGAGCCGGTCTGGACGCCCTGCTGATCTCGCCCGGCGCGGACCTGCGGTACCTGACCGGATACGACGCCAAGCCGTTGGAACGGCTGACCTGCCTGGTGCTGCCCGCCGACAGCGACCCCTTCCTCCTCGTGCCGGCCCTGGAGGAACTCGCCGCCAAGGCATCCCCGGCCGGTGACCTGGGCATCGAGATCACCGGCTGGGGCGAGACCGACGACCCCTACGCCCTCGTCGCGGCCCGGCTGCCCGCCCGCACCGCCCGCGTCGGCGTCGACAACCGGATGTGGGCGGAGAAGATCATCGCCTTCCGTACCCAACTGCCGGGTGTCAGCCAGGAGTTGGCCGGAGCCGTGCTGAACGGGCTGCGGATGCGCAAGACTCCGGAGGAGGCGGCCGCTCTGCGTCGGGCCGGTGCGGCCATCGACCGGGTGCACGCCCGCATGGGGGAGTGGCTGCGAGCCGGGCGTACCGAACGCGAGGTCGGCCGGGACATCGCGGACGCGATCATCGCCGAGGGGCACATCCGGGTCGACTTCGTCATCGTCGGCTCCGGCCCGAACAGTGCCAGCCCGCACCACGAACTCTCCGACCGGACGATCCGCCCCGGCGACCCGGTGGTGGTCGACATCGGCGGTACGACCGTGGACGGTTACTGCTCCGACTCCACCCGGGTGTACGCGATGGGCGAGCCGCCCGCCGAGTTCCGCCGGCTCCACGAGGTACTGCTCAGCGCCCAACGCGCCCAGACCGACGCCGTACGACCGGACATCACGGCCGGTCAACTCGACGCCGTGGGACGGGACATCATCACCGACGCCGGATACGGACCGCACTTCATCCACCGCACCGGACACGGCATCGGCCTGGAGAGCCACGAGGAGCCCTACATCGTGACCGGCAACCCGCTCCCGCTCGCACCGGGCATGGCCTTCTCCGTCGAACCCGGTATCTACCTGCCCGGCCAGTACGGCGCCCGGATCGAGGACATCGTGATCTGCACGGAGGACGGCGGCGAGCGCCTCAACCGCACGCCCCGGGACCTGACCGTCCTTCCTTGAACCGAACGAACCGGCGCGAACGGGCGGGACAGGAGAAACAGGAAGCGACGCGATGGTCCACGGCAAGCACCCCGCCTCCGTCCCAGACCCCGGACTTCAGCCCTCTCACCAGGCACTCACCCAAGGATCCGTCATGCCCGCTCCACCGCCCCCGCCCGCCCGTCCCGCCGCAGGCCGCGGTGCCCGCCCGGGTGGCGCGGCCGCCGACCTGGCCGACGTGTGGACGGTGATCACGGGCATGTACGCGGGCTACACGGCCGGTGACCGCGACCGTATCGACGCCTTCCTCGACCACGACGCCACCATCTGGGACTCGGCGACCCCCGAACTCATCAGCGGCAGAACGGAGTTGAACCGCGTCCGGGACGCCCGTCCCGCGCCGGACGACGGTCCTGCCGAGACCGGCCTCACGGCGTACGGCCAAGTCGTCGACGTCTTCGGCGACTTGGCCGTGGCCCGCTACTGGCTGCGGGTCGACTTCCGCGCGGCCCCTTCGGAGTTGGCCCGCAACACCGCGGTCCTGCGGCGTGCGCATCCCGACGGTCACTGGCTCGTCGTGCATCTGCACGAGGACATCCAGTGAATAGGGTGACCGGTGAGGCGCGGGGGCCTGTTCCCTCTACTATGTCGGGGTCCGGTCCGGGCGTGTCGTCCGAGGACTGGTGTCGCATCCCCACACCCCCGCTGGGCAACGGGGTTGGAGCCCAGTCGAGTTGACCTCACGGTGGATCTGGTGACTCTCGGTTCCACCCAAGGAGGACATGTCCCGTGCTTTCGCTCGATGGCTCCGACCCATCGCACATAGGTCGTTACCGTCTGGTCGGCAGACTCGGCGAGGGCGGGATGGGGAGGGTGTACCTCGCGCGTTCGCCGGGCGGCCGTCCCACCGCCGTCAAGGTGATCAACGACCACCTGCGCCATGACGAACACGCCCTGAGCCGGTTCCGCCGCGAGGTGGAGACCCTGGGTACGGTCCGCAGCGCGTACACGGCGTCGCTCATCGACGCGGAGCTGGACACGCCGCCGTACTGGCTCGCCACCGAGTATGTGCCGGGGCCCACGCTGCACGCCGCGGTCGTGACGAACGGACCGCTCCCCGCCGACCTCGCCCGGGTCATGCTGGCCGCCCTCGCCGAGGGGCTGGACGCCATCCACGTCCGCGGTGTGTGGCATCGGGACCTCAAGCCGCACAACGTCATCCTCTCCGCGACCGGCCCTCAACTGATCGACTTCGGCATCGCCAGGACCACCGGCACGTCCAACCTGACGCAGGTCGGCGGAGCGATGGGCAGTCCGGGGTTCATCGCGCCGGAGACGATCACGGGCGGCGAGACCGGACCGGGCGCGGACGTGTTCGCCCTCGGGGCCACACTGGCGTTCGCCGTCACCGGCCGCCCGCCTTACGGGGACGGGCCGTTCGCGGCCGTGTCCTACCGTTCGGTGCACGGCGAGATCGACCTGCGGGGTGTCGATCCCGGCGTCGCCGAGCTGATCGCCGCCTGCGCGCAGAGCGACCCCGGCCTGCGCCCCACCCCGCATCAGATCGTCGAACTCTGCCGGGCCGAGGCCGATCTGGTCCACCATCCCGCCTATCAACGGGCGCTCGCCGTGGGCTCGTTGACGGACCGGGAACGTGCCGCGACCGTCGCCGACAGCGGGGGCGGTGTGCCGCCCGTAGCCCCGGATGCGGTGACGGCCGTAGCCCCGCAGTCGGCGGCCTTGGACGGCGGCTCGCGGGAAGCCCACGCAGCCACCCTTCTCGCGCCGAAGCCGGGCCTCGACACCCCCACGCAGCCTCACGCGGCAGACATGTATGCCCCCTATCCGGCGGGCACCGGTCCGACTCCGCCCCCGGACGGCGGAGGCACCGGAAGCGACCGCGGGCGGCGCGGGCTGTGGACCGTCATCGGCGCGGCCGCGCTGGTCGTCGTCGCCGGCTCAGGGCTGTTCCTGTTCAACACCCTCGACGACAAGGGCACGGACAAGAGCAAGGACTCGGCGTCCGCCCACGTCACACCGTCCGCCGGCGCCGGCCGCGCCGCCCAGGTGTCGGCCTCCCCGTCCGCAAGCGGAGCGACGGCGTCTCCGTCCCCTTCTCCCTCAGGCACAGGTGACGGAAACTTGGCCGACGCCGTGGTGGTGAAGTCCCCCTACACGTTCGACGCCGGGACATTCGTGCAGACCGTGCGCTCGAAACTGATCATGCAGACGGACGGCAACCTCGTCCTCTACGACGCGGCCGGAACGGCACATTGGGCCAGCCAGACCCAGGGCACGGGCAACACGGCCGTGTTCCAGGCGGACGGCAACCTCGTGGTCTACGACGCTCAGCACCAGGCGCTGTGGAGCAGCGGCACGCAAGGTGCCACCGGGGCCGTGCTCAAGGTGCTGGAGGACGGCAACATGGTCATAGCGACGGACACCGCGGTCGTCTGGCAGACCAACACCGCGAGTTGAGGGCTGGGGACGGCGCGGGGCCCATGAGGCGAACTCAGTTGACGGATCAGCTGAGTTGCCGGCCCCTGGGCGGGTCCGGAAGATCATGCGAGAGTGAGCGCATGACGGCACCAGAATCCACGGTCGTGGCGGTCGACGAGGTCGAGGAACTCGCGGTGGACGGGCTGCGCTGGCTGATCGGGGCGGCGCGAGAGACCTCCGGAGGAGGCCTCGCCTGGTCGAGAAAGCCCTCGGACGACGAGCCGAACCCGTCCCTCTACAGCGGTACGGCCGGGAACGTCCCCGTACTCCTGGAAGCGTGGCGGCACTTCGGCGACGACTCCTACGCCGACGCGGCCCTGAGGGCGGGCCTCAGTCTCGCCGATGCCGTCGACGGCATCGACGACGACTCCCTCTACTTCGGCCGCACCGGAGTGGCCCTCGTCCTGCGGACCCTGCACGAAGAACTCGGCGACGCGGCCTCCGGTGCCGCCGCCGACCGCGCGCTGCACTTCGTCCGGTCACGCTTCGACGGGACCCGCTGGGGCGAGCTGTTCGAGCTGATGGGCGGCAACGCGGGGATCGGCCTCGGCGCACTCCTGGCCGGCGACTCCGAACTGGCCGTCCTCGCCACGGAGCCGTACCTGCGGACGGCGGAGCACACTCCGGCGGGCGTCCACTGGCCCCACCGCCCGGGCATCGAAGCCCGTCTGCACCACATCTCCCACGGCACACTCGGCATCGTCCTGGGGCTCGCCCGGGTCGGCGAAGCCACAGGTCGCGAGGACCTGGTCGAACTCGCGCTGGCCGGTGCCGCGGACGTCGTGTCGCGCGACGAGGCGGGGCCCGAAGGCTTCCTGGTCCGGCACTCCACCCCGCCGTACCGCCCCGACGTGATCGAGCCCATCAGCTACGGCTGGTGCCACGGTCCGGCCGGTGACGCCCAGGTCTTCCGGCTCCTGCGGGACATCACGGCCGACCCCGCCTGGTCCGCCCTCGCCGACCGCTGCTGGCACACGGTCACCCACTCCGGCCTGCCCCAGCGGCTGCGCCCCCGCTTCTGGGACAACAACGGCCGCTGCTGCGGCACCGCGGGCGTCCTCGCCCTGGCCTGCGACCGGATCGCCGAACAGAAGGAACCGCAGGAGCAGCAGGACCCGTACGACTTCGCCCACGTCCTCGTCGCGGACCTGGCCGCCCGTGCGATCCGGGACAGCGACGGCGCCCGCTGGTCCAATGTGGAACACCGGGCCACCCCGAGCGACCTCGAACCGTTCACGGGCTGGGCGATGGGCAACGCGGGCATCGTCCGCGAGCTCCTGCGCTTCGTACGGCTCGGCCGAGGAGGCGATCCGCGCTACGCGTTCGCGTGGCCGGACCAGCCTCCGGTCGACGCCCAGGACACGGGCCGTCGCTAGCGGACCCGCGCCACCGCCGCGTAGATCCCGCTGCCCTCCGGAGCCTCCCCCGACGTCGGCGGATTCCACTCCGTCGCCGTCACCAGGCCGGGCGGCACCAGTTCGAGGTCGTCGAAGAAGCGGGCCACCTCCGGGCGGGTCCGGAAGCCGAGCTTGATGCCGCCCTTGGCGTACTCCGCGGTGACCTGGGCGGCGAGTTCGGGGTACAGGTCGGACGCGGCGTGGGACAGGACCAGGTAGCTGCCGGACGGCAGGGTCGCGACGAGGTTGCGGACGATGCCGTGGGCGTCCTGCTCGTCCGGGATGAAGTGCATCAGCGCGATCAGCGAGAGGGCGATCGGGCGGGTGAAGTCCAGGACGTGGCGGGCGTGTTCGACGATGAGCTCCGGCTCGCGCACGTCGGCCTGGATGTAGTCCGTGACCCCGTCGGGGTGACTGATCAGCAGCGCCTCGGCGTGACGCAGGACGATCGGGTCGTAGTCGGTGTAGACGACCTTCGCCGTCGGCACGGTCCGCTGGACGATCTGGTGCAGGTTGGGCGCGGTCGGGATGCCCGTGCCGATGTCCAGGAACTGGTCGATGCCCTGCCCGGCGAGCCAGGTCGCCGCGCGGTGCATGAACTCGCGGTTCTGGCGTGCCGCGTCCTTCGCCTCGGGCGGCAGCTTCTCTCCCACGGCCTCGTCGACCGGGTAGTTGTCCTTGCCGCCCAGCAGCCAGTCGTAGACCCGCGCTGGGTGTGCCTTGCCGGTGTCGATCTGCGGTGACGGCTTGGGGTCGGTCGTCATGGCAACTCCATCGCGGCAGGTGAGAAGGGTGGGCGAGAAGGGCGGGCGAGAAGGGCGGGGCAAGCTTCCGATCATCGTACTCGCGGTGGTTCATGTGGCTTGTGGGGGAGGGGAGTTGGGGCCTTCGGTCCCGTCAACTCGCAGTACGTCCGTGCAGGCCGTCGAAGAGGATGGTCGTCAGGGCGTCGGCCAGCGTCTCCACGGTCAGGTCGCGGTCCGGGCGGTACCACTCCACGAGGGAGTTGACGGTGCCGAACAGCAGGCGGCCGGCGAGGTGCGGGTCGATGTCCGCCCGTATGCCGCCCTCGGCCGCCGCCCGGGTCATCAACTCGGCCACCCGGTGGTCGAACTCACGGCGCCGGGCCAATGCCCTCTGTTCCACCTCGCTGTTGCCGTGCAGACGCAACAGCAAGGTGACGTACGGCAGTTCGGCGGCCAGCACCTCGACGCTGCGGTGGATGATGCGCTTCATCCGGGCAGTGGCGGTCGCGGTCGTGTCCGGGGCTCCGCTGTCCCCGTCCTGGTCCCCGGCCTCCTCGTCCAGCACGGCGAACAGCGCGTCCAGCGCGCGGTTGACCGCGAGTTCGAGGAGCTCCTCCTTGCCGGACACATGGTGGTAGATGCTCGACTTGCTGAGGCCCAGGCGCCTGGCCAGTTCCTCCATGCCGGTGCCGTCGTAGCCGCGTTCGTTGAAGACCACGACGGCGACCTCCAGCAGGGAGTCGCGGTCGTAGGCGGGACGGCCGCGGCGGCCGGCCGGGCTCTGCACAGGTGTCCTGGTCACTGGCCCATTGTGACAAGGCCGGCGACCGGGCCGCGCGGAACGGCCTCGGATGTCACTGCTCCCGCAGATCCTTCACCCGGCGGATCTTGCCCACCGAGCGCTCCAGGGTCTCCGGATCGACGATCTCCACCGCCACGGTCACGCCCACGCCGTCCTTGACGCCCTTGCCGATCACCGCCGCGGCGGCGTCCCGCTGCTCGGGAGTGGCACCGGGGCGGGCCTCGGCGCGGACCGTCATGTGGTCCATGCGGCCGCGGCGGCTGAGCTGGATCGTGAAGTGCGGGGCGACGGCGGGGATGCGCAGCAGGATCTCCTCGATCTGGCTGGGGAAGACGTTCACCCCGCGCAGGATGATCATGTCGTCGCAACGGCCGGTGATCTTCTCGATGCGCCGGAAGGCCGGGCGGGCCGTGCCGGGGAGGAGCCGGGTCAGGTCGCGGGTGCGGTAGCGGATGATCGGCAGGGCCTCCTTGGTGAGGGAGGTGAAGACCAGCTCGCCGCTGTCGCCGTCGGACAGCACCTCGTCGGAGATCGGGTCGACGATCTCCGGGTAGAAGTGGTCCTCCCACACGTGCAGGCCGTCCTTGGTCTCCACGCACTCCTGCGCGACACCCGGGCCGATGACCTCCGACAGGCCGTAGATGTCCACGGCGTGGATGTCCATGCGCTCCTCGATCTCGCGGCGCATCTCCTCCGTCCACGGCTCGGCGCCGAAGATGCCCACCTTGAGGGAGCTGGTGCGCGGGTCGACGCCCTGGCGCTCGAACTCGTCGAGGAGGGTGAGCATGTACGACGGGGTGACCATGATGATCTCGGGCTTGAAGTCCTGGATGATCTGCACCTGGCGGGCGGTCATGCCGCCGGACGCGGGGATCACGGTGCAGCCCGCGCGCTCGGCGCCGTAGTGCGCGCCCAGACCACCGGTGAACAACCCATAGCCGTACGACACATGGATCTTGTGGCCGGGGCGGCCGCCGGCCGCGCGGATCGAGCGGGCCACCACGTCTGCCCACATGGAGAGGTCGTTCTCCGTGTAGCCGACGACCGTGGGGCGGCCGGTGGTGCCGCTGGAGGCGTGGACGCGGCGGACCTGGTCCATGGGGACGGCGAACATGCCGAAGGGGTACGTGTCCCGCAGGTCGGCCTTGGTGGTGAAGGGGAACCGGGCCAGATCGTCGAGGGTGCGGCAGTCGTCGGGTTTGACGCCGGCCTCGTCGAACTTCCTGCGGTACAGCTCCACGTTGTCGTAGGCGTGCCTCAACGTGGCCTGGAGCAGGCCGAGTTGGTGCTCGCGCAGCTCCTCGCGGCTCAGACGTTCGGCGGCGTCCAGCAACCCGTCGGGGAGCGGTTCCCCGAGTCGCGGACTCACGGGCGGCGAAGCCGGTGGGGCCGCCGGGGCTGTCAGGTCGCTGCTCATGGAGACTCCTTCGTCTTCGCGCTGTTGATCATGCGGCTGCGGCCGCGGAACTCCGCGATCACCTGGTCGCCGCGCAGCACGCTCACGTCGTAGATGCCGCTGCGGCCGAACCGGGTGCGCTCCGTCGCCGTCGCCACCAGGACGTCGCCCTCGTACGCCGGGGCGACGAAGTCGATGTCGGCCGCGGCGGCCACGGTCACCGGGCCGTGGCTGTTGCAGGCACAGGCGAAGGCGGAGTCCGCGAACAGGAACAGATAGCCGCCGTGAGCGGTCTTGTGTCCGTTGACCATGGCCGGGGTCACGGTCATGCGGAGCACGGCGGTCCCTTCGCCGTGCTCGACGAGCTCTATCCCGAGAGCCCGGGACGCCTCGTCCGCGGCGAACATCCTCGCCGTCGGACCGGAGGCCGTGTCAGCGGCCTGCGTCATTTTCCACCACCTTGTGGACCGACCGAACATTCGGTTAGCGTGCGTCACGGCCAAGTAATCCAGCAACACCACTGCCTGTCAAGAGGTGGAACGCATGCCCCAGACCAGCTCCGAGCTGCCCGACTTCTTCGCCCGCCATCGCGCTCTGCTGGAACAGGCGGTCGCCGCGACCGCGAGTCGTGACCCCGGGACGCAGGGCCGCTTCGCGACCCTGCAGTCACGCCGGTCCGCCCCCGTCGAGGAGACCCCCGATGCCTGAGCTGTCCTCCGACGAGGTCTATCTGATCGACGGGGCCCGCACCCCGCAGGGCCGCTACGGCGGCGCCCTCGCTTCCGTACGGCCCGACGACCTCGCGGCGCTGGTCGTCGGCGAGGCGGTGCGCCGCGCCGGAATCCCGGCCGAGGAGGTGGACGAGGTGATCCTCGGCGCCGCCAACCAGGCCGGCGAGGACAACCGCGACGTGGCCCGCATGGCCGTCCTGCTGGCCGGGCTGCCGCACACCGTGCCGGGCTACACCGTCAACCGGCTGTGCGCCTCAGGACTGACCGCCGTCGCCTCGGCCGCCCAGGCCATTCGCTCCGGGGAGGCGGACCTCGTCGTCGCGGGCGGGGTGGAGTCCATGACCCGCGCGCCCTGGGTGATGGCCAAGCCAGGCACCCCGTGGGCCAAGCCGGGAGAGGTGCACGACACCTCGCTCGGCTGGCGCTTCACCAATCCGCGCTTCGCCGCCCAGCAGACCCTCTCGATGGGGGAGACGGCCGAGGAGGTCGCCGCGCTCGACGGCATCACCCGCGCCGAATCCGACGCGTTCGCGCTGCGCAGCCATCAACGGGCCGTCGCCGCCCAGGAGTTGGGCCACTTCGACCGGGAGATCGTGCCGGTCGCGGTCAAGGACGGCGAGGTGACCCGCGACGAGGGCCCGCGCCCCGGCACCACGCTGGAGAAGCTCGGCTCCCTGCGCACCATCTTCCGCGACGGCGGCATCGTGACCGCCGGCTCCTCCTCGCCGCTGTCCGACGGCGCCGCCGCCCTGGTGGTCGCGAGCGGCGCGGCCGTCCGACGCCACGGACTCACCCCGAGGGCGCGGATCGTCACGTCGGCCTCGGCCGGGGTGCAGCCGCACATCATGGGGCTCGGCCCGGTCCCCGCGACCGAGAAGGCCCTCGCCCGCGCGGGTTGGCAGACCGGTGACCTGGACGCCGTAGAACTGAACGAGGCCTTCGCCGCCCAGGCCCTCGCGGTCACGCGCCGCCTCAAGCTGGACGAGGAGAAGGTCAACGCCGACGGCGGAGCGATCGCCCTCGGCCATCCTCTCGGGTGCTCCGGCGCCCGCATCCTCCTCACGCTGCTGGGCAGGCTGGAGCGCGAGAACGGCAGCCGGGGTCTGGCTACGCTGTGCGTCGGGGTCGGGCAGGGCGTGGCGATGCTCGTGGAGCGGGTATGAGCGCCGGCACCTACGAGACCCTCCTCGTCGAGGAGCGCGAGGACCGGGTCATCGTCACCCTGCACCGCCCCGAGGCCCGCAACGCCATCAGCGGCCTGATGATCCGCGAACTGCACGCCGTCTGCGACCAGTTGGAGCAGCGCCCCAAGCTGCTCCTGCTCACCGGACACGGCGGGGTCTTCGCGGGCGGCGCCGACATCGCGGAGCTGCTGGCACGCGGCCGGGACGAGGCTCTCCAGGGCATCAACAGCCGCCTCTTCGAGCGCGTACGCCGGCTGCCGATGCCGACCCTCGCCGCGGTGGACGGCTGGGCGCTGGGCGGCGGAGCCGAGCTGTCGTACGCCTGCGACCTCCGTATCGCCGGACCGGACGCCGTCTTCGGCAACCCGGAACCCGGGCTCGGCATCCTCGCCGCGGCCGGTGCCTGCTGGCGGCTGCCCGAGCTGGTCGGCGAGTCCATCGCGAAGCAGGTGCTGCTCGCCGGACGGAACCTCGACGCGCCCGCTGCCCTGGCAGCCGGGCTGGTCATCGACGTCGTACCGGCGGAGAAGCTGCTGGACGAGGCGCACGCGCTGCTCGACCGCATGGCCCGTTCGTCGGCTACGGCGCTCCGGCTCACCAAGCTCGTCGTCGACTCACCTGGCGCTCACCCGATCGCCGACGACCTCGCGCAGGCCGTGCTCTTCGAGGGGCAGGACAAGAGGGACCGTATGACGCGCTTCTTGAACAAGAGGGGCTTGGAGAAGAGGAGCAGCCGAACATGAGCCCAACACCCCACTCCGCCCCCGCAGTTGTCGGTGTGATCGGCGGTGGCCGGATGGGCGCCGGTATCGCGCAGTCCTTCGCGGCCGCCGGTTCGTCCGTGACCGTCGTGGAGAGCGGCGAGGCAGCCACTGCGGCCGCGCTGGATCGCGTCGCCACCGGGCTCAAGCGGGCCGCCGAGCGCGGCCTGCTCAGCGAACCCGCCGAGCAGGTCCTCGCCCGCGTCACCATGGCCGACTCGGTCGACGGACTCCCCGCTGACGCGGACCTCGTCGTCGAGGCCGTCCCCGAGGACGCCGGGCTCAAAGCCCGCGTGCTCGCGGCTGCCGAGCAGGCGGTGGGCGCGACGACCGTGCTGGCCACCAATACCAGCTCCCTCTCGGTCACCGAACTCGCCGCCGTGCTCACCCGGCCCGGCCGTTTCCTCGGCATGCACTTCTTCAACCCGGTGCCCGCCTCCGCGCTGGTCGAGATCGTCGTAGCCCCGCACACCGAGCCCGCCGCCGTCAGCGCCGCCCTCGACTGGACGCACGCCCTCGGCAAGAAGGACGTCACCGTCAAGGACTCGCCCGGCTTCGCCAGCAGCCGCCTCGGACTGGCGCTCGGCCTGGAGGCGATCCGCATGGTCGAGGAGGGCGTCGCCGCGCCGGAGGCGATCGACGACGCGATGAGCCTCGGCTACAAGCACCCCATGGGCCCGCTGCGCCTCACCGACCTGGTCGGCCTCGACGTACGCCTGGCCATCGCCGAGTACCTGCACTCCACCCTCGGCGAGCGCTTCGCCCCGCCACAGCTGTTGCGCAACAAGGTCGCACGCGGTGAGCTGGGCCGAAAGACGGGACAGGGGTTCTACGAGTGGAAGTGAGCGCATCCCCGGACGGCGTCTGCTACCGCCTGGACGCCGGTGTCGCCACCATCGAGTTGCGCAGGCCCGCGCTCGATGTCGCCCTGCGGAGTGGGCTGTTGGCCGCCGTACGCCAGGTGGGCGATGACGGGGACGCGGTCCGTGCCGTCCTGCTCACCGCGCAGGGCAGGCACTTCTGCGTGGGACAGGACCTCAAGGAGCACGCCCGCGCGCTGGAGAACGGGCCTGCGGTTGCCTTCGCCTGTGTACGGGACGAGTACAACCCCCTCGTGGAGGCGCTGCACGCGCTGACCCAGCCGGTGGTCGTCGCCGTCGAGGGCGCGTGTGTCGGGGCCGGGCTCGGGCTGGCGCTCTGCGCGGATGTGCGGGTCGCGGCCGAGGGGGCACGGTTCGCGACCGCGTTCGCCGGGATCGGGCTGGTCGCCGACAGCGGACTGAGCGGTGCGCTGGCGCAGGCGGTCGGTCCGTCGCGGGCCGCGGCGCTGATGCTGCTCGGGGATCGGTTCGGTGCGGAGGAGGCGGAGCGGTGGGGCATGGTGCACCGGGTCGTACCGGACGGCGCTGCTATGGCGGAGGGGCTGGCCCTTGCGAAGCGCCTGGCCGCCGGGCCCACCGCCGCCTACGCGGAAGTCAAGGCGCTGCTGCGGGACGCGCCCGGTGCGAGCCTCGCCGCCGTGCTGGAGCGGGAGGCGGCGGCGCAGGAACGGCTGGGTGCTACGCGGGACCACCGGGCGGCCGTAGAGGCGTTTCTGGCGCGGGCCGAGCTGTCGTTCGAGGGCCGGTGACCAGCCATTCACCCGGCAGGTCTTGCCTCGCCGGGGGAAACCCATCAGACTAGGTACCGAACGAATGGTCGGTAGGGAAGTTGGTGTGTCGATGACCAGCACAGGCACGGAGGCGTCAGCCGCCGGCTGGGACGAAGCGCGGCTGTCGGAGCAGTTCGACGCCACGATCGCGAAGGACCAGCGGATCGAGCCCCGCGACTGGATGCCCGACGGCTATCGCAAGACCCTGATCCGGCAGATCGCGCAGCACGCGCACTCGGAGATCATCGGGATGCAGCCGGAGGGCGACTGGATCACCCGCGCGCCCTCCCTGCGCCGCAAGGCGATCCTCTTCGCGAAGGTGCAGGACGAGGCCGGACACGGACTGTATCTCTATTCGGCCGCCGAGACCCTGGGCGCGGACCGCGCGGAGCTGACCGGCGCGCTGATCGAGGGCCGGCAGAAGTACTCGTCGATCTTCAACTACCCGACGCCGACCTTCGCCGACGTCGGCGTGATCGGCTGGTTCGTGGACGGCGCGGCGATCTGCAACCAGGTGCCGCTGTGCCGCTGTTCGTACGGGCCGTACGCGCGGGCCATGGTGCGGGTGTGCAAGGAGGAGTCCTTCCACCAGCGCCAGGGTTACGAGTTGCTGCTCACGATGATGCGTGGCACGGACGGCCAGCGGGCGATGGTCCAGGACGCCGTGGACCGTTGGTGGTGGCCGTCGCTCATGATGTTCGGCCCGCCCGACGACGACTCGCCCAACTCGGCGCGCTCCATGGCCTGGAAGATCAAGCGGCACAGCAACGACGAACTGCGTCAGCGCTTCGTCGACATGACGGTGCCGCAGGCGGAGAAGCTCGGAGTCACCCTGCCCGACCCGGAGTTGAGCTGGAACGAGGAGCGCGGGCACCACGATTTCGGTACCCCGGACTGGTCCGAGTTGCAGCGCGTGATCAGCGGCGACGGACCGTGCAACACCGAGCGGGTCTCCCGCCGTCGGGCCGCCCACGAGGAGGGCGCCTGGGTGCGGGAGGCGGCCACCGCCCACGCGGCCAAGCAGGCCGCCCGTACACAGAAGACCGCCCGTACGCAGAAAACCGAAGGAGCGGCGGCATGACGCAGGACTGGCCCCTGTACGAGGTGTTCGTCCGCGGGAAGCGCGGCCTGAACCACGTCCACGTCGGCTCGCTGCACGCCGCCGACGACGCCATGGCGCTCACCCACGCCCGCGACCTCTACACGCGGCGCAACGAGGGAGTGTCCATCTGGGTCGTGCGCTCGGAGCACATCGCCGCCTCGACCCGCGACGAGAAGGACCCGTTCTTCGCGCCGAGCGCCGACAAGGTCTACCGCCACCCCACGTTCTACGACATCCCCGACGACGTCCCCCACATCTAGGAGCAGGGAATGAGTGACGACCACGTCTACCTGTCCCTGGCCGAGGGACACGACGACAGCGACGCCCGCTGGGCCTTCGGCACCGGCTTCGAGGACCCGCTGCACGGTGTCGACCAGACCGTGCCGGAGGGGACGGACTCCGCTCAACTGGCCGCGTTCTGCCTGGCACTTGGCGACGACGCCCTCGTGAGCGCGCAGCGGCTGGCCCAATGGTGCACAGCTGCCCCCGAGTTGGAGGAGGAGGTAGCCCTGGCCAACATCGGGCTCGACCTCCTCGGCCAGACCCGCCTCCTCTACGCGCGCGCCGGCCAGGTGGACGGCACGGGACGCGATGAGGACGCCTACGCCTACTTCCGCGACGCCGACGCCTTCCGCAACGTACGGCTGGCCGAACTCCCCAACGGAGACTTCGCGTTCTCCATCACCCGGCTGCTGGTGCTGTCCTCCTGGCGGCTCGCCCTCTTCGAGCGGCTCGCCGGCACGACCTCGGACCCGGTGCTCGCCGCCATCGCCGCCAAGGGCGTCAAGGAGCTGGCGTACCACCGCCAGTACGCGGCCGAGTGGGCCGTCCGGCTGGGCGACGGCACGGAGGAATCGCAGCGCCGGATGCGGGACGCGCTGACCGCGATCGCCCCGTACGTGAAGGAACTCTTCGCGGGCGACGGCGAGTTGAGGACCGAGGTCCTGGCCGTACTCCGCCAGGTCACCGACGCGGCCGGGCTCGTGCTCCCCGAGGCGACACAGGTCCCCGGACACGGCCGCGACGGCGACCACACCGAACACCTCGCCCCGCTGCTGGCCGAACTCCAGAGCGTGGCCCGCGCCCACCCGGAGGCGACATGGTGACCACCCTGATCGACTCGCGGCGCGCCTGGAACATCGCCGCACAGGTTCCGGATCCCGAGATGCCCATGCTCACCCTCGCCGACCTCGGGGTGTTGCGCGGGGTCGAGATCGACGCGGACGGCAGCGTCGTCGCGAGCCTGACGCCCACCTACTCCGGCTGCCCCGCCATGGCCGAGATGCGCGCCAAGGTGGCCGCGCGGCTGCGGGACGCCGGGTTCGCACGCGTGGAGATCCGTACGGTCCTCGACCCGCCGTGGACCACCGACTGGATCACCCCCGAGGGCCGCCGCAGCCTCGCCGAGCACGGCATCGCCCCGCCCGGTGCCGCCCCCCGCGGTCCGGTCAAGCTCACGCTGTCGCCGACCCGCCGCACGGTGCCCTGCCCCCGCTGCGGAGCGGACGACACCGAGGAGACCTCGCACTTCGCCGCGACCTCCTGCAAAGCCCTGTGGCGATGCCGCGCCTGCCGCGAGCCGTTCGAGTACGTCAAGGAGATCTGATGGCGAGCCCCCAACGCCTGCTCACGGCGAGTCCTCAACTCCCGCTCGTGGAAAGGACGGTGGACCAGTGACCGCCCCGGCCCCCGCCACCCCCGCCCGCCCGGCGCGCCGGCGCCCGGCCTTTCACGCGCTGCGGGTCGCCGCCGTCGAGTCGCTGTGCGAGGACGCCGCCGCCATCAGCTTCGACATCCCCGAGCAACTCGCCGAGGAGTTCGCCTACCGGCCTGGCCAGTCGCTCACCCTCCGCCGCGAGGTCGAGGGCCGCGACGAGCGCCGCTCGTACTCGATCTGCTCCCCGGCGGGAGCGCGCCCGCGCATCGGCGTACGGGTCGTCCCCGGCGGCCTGTTCTCCTCCTGGCTGGTCGACGACGTACGCCCCGGTGACACCGTCGAGGTGATGGCCCCCACCGGCGCCTTCACCCCCGACCTGACCAGCCCCGGCCACCACGTCCTGATCGCCGCCGGCTCCGGAATCACCCCGATGCTCTCCATCGCGGAATCCGTCCTCGCCGCCGACACCCGCTCCCGTGTCACGCTCTTCTACGGCAACCGGCGCAGCGACACCGTGATGTTCGCCGACGACCTGGCCGACCTGAAGGACCTGTACCCCGGCCGTTTCCAGCTCGCGCACATCCTGTCCCGCGAACCGCGCGAGGCGGAGATCCTCTCCGGCCGCCTCGACGCCGACCGGCTCAGCGCGCTCGTCGACGCCCTCGTCGACGTGGACACCGCCGACCACTGGTGGCTGTGCGGCCCGCACGGCATGGTCCGCGACGCTCAACAGGTCCTCACCGGCCTCGGCGTCCCCGTCGAACGCGTCCACCAGGAACTGTTCTACGCCGACGACGAGCCCGTCCGGACCAACGAACACATCGACAAGGCCTACGACGGCCCCGTCAGCCAGGTGAGCATCACGCTCGACGGCCGCACCACCAACTCGCCCCTGCACAAGGACATTTCGATCCTCGACGGCGCCCAGAAGACCCGCCCCGACCTGCCCTTCGCCTGCAAGGGAGGCGTCTGCGGCACCTGCCGCGCGCTGGTCACCGACGGCACTGCGGACATGCGGCGCAACTACGCCCTCGAACCCGCCGAGGTCGACGCCGGCTACGTCCTCACCTGCCAGACCTTCCCTGTGTCCGACGCTCTCGCCGTCGACTACGACAGCTGAGGCCGGCGATGACACTTCACTTCGAGGTCGCCGAGGGCGTCGGAACGATCCGCCTCGACCGGCCACCGATGAACGCCCTGGACACGGAGACACAGGACGGCCTCCGCGCACTCGCCGAGGAGGCGAGCCGTCGCGAGGATGTCCGTGCGGTGGTCGTCTATGGCGGGGAGAAGGTGTTCGCTGCGGGTGCGGACATCAAGGAGATGCAGCGGATGGACCATGCGGGGATGGTCATACGGTCGCGGGCGTTGCAGGAGTCGTTCACGGCGGTGGCCCGTATCCCGAAGCCGGTGGTCGCTGCCATTACGGGTTATGCGTTGGGCGGGGGT
>NZ_JBICXA010000032.1:0-52126 GCF_043200035.1 Streptomyces sp. NPDC048504
GTCCCGCACCGGCGGAGCCGCGATCAGGAAGAACACGTACACCGCGGCCGCACCGAGAAAGACACCCACCTCCGGACGCGCCAACAACCGTAGCGCCAGGGGGCGTTCAGAGGTCCGGCCGTCGGATTCCTTGGGGCCGGGGGCCGGCGGTGAGGTCACCGCCGGCTCGGCGTGCTGGGTCATGCTCATCACCGGGTTCCGTTGGCGGCGTACTTGGCGACGGCTGCGACGTTGGTCTTGTCGACGAAGGCCGGGCCGGTCAGTACGGGCTGCTCACCACCGCCGCTGTAGTTGCCGTTGTTCTTGTAGAGCCACAGCGAGTCGACCGCCAAGTAGCCCTGGAGGTACGGCTGCTGGTCCACCGCGAACTGAACGGTGCCGGCCTTGATGGCGCCCGTCAGGGTGCTGTTCAGGTCGAAGGTCGCGACCTTCGCCTTGCTGCCCGCGTCGGACAGCGACTGCACGGCCGTCATGGCGAACGGGGCACCCAGCGTGACGACGTAGTCGATGGACTTGTCCTGCGTGAGCTTGGCGGTGATCGTCGACTTCACCGACGGCATGTCCGTGCCGTTGACGTTGAGCACCTCGGTGGTGCCGGTGAACGTCTTCTTGACACCGTCGCACCGCTGCGTCAGACCGATGTTGCCCTGCTCCTGGATGACACAGACGGCCTTCTTGGCGCCTTCCGCGTTCAGCCGCTTGCCGAGCGCCTCGCCGGCCACCGTCTCGTCCTGGCCGAAGAACTCCAGCAGTCCGAGCTTCTTCCAGTCGCTGAGACCGGAGTTGAGACCCACGACGGGTATGTTCGCGGTCTTCGCCTTGGCGATGACGTCCTTCAGGGCGTCGGGCTTGGCGAGGGTGACCGCGATGCCGTCGACCTTCTGGTCGATCGCGTTCTGCACCAGGTTCGACTGGTTGCCCGCGTTCGGGTCGGCCGAGTAGATGAGCTTGATGTTGTCCTTGGCGGCGGCGGCCTGGGCGCCCTTGCGGACGATGTCCCAGAACGTGTCGCCGGGCGCCTGGTGCGTGACCAGGGCGACCGTCATGCGAGGGGTGCTCGCCTTGCCCGCGGAGGCGCCGGAGGAGTCCTCGGTGGACTTCTTGCCCCCCGAGCTGCTGGAACAGCCGGCGAGGGTCAGGGCCGCTGCCGCGGCCACCGCCACGAAGGGGGCCATTCTGCGCGAGCGGGAGTAAGTGGAACGGTCCATCTTTCCTGCACCTCACTGTGCTTCAGGGGAAAGGAAGTCATGATCGCAGAAATCCGGGCTCGGGGCCTGTCGGCCCTGGGCCCTTTGCCGCGAAACACGGCTGTTGCGCTGGGACGGAATCAAATCCCTGGGCGCGTCCGCTGTCAATACTTTGTTAAGACATCATTTCACGAGCAGGTCCGAATGTAAGTACAAACTATTGACACGGAGCCCCTCCGAGACCTACACCTGGGAGGCGGCAGGCCCCTGGGACCCGCCCGCCCCCCAGCAGCTCAGAGGAGTGTCGCGCATGGCCGAGTCAGCCCAGTCCTTCGATCTCATCACCATGGGCCGCATCGGGGTCGATCTCTACCCGTTGCAGTCTGGCGTACCGCTGGCCCGAGTGGAGACGTTCGGCAAGTTCCTCGGGGGTTCCGCGAGCAATGTGGCGGTCGCCGCCGCCCGGCTCGGCCGGACCACCGCGGTGATCACCCGCACCGGCGACGACCCCTTCGGGACGTATCTGCACGAGGCCCTCAAGGGCTTCGGGGTCGACGACCGCTGGGTCACGCCCGTCGCGGACTACCCGACCCCGGTCACCTTCTGCGAGATCTTCCCGCCGGACGACTTCCCGCTGTACTTCTACCGGCAGCCCAAGGCCCCGGACCTGGAGATCCGCACCGACGAGCTGGACTACTTCGCGATCCGCCAGGCCCGCGTCTTCTGGATCACCGGCACCGGACTCAGCGAGGAGCCGAGCCGCTCCGCCACGCTCGCCGCCCTCAAGGCGCGCGACAAGGCGGGCACCACGGTCTTCGACCTGGACTGGCGCCCCATGTTCTGGAACGACCCGGAGGAGGCCCGCCCGTACTACGCCGAGGCCCTCCGCCACACGACGGTCGCGGTCGGCAACCTCGACGAGTGCGAGATCGCCACCGGCGTCCGCGAGCCCCACGCCTGCGCCCAGGCACTCCTCGACGCGGGCGTGGAACTCGCCGTCGTCAAGCAGGGCCCCAAGGGCGTCCTGGCCGTGCACCGCGACGGCACGACCGCCGAGGTGCCGCCGGTCCCGGTCGAGGTGCTCAACGGTCTCGGCGCGGGCGACGCGTTCGGCGGCTCGCTGTGCCACGGGCTGCTGTCCGGCTGGGACCTGGAACGGTCCATGCGGTTCGCCAACGCGGCCGGCGCCCTCGTCGCCTCCCGCCTCGCCTGCTCCACCGCGATGCCCACCGAGTCCGAGGTCGAGGACCTCCTCGTGGGCGCGCGGGTGAGTGACTGATCGCGTGGCCGCCAAAGCCACCCCTGAACGGAGCTTCTCTTGAGCATCAGCATTCCCGACCTGGTCACGGTCAGAGCCCGGCACCCGGAGGCGATCGCCGAGGCGGCCGCCCGCCGGGTCCGCCGCCCGCTGCTGGGCGACAGCGGCCGCCTGATGATCGTGGCCGCCGACCACCCGGCCCGCGGCGCCCTGGGCGTCGGCGACCACCGCACGGCCATGGCGAACCGCGCCGACCTGCTGGAACGCCTCTGCATCGCGCTGTCCCGGCCGGGCGTCGACGGGGTGCTGGCCACCGCCGACATCCTGGAGGACCTGCTCCTCCTCGGTGTCCTGGACGGCAAGGTCGTGATGGGCTCGATGAACCGCGGCGGCCTGTCCGGCGCCGCCTTCGAGATGGACGACCGGTTCACCGGCCACCGCGCCCAGGACATCGAGCGCCTCAGCTTCGACGCGGGCAAGCTGCTGCTCCGCATCGACTACAGCGACCCGGGCTCCCTCACCACCCTGGAGTCCACCGCGCGCGCCATCGACGACATGGCGGCTCGCCGACTCCCCCTGTTCGTGGAGCCGTTCATATCCCGCCGCGTCGACGGCAAGGTCCGCAACGACCTGTCCGCCGAAGCCGTGACCCGCTCGATCGCGATCTCCTCGGGCCTGGGCGGCACCTCCGCCTACACCTGGCTGAAACTGCCCGTCACCGACGACCCGGACGACATGGCCGAGGTCCTGGAGACCTCGACGCTGCCGGCCGTCCTCCTCGGCGGCGAGGTCGGGGACGACCAGGAGGGCGCGTACGAGAAGTGGCGCAAGACGCTGCGCCTGCCCACCGTCCAGGGCCTGGTCGTGGGCCGCTCCCTGCTGTACCCCGCCGACGGCGGCGTGGAGACGGCGGTGGACACCGCTGTAGGTCTGTTGTGAACCGGAGGCACACCATGACGAGCGCGTACCACCTTCCCGCAGGCAAGGCCCTCGGCGGCCCCTACGTCGTGGACGTCACCCCCGAGTCGGCGGCCTGGGGCTACTCCAGCCTGCGGGTCCTGGAGCTGCCGCCGGGCGGCACCCACACCTTCGACACCGACGACAGCGAGTGGATCGTCGTCCCGCTGAGCGGCGCCTGCACGGTCGCCGCCGCCGACGACTTCGGCCACGACACCTTCGAACTCCACGGCCGCGAGAGCGTGTTCACCGCCGTGAGCGACTTCGCGTATGTCCCCCGCGATTCCCGTACGACGATCTCGTCGCCCGGCGGTGGCCGTTTCGCGCTGACCGGCGCCCGCTGCACCCGACGGCTGCCCGCCCGCTACGGCCCGGCCGCGTCGGTGCCGGTGGAGCTGCGCGGCACCGGCAACAGCTCACGGCAGGTCAACAACTTCGGCGCGGCCGGCGTCTTCGAGTGCGACAAGCTCATCGCCGTAGAAGTGATCACGCCCGGCGGGAACTGGTCCTCCTTCCCTCCGCACAAGCACGACGAGCACCGGCCCGGCGAGGAGTCCGTCCTCGAAGAGGTCTACTACTTCGAGTTCGCCGACCACGAGGGCACCCCCGGTCTCGGCTACCAGCGCGTCTCCCCGTCCGGACAGGGCCGTAACACGGACGTCCTGGCCGAAGTCCGGGGCGGAGACGTCGTGTTGATCCCCGACGGCTGGCACGGGCCCTCGATGGCGGTGCCCGGTCACCACATGTACTACCTCAACGTCATGGCGGGTCCCGAGGACGACCGCTCCTGGCTGATCTGCGACCACCCCGATCACGCCTGGGTCCGCGGCACCTGGCCCGAGCAGCCCGTCGACCCCCGCCTCCCCCTCTACACGGCACCGGAGAAGTCCTGATGAGCACCCCCACCCGCCGCCTGACCGTCGCCCAGGCCCTGGTGCAGTTCCTGTCGGTCCAGTACACCGAGCGCGACGGCGTACGGCACCGGCTGATCGCCGGCACCTGGGGCATCTTCGGCCATGGCAACGTTGCCGGACTCGGCCAGGCGCTCCTTGAGGCGGGCGAGGACACGATGCCGTTCCACCAGGGCCGCAACGAACAGGCCATGGTGCACGCGGCAGTTGGCTACACCCGCCAGCTCGACCGGCTCTCCGCGCAGGCCGTGACCACGTCGATCGGACCGGGCGCCACGAACCTGGTCACGGGCGCCGCGCTGGCCACGATCAACCGCCTGCCGGTCCTGCTCCTGCCCGGCGACTACTTCGCGACCCGTGCCGCCGACCCGCTGCTCCAGCAGCTGGAGCACCCGGTCGAGGCGGACCTCTCGGTCAACGACACGCTGCGCCCGGTCTCCCGCTACTTCGACCGCGTCATGCGGCCCGAGGCGTTGATCCCGGCCGCGTTGAACGCGATGCGCGTGCTGGCCGACCCGGTCGAGACGGGAGCGGTGACTCTCGCGCTGCCGCAGGACGTTCAGGCCGAGGCGTACGACTGGCCGGAGGAGTTCTTCGCCGACCGCGTGTGGCACGTACGGCGTCCTGCGGCCGATCCGTCCGAGCTGGCGGAGGCGGTCGCGGCGATCCGGGCCGCCGAGCGTCCGGTGATCGTCGCGGGCGGCGGCATCCACCACAGCCGGGCCGAGGAGGCCCTGAAGGCGCTGGTGGACGTCACCGGCATCCCGGTCGCCTCCACCCAGGCGGGCAAGGGTTCGCTGCGCTACGACCACCCGGCCGACCTGGGCGGCATCGGCCACACCGGCACGGCGGTCAGCGACGACATCGCGCGCACGGCGGACCTGGTGATCGGCGTCGGCACCCGCTACACGGACTTCACGACGGCCTCCCACACCCTGTTCCAGAACCCGGCCGTCCGCTTCGTGAACCTCAACATCACCGCGTTCGACGCCCACAAGCTGGCGGCGCGGACGCTGGTGTGCGACGCGAGGGCGGGACTCACCGCGTTGACCGAGGCACTCGCCGATCACCGTGTGAACTCGGTTTACGAGGCCGAGTACCGCGAAGGCAAGGAGCGGTGGGAGCAGGTTGTCGACACCGCGTTCACCGCCGCCGACGAGAACGCCGTGCCGACCCAGACCCAACTCCTCGGCGCCCTCGACGCGATCGTGGGCGACGACGACGTGGTCATCAACGCGGCCGGTTCCCTCCCCGGCGACCTGCACAAGCTGTGGCGGGCCCGCGGCCCGCGCCAGTACCACCTCGAATACGGCTACTCCTGCATGGGCTACGAGATCCCGGCCGGCATCGGCGTCCAGCAGGCCGCCCCCGACACCCCCGTCTGGTCGCTGGTCGGCGACGGCACCTACCTGATGATGCCGACCGAGATCGTCACGGCGGTCCAGGAGGGCCTCCCGGTCAACCTGGTCCTCATCCAGAACCACGGCTACGCCTCCATCGGCGGCCTCTCCGAGTCCGTCGGCGGCGAGCGCTTCGGCACCGCCTACCGCTACCGCGCGGCCGACGGCACCTTCTCCGGCGCCCCGCTCCCGGTCGACCTCGCCGCCAACGCGGCCAGCCTCGGCATGGACGTCCTGCGCGCCAAGACGGTCCGCGAACTGCGCGAGGCGCTCGCCACGGCCCGCGCCTCCGACCGGCCGACGTGCGTCTACGTCGAGACCGACACCGCCACCCCGACCGCTCCCCCGGCCGAGGCCTGGTGGGACGTACCGGTCGCCGAGACCGCCTCGCGCGCATCGGCCGTACAGGCCCGCGAGGAGTACGACCGCCAGGTCGCCGACCGTCGCCGCCACCTCTGAACTCCCCTCCCCCGAAAGGCCTTTGCACCATGAAGACGATCACTCACTGGATCGACGGCAAGCCCGTCGAGAGCACCTCGGGCCGCTTCGGTCCCGTATACAACCCGGCGACCGGCGCGCAGGAGAAGCAGGTCGGCTTCGCGACCGTCGACGAGGTGGACGCCGCCGTCGCCTCCGCGAAGGCCGCGTTCGAGAGCTGGGGCGTCGCCTCCCTCGCCAAGCGCACCGCGATCCTGTTCAAGTACCGCGAGCTGCTGGACGCGCACCGCGACGAGATCGCCGAGCTGATCACCGCCGAGCACGGCAAGGTGCACTCGGACGCGCTCGGCGAGGTCGCGCGCGGCATGGAGATCGTCGAACTCGCCTGCGGCATCAGCGTGCAGCTGAAGGGCGAACTCTCGACGCAGGTCTCGACCCGCGTGGACGTGGCCTCGATTCGCCAGCCCCTGGGCGTGGTTGCGGGTATCACCCCGTTCAACTTCCCGGCCATGGTGCCGATGTGGATGTTCCCCCTCGCGATCGCGACGGGCAACACCTTCGTCCTCAAGCCCAGTGAGAAGGACCCGTCGGCGTCCTACCGCCTGGCCGAACTCGCCTCCGAGGCGGGCCTCCCCCAGGGTGTGCTGAACGTCGTGCAGGGCGACAAGGTCGCCGTCGACCGCATCCTGGAGCACCCGGACGTCGAGGCCGTCTCCTTCGTCGGCTCGACGCCGATCGCGAAGTACATCCAGCTCAAGGCTGTTGAGCACGGCAAGCGCGTACAGGCCCTCGGCGGCGCCAAGAACCACATGCTGGTCCTCCCCGACGCGGACCTGGACTTCGCGGCCGACCAGGCGATCAACGCGGCCTACGGTTCGGCCGGCGAGCGCTGCATGGCCGTCTCCGTCGTGGTCGCCGTCGGCGACACCGGCGACGAGCTGGTCGCCAAGATCGCCGAGCGCGCCGGCAACCTGCGCATCGGCCCGGGCAACGACCCGGCGTCCGAGATGGGCCCGCTCATCACCCGCGAGCACCGCGACAAGGTCGCCTCGTACGTCGCGTCGGCCGCCGAGCAGGGCGCCGAGGTCGTCGTCGACGGCACCGGCTTCTCGGTCGAGGGCCACGAGGACGGCTTCTTCCTCGGCGTCTCCCTCCTCGACAAGGTGCCGCTGACGGCGGACGCGTACAAGGACGAGATCTTCGGCCCGGTCCTGGTCGTCGTCCGCGCCGAGTCCTACGACGAGGCCATCACCCTGATCAACAGCTCCCGTTGGGGCAACGGCACCGCGATCTTCACCCGCGACGGCGGCGCCGCCCGCCGCTTCCAGATGGAGGTCAAGGCGGGCATGGTCGGCGTGAACGTGCCGATCCCGGTGCCCGTCGGCTACCACTCCTTCGGCGGCTGGAAGGACTCCCTCTTCGGAGACCTCCACATCTACGGCAACGACGGCATCGCGTTCTACACGCAGGGCAAGGTCATCACCACCCGCTGGCCGGACCCGGCCGACGGTGGCATCAACCTCGGCTTCCCCAGCAACTCCTGACAATCCGTCATGATCCGTGAGGAGGTGCCCTCAGTGGCGAAGACCGGTGGCTACTCCCGCGCCGTGACCGGGTCCCCGCTCGATGCCCTGCATTTCGCCCTGGACCGCAACAGTCCGGTGCCGCTGTACTACCAGCTCGCGCAGCAGCTGGAGGCGGCGATCGAGCACGGCACCCTCGCGCCGGGCAACCTCCTGGGCAACGAGATCGACCTGTCCGTACGCCTCGGCCTGTCCCGCCCCACCGTCCGCCAGGCCATCCAATCCCTTGTCGACAAGGGGCTGTTGGTCCGGCGGCGCGGGGTCGGCACGCAGGTGGTGCACAGCCAGGTCAAGAGACCGCTGGAACTCAGCAGCCTCTACGACGACCTGGAGTCGGCCGGACAGGGCCCGACCACCGAGGTGCTGCGCAACGAGGGCGTGCCCGCGACCGCGGATGTCGCGGCCGCCCTCGGTGTCCCGGAGGGCAGCGAGGTCACCCTCCTTGAACGGCTGCGCTCCACCCACGGCCAGCCGATGGCGTTCCTCTGCAACTACCTCCCGGCGAATCTGCTCCAACTCGACACCGCCCGGCTGGAGTCGACGGGCCTGTACCGGATGCTGCGCACGGCCGGCATCACCCTGCACAGCGCCCGCCAGACGATAGGCGCCCGCTCGGCCACCCCCGCGGAGGCCACCCGCCTCGACGAGAAGGAGGGCGCCGCCCTGCTCACCATGCAGCGCACGGCGTACGACGACACGGGGCGGGCGGTCGAGTACGGCACACACATCTACCGGGCGTCGCGGTACGCGTTCGACTTCCAGCTGCTGGTCAGGCCCTGAACTGTACGGCGGAGTCGAGGAGTTCGCGCTGCTCCGCCGTCAACTCCAGGTCCACGGCGGCAAGGTTCTCCTCCAGCTGCGCCACCGACGACGCGCCCGCGAGCGGCACGATCGGCAGCGGCCCGCCCAACTGCCAGGCCAGTACCACCTGGTTGACGCTCGCCCCGGTCTCCTTCGCCACCTCCCGCAGTGCGGCGAGGCGGGCGGGGGTGCCGGGGTGGTCGTAGTCGGCGGGCAGCGGTTTGTCCTCGCGGGTGTAGGCGCCGGCCAGCAGGGGTGAGTAGGCGACCAGGGTGAGGGCGGGCTCGGCGCGCAGATAGCCGAGCAGGTCCGGGCCGGCGCTGCCGAGGCTGCCGTCGGGGAAGAGCTCGGACGGTACGTCGCTCCGGGGGCGCAGATAGCTGTGCTGGTACTGGAGGACCTCGTAGCCGGGCAGGCCTGCCGCGGCGGCGAGCGCGCGAGCCCGTTCCACGCGCCAGACCGCGTGGTTGCTGACGCCGAGGAGACCGACGGTGCCCTCGGCCACCAACTCGGCGAACCCCTCGACGGTCTCCTGCAGCGGAACGCTCTGATCCTCGATGTGCGCGTACAGCACATCGAGCTTGTCCACACCGAGGCGTTCGCGGCTGCGCTCGGCCGACTCGCGGATGACCTTCGCGGACAGGCCCTCCGGGTTGTCGACGAAGCCCGTGCCGGGTGCCAGGGGACGGGCGCCGAGCTTGGTGGCGATGACGATCTCGTCGCCGATGCCGCGGCTGCGCCGCCACCGTCCGAGCAGCTTCTCGCTCTGGCCGCCCTGGCTGCCGTCGGTCCAGAAGGCGTAGTTGTCGGACGTGTCGATGAAGTTCCCGCCGGCCTCGACATAGCGGTCGAGCACGGCGAAGGAGGTCGCCTCGTCGGTGCGGGAGCCGAACAGCATCGCGCCGAGCGCGAGCACGCTCACCTCACGGCGATGCGCCGGATCGGCTCCTATCGTGCGGTACTTCATGGTGATCCCTCCCGTTCGCACCCGGTCATCCGGGCGCGAACGGGAGTCTTCCTCCTGAAGCGCACTTCAAGTCAAGGCCCCGGGCGGCTACTTGGCGAACGGCCCGTCCAGCGCGGCCCATTGGAGCAGCATGATGGTCTTGGCGTCGGCGATCTCCCCGCTCCGGATCATCTCCAGGGCTCTGCGGAAGGGCAGTTCGAGGATCTCGATGTCCTCGCCCTCCTCCTGGAGGCCGCCGCCCTCGTGGGTGCGGGTCGAGGGGCCGTAGGACGCGGCGTAGAAACCGATGCGTTCGGTGACCGAGCCGGGGCTCATGTAGACGTCGAAGACGTGCTCGACCTCTCCGACGGTGTGCCCGGTCTCCTCCACGACCTCGCGGCGTACGGCCTCCTCCGGGTGCTCGTCATCGTCGTCGAGGAGTCCGCCCGGGGTCTCGACGAGCATGCCGTCGGGGTGGCCGTTGACGTACACGGGGAAGCGGAACTGGCGGGTGAGCAGGACCGTTTCGCGCTCGGCGTCGTAGAGGAGCAGGGTCGCGCCGTTGCCGCGGTCGTGGGTCTCGCGCTCCTGGGTGGTCCACGTGCCGTCGCCGTGCTGGAAGTCGAAGGTCGTGGTCCGCTCGACGTACCAGTGGCTGGACAGCAGGGTCACGTCGCGGACCCTGACGCGCGGGTTGCCGGTCAGGTCGAGGCCGGTGCGGTCCAGGCCGGTGCGGCCCCGGCGGTCGGGGGTGTCGGCGCCCGCGGTCATCGGACACCGGCCGGACGGGAAGGGATGATCGAGTTGTTCATGTCCGACGTCTATCACCCCGGGGTCGGGACGCATGGCCAAAAGCGGTGCCCCGGGAGTTCAACTGGTGTGCCGGTTGCGTTGATTCGTCGCGAACCGTCCCCTCGTCCGGGCATGCTGGAAACATGTCTGAGCACGGTGATCAGGTACCCGGATACCGGATGATCAGGATGGAAGCCCAGCCGGACGCCCCGGCGGCTGCCCTCGCGGACGTGGAGGCGTGGCAGGCCCGCGAGGCCTATCCGGACGTCCTCGGCGGTGGTGGCGCGATATTCGGTGTGGCCGAGGAGATCGAGACCGGCGGCTGGAAGATCGTCTCCCTCTTCTCCACCCCCTACCCGCAGGGCGCCCGCGACACCATGGCCATGACCTTCCGCGAACAGGCACGGACCGCCGAGGACGCCGGCGACCCGGAGACCCAGCGGGAGTGGCTGCGGAACGCGGAGCGGCTGGACTGGGAGGCCCTGGACGAACTCACGGTGCTGGGGCGCCGGTTCCGGATCGTGCGGGGCGACCAGTTCATCCGGATGGGACCGACGGGACCGGAACCGCCCCGGCCGTCCGACCCCGACCCGGCCAAGGTGGGGCACGGTCACGAATACCGCGGCCGTACCAAGGGATTCGTGATCGACCCCTTCACCCCGACGGGGATGTCCGAGGGCATCCTGCGCATGGAACTCCTGTCGCTGGTCCACGCCAAGGGCACCGCTCCCGCCGCCGTACGGAAGGACTCGTTGCGCGCTCTGGAGACGCATCCCGGGGGCGTGCTGCTGCCCGCCGAGTTCACCGCGGCAGAGTTCTCGGACGGCCACTGGGCGCCGACCCAGATGACGAACGCCAGCCCGCAGGGATCACGGGACACGCTCACCACCTATCTGCGGGTGATGGCGCCGGTCATGGAGCAGCTCGACGAGGAGACCAAGGCGGAGTACGGGCGGCTGGCCGACCGGATCGACGCCGAACGCTGCGACGAGATCGTGATCGACGGCTGCCGGACGCGCATCGTGCGCGTGGAACGCCTCGTGCGCGTCGGCCCGGACGGACCCGAGGGCCCGCGCCCCTCCGACCCCGACCCCGAACTCCCCACCGCCGTCCAGGAGAAGCAGCTCCGCGAGGAGGGCGTGTTCGACGAGTACCGGGTGCTGAACGAGGAGGAGACCGAGCAGCGCCGCGTGGCGGACGAACAGGCGAAGGAGTTCCTACGGCTGTTCGAGGAGCAGCGGAAACGGCGCGAGGCCGCGGAAGAAAGCTGAGCCGGGGTGGAGGGCGGGACCGACCGGCCCCACCCTCCACCGCTGGTGTCAGCTCTTGCCGAGCATCTTGTTCATCTGCTTGATCTCGGCGCTCTGAGCCGTGATCACGTCGACCGCGAGTTCGGTGGCGGGGGCGTAACTCCCGTCCGCCTTCTCGGTCTTGGCCATGTCGATGGCGCCCTCATGGTGCTCGACCATCATGCTGAGGAACATGGTGTCGAAGTCGGCGCCGGAGGCCTTCTCCAGCTTGCCCATGTCGGCGTCGCTCATCATGCCGGGCGTGGCGGACGACGACATGTCGTGGTTCATGCCGGAGTCCATGCCGGGCATGTCCTTCGGGACCTGCTCGCCCCACGAGGTGAGCCAGCCGGACATGGTCTTGATCTCCGGGGCCTGGGCGCCCTCGATCTTCGTGGCGAGGCTCTTGACCTGCGCCGAGGAGGCGTGGCTGGCGGCCAGTCCGGCCATCTCCACGGCCTGGCGGTGGTGCTGGATCATCTCCTTCGAGAAGGAGACGTCCGCGGCGTTGTGGCTGCCGGTCGCGCTGTCGGACGCGGTCGCGGTCCCGCCGCTCGCCTTGCCGTCGCCGTCGTTGCCGCACGCGGCGAGCGTGAGGGCGGCCACCGAGGCGGTGACGGCGAGAACGGTACGACGGACGAACCTGCGCTGTGCGGTCATGGTGGAACTCCTGGTGTGTGGATCCGTTCAGGGCATGCCGGTGCGCGCACGATGACGTGTCGCGCGGGCCGCTCTAGATCCGCAGGAGTTGGAGTTCGGCGAGGGAGGGCGGGGCCCGGCCCCCGTCGGGACCGCCGCTCGCCCCGGACGTACGGCCGTCGGGCACCTCGGCGCAGGCCGCCACATCGGGTTGCAGCACCGGAACCACGGCCGGAGCACCCGCGACGGACGCGGAGGCGCAGGTCGCGTCGGCGTGCGCCATGTGGCTGCCGCCGCAGTCGCCCGCGCCGTGATCGCAGTCGTCCGGCGTCGACGCCCTCTCGCCCGTCGTTACGGTCGTAGCCGCCATGGTGTGCCCGTGAGCGGGCTGGGCCATGGGAACGGGCCCCAGCCCGTGCATCCCGAGCAGGCCGAACAGCAGGACGGCGACGAGCAGCCCGTAGGACCGCACGTGAGGGTGCGGTCCTACGGGCTGCTCGGGACGGGCCATGACGCCACCATACCCACCCTGGGTATCGGGCCCGCACCGGACACCTAGATGAGTGCCCCCGCCGCGGGCGCCTTCGCGCTGCGGTAGGTGGAGATGCCCAGGGCCAGCAGCCAGTAGCTGAGGATCGCGCCCATCAGGGCGGTGGTGCCCCAGCCGTTCGCCGCGTAGAAGTGCGCGGGGGTGTTCCCGAAGAACAGGGACGGTACGAAGGCGAGGTTGATCGCGGCCAGGACGTACGCCGACCTGCTGGTCCAGCGCGGCAGCAGTCGCGTGCGGGAGACGGCGAAGCCCAGCGCGGTCAGGAAGAACGCCAGCATGAGCCGGGAGATCGACCCGTAGAGGATGTAGGTGCCGCTGACGTCGATCGTCGGGTCGATCGGATGGTCGGCGGCGATGACCGCGCCGGCCTCCAGTCCGCTGGAGACCAGCGTGATCGTCGTGTAGACCAGCCCTGCCGTGAAGGCCATCGAACCGGCCCACTCGTACTCGGGATTCACGCGCTTCACCAGCTCGCGGAACGCGGTCACGAACACGAGCAGGAAGGCCAGCGCGACGATCCCGATCAGCAGCCGGGCCAGCACGTTGGCGTCCGGCGGCGGGCCCGAGTAGACGAAGTACAGGGGCACTTCGACGATGAGAGCGACGGCGGCTGCGATGCCCGCACCGCCCGCCAGACGCCTTGCCGACATTTCGTTCATGGGGTCCCCCGGAGTTCCGTGTGGTGGATTCGGTACGTCTTGAATCCTGCCGCCGACGGCGCTCACGGTCCCTGGGCCTGAGGACCGGATCGGGGGTGGTCCTGGCAACACCCCCCATCGGACGTACCGGAGTCAGGCGCCGAAGACCTGCAACTCCGAGACCTGCCCGGCCGGCCAGCCGTTGTTCGCGGTGATGTTGAGCCGTACATAGCGGGTGGTCACGGTGGAGGGAAGCGTGAGGGTCGCGGTGTTCCCGGTCGCCGGGTCGAAGGTGTAGCCCGCCGAGGCGAGCAGCTGGGTGGAGGTGCCGGCGTCCGTGCCGCCCTGGACGGAGATCGTCTGGGTACGGGCGGCCCACGCGGCGGCCGGGGGAAGTCTCAGGACGATCCGCTTGACGCCGGTCACGGCGCCCAGGTCGACCTGGATCCACTGCGGGAAGGCGTTGTTGGCGGACTCCCAGTAGGTGTTCGCGTCGCTGTCGGTCGCGTTGCCCGAGGCGTACGACTGGGTGTGGCTGCTCTCCGAAGTGGGTTGGTGGAGCGCCAGGTTGGTGGTGCTGGACGGGGGGTCGGTGGTGACGGTGACCTGGTTGGAGGGCTGGGACACGTTGCCCGCCGCGTCGTAGGCGACGACGTCGAAGGTGTACGCCGTCGACGCGCCAAGCCCGGTGACCGTGAAGGAGGTTGAGCCGGTCGTACCCACCTGGGTGCTGGTCGAGCCCGACACCCGCAGGACGCGGTAGCCGCTCACGCCGACGTTGTCGGTCGCCGTGTTCCAGCTCAGGGAGACGGAGTCGCTGGTGTGCCCGGTGGCGGTCAGGCCACCCGGCGCGGCGGGCGGTGTGGTGTCACCGCCGCTGACAACCACCGGCTGAGTAGGCCGAGTCGGGGTCAGTGCGAGCTGGCCCTTGAGCATGCGGCCGCCGTCGCCGGTCAGGCGCAAGTAGTAGTCGGAGGAGCAGGCGGTGCCGTCCTCGTCGAGGGCTAGGAAACCGGAGTTGGTGGGCACCCACGCCTGGGTCTCGGCGGTCTTGGCGATCTGGTTGCCCTCGTTGTACTCGTCGAACATCGAGATGTAGATGCCCTGCACCCCGGCCCGCACCATGTTGTAGAACTGCCGCCACATGAAGTCGCCGTGCGCGCGCTGCCGGCCGGAGACGTCACCGGGCAGGACGCAGGGCTGGAAGTCGATGCCGTTGGCGTTGCAGTCGGCCTGGTCGGGGACGGTGTAGGTGGTGTACGCGTTGTCGGCCTCGGTCACGTTGCCGATGGCGCCGACCATCCACGGCGAGATCATGTTGAAGGCGTGATAGACGCCCGAGAAGCCGGACTGTGAACCCCCGGTTCCCGTCCGCCATTCGCGCGGGACGCCGCCGATGACGTAACAGCCTTGATTCTTGAACCAGTTGACGATGTCGAGGCAGGCGTCGGGGGTGAAGGGGTGGTTGGGGTCGTTGAAGCCAAAGCCCCAGATACAGACGACCGGCTTGCCGTTCTGCCTCGCGTAGGCCGAACTCGCCGTGTGCGCGGACATCTTGTTCGTCCAGTCCGTCTTGATCTCGGACTGCATGTTCGTCCAGTTGGAGACGTCGTACATGATGTAGAACTTCCGCCCGTACGACTCGGCGGCGCTGCGCACCTTGGTCGCCATGGCGTCGCGGGTGGGGCCCTCGCCGCCGGTGGGGTTGAAGCGTTGCAGGGCTGCCGTGTCGATGTTGTTCTGCTGCATCCACAGGAAGTGGGTGTTGACCGTCTGCTGGTCGTAGGAGGAGAACAGCTTGGCGGGCTGGCCGTTGCCGAGGGCGGCGTACGACGTCTGGTACGTGTTGGTGTACTCCCGCACATCGGGCCAGCAACTGATGCCGGTGTTGGTCGGGGACGGCGGCTGGCCCCAGTTCTGGGTCCAGTGCCACCAGCCGTTGATGGGCGCTCCGTCGCCGATACAGGCGAACCAGCCCTGATAGCCGACGGTGATCTTGCCGACGACGTCGCCGGGCGCGCCGGCCGCCGACGCGGTGGGGGCGAGGACGGTCCCGGTCGCTCCCACCGTTCCTACGGCGGTGGTCGCGATCGCGGCTCTCAAGAAGACTCTGCGTGTGACACCCATGGGGACTCCTCCGGACTCCTCTTCAGGCGGTCGGTGGTCGGTGGTCGGTGCCGCCGGGCGCGCGTGCGTTCACGCCCGGCGGCACCATCAGCCCGTATCAGCTGTTCCAGACCTGGAACTCGGAGATCTGACCGGCCGGCCAGCCGTTGTTCGCCGTGATGTTCACCCGGAGGTATCGCTGGGTGGTCGCGGTGAACGTGATGGTGACCGTGTTGTTGGTGGTGGGATCGAAGGTGTACGTCGCCGACGACTTGAGGGTGCTGAAGGAGGAGCCGTCGGTGCTGCCCGACAGGGACAGCGTCTGGTTGCGGGCGCCCCAGGTCGCGGGGAGCTGGAGGACGACCCGGCTCGCACTCTGCGCTGAACCGAGGTCCACCTGGACCCACTGCGGGAAGGCGTTGTTGGCGCTCTCCCAGTAGGTGCCCTGGTTGCCGTCCGTGACGTTCGACGACGCGTACACGTCGGTGTGGCTGGACTCGGTGGTGGCCGCGCCTGCCGCCAGGTTCCTGCTCACCGTGCCGGCGCCGACTCCGGTCAGCGCGACCGTCGTTGTGCCGTTCGACGCGTTGCTGGCGATGCTGAGATCACCGACGCGGGTGCCGGACGCGGTGGGTGTGAACGTGACGCTCACCGTGCAGGAGGCACCCGCCGCGATCGACGAACCACAGGTGTTGGTCTGCGCGAAGTCGCCCGTGACGGTGATACCGGAGACGGTCGCCGCCGACGTACCGGAGTTGATCACCGTGACCGTCTTCGCGCTGCTGGCGGTGTTGAGGGCCTGAGTGGCATACGACAACGACGTCGGGTCGGCCGACAGGGTCGCCGGTGAGGAGCCGCCGCTGCTCGGGAACACCTCGAAGTCCGACAACTGGGCAGCGTTCCAGCCCGTGTTGGCGGTGATGTTGACCCGCACGTATCTCGCGGTGGCCGAACTGAACGTGATGGTCACGGTGTTGCCGTTGGCGCTCGGGTCGAAGGTGTACCCGGCCGAGGCCTTGATCGTGGAGAAGCTGGAGCCGTCCGTGGACCCCTGCACCGACAGGGTCTGCGTACGGGCCGACCACGCCGTCGCCGGCGGGAGTTTGAGCACCACCTTGCCGACGCCGTAGTTCTGGCCGAGGTCGACCTGGGCCCACTGCGGGAACGAACCGAGCGTGCCCTCCCAGTACGTCGACGCGTCTGTGTCGGTGAGGTTCGAGGCGACGTACGGACTGCTGCTCGAACTCGCCGACGCGGGACGCCCGGCGGCGATGTTGGTGGTGCTGTCGATGCCACTGCCGGTCAGGGATACGGCAGTTGGGCTGTTGTTGGCGTTGCTGGTGACGGTCAGGGTGCCCGCGCGCGATCCGCCCGTGGTGGGCTTGAAGCCGACGGTCACCGTGCAGGACGCGCCGACCGCGAGGGTGGAGCAGTTGTTGGTCTGGCTGAAGTCACCGGTCGCCGCGACGGCCGAGACGGTCGCCGACGCGGTGCCCGAGTTCGTCACCGTCACCGTCTGCGCGGTGGCCGACGAGCCGACCACCGTGGCCGGGAAGGACAGGCTCGCCGGGTCGGTGTTCAGCACCGGGCCCGGAACGGTGCCGGTACCGGACAGGCTGACCGTGCTGGTGGTCCCGCCCGCGTTGACGGTGAGCGTGCCGTTACGGCTGCCGGTCGCCGTCGGCGAGAACTTCACGCTGACGGTGCACGAGCCGTTCGCCGCGATCGACGAACCGCACGTGTTGGTCTGGGCGTAGTCGCCGCTGGTCGAGATCGACGAGACGGACGCGGCGGTGTTGGTCGGGTTGGAGACCGTCACGGTCTGCGCGGCGCTCGTCGAACCGGTCGCCACCGAACCGAAGTTGAGCGCGCCGGGCGTGGCCGTCACACCCTCGGACGGATAGGGCGGGTAGACCGGAGCGGGCCAGCCGCCGCAGTACGGCGTGCCGCTGATACCGGAGTTGCCGCCACCGTCGGTGATGACGAAGTTGCCGCCCGAGCAGTTGTACACCGGGTTCGAGTAACCGACGCCGGTGGCCGTGACGTTGGTGAACTTGGCGGCGCCGCCGGTCTGTTCCTGGAGGGCGAAGGTTCCGGTGCCGGCGATGGTCACGTTGTTGAGGTTGACCCCGCTGATGGTGCCCTCGACCCATTGGACCGCTTCGTAAGGGCTCTGCTGGATCAGCGCGTTGGTCACGTTGATCGGGCCGGTGATCGCGCCCTGGCTGCCGTCGAACCACAACGCGCCCACGCCGAACTGCCAGTTGGGGTCGAGGCTGCCGGCCCGGACCATGGTGTTGTCGGAGATCGTGGTGGTACCGACCGGCGTCGACGTGAAGCGCTGCCCCACGTGGATGCCGCCGCCCTGGGCGATGCCGGTGTCCACCACGCGGTTGCCGCTGACGGTGTTGTCGTGGCCGCCGTAGATCGCGATGGCGTTGGCGAGGATCTGCAGGGACACCGTGTTGTTGGAGATCGTGTCGTTGGCGTCGGCACCGATGCCGGAGTCCGCCCAGGTGGCGATGCCGTCGTCGCCGGTGTTGCGGATGTCGCTGTTGGTCACCTTCGAATTGGTGACCCCGCCATGGAAGTTGACGCCGTCCGCGGTGGTGTCACGGATGCGCATGCCGGTGAACGTCAGGCCGTCCATCGGCCCGTCCATCCAGGCGCCGACCTTCATGTGGTCGATCCACAGGTTGGAGACGGTCGAGTCGCTCATCGCGCCGCCGATGCCGTTGACCTGGGCGCTGTCGTCGCGTTCCTGCACGTTGCCGAAGATCGCGAAGTTCTGCAGGCGCACGTCGGTGCTCGCGTTGGGCGCGGAGTTGCCGTAGAAGCCGGGGGCCGTGCCGGTGACGGTCGAGTACCACATGCCGGCGCCGGCGATCGTGACGTTGTTGACGCTGATGTGGCCGGGAATGTTGAAGGTGCCCGGCGGGATCCACACGGTGCCGCCGGGGCCCGCGGAGCTGATCGCGGCGTTGAACGCGCTGGTCGCGTCGGCCACACCGGTCGCGTCGGCGCCCTTGCTGGTCACCGACACCGCCCCGGAGGGTGCGGTCAGGGCGGCGCCGACCTGCTCGAAGTCGGCGAAGTCGATCGTGTACGAGGAGGCGGTGTCCCCCGCGTCGACCTGGAGCTTGAAGGTCGTGCCCGCCGGATAGGTGGTGGAGAACAGCCGGTGGGCCTCGTCGAAGAAGTGGTGCGGGTTGCTGCCCGGCGTGTTGGTGAAGGGGTAGCTGCCGTAGTACCAGCTGTAGGCGTTGGTCAGGGTGAAGTCGGGTTGCTTGACGCCGTTCACGTACAGCGACAGCGCGGCGGTGTAGACCGAGCCGCCCGAGGTGTCGGGGATGCTGTACCGGAAGTTGATCGAGTTGGTCGCCACCGGCGTGGTGAACGTGACGTACTGGCCGGTGCCCTGCAGCGTCGTCGCCTTGCGGTACGACGCCTCGTCGGCCAGCTGGCCCGCGGTGTAACTCGGGCCGATGGCCGAGCCGTTGGTGGCGGAGTTCTCCGCCTGCACCTCGACGTACGGCAGGCTCGCGCCGCTGCCGCCGGTTGCGGTGGACGCCGCCGCGGCGGGTGGGACAGCCAGAGCGAAGACGCCTACGGCGGCCAGCATCACGGTGCTGACCACCCAGACGAGGGCTCGTCTCAGATCTCGGATGGAATGGAACACGTGCCACTCCTTACGTAATGAAATGCCGGAACTGTCGCGCTGGTGCCGCCGGAGAGGGAGGGGAGACGGGGGGGCGGTGCCGATGCATGGGGGACCGTAATATCGTTGACATGATCACGCAATATCTCGACAGAGCTTTGCAACAAACAAATTTGGATCCCGCAAGATCTCAGATGTCCGCACACGCGAAGGTGCCACCGGACGGGATGTCCGGCGGCACCGTGGGGAGGGTGGGGTCAGCGGGAAGAGGGCAGGGTCAGGCGGCCCAGACCTGGAATTCGGACAACTGGCCTGCGGGCCAGCCGGTGTTGGCGGTGATGGTCACGCGGTAGTAGCGCTCGATGGAGGCGGGGAAGGTGAGCGTCACGGTGTTCTTGGTGCCCGGGTCGAAGGTGTGGGCGGCCGAGGCCTTCAGGGTGCTGAAGGTGCTGCCGTCGGTGCTGCCGCTCAGGGCCAGGGTCTGGGTGCGGGGCCCCCAGGCTGCGGGCAGTTGCAGGACCGCGCGGGAGGCGCTCCGGGCCGAGCCGAGGTCGACCTGGACCCACTGCGGGAACGTGTTGTTGGCGCTCTCCCAGTAGGAGTTCTGGTTGCCGTCCGTGACGTTCGACGACGGGTACACGTCGGTGTGGCTGGACTCGCTGGTGGGCTTGCCGGCGGCGAGGTTGGTGTTCGCGGGCTCGGTGCCAGAACCCGAAAGGGCCACCGTGGTGGGGCTGTTGGACTGGTTGCCGGTCAACGTGAGGGTGCTGGTGCGGGTGCCTGAGGCGGTGGGTGTGAAGGTGACGGAGACCATGCAACTCGCCCCCACTGCCAAGGAGTTGCCGCAGGTGTTGGACTGGGAGAAGTCGCCTTCGACGGTGATTCCGGTCAAGGAGGCAGTGGCGGCACCGGAGTTGGTGACGGTGACGGTCTGTGCGGCGCTGGTCGTGTTCACCGTCTGGTCGGCGAAGGTCAGTGACTCCGGAGACGCGGTCAGGGTGGCCGACGGTGCGCTACTCCCCGTAGCGAAGGCGAAGTTGTTGATGTTCCAGCCGCCACTGTCCTGATCGAGCGTCAGAGTCTGCCGACCGGCGGGCAGGGTCACCTGAGTGGTCGCGGTGCCCCAGGTCTGCCAGTCGCCGGTGGCGGGCAGGTCGACGGCACCGGTGAGGTTCGTACCGGAGGCGTCCGACAGGTGCAGCGCGCCGGGCACCGCGGACGGGGCCGCGATGCGCAGGTCGAGGGTGTAGGTGCCGGCCGTGGCGACGTCGACCGTGTAGCGGAACCACTGCCCGGCGCTGGTCCAGCCGAGGTTGTAACCGCCGCCGGTGTCCGAGGTGTTGTCGAGGTCGACGCCGTCGGCGCGGTAGGAGTTGGCGTTGCCGTTGACGGAGGTGACGTTGTACGCGACGCCCTGGCCGCCGGTGTCGTAGTCCTCCGCCTGAACTGTGCCGGGCACCGCGGCGGGGGTGCCGCCGTAGGGGCCCTCGGGAGCGGGCGGCGGCCAGTGGTTGTCGCTCAACGTGGCCACGAATCCGGTGGAGTTGTTGACGAAGGCCGAGGTGCCTGCGCCAAGTCCCGTGACGGTGTTGCCGGTTATCGTCGCGGAGCCGGTGGGCGCGGGATAGAACGGCGGCGAGATCGCGATGCCGTTGCGGCCGGGGCCGCTGACGGTGTTGTCCTGCAGCAGGGTGTTGGTGGAGGCGGAGAAGGCGATCCCGTCGTAGAGGGAGTCGGTGACGGTGTTGCCGGTCACCGTGACCTTGTCGACGGTCCCGGTGTTCTGGCCGTCACCGCCGTTGCCGATGTGCAGGGCGGGCTGGCCCTGGCTGTAGGCGTTGCCGCCGGAGCGGACCACGGTGTTGCCGGTCACGGTCGCGGACAGCAGGTCGCTGCCGTTGACGCCGAAGCGTCCGGCGCCCAGGCCGATGTAACGGGCGGTGTCGCTGATGTAGTTGTCCTTGACCTGGTGGCCGCTGCCGCCGTAGATCCCGATGCCCTTGCCGCCCCAGGGCGCGATCGAGGTGTTGCCGCTGACGGTGACATCGGTCATCGGGTTGTAGTGGGTCTGGGAACCGTCGCTGTTGGTGTTGTACGCCACCGAGTTGATGGCGATCGCGTCGTCCCCGGTGCCACGGACGAAGTTGTTGGTGACCGTCAGGTCGTTGCCGGTGTCCGCGCCCAGCGACACGTTGTTGACGTTGATCCCGTCGGCCCAGATCGACGTCAGCCTGCTGTTCTTGACCGTTCCGCCGGTGCCGGAGGCCCAGAAGCCGGACATGGTGTGCTGGGTCCAGATGCCGTCGGCCGACCAGTCGGTGCCGGTGGTATCCATCGCGCCGCCGTCCCCGCCGATGGTGCTCCGGCTGACGGCGTTGGCGTCGATGTGGAAGTCGCGCACAGTGCAGGAGGTCAGGTCGAACAGGGCTGCCAGCGGTGTGGAGTTGGGGACCGGGACGTCACGGTAGACCGTGCTGTACCAGAGGCCCGCGCCCGCGATGGTGATCCCTTGTGCGTTCAGTCCTGCCGTCCCCTTCACGTAGAAGGTGCCCTGCGGGATCCACAGGATCTTTCCCTGTTGCTCGGCCTGGTCGATGCAGTTCTGGATGGCGGCCCGGCTGTCCACAGACTGACTGTCGGCCGCGCCGTTGGTCGGGGTGTTGTCCGCCACCGCGCCACAGCTCGTGATCGAGATCGAGTTGGCCGGCTGCGGCCGCGGCGCCGGCGGGTTCTCGACGTCGACGGAGTCCACGTCGTAGAAGGACGCGCTGCTGTCGGAGTCCTTCCGCAGCGAGAACGTGGCGCCCGCCGGGATCGGGGCCCCGGTGACGAAGGCGTGCGACTCGTCCCAGAAGACCCTCGGGTCACCGTCGGCCGGGTTCTGGTCGTCGCTCGTGTTGTAGTTGCCGTTGCCCTCATACACCCAGCTCTGCCGGGAGTTGAGGTTCAGCGCCTGCCGGAACACCCCGTTGACGTACAGGTTCAGCGTGCCGGTGACACCGCCGCCGGATGCCGAATCCGGGATGCCGGCACGGACGTTGAGGAAGGAGATCGGCTGCCCGGTGGTGTTCGTCCACTGCACCGACTGGCCCGTGTCGCCCAGGTGGACATAGGAATGACCGGACGCCTCCAGGACGGCGCTGGAGTACTGCGTCGTCGGCGCCGAGGTCAGCGACCGAACAGCCGCGCCGCCGCCGGGAGTTCCCCCCTCGGCTTCATAGACCGAGAACGGCGTCGTCGCACCCACCGCCGCGCTCGCCACGGCCTTGGCCGGCGGCGCCTGCTGTGTGGCGGCGACCGGTAAGGCGGACACGCACAGCGCACCGACCGCGGCGACGGCCACCGCCAGTTGCCGGGGTCTGAGGATCATCAGCATGTGAGGCTCCTTCACGGAGTGGGGGGAGACCGGCGCCCCGACCGTACAGAGACCCCATCGACCCCGCTAGATTCCGACGAAGTAAAGAATGAAATACGCAAGCTACTGCAAGTTACTTGCATAAATACGCAATTCACTGACGTCACAGTGGCGGGACTTCCGCCGCCCGCGCGGCTGCCGTGTCGAGGTCAAGCCATGCCTCCTCGGTCAGTTCGGTGGCGGCCCAGCGGGCAGCGGACCCGACCTCCTCAGGGGTACGGAAACCCGCGACCACACAGGCCACTCCGGGGTCGCGCAGCGGAAACCGCAGGGCGGCGTGCGGGAGTGCGGTGCCGTGCCGAGCGGACACCCCGGCGAGGAGCCGGGCACGACGCAGTGCCGATTCCGAGGCGGGGCCGTAGTCGAAGGTGGCGTCACTTGAGGGGTAAGGACGGCTGAGCAGACCGGAGTTGAACGGGGCGGCGGCCACCACCGCGACCCCGCGCTCGGCGCACGCGTCCAGCAAGGGGCGGGCGGTGCGGTCGAGAAGGGTCCACCGCCCGGCCACCATCACGGCGTCGACCTCCGCCTCCGCGACGACGCGCAGCAGCGGGGCGACCGTGTTCGCGCCGACACCGACGGCGCCGATGACACCTTGGTCGCGCAGAGCGGTCAACGCGGGCAGGGCATGGCCGAGGGCGGCATCCAGGTGATCGTCGGGATCATGGACATAGACGATGTCCGCACGGTCCAGCCGCAGGCGCTCCAGGCTGCCTTCCAGACTTCGCAGTACACCGTCCCGTGAGTAGTCCGGGCGGCGGACCAGCGTGTCGGGTACGGCGAAGCCGCCTGCCGTCAGGTCGGATCCGGTGGGTGCCGGGTGGGGTTCCAGGAGTCGGCCGACCTTGGTGGAGACGGTGAACTCCGCGCGTGGACGGTGGGCGAGGGCGTCGCCGAGCCGCCGTTCGGACAGTCCGAGGCCGTAGTGCGGGGCGGTGTCGTAGTAGCGCACCCCTGCGTCCCAGGCGGCACCGAGGGTGGCTTGCGCCTGGAAGTCGTCGATCGGGCTGTGGAGATTGCCGATGGGGGCGGCGCCGAATCCCACCGTGCCGACCTGGACGCTCGTACGGCCGAGTGGGCGTGTCTTCACGGGATTCCCGCTTCCACGGCCCTCGCCGCCTTGAGAAGGATCTGCTTCATCTGGCAGGCAGGACCTTAAGGATGGGATCCATTTCACGCAACGGCTTGGCTGATATGCGTAGTTGATCAGATTTTGTCGGCATCTTTTCAGGGCTGCATACCGAGATCCGTCCGATCTCTTCCCAACTCGCAACGGCAGTGCCATATTGGCCCCGGAAAATTAACCTGATTCATTCGTGACGCAAGAGGGGTTCGCCTTGGGTGACTCAACACCGGCCTACCGTCCGGGATATGAACTGGTCGCGGAACAACTGCTGGAGTACATCGCCCAGCAGAACCTGCGCCCCGGCGACCGCCTCCCCACCGAGCAGGGCCTGGCCCAGATCCTGGGAGCGTCACGCAACGTCACCCGCGAGGCCGTGAAGGTTCTGGCCGCCATCGGCCGGCTCACTGTGCGGCGAGGCGCCGGCATCTTCGTCGCCGCCTCGGTCGGCGGGCTGCTGGACGACGAGCTCTCGCACTTCCGGCCGACCGGCATGGAAGACGTCCGCATGCTCCTGGACTACCGCAAGGTGATCGAGTCGGAGACAGCACGCCGTGCCGCCTCCCACGCCACCCCGATCGAGGTCCGGGCCATCCGGGAGAGCGCGGAGAGTTCCCTGACGGCGGCCACGATGAACGACGTGGACACCTTCGCCAAGGCGGACGCGGCCTTCCACGACTCGGTGGGCGCCGCCTCGCACAACGTGTTCCTCAGGGCGAGCGTCGCCGGCGTGCGGCGCCTGGCGTCCCAGTCCGACGTGCTGCTCTTCCACGGTGACGTGCCCGGATCGCTGGAAGTCGCCGCACACCAGCATGTGGCCATAGCGGAGGCGGTCGCCGCGGGGGCGGCCGATCTCGCGGAGCGGCTGATGGTGGAGCACATCGGCACCACCCAGAGCCAGTTCGAGAACAAGATTCGCGACCGGCTGTTCAGTCCCGGGGCTCAACCGCCCGCCCCGGAGGCACCGACCTCCTAGATCCGGCCGGCCCCGCGTGTGTCACGGCACAGCGATCGGGCCGCCCGACGCCCTCAAGTCCCGGTGGACGACCGGGACTTGCAGGTATCAACCTCCCTCAGGCGATTGGATAGGTGTGTCTCATCCGTCTGCGCGCAGGGGCGCTTTCACGCCGCTGCGAAGAAGTTTCCCGGCCGCCTTCACCGTGGCCGCGATGGCAGCCGCCCTGCTGAACGCCGTGCCGGCCCAGGCGGCTCCCCCGCCGCAGGACCTGAACATCTACGTCGCTCCGACCGGCCGGGACGTGGGATCGGGAACCGCCGCCCACCCCTTCAAGACCCTCGACCACGCACGGGACTACGTACGCGACGTCAAGCAGAAGGCCAAGGGCGACATCCGTGTCCGGCTCATGTCCGGCACTTACCAGCTCAGCCGTACCTTCACCCTGACCGCCCGGGACTCCGGCACCAACGGGCACCGGATCTTCTACGAGGCCGCCCCCGGCGCGCACCCGGTGATCAGCGGAGGCAAGCAGATAACCGGCTGGGTTCCGGCCGACAGCGCGGGACAGGTCTACAAGGCCAAGGTGGGCGACATCGACACCCGCCAGCTCTATGTGGACGGCGAGTTGGAGACCCGGGCACGCAGCGGCAAGAACCCCGCCGGGTTCAGCCAGACGTCCACCGGCTACGCCTTCACGGACTCCGGTCTCAACGCGTACAAGCGTCCCTCGGACCTGGAGGTCGTCAGTTCCTGGGGCTGGAAGCTGATGCGCTGCCCCGTGCAGTCGATCGCCGACAACAAGATGACGATGCAGCAGCCCTGTTGGCACAACGCGCATCTCCAGCAGGGCCAGGAGATCCAGAACCCGACCTGGCTGGAGAACGCCCGCGAGCTGCTGGACACCCCCGGTGAGTGGTACCTGGACAAGGGCGCGGGCGAGATCTACTACATGCCCAAGGCCGGCCAGAACCTGTCCACCGCGAACGTCACCGTGCCGCTGGTGCAGGACCTGGTGGACCTCAACGGCACCAGGACCGCCCCGGTGAGCAACGTGTCCTTCCAGGGCATCACCTTCTCCAACTCGACCTGGCTAGCGCCCAGTTCCTCCGAGGGGCTCATCGAGGGCCAGGCCGGTTTCCGGATGGTCGGCAACGACCCGGACTTCGACGCGACCCGCCTGAAGTGGCAGAAGACGCCCGGCGCCGTCAACGTCTCCTACGGCCACGGCATCGGCTTCGAGGGCAACACCTTCACCCATCTCGGCGCGGTCGGGCTGAACTTGAACACCGGCACGCAGGGCACCGACATCACGGGCAACGTCTTCCGCCAGATCGCCGCCACCGGCATCCAGATAGGCGGGGTCGACGTGATCGACGCCCACCCCGACGACCCCCGGGACATCACCAAGGACACCAGGGTCGCCAACAACGTCGTCACCAAGGTCGCCGATCAGTACAACGGCTCCATCGGCATCCTGGCCGGCTACACCGACCACACCACGATCACCCACAACAAGGTCTACGACCTGCCCTACACCGGCATCTCCGTCGGCTGGGGCTGGGGCCTCACCGACCAGGGCGGGGACACCAACTACCCCGGAAATCTGGGCGTTCCGATCTGGGACACCCCCACGACCAGCCGTGACACCAAGGTCACGGACAACGAGATCTACGACATCATGAAGTCGCAGGCCGACGGCGGCGCCATCTACACGCTGAGCTCCAACCCCGGCGGTGTGGTGTCCGGCAACTACATCCACGGCACACCACCGCCCGCCTACGGCGCGATCTACCACGACGAAGGCAGCCGGTACTGGACGAACACCGGCAACGCCCTGTGCGACGTCGCCTACCAGTGGCTGTTCCTCAACCACGGCATGGACATCGACGCCACCGGCAACTTCACCACCCAGCCCGCCTACTCCACCCAGGCCAACAGCACGGGCAGCACCATCACCGGCAACACCACCGTGGGTTCCTGCGCCCAACTGCCGGCTTCCATCGTCAACAACGCGGGCCTGCAACCGAGTTACCGCCACCTCGACCCGGACCCCGCCGTCACGGACCACCAGGCACCCAGCAGCCCCGGCGCTCCGAGCGCGGTCACCGACTTCCCGACGATCGCGGACCTCACCTGGCCCGCGTCCACCGACGACATCGCCGTCACCGGCTACTCCGTCTACCGCGACGGCAAGCTCGTCAGCGCCACGGGCAACACCTCGGTGCGCCTCCCGGGCCTGACCGCCGGCAAGACGTACGCCTTCCACATCACCGCCCGTGACGCCGCCGGCAACGAGTCCGCTCCCAGCCCGACCCTCCGCGTCACCATGCCGTCGGGCACGGATCTCGCCCTCAAGAAGCCCATCACCGCCTCGTCGTACTCGGAGGCCAACACCCCGGAAAAGGCGGTCGACGGAGACCGCTCCACCCGCTGGGCCCAGGGCCTCGGCCTGCCCGACCCGTCCTGGATCCAGGTCGACCTCGGTGCGTCGTACGACGTGAACGGCGCGATCACCACCTTCGAGAAGGCAAGCGGCTACAAGTACCGCATCGAGGTCTCCCCCGACGAGGTCCGCTGGAAGACCCTCGCGGACCGCACCGCCGCGAACACCACGGCGGCGACCGACTACGCCCACACGGACGCTCCGGTCGCGGGCCGTTTCGTACGACTGACCGTCACCGGCTCCAGCTGGAACGGCGGCAGCATCTACGACTTCCAGGTCTACGGCACCCCGAGGACCGTCACGGACCACACGGCCCCGACCGCTCCCGGACAGCCCACGGTCAAGCCGCTGCTGCCCGGCCTGGTGGACGTGAGTTGGCCCCCGGCCACCGATGACACCGGCGTGACCAGCTACGTCGTCTACCAGGACGGCAAGCGGATCGGTGTCACCGACGCCACGACCCTGCGGGTCCCCGGACTGACCGCCGCCACGGAATACTCCTTCACCGTCGTGGCACGCGACGCCGAACTCAACGCCTCCGCGCCCAGCCCGGCGGCGGTGGTGACCACCCCGGCCGACAACGACCTGGCCCTGAACAGGACGGCGACCGCGTCCTCCGAGTCGGAGGGCCACACCCCGGCGAAGGCGGTCGACGGCGATCTGTCGACCCGCTGGGCGCAGGGCCTGGGGCTGCCCGACCCGTCCTGGATCCAGGTCGACCTCGGCAAGGACACCGCCGTCTCCGCCGTGGTCACCACTTTCGAGTTGACGAGCGGCTACAAGTACCGCCTGGAGTACTCCACCGACGGCCAGAACTGGTCGACGTTCGAGGACCACACAGCCGAGAACACCACTGCGCGGACCGACTACGCCTTCGCCGACACCCCCGTCACCGCACGCTTCCTGCGCCTGACCGTCACCGGTTCCAGCGGGAACGGCGGCAGCGTCTACGCGCTTCAGGCGTACGGCGGCTTCTGAGCACGCGGTTCCCCAGCCAAAACGTTCCCCTACAGAAGACGAAAGCCAGGATGAAGATCACCCATGTCGAAGTGCACCGGATCGATGTTCCGGCAGCCAGTCCGCCCTTCCGCTGGCGCGACGGACTGAGCGGAAGCGCTCCGGTGGGCGACGGCGCGGTCCTGCACATCGGGACGGACGAGGGAGCCGAGGGCGTGGCGGTGTTCGCTCGCCCCGGCGCCCACTCCACCCTGCGGGACCTGGTCGGCCGGGTCTTCCGTGCGGAACTGGTCGGAGCCGACCCGTTCCAGCGGGAGTGGCTGTGGCACCGGGTGTGGGAGCTGGACCGTATCCACGAACTCCCGCTCCCCACCCTGGGGTTGATCGACACCGCCCTGTGGGACCTGGCCGGCCGCTACCACGGCGAGCCGGTCTGGCGCCTGCTCGGCGGTTTCCGGGACGCCATCCCCGCCTACGCCTCCACCTCGACGTTCGCGAGCATCACGGAGTTCCTCGACGTGGCGGACCAGTGCCTGGCCCTCGGATATCGCGGGATCAAACTGCACGCCTGGGGCGACGCACGCCGTGACGCGGAACTGTGCCTGGCCCTGCGCGAGCACGTCGGTCCCGACGTCCCGCTCATGTACGACGGTTCGGCGGGCTTCGACCTGCCCGACGCGATCCGGCTGGGGCGGGCGCTCTCCGAAGCGGACTACCTCTGGTACGAGGAGCCGATGCGGGAGTTCAGCATCTCCGCCTATCAGAGGCTCGCCGAGACCGTGGACGTACCGCTTCTGGTGGCCGAGACCTCCGACGGTGCGCACATGAACGCTGCGGACTTCATCCGGGCCGGTGCCGCCACCTTCGGCGTCCGGGCCGGCACCACCCTCCGGGGCGGCATCACCGGCGCCATGCGCACCGCGCATCTCGCCGACGCCTACCGGCTGCGGGCCGAGGTGCACGGTTCGGACATCCCCAACCACCACCTGTGCATGGCCATCGCCAACACCACCTACTACGAGTCCCTGGTGACCTCGGTGAACGTCGTCCGAGAGCGCCACGTGGACGACCAGGGCCTGGTGCACGCCCCCACGGGGCCCGGCATAGCCCTCCCCCTCGATTTCGGCTACGGCAGCCAACTCCTGCCGTTCGTCGAGCAACCGCGCTGAGCGGCGCAAGAACAGAAAGGCAAGGCAAGACGATGGAGTCTTCCCGATCTCCGAGAACCGGCCGGCGTCACTCGCTGCTCCGCGCGGCCGCCGTCACGCTGTCCCTGGCCACCGCGGCCGCCCTGGCCGGCTGCGCCAGCGCCGACACCACCACCCCATCCGCCGCCAAGCAGTCGGCGTTCAAGCCGGTTGCGCAGAAGGCGAGTTCGCAGATAACGGTGTGGGCCGACTCGACCCGGCTGCCGTCGGTGCAGGCGTACCAGAAGGCGCACCCGGACGTGAGGATGAAGATCGTCACGTACGACGGCGGCGCCGACGGGTCGACGTATCTGCAGTCGAAGGTGCAGCTGTTCGACAGGACCGGCAGCGGGTGGCCGGACGTGGTGTTCGGCACGCCGACGGACGTGACCTGGGCGTCGGAGGCCACCAAGCCAGGCGCGCAGCCGTTCGCCGCGCCCCTGGACGAGAAGCTCGTCCCGCAGAGCACCCTGGACGGCTTCGCCAAGGGCTCCCTGACGCCCTGTCAGTTCAACGGCCACACCTACTGCATGCGCAACGACATCGCGCAGGTCGTCCTCTGGTACAACAAGTCCCTCATGGACAAGTGGGGTTACCAGGTCCCCACCACATGGGAGGACTACGAGGCCCTCGGCACGAAGGTCGCCAAGGAGCACCCCGGCTACCTCGTCGGTTCGGTCGGCGACACCAACTCCCATGAGTCGTACTTCTGGTCGGGCCAGTGCCCGGCGTTCAGCCTGACGAAGCCGGACACCCTGCGCACCGACCTCCAGGACCCGAAGTGCACCCGGATGGCGACACTGCTGGACCACCTGATCAGCGCCAAGGCCATCGCCACCCAGGGGTTCTTCAGCCAGGGCTTCGCCAAGAACAGCGGCTCCAAAGTCCTTATGGCGTACGGCCCTTCGTGGTACGGCCAGTACCTGTTCAAGGCCGGCTTCAAGACCCCGGCCAAGCAGATCGCCGCGGCTCCCCCTCTGACCTGGCAGGGAGAGAGCACGGCCGCCACGGGCAACGTAGGCGGCGGCGTGTGGATGGTGTCCTCGCACAGCGCCAACCTCAAGGCGTCCTCGGACCTGGTCACTTGGCTGACCACCTCCGACGCGAACCAGGCGACCGCGCCGACCTATCCGGCCTACACGCAGGCAGCGAAGGCGTGGCTGGCGAACCCGGCCAACAAGGACTACTTCGCCAATGATGTGAGCGGGCCGTTCGAGCAGGCCGCGAACGAGGTGTGGACCGGCTGGTCGAACACCAGGTTCTCGGACTCCACCGCCTGGTCCAGCGTCGTACTCCCGGCCCTGACCGCCGGAAAGAGCCTGACCGAGACGCTGCCGGCCTGGCAGCGGGAGATCGCCGGCGAGGCAAAGACCCAGGGCTACAAGGTGGTCGATCAGTGACCTTGCTGGAGACCGAGCGCGTCACCGTCTCCCCCGTGCGCCGCGGCACCACGCCGCGGCGCACGGGCCGCGGTCGCGCGGGCTGCTTCTTCGTCGCGGGATACGCGCTGCTGCTGCTCGCGTTCGGCGTCTTTCCCACCGGATACGCGTTCTATCTGTCGCTCACCAACGACCGGGGCCAGTTCACCGGACTCAACCAGTTCGTGAAGGTCGTCCAGGACTACCGCTTCGCCCCGGCCTTCACCCACATGCTGGTCTATCTGGTCATGTGGCTGGTGACGCTCGTCGTCCTGGTCGTGCTGACCGCCGTGGTCCTGCGCAGCCGCGTGCGGCCAGGCACCTCGGCGCTCTTCCGCTTCCTCTACTACATCCCCGGCGCCCTCGCCGGAGTGGCGAGCGTACTGGTCTGGCTGTTCATGCTGGACCCCGACGTCAGCCCGGTGTCGTGGCTGCTCACCGCCCTGGGGTTCAAGACGTTCGCCGCCGTCCTGGCGCCCGGCAACCTGCCGCTGATCCTCATGCTGATCGCCTTCTGGACCGGCGCCGGAGGCTGGATGGTCGTGATGTACGGGGCGTTGAACAACATCCCCGACGAGGTCCTGGAAGCGGCCCGCATGGACGGCGCGGGCCCGTGGCGCACCGCCTGGCACATCCAGATCCCGATGATCCGGCAGTGGATCGTCTACATGGCGATCATGGCCTTCGCGACGGGCACCCAGTTGTTCGTCGAACCCCAACTGCTCCAGACCGCCAGCCTCGGCAGGGTGAGCCCCACCTGGTCACCCAACCAACTGGCCTACGTCTACGCCTTCCAGCAGGGCGACTTCAACGGCGCCGCCGCCATCTCCGTCGTCCTCCTCGCCGTAGGTCTCCTCGCCGCCGGTCTCCTGGTCGCCCGCTCGAACCTGTTCACGTTGGACGAGAAATGACACAGACGACTCTCTTCCTGACGGCCGTGAGGCGACGCGTCCGCCCGTCAAGGAGCCTCCCATTCCTGGTCGTTGGGCTCCTCCTGGCCTTTCTCCTGGTGTTCTTCGTGCTGCCGGTGATCTGGCTGCTGCTGGCACCGTCGAAGACGGCCGGCGAAGTGGTGCGGGACAACCCGCTCTCCTTCGGTTCGTTCCATCAAATAGGCACGGCCTGGCGGCACTTGTTCGCCTTCCAGGACGGCGCCATGACGAGGTGGCTGCTCAACTCGGCCATCTACTCGGGCGGTTCGCTCGTCCTGACGCTGGCCGTCAGCGTTCCGGCCGGCTACGCGCTGGCGCTGACGAAGTTCCGGGGCCGCAAGGCACTCCTCGTGATCACCCTGGTCACCATGATCATGCCGCAGGCCACCCTGGTGCTGCCGATCTTCCTGGAGCTCAACCGCTTCCACCTCATCGGCACGATCTGGTCGGTGATACTCCCCTTCTCCTTCTATCCGTTCGGCGTGTACCTGGTCTACATCTACTTCGGGAGCAGCCTCCCCAGGGACCTGCTGTCCGCCGCGCGCATCGACGGCTGCACGGAGTGGCAGCTCTTCGCGCGCATCGCGCTCCCGCTCGCCAAGCCGGTCGTCGGACTGGTCGCGTTCTTCAGCTTCGTGGGCAACTGGAACAACTTCTTCCTGCCCTACCTCGTCCTGCCGAACAGCGAGCAGTTCCCCGTCCAGGTGGGCCTGAACCAACTCCTCACCTCCACACCGTCGTTCAACCCCGTCGCCGGCGCCGGCCTGAACATCACCATCCCCGAACTGGCCCTGGCCATCGTCGTCGCCATCCTTCCTGTCCTGGTGCTCTTCCTCTTCTCCCAGCGCACCCTGGTGTCCGGGATGCTCGCCGGATCGAGCAAGGAATGAGCGCCGCCCCCTGTCTGCAGAGGAGTCCGTGTGTACCGGCTCGATCCGCGCTACGCCCCCGCCCCACAGGCCGTCCTCCGCACCGGATGGCAGGCAGTGGCCTCCCAACTCCCCGACGGCCCAGCGGTGTTGGCCATCGAGGGACCTCCGTCCGTCGACTGGTCCCTCCTCGCTGACCGCCTCGCACACGAGCTGACCGGCCGCGGCACCCCCGTCACCCTGCTCGACATACGGAGCCACTACGCACCGCCGGCGCGCGTCAGAAGCCGTACCGAACATCCGGCGGACGCCACCGACCCCTACTTCCGCAAACTCGCCGACAACTCCCTCGACGACCTCTTCGAGACCCTCCCGGCACCCGCACCACCACAGGCAGGACTCCTCCTCGTCTACGGCCCCGGCGCCGCCCTCGTCGAGCACGACCTGCTCTGGTACGCCGATGTGCCCAAGCGCTGCGCGGAGGCCGCCGTCGGAGCGGGTGAGCCGGGCGCCAACCTCGGACTGCCGGACGAGAAGCCCGGCTTCAGGCGGCTCTTCTACATCGACTGGCCGATGATCGACCGGCACCGCGACGCACTCGCACCCCACCTCGACGCCTGGCTCGACATGCAGCGCCCCGACCACCCGGCGTGGATCGACGGAGCGGGCCTGCGCGCCACGTACGCCGCCCTGGCCCGCAAGCCGGTCCGTACCCGCCCGTACTTCAACTCCACGCCCTGGGGCGGCCGTTGGGCACAGCGCGAGCTCGGCTTCAACCCCGACTCCCCCAACACCGCGCTCGGTTACGAACTGATCGCACCCGAGGCCGGCATCCTCATCGGCACCGGACCGGAGGCTCAGGCCGAGGTGCCGTTCCAACTCCTGTGCGTGCTCGAACCGTTGAGCGTGCTGGGGGCTGAGGCGCACGCCCGCTTCGGCACATCCTTCCCGATCCGCTTCGACTACCTGGACACCGTCGGCGGCGGCAGCCTCTCCGTGCACTGCCACCCCAAGGAGCCGTACATGCGCGAGCGTTTCGGCTGGGCGTACACCCAGCACGAGACGTACTACCTGACCCTCGGCAGCACCGGCACCAAGGTGTTCCTCGGCCTGCGCGAGAACGCCGACGTGGACGTCTTCCGCAAGGAGGTGGAACGGTCCATCGCCGACGGAGTACCGATGAACCCCGAGGACCACGTCCTGACCTTCCCCGCCGAGCAGGGCCAATTGTTCATGATCCCGGCGGGCACCCCGCACGCCAGCGGCGCGGGCAACCTCGTGCTGGAGATCAGCGCCACCCCCTATCTGTACAGCCTGAGGTTCTACGACTGGCTGCGGCCCGGTACCGACGGCAACGCGCGCCCCCTCCCCTACGAGCACGGGTTCGCGAACCTGGAGACCGGACGACGCGGGGAGGCCGTCGCCCGTGACCTGGTGCAAAGGCCGCGCACCCTGCGCGAGGGCACCGGTTGGCGGGAGGAGGTCATCGGCGCGCTGGCCGAGATGTTCTACGAGGTCAGGAGGTTCGTCCTCGACGCCGGGGCCGAGGCGGCCGACGACACGCAGGGGCGGTTCCACATCCTGAACGTGGTGGAAGGGGACGGCGTCACGGTGCACACGGCGGCCGGAGACCGGCACGAACTCTCGTATGCGGAGACGCTCACCGTACCGGCCGCGGTAGGCCGTTACACCCTGCGAGCAGCACCAGGCGGCCCGGTGCGTGTCGTGAAGGCGTTGGTCCGTTGATCCCTGTCCTGGAGATCGGCGGCACCCATGTCACCGCGGCGCTCGTCGACCCGCGCGACTGCCGTGTCACCAGCCGTACGCGCGAGCCGCTCGACGCGCACGGCGACGCCGAAGCCGTTCTCGGCACCGTACGCCGCTGCGCCGACGGACTGCCGGTGCATCCTGGTGCGCGGTGGGGCGTGGCGGTGCCCGGGCCGTTCGACTACGCAAGGGATCGCCCTCTTCAAGGGCGTGGGCAAGTTCGACGCCCTGTACGGGATGGACGTGCGGCGAGCACTTCTCCACGAACTACCACAGCGCCCCGGCGACGTCGTGTTCCTCAACGACGCCCACGCCTTCCTGACCGGCGAGTGGTCCGCGGGCACTGTCCGCGGGCACCGCCGCGCCGTGGGCATCACGCTCGGCACCGGTGTCGGCTCGGCTTTCCTCGCCGACGGCCGCATCTGCGACACCGGTCCCGGCATACCGCCCGAGGGACGGATGGACCTCACCGAGATCGACGGCCGGCCGCTGGAGGACACCGTCTCCCGCCGCGCGATCCTCGCCCGCTACGGCGACCCCGCCGCCGACGTGAGCGACATCGCCGGACGAGCCCGGGCCGGGGAGGAGCGGGCCCGGTGGGTACTGGACGAGGCCTTCACCGGACTGGGCCTCGTACTGGGCCCGCGCATGGTGGGCTTCGGCGCGACCGCCCTGGTCGTCGGAGGCTCCATGGCCCGCTCCTGGGACCTCGTCGCCCCCGCCCTGTCCACCGGTCTCGTGACTGGGGGTTGGACACCGGACTCCCCGCGCACCCGCGCGGATCCACTGCCTCCCGGAGTTCGTGCGATACGGCCTGCCGGCTCCGCGGGGGACGCCGCACTGGTGGGCGCGGCCCGCGCGGCGGTGGCACCCGGCACCACCTGAACCCGGACGTCGGCTGCGGCTGGTCAGTCTGCCGCGTCCAGCGACCAGAGCGGAGGGCTGCCGGCGACACGGCAGGTGAGGAAGTACAGGGGTATCGGCGGCGTGTAGGGCTGCCCGGTCTCGGGGGAATGGATCAGACGGGGATGCTCCAGGCCCGGTTTCGGTCGGGTGCTCGTCCAGGAGGGGTCGGCCACCTGGGCGCCGATCGCATAGCTGACGGACGGCGGCCAGATGACGCCGATGTGCGAGCCGGCCGGCACGATCCACCACCAGCGCCGGGCGTCGGCGAAGATGCAGCCGACACGCTGCACATGGTCCAGGATGCGTTCCCCGTGTTCCCGGGGCATGCCCACGGCGTCGTATCCGAGGTTTGCGCGTAACGGCGCGGGGATCACCAGGCGTCCGGACGCGATGCGGTCGTGCGTCGGCGGCTCGGCGGGATTCGGGGGTGGAGTGAAGCTGTGAGCCAACGGTTCGGAGGAGGACGGGATCGGGTCGCGGCTGCGCGATCGGTACATGGGGGGGACCCTTCGGCCGAGTGGGGGGATGGGCCGGGCGGGGAGCTGGGGCCGGCCAGGCGGGCGTCAGGGCGGGACGGGTTCGTCGGCGTCCGTGGCCAGTTCGGCCCAGACGATCCGCCCGGACCGGTGCGGGATGTCCGCCGTTCCCCAGTCGCTGCTGAGCTCTGCGACGAGCAGGAGCCCGCGCCCGCCCTGGTCGTCGGGGCCGGGCCGACCGGGTACCGGGAGCGTGGGACCGCGGTTCTGGTCCTCGACCTCGATCCGGAGGACTCCGTCCGTGCTCCGCACCTCACAGACGATCCAGTCACTCGCGGAGTGTGTGAGCGCGTTGGTGACGAGTTCGGAGGTCACGACGACAGCGTTGTCCCGGACGACTTCGCGGACGCCCCAGGCGATGAGCAGTTCGTCCACGGTTCTGCGGGCCAGACCGGCTGACGCCGGGGTCGCCGGCAGGCCGAACAGATGGCTGTGGCGCGGGTGTTGGTTCCCGGAGACGAGCCGGCCGGGGCCTTGCGGCCCAGGGAGTCGGCCAGGGCGCTCGCCTCCGGGAGGTCGATCCAGCGGCTGGGGGACAGAGGGCGGAGCCATCGCCGTACGCCTTTCGTGTGCCTTCGCACCCTGGGCGGTGCCGGTATCGCGCCGACCGGCCGCGCACGAGGCGCGGATGGCGACCCTGCCGGGCCAACGCAGGTCACAGCCCTTTCCCCCAACTGGGCTGCGCCGTCCAGCTCTTCGACGAGCTGTGACGACATGCTTACTGTGGCATCTGCCAACAACGCCTCGCAACCGGCAAGTTGAAAATTGCACGTAGCGAAGTGCATGCTGCTTCTGCCAGGAAGTGATCGAAAGAGTCTGTGAAGAGCGAGCCCCTGCCAGACTGCCGCCCGGAGCTGGAGGCGCAAGGGAGGTAGACGGTGACCGCAGAGACCGACTGGGGCGGCGTCCCCTCCGTCCTGCGCATGATCCTCGGCCGCCAGCTGGAGGAACTGCGGACCCGGGCGGGACTCACGTACGAGGAGGCGGGCGAGGCCATCGGTGTCAGCCACTCCACGATCCGCCGGATGGAGGCCGCCAAGGTGGCCCGGCTGCGCCTGGCGGACGCCGAAAAGCTGCTGCAGGTCTATGGGGTGACGGACCGTCAGGAGATCGACACCTTCCTGAAGTCGGTCCGCGAGGCCAGCAAGCGCGGCTGGTGGCACACCTACCGCGATGTCATGCCGGACTGGTTCGCCGCGTATCTGAGCCTGGAGCAGGCGGCGTTGCAGGTCCGCGCCTACGAGAACGAGTTCGTCCACGGGCTGTTGCAGACCGAGGAGTACGCACGGGCCCTGCTCGGCGCGGGCAACCCGCACGCCCCCACCGAGGCCACGGAGCGCCGGGTCGCCCTGCGCATGCGCCGCCAGGAACTGCTGACCCGCGAGGCGCCGCCGCGGGTGTGGGTCGTGATGGACGAGACGGTGCTGAGGTGGCCGGTCGGGGGTGCCGCGGTGATGCGCGCCCAGGTCGACCACTTGATCGAGGTCAACCGGCTGCCTCATGTGACGCTGCAGATCATGCCGTTCGCCAACGGCCCGCACCCGGCGATGCGAGCCGGGGCGTTCCACCTCTTCCGGTTCCGGGCACCCGAACTGCCCGACGTCGTCTATCTCAACGGCCTGGTGGGCGCTGTCTACCTGGACAAGGGCGACGACGTCGTGGTGTACCGCGAGGCCCTGGACCGGCTGGGCGCCCAGGCGGCGCCCGCCCGCAAGACCGAGGCCCTCCTCGGTGCGATTCGCAAGGAGCTCTGACGTGCACCACCCCATACGCAACGGCATACCGTCCCGGAACCTGGGCGCGCGCGGCTGGACCAAGCCGTGGAGCGACGACGCGGGGGGCGCCTGCGTGGAAGTGAAGAAGCTCGCCGACGGACGCGTCGCCGTACGTCAGTCGACCGACCCCGACGGCCCGGCGCTGGTTTTCACACCGCGCGAAATGACGAGCTTCGTCACGGGTGTGAAGGCGGGTGACGCCGACTTCCTCCTCTGAACCCCCCTTGTTTTACTGAGCGTTCATCCCGAAACTCCACGACTCGCATGGGAGACACGGCGTTGCCCGACAACGGATGGCCGGCCGACCGCATCGACACCGAGCACGCGCACTCCGCGCGGATCTACGACTACATCATGGGCGGGAAGGACTACTACCCCGCCGACAAGGAGGCGGGCGACGCCATGTCCCGGGAGTGGCCCGCGCTCCCGATCCACATGCGCGCCAACCGGGACTGGATGAACCGGGCCGTGCGCTGGCTCGCCGAGGAGGCGGGCGTACGCCAGTTCCTGGACGTCGGCACCGGCATCCCCACCTCCCCGAACCTGCACGAGATCGCCCAGCAGGTAGCTCCCGAGTCACGGGTGGTCTACGTCGACAACGACCCCATCGTCCTCACCCTCTCCCAGGGTCTGCTCTCCAGCACGGCCGAGGGCAGGACGTCGTACATCGAGGCCGACTTCCGTGAACCGTCCACGATCCTCGACGCGCCGGAGCTGCGCGAGACCCTGGACCTCTCCCGGCCGGTGGCGCTGACGGTGATCGCCATCGTGCACTTCATGCTCGACGCGGACGACGCGGTGGGCGTCGTACGGCGCCTGCTGGAGCCTCTCCCCTCGGGCAGCTACCTCGCGATGTCGATCGGCACCGCCGAGTTCGCGCCGCAGGAGGTGGGCCGCGTCGCCCGCGAGTACGCGGCCCGCGACATGCCGATGCGGCTGCGCACCATCGACGAGGCCCACGAGTTCTTCGACGGTCTTGAGCTGGTCGAACCCGGCATCGTCCAGGTCCACAAGTGGCACCCGGACGGCACGGGCGAGCAGAACATACGCGACGAGGACATCGCGATGTACGGAGCGGTCGCGCGCAAGCCGTGACCATCTCGGTGCCGGGACCGGCCGCAGAGCCGTTCCCGGCACACGGGGAAGCCGCCCGAGCAACCTGTGCCAGGTCGCAGCAGCGCAGCGGGACGGCGAACTCCCGACCGGGGCGGGCAGTTGGTGGGGCTGTGGGATGACCACCAACTCACGCGCCCATTCGTCTGACGCGGCGGCCGACCAGTACGCGGCCGGCCGCTCCGTATCCTCCCGCGTTCTTCGACCGCACCGAACAGTCGACGTGAGTGCATCCCTGCGGCATCCAAGTCCGCGACCTCACCCGCCTCGACCGCCGTCGTCCTCGGCACGGCGCCCATGGGGTTCGCCGTCACAGGGACAAAAGCGGGCATCCCATTCGCGGCAGCAGCAGTCCTCCCTGAAGTCCGCCGCCAGGAGGAAGGGGGGTCAGGCTGGCCCTGTCTGCGGTTGATCTCCGGAAGCAAGATGGCGGTGCGTCGTCACCGCGAGGTGGGGCATTGCCGCGGGAACACGTCCGCCCCTCTGCGGGGCAGAAGGAAGCATTACACCGAACCGGGCAGTGACGAACGTGCCGAGTGCGTACGCAAATTGCTCCGCGCCCGCGACAGCGCGCTCACCGCGTCGGGGAAGGGTTCGCGTACTCGGTAGAGCGTCGAGGACAAGGAAGGCGCCTCTCGGACAGGGGCAGGGGCGGACCCGTCCTCACGGTACGCATCTGCCCCCATCCCCAATTACGGCTTGAAGTCAGACAGCGGCAGCAGGCGGCTCAGCAGGAGCAACTGTTCAGCGAACAGCAGGTATGTACCTCGACATGGCCTTGGTCTGCGTTGCCGCCGAGGTCGAAGTCGCCGAGATCGCTGCCGCTTTGGCTGCAGACCCGGCTGTACCAGAGCATCCCCTGAACCTGCCGGTCTGACAGCACCACCGGGGCGGTCCGCGCGTGCGGGCCGCCCCTCGACTCCAGGAGGTGCCGTTGCCGGTGCGATCACTTTCGAAGCTGGAACCTCGAATGGTCGGTCACCGGGAGACTTCGCGGTTCGTCGGCACCAGCAGGGCCCTCACCAGGTCGGTGCGGCCCTTGCCGAGGGCCCGCCAGTCCTGAAGTGGGCTTCGGCCGCGCTCAAGCGGGACTCGTCCCCACCTGGTCCCCGGAAAAGATCAAAAGGCCACTCCAGATCCTGTCTGAAACGGCCTCTGACCTACGACTTCGAAAAGTCGGGACGACAGGATTTGAACCTGCGACCCCTTGACCCCCAGTCAAGTGCGCTACCAAGCTGCGCCACGTCCCGGTGCGCTTCCCACGGAGAACCGCGTGATCGCGCGTACAGCACTTTACCCCACGCCCGGGGGTGCGCCGAAGCCGGTGCCGGGCGCGGGACAATCGTCGCATGAGCGACACAACCTCAGGCGGTACGGCCGGCGCGCGGGACCGGGACGGCGAGGGTCGGGCGCGCAATGCCCGGCCTCGGGACGGGCTCGGGCGGCCGTTGCCGTACGACGCGGACGGTGTGGCGCGGCAGCCCGAGGGGGTCGTGCGGGCGCCGGAGGAGACCGTCGTCGAGGCGCAGGCGCTGCTCGACGAGGGGAAACCGTTCCACGCGCACGAGGTCTTCGAGGACGCCTGGAAGTCGGGGCCGGACGAGGAACGTGCCCTGTGGCGCGGCCTCGCCCAGCTCGCCGTGGGCCTCACGCACGCGGCCCGGGGCAACGTCACCGGCGGGGCCCGGCTGCTGCGGCGCGGTGCCGGGGGCGTCGAGGAGTGGGCGTCCCGGTCGGGGCGGGAGCGGCCGTACGGGATGGATCTCGCGGGGGTCGCGGCCTGGGCGCGGGGGCTCGGGGACGACGTGGAGCGGGGCGGCGGGAGTGTCGACGCGGGGGCGCGGGCGCCTCGGCTGCGCGGGACGTCGTAGCCGGAACTGTCCCAGTGTGGACCGGTCCATACCGTTGCGTGTCGGTGCGGTGTACGGACTGTCAGTGGCGTGGGGCAGACTCGGGGGTGTGCGAAAGATTCATGTCATCGGTATCGGTGCGGGCGACCCGGAGCAGCTGACCCTGCAGGCGGTCAGGGTGCTGCGGAGCACGGACGTGTTCTTCATTCTCGACAAGGGCGAGGTGAAGTCGGACCTCACCCGGCTCCGCCGGGACATGCTCGACGCGCACATACCGGAAGGGACGTACCGCCTGGTCGAGGCGCGGGACCCGGAGCGGGACCGGAAGGCCGGGGGTGCCGCGTACTCGCCCGCGGTCGGGGACTGGCGCAGTGCCCGCGCGGAGATCTATGAGCGGCTCATCGCCGAGGAGTTGGGCGAGGACGAGAGCGGCGCCTTCCTGGTGTGGGGCGATCCTTCGCTGTACGACAGCACGCTCGGCATCCTGGAGGAGATCCTGGAGCGGGGTGCGGTGGAGTTCGAGTACGACGTCGTGCCCGGCATCAGCAGTGTCTCGGCGCTCGTCGCCCGGCACCGCACGGGGTTGAACCGGGTCGCGCGGCCGGTGCAGATCACCACGGGTCGGCGGCTGTCCGAGAGGTTCCCGGAAGACGTGGACGACGTGGTCGTGATGCTGGACGCGCACCAGGCGTTCCGGCGGTACGCCGACCAGGACATCGACATCTACTGGGGCGCCTACCTGGGCACCCCGGACGAGATCCTCGCCTCAGGTCCGATAGCCGAGGCCGCCCCGCGCATCGAGCGGCTGCGCGCGGAGGCCCGTGAGCGCAAGGGCTGGATCATGGACACGTATCTGCTGCGCCGCCACCCGAAGAACGAGTAGCGGGCAGGGACAGCGGGGCACCCGAGTGGACCGCCCCGTATGCAGGAGGGGCCTACCGGTGTGAAAGTGACCTCGTGACAGTCGCCGAGGAAACCGCGCTGCCCTCCGCGCAGCAGCCCCCCGTGCTGGACTCCCGCCGCCGCAACGTCGTCTTCGTGACGATCATGCTGGGCATGCTGCTGGCGGCCCTCGACCAGACGATCGTCGGTACGGCCCTGCCGACGATCGTGTCGGACCTGGGCGGTGCCGCGCACATGTCCTGGGTAGTCACCGCCTATCTGCTCGCGGAGACCGTCGCGACCGTGCTGGTCGGCAAGTTCGGCGACCTGTTCGGCCGCAAGGTGGTCTTCCAGGTCTCGGCGATCGTGTTCATCACGGGCTCGTTCCTGTGCGGTCTCTCCACCAACATGACGCTGCTGATCGCCTGGCGGGCCGTGCAGGGCATCGGCGCGGGCGGTCTGATGGTGACGGCGATGGCGCTGATCGCCGACGTCATCCCGCTGCGGGAACGCGGCAAGTACCAGGGCGCGATCGGCGCGGTGTTCGGCGTCGCCACGGTCATCGGACCGCTCCTGGGCGGCCTGTTCACCGACCACCTCACCTGGCGCTGGGCGTTCTACGTCAACGTCCCCATCGCGATCGTCGTCGTCATCGCGGCGGCCCGCACCATCCCCGTGGTCAAGTCGGCGGTGCGGCCCGTCATCGACTACCTGGGCATCGCGCTCGTCGCGGTCGGCGCGAGCTCCCTGATCCTGGCGACGAGTTGGGGCGGCAACGAGTACGCGTGGGGTTCGGCGACCATCATCGGCCTGTTCGTGGGCGGTGTGATCGCGCTCGGCCTGTTCTGCTGGGTGGAGACCCGGGCGGTACAACCCATGCTGCCCATGCGGCTGTTCACCAACCCGGTGTTCACGGTCTGCTCGATCCTCAGCTTCATCGTCGGTTTCGCGATGCTCGGCGCGCTGACGTATCTGCCGACCTATCTGCAGTACGTCGACGGCGACTCGGCCACCGTCTCCGGGGTGCGGACGCTGCCCATGGTGATCGGGCTGCTGATCGCGTCCGTCTTCAGCGGCAACGTGGTCAGCAAGACCGGCCAGTACCGCGTCTTCCCGATCATCGGCTCCGCGGTGATGGGCGTCGGGCTGTATCTGATGTCCCTCATGGGCCCGGGCACCGGCGCGTTCCTGGAATCGGTGTACATGTTCGTGCTCGGCACCGGTATCGGCCTGTGCATGCAGGTGCTGACGATCGCCGTGCAGAACACCGTCGAGTACACCGATCTCGGCACCGCGACCTCCGGCGTCACCTTCTTCCGTACGCTGGGCAGTTCGTTCGGCACCGCCGTCTTCGGCACGATCTACGCCAACAGCCTGGGGCCCAACCTCAAGGACGGGATCACCTCGGCCGCGAAGGCCAGTGCGCTGAATCCGGCCGTGATCACCGAGGCGGCGACCAGCCCCGAGGGTCTGCACAAGCTGCCGCACGCCGCCGCGGCGCCGATCATCAACGCGTACGCCGACACCATCCAGACGGTGTTCCGGTGGACGGTCCCGGTCGCGGTGATCGGCTTCGTCGTGGCCCTCTTCCTCAAGCAGGTCGAGCTGCGCGACAGTGCGCGCAAGGGCTCCACCGACATGGGCGAGGGCTTCGCGCAACCGCGCGGCGGGGACTCGCAGCGGCTCCTCGAAACGGCCGTGGGCAAGGTCATCGGCAGTACCGACCTGGACACCGCCCGGCGGATCATCACGAACTCCGACACCCGGCTGGACATCGCCGGTGCCTGGGCCGTGATGCAGGTCGAACTCTTCAGCAGGATGGTCGGCCACGCGAGCCTCGGCCTGATCGCCGCCCGCCGGCACATGCCTCCGGAGGTACTCCTCCCGGTCTTCGACCGCATGGTCGAGGAGGGCTATCTGACCCGCGACGGGTACCTCCTCTCCCACACGGCGGCCGGCGAACGCGAGGCCGAGGTCATCGGCAAGGCGTGGGGCAGCTGGCTGGAGGACCGGGTCCAGCAGGACATCGGCCGCCCCTCGGGCACGGACCTGCGCGCCGCGGTCGACTCCATCGCCAAGCGCCTCCTGGTGGAGGACCTCTCCTCCGGACTGCCGCAGCGCGCGGCGGAGTTGGAGGGGAGCACCGCCTCCTGAAAACCGGATGCCGGGTAAATGGGCCGGTGGTCATACTCACGGCATGTCCCCGACGCCCGTGCGCTTCCACGACCCGCGCGCGACCCGCGCCGACTTCACGTCGTCGATTCTGGTCCGGTGCCCGCGCTGCGAGCGGATCGCCCACCTCGAACGGCGTCCGTGCACCCCACCGAGCGCCGACCGCGGGACACATCCGCACGCACGCCTGGTCTGCCGGTCCTGCGGCCTGTGCCGGAACGGCAGCCGTCCGTTCCGTTTCTCGCGGCATCCCGGCGCCGCTTCCTACCCCACCCTGTGGCTGCGGACCGACACCAGGCACGGGGAGCTGTGGGCGTACAACCTCCAACACCTTGACCTGATCAGGCGGTTCGTCGCCGCCGACCTGCGCGAACGCGCGCCCTGGTACGACATCGGGCAGAAGATGACGCTGGTCGCCCGGCTCCCGGCCTGGATGAAGAGCGCCAAGAACCGTGACGAGGTGCTGCGCGCGGTGGACCGCCTCCGGGCCACGGTCATCGCCCCGGGCTGAGCCCCAGCCGCTCCAGCACCCCGGCGACATCAGGGACCGCGCCCACTCCGTCCGGCAACGGCGGTCGTCGTACGACCACGACGGGGACGCCCGCCTCCCGCGCGGCCGTGAGTTTCGCTGCGGTCGCCGCTCCCCCGCTGTCCTTCGTCACGATCACGTCGATCCGGTGCTCACGCAGGAGTGCCGCCTCGTCGGCGACCGTGAAGGGTCCGCGCGCCAGCAGCACCTCGACGTCCGGCGGCATCGGGGGCTCGGGCGGCTCCACCGACCGTACGACGAAGTGCAGTCGGGCGAGGTGGGCGAAGGCGGCGAGCCCGAGACGGCCGGTGGTGAGCAGTACCCGGCGCCCGAGTGCGGGCAGTGCCTCGGCGGCCTCGCTCAAGGAAGCGACCGTGTGCCAGTGGTCCCCGGCACCCGGCCGCCACCCGGGCCTGCGCAGCACGACGACGGGCAATCCGGTCGCCGCACCGGCCCGCGCCGCGTTCGCGGTGATCGTCTCGGCGAAGGGGTGGGTGGCGTCGACTACGGCGTCCACGCGGTGCTCCCGCAGCCATGCGGCCAGCCCCTCGGCTCCGCCGAACCCGCCGATCCGTACGTCCCCTGCCGACGCCCCCGGCCGTGACACCCGCCCGGCGAGGGACGTGGTCACCCTTGCCTCGGGAAGGGCCGTCAGCTCGGTGGCCAGCTCACGTGCCTCGGTGGTGCCGCCGAGGATCAGGATGTGCGGGGACATGCGGCGAGCGTACGAGGTCACGGGGCCGAGGGGTCAGCGGAGGAGCAGTTGCAGTCCGCCGATGATCGTCGCCGCGATCACGAGTTGCTCGAACAATCGCTGGTTGATTCGGTTCACAGCCCATTTGCCGATCAACGCACCGGGCACGACGAACGCCGCGAGCGCCGCGTCAAGCACGAGCGAGTGCCCGTCGATCAGACCGAGCCCGACACTGAAGGGCACCTTGGTCACGTTGACGATCAGGAAGAAGAACGCCGACGTGCCGAGAAAACCCAGTTTCCGGAAGCCGGCGGAGAGCAGGTACATCGACATCACCGGGCCGCCGGCGTTGGCGACCATCGTGGTGAAACCGCCGAGCACACCGTACGAGCGTGCCTTCGCCCGGCCGGACCTCGTGGTGACGGAGTCCGGCTCGTCGGCAGCCGCCTCCGCGGCCTCCGCCTTGCGCCGGCGCCACAGGGTGACCCCCGCCATGAACAGCAGAATCGCCCCGATCGACGTCCGTACGACCGCGTCGTCGGCCCACACCAGGAACAGCGTCCCGATCACGACTCCCGCCGCGACCGCCGGGAACAGCCGCCACAGGGTGGGCCAGTGGGCGTGCCGCCGGTAGGTGAGGACGGCGAGGACGTCGCCGACGATCAGGATCGGGAGCAGGACGCCGGTGGAGGCACGGGCGGGCAGGACGGCCGCGAAGATCGCCAGGCTGACCGTGTTGGCCCCGCTCACGGCGGTCTTCGAGAAGCCGACGAGCAGGGCCGCGGCGGCGAGGGCGGCGAATTCCCAGCCGGATATGTGCCAGAGAGTCATCGTGTTCATGCGAGGACCGATGGTATGTCCTTACATCTGGCAGCGTAAGGAGTGTCTCGGCAGATGGCCCCTGCCCGCCGTGCCCCGGTGCGGCAGAGTGCTGACGACCCGCAGGGCCACCTGGGAGGATCACCGGGGACCAGGACCTTCCCGACACCGCCGGAGGACACATGGCCGACACCCGCGAGCACACCCTCACGGGCACCCGGGGCACGATCACCGCACGCGAGTGGCCGCACGAACACCCGCGCTACGTCGCCCTCGTCGCGCACGGATACGGCGAACACATCGGCCGCTACGCCGAGTTGGCCGCCGTATTGCTGACGAACGGCGCGGCGGTCTTCGGCCCCGACCATCAGGGCCACGGCACGTCGGCCGGCGAGCGCGTGCTGATCGAGGACTTCGAGGACGTGGTCAAGGACCTGCACGCCGTCGCCGACCTGGCCCGCGCCACGCACCCGGGCGTCCCCCTCGTCCTGATCGGCCACTCCATGGGCGGCCTGATCGCATCCCGCTTCGCGCAGCGCTACCGCGACGAGTTGGCCGCGCTCGTCCTGTCCGGACCGGTGATCGGCACCTGGGAACTGCCGGGCCGACTGCTCGCCCTCCCCGAGATCCCCGACATCCCGATCAGCCCGGCCTCGCTCTCCCGCGACCCCGGCGTCGGTACGGCGTACGCGGCGGATCCGCTGGTCTGGCACGGTCCGATGAAGCGGCCGACACTGGAGGCCTTCGCCCAAACCCTCAAGACCGTGGGCGAGTTGGGGGACATCGGCGGACTCCCCCTGCTCTGGCTGCACGGCGGTGACGACCGGCTCGTCCCGCTCGCCGGCAGCCGGGTCGGCGTGGAGCGGTTGAGCGGCGGCGAGTTGACCGAGTACGTGTATCCGGGCGCCCGGCACGAGGTGTTCCACGAGACGAACCGCGCCGAGGTCTTCGCGGACCTGATCCGTTTCCTGGACGGGGTGTTGAACGCGGCCACCCGGTCGGCCCCCGCCACCGCGGCCGCCATCGGCGTTCCGGTGACAGTCCCCCACCGGTGACGACTGAGCCTGCGCAGAGATGACGGAGCGGGACGCCTCGGTGACGACCGCGGCCGTGAAGTACGCGCGGGACCGTTTCGCGGCAGAGCTGCGGCCGGCGGAAGAAGCACGCGCGGCGATCGAGAAAGCGGTCGCTGTCGGTCTCTCCACAGTGCCGAAGGTGTCTGCGGACCCTGCGGACCGGTCCCTCACGGTCCGCCGGCAGTCGGCTTCAGTGGCTTCGACGCTCCTCGGAATTCCAGGGGTCACCTTGACGGACACCCGGACCGTCCAGGCGCAGGGCGCTCTGCCCAGTCTCTGTCGGCTGTTCGGCGTGTGGACGCGGGTGGCAGCGTCCCTGACCAACCAGCCGCCGTACTGCTGACCACCGAGGGCAACACCTGAGCGGGCATCGGCTCCAGCCCTACGGTGGCCGCACGGGCAGGAACGGTGTTCATCGGTTGGGGCCGGTCGTGGTCACGGGCGACTCGCCTCCATCTCCGACGAGCAGGAACGGTTCGAGGACGAGTTCAGCACCTGGGCACAGACCACCCTCGGCATCACCGTCAAGGTCGCCTCCCGGCCCAAGCGCTGGGTGGTTGAACAGCCGAATTCGTGGACGCTGCGGGCACGCCACGACGTGCGGGACCGCTGAACTACGACGTCCAGGCCGACGGCGGTGCGTACCGGGTCCCGGGTACGGCCGGGTTCCCGAGCTGTCAGGCGGACGGCTCCACGACCACGGCCGCCTCCGCATGCGTGACGAAGTCGTCGACCAGCCGGTGGAAGAGGCCCGCGAGCTGCCGTAGGTCCTCGGCGGACCAGTGGATCAGTGCCATCTCGATGCCGCGGCGGCTCGCGTCCCGGATGCGGTTGACCGCGGCCAGGCCACTGTCGGTGAGCTGGACGCGCTGGGCGCGGCCGTCGTCGGGGTCCGGGATGCGGACCACATGGCCGAGCTGCTCCAACTGCCGTAGCTGGCGCGTGACATGGGATGCCTCCACGGACATCCGGACCGCCAGCACACCCGGGCGCAGCGGCTCGCTCTCGGAGATGTACCGGAGGATCGCCACCGCGGCCCGGTCCAGCGGCAGCCCGGCCAGCGCCATCAGCCGCTCATGCTGCCGGGCCCGTCCGGCCAGGTAGGCGACACGGGTGAGGACCCGCTCGATCTCGGCTACGTCCTCCGGAACGGGCGCTGTTACGGGTGGCAGTGTGGACATGCGCCCACCGTAACAGCTACTTGCCTGAGTTAAGCAATGTTGGAACGATTGCTTGACTCAAGTAACGCATTTATGGTTGCCTAACTCAAGCAAGTCCAGAGCTGGGGCCACCTAAGCGGAGGTGTCCCCACCGCCCCGTACGCCGTGGGGACGGAGTACGGCGCAGTCACCGGCCCGGCGACCGGAGTACTCCCCCCGTCCGCCGCCGGGCCGGTGACACCCCTCACGCACATGGAAAGCGAGTCCCCCCTCATGGCCACGATGAAGTCCGTACAGACCGGCGCCGTCGACAAGATCGACGTGGTGGACGTCGAGCGTCCGGTGCCCGGGCCGAAGGACGCCCTGATGAAGATCCGCGCCTGCGGGATCTGCGGCACCGACACCTTCTTCCTGCATCTCGGCGGCGGCCCGTTCGGATCGGGCGGCGCCATGGTCCCGGTCCCCCTCGGCCACGAGCCGGCCGGCGAGATCGTCGAGGTCGGCGCGGAGGTCGAGGGCCTGAAGGCCGGGGACCGGGTGGTCGTCAACCCGCAGGGCGCGCCCACCGGGATCATCGGCTGCGGCGGCAAGCACGGCGCCATGAGCGACTACCTCCTCCTGGAGGACTGCGTGATCGGCAAGAGCGTCACCGTCTTCCCCGACACCGTGCCGTTCGATGTCGCCGCGCTCAACGAGCCGATGGCCGTGGCCCGGCACGCCGTCAACCGTTCCGGGGCCGAGCCGGGCGACAAGGTCGTCATCTTCGGTGCCGGGCCCATCGGTCTGGGCGCGGCCATCTGGCTCAAGCTGCGCGGGGTCGAGCACGTCGTCGTAGCGGACGTCATCGCCTCACGCCTGGAGACCGCCCTCGCCGTCGGCGCGGACGCCGTGATCAACTCCGCCGAGGAGGACGTCACCGCCCGGCTGACCGAGCTGCACGGCCAGGCCGCCAACGCGCTCGGCCAGCCCCGCCCCGGCACCGACATCTACATCGACGCCGCCGGTGTCGCCGCGGTCGTCAACACCACGGTCGACTCCGCGAAGTGGGGCGCGAAGCTGGTGATGGTCGCCGTACAGAAGAAGGGCGCCGACATCGACCTCGGCGGGATGCTGCGCAGCGAGCTGACGCTGATCGCCTCGCAGGGCTACCCCACCGAGATCTTCGAGGTCACGCGGGAGATCGTCGAGCACCACGAGCGGTTCGCCAAGCTGATCAGCCACCGTGTGCCCTTCGCTGAGGTCGGACAGGCCTTCGAGCTGGCGCTGACGCCGGGCGCGGCGGAGAAGATCGTCGTCACCTTCGACGAGTAGGCGCGGGCCCGCAAGTTCCCGCAGTCGGCCACGGGTCGACGGCGGGAACCGCGGCCGGCCTTCCCGGACAGGAATCCCCACCTCATGATCCCCACGCCATGATCCACCGCCTGCATCGGCTACTGCGCTGCCATCCCCGCACCGTCGACCTGGTCATCGCCGCCGCGCTCTTCGCCTGCTCCTTCCCGGGCAGTGTGATGACGCTCCCGGGCCGCGACCTCGAAGTCCCTTGGTGGCCAGGCGTGTTGGTCGCGGGTCTCGCGTCCCTCGCGCTGCTGTGGCGGCGCACCCTGCCCCGCACCACGGTGGTGGTCACCCTCTGCTGCGCCATGGCCGTGGCCGCGCTCGGCTACATCCTCACGGTCCTGGTGATCGGACCGCTGATGGTCGCGCTCTACACCCTGGCCCGCGGATCCGACCGGACCACCGCGAACCTCTTCACCGCCTCCGGCATCACCCTGCTCCTGGGCACGTCCCTGATCGTGGGACCCGACACCGAACCGCTGGTCCTGAAGCTGGTCGGGCCGGCCTTCTGGCTGCTCCTTCCGACCTCCCTCGGCACCACGACCCGACTCCGCGCGGCCTACCTGGAGGCGGTGCAGGCGCGCGCCGACCACGCGGAACGGACCCGGGAGAAGGAGGCACGGCACCGCGTCACCGAGGAACGCATGCGGATCGCCCGCGACCTCCACGACGTCGTCGCCCATCACCTCGTCCTGGCCAACCTCCAGGCAGGCACGGTCGTACGGCTGATGCGCAGCCGGCCCGAGGAGGCCGAGCGGATCGCCGGTGAACTCGCGGGCACCACCCTGTCGGCCGTACGCGAACTCAAGGCCACCGTCGGCCTGTTGCGTCACGCCGACGACTCCGAGACCCCGTCGGGGCCCGCGCCCGGACTGGCCCAACTCGCCGAGCTGGCCGCCTCGTTCGAGCCCGCCGGACTGTCCGTCACCGTCAACACCCAAGGCAGACCACGGCCGTTGTCCGCCGGTGCGGATCTCACGGCGTACCGCATCGTGCAGGAAGCGCTCACCAACGTGACCAAGCACGCTGGCACCGGCTCGGCGGAGGTGCGGCTCAGCTACGCGCACGACCGGCTGGGCATCACCGTCACCGACCACGGCGGTACGACGGCTCCCGCCTCCCCCATGACGCCTTCCTCCCCCGCTCCGGCCGACGGCTACGGCGTGATCGGCATGCGCGAGCGCGCCCTGTCCGCCGGTGGCCGGCTCCGGGCCGGGCACCGGCCCCAGGGCGGCTTCGAGGTCGTCACCGAACTGCCGCTGCCCCACACCCAGGATTCACTTGCGTAAGTCAATCAATCTCATTATGGTTGAGTGAGTCAAGCAAGTCGGCTCGTCCCGGTCGTCACGCTCGTTCCAGATGGAGGCACTGCCATGTCCGACGCCCTTGCCCGACCCGCCGAAGCGGGTCCCTCCGCTCCGCCGAGGTCGAACGCCGTCGTCGCGGTGCTGGCCCTCGCCGGAATTGTCGTCTCGCTGATGCAGACCCTGGTCATCCCGATCATCCCGGAGCTGCCGAAGTACCTGAACGCCTCCGCGTCGAACACGGCGTGGGCGGTCACCGCCACGCTGCTGGCAGCCGCCGTGGCCACCCCGGTCGTGGGCCGCCTCGGTGACATGTTCGGCAAGCGCCGCATGCTGCTGACCAGCATCATCCTGCTGGTGACGGGCTCGGTCGTCTGCGCCCTGGCCGACTCGCTGGTCCCGATGGTCATCGGCCGCGCGCTCCAGGGTCTGGCCGCCGCGGTCGTCCCGCTCGGCATCAGCATCATGCGTGATGTGCTGCCCAGCGACCGGCTGGCCGGCTCCACCGCGCTGATGAGCGCCTCGCTCGGCGTCGGCGGCGCCCTGGGTCTGCCCTCGGCCGCCTTCATCGCCGACCACTACAACTGGCACCTCCTCTTCTGGGTCTCCGCCGTCCTCGGCGCCGCGTCCTTCCTGCTGGTCCTGCTGGTCGTGCCCGAGTCCAGGGTCCGCACCGGCGGCCGCTTCGACCTGGTCGGCGCCCTCGGGCTCTCCGCCGGACTGGTCTCCCTGCTCCTCGCGATCTCCAAGGGCTCCGACTGGGGCTGGACCAGCGCGACCACGCTGATCCTCGGCATCGCCCCCGGGTCGATCCTGCTCTCCTGGGGCTGGTACGAGCTGCGCAGTCCGCAGCCGCTGGTCGACCTGCGGACGACCGCCAAGCCGCAGGTGCTGTTCACCAACCTGGCCTCGATCGCCCTCGGCTTCTCGATGTTCGCGATGTCCCTGGTCCTCCCCCAGCTGCTGCAACTGCCCACGCAGACCGGCTACGGCCTGGGCAAGTCGATGCTGGCGGTCGGCCTGGTGCTCGCCCCGCAGGGCCTGGTCATGATGGCGATGTCCGCCGTGTCCGCCCGCGTCACCAAGGCCAAGGGCCCGAAGGTCACCCTGATGATCGGCGCGCTGATCGTGGCCTCCGGCTACGCCCTCAACATCCTGCTGATGTCCGAGGTCTGGCACCTCGTCCTGGTGTCCTGCATCATCGGTGCCGGCGTCGGCTTCACCTACGGCGCCCTGCCCGCCCTGATCATGGGCGCGGTCGACCCGTCCCAGACCGGCGCGGCGAACAGCCTCAACACCCTGATGCGGTCCCTGGGCACCTCCTTCGCCAGCGCCATCGCCGGCGTGATCCTGGCCCAGATGACCACCGACTTCGGCGGCAACGCCCTTCCGTCGGAGAACGGCTTCAAGGTGGTCATGGCGATCGGTGCCGGAGCCGCGCTGCTGGCCTTCTTCCTCGCGAGCCTGATCCCCAAGGCCCGTAAGGCAGTTGAGGCATCGGCCGACGGGGAGCCGACCCCGGCTCCCGAGGTCGCCGAGGCCAAGGCGTAAGGCATTCTGGCCATCGGGTACACGGCGGTGGGGGGCCCCCCCCCCCCCCGGGGGGGGCCCCCCCCCCCCGGGCCCCCCCCCCCCCCCCCCCCCCCCCCCCCCCCCCCGACGGTGCCTACAGCCGGCCGAGCACCTGGGCCAGCAGTGACCCCATCTGCGTGGCGGAATCCCGGCCCGCCTGGAGTACTTCCTCGTGGTTGAG
>NZ_JBICXA010000033.1:0-51784 GCF_043200035.1 Streptomyces sp. NPDC048504
CCCACCCCCCACCCCACCCCCCCCCGCCCCGCAACCCCCCCCCCCCCCAGGCACACCCCCGCCCCAGCGGGGTGGCCCCCCATCGCCCGCGGGTGGCCGCCGGCCCGGCCGCCCGCCAACGCTCGCGCCAGATGCTCTGACCGCACCGTATTGAGGAACACCTCGCCATCAGATGCGCACCACGCTCTTGGTCCACGCGGTTACGGATCTCTTCAGGCAGACGTGTCGATGTAGGCGGCCAGCCGTTGCTGCCAGATGGCGTCCCCTTCAGGCAGGACAGCGCGGCAGATTCGTTTGAGGGTGCCGTCGTCGCGCCAGCGAAGGAAGCGGCGCCAGCAGGCCTGGAAGGGGCCCAGGGCTGGGGGAAGTCGTGTCCACGGCTGTTCGGTGCAGGCGATGTGGACGATGGCTTCCAGGATCTGCCGTTCGCTGCGGGGACGGCCCCCGGTGTGCGACCGCGCGGGCAGCAGCCCGGAAAGCGTCTGCCAGGCGACGTTGCTGATCCGCGGCTGCCCCACCGGTACCCCACCGGTCGGCGGCAGCAGCTCATCGATCAGACGCCGCTGCTGTGACAACAGCAGTGCCCCTTGTGCACTTTGCTCGCGCAGCCAGGTGGCGGCGTGCTCGTCGTTCGGGGCGTCGGGCCACCACTCAACACCGTCCGGGAGCCCGGTCATGTGGTAGCGGGAGGCCCACCACATGCGTTGCCAGGCCACCGGCCAGGGCGGGTTCCACCATGCATCGAGGTCCGTCAGGCGGTGTCCCAGCCGGGTGAGCCGGCCGAGGCTGCGCTGCCGCTGGCGTTGATTTCTGAGCCAGGTCCCCAGCGCGAAACCGTCAACGACGGTGGGCTGAGACACGGCGAGGTGGCCGTGGCGAGCAGTGTAGGCATGAGCGACAGCCAGGCCATCGGCGACCGGACGCCGCCGCCCGGACCACGTGTGGAACAGCTCGACCTCGCCCGTGGACAACCCGATCTCAGCCAGCAGCGCCCGCTGGCCATCATGTAACTGCCCATAGCTGGCGATCTGGTGGCGCAGCCACCGCTGAAGCCAGCCGGGCAGCCCGGCCAGGTTGTCGCCGCCGTGCACCGGCCCCTGCTCGTGCACATGGGCGCGTGCGCGGTACCAGGCACGCTGCCAGTCGGCGGGCCAGGGCGGGTTCCACCATGCATCCAGGCGTCGAAGCTGTTCCGTCTGTTCCACGGTCAGTGACGTCGCGTCGGTACGCCGGTTGGCTAGCCACCGCCCCAGATCGAACCCTTCCCGCGCCCCGTCGTCGGTGTGCGCGATGGCCAGATGCCCGAACCGCTCCACATGAAGACGGGCCTGCTCAAGTCCTTGGGCGAACAACTGTGCATGCCGCTGTTCCAGGCCCCGGCCGTTCTCGGCCCGCCGCGGCACCGCCAACTCCACTCGCCACCCTCGAGCCGCCGGTCCGCCACGTCCTGCTGCACCCGAACCCTCACGGGCGCCTGGGCCTGCGCCCAGAGGGTCTGACAGCCGGCGCAGCCCCGTTCCTACTTCCGCCGGCCGGTGCGCGCTGTGTACCCACCACAGCCCATACCGCCCCTGCTGCGGCGGCGATCCCGCCGGACGGCGCTGCTCGCGTACCGCCGCGCGAGCCCAGGACGCCAACGGGCCGCCATGGCCGTCCGCTTCCAGTTCGCCCAGCCACACCCGTCCCAGACGCTCGCCCAACGCGGCAGTAAACCGCTCACCGCCACCCCGGCCGCGCACCAGGGCACCCGCACCGCTTCCGGCAGCCAGCTGCTGCATCCGCGGATCTACCAGAGCTTCCGCGACCGCGACGACCTCCGGGAACACCACCATGTCCCGTACCAGCAGCCGCCACTGCTCAACGCCCCAGCCCACCGGATCCGGACACCACCGGCTCGTAGCCTTAACCACCTGCTGCACACGTGGCTCCCACACCGCATCCCGCTCCCAGAACTCCGTCCGTCCCCACCACCCGCACACCACTGCACGTGCCAGCCCGAACACTTCACGCTGCGCCGCGCCAACCATGGCCCCAGCCTGCGCCACCCGGTCCCAATGACGCTGCGCCCGGGCCAGCTCCACCCCCCAATCCCCGACATCGACAAACTCCACCGAATGCCCCTCACCCACATCCAGCAGCCACCGGCCATGCCGCGCACACAACCGCCGCCACTGCCGCCGGTACGCCCACACCCGCCCTCCACCACTGCCCCGCCGAGCCGCGCACAGCCGGCAGCCGAACACCACCGGTCCCCACTCCGAAGCTCCCGCCCGCCACCTCGCCCACCCCTGCCCATCCCCACTACTACTGGCCAACACCGCAGGCCCGGCCGCCCAGGACGGCAACGCCTGCGCTAGATGCCCCGCTGGCACGCGACACCACCCGGCCAGCTGCCCCTGTGCCACCTCGTCGAGGAACACCTCGCCGTCCGGACGTACATCACGTCTTCGGGGCATGGAGTTCGCCCACTGCCACCATGTCGTCAGGTCGGTCACCTGCAGCCGGTAGCCAGCCGCCACCCGGTGCAGAAAAGACCATGTGGTTTCCCCCTGAACAGGTGTCACCCGCAAGACCGCCTCCATGGGATCGCCTTTTGCTCCGGTGGGACCGTGCAACCGGACTGCCAGGTCACCCTGGCCAAGCTGGCGAGAGGAACCCGGGGCTTCTCTCGCCCACTCGGCGGTCGGGTTCGAAGTGTGCAAGCCATGACGTGTCGCGTTTCGTTGATGCCCGGCAGAAGGCGGGGTCTGTGCTGCGTTCTGCCAGGCGCCCGGCCCACGGGCGGACTCGGGGAATGAAGTTCAGGAACAGAAGCGATGAGGCGACGGGCCGTCAGGCGGGTTCCTGGCCGGGGTCGTCGGCACCGGCCTCCAGGGCCTTGTCGACGAACTCCCGTACCAGCTGTCTGACCTGTGCGGCCGGTACGACCTGTTCCCACTCGGGGGTAGATGTGCACTGCCAGCAGCGCATCCGGAAACGGATCGATCCGTCTTCCTGAATCGCACCCCACGCGGAGTAGGACTGCTTCGTACATGGGCCGTGAGGGTCGGGCACGAACGTCTGCAGCACGATGTCGGGCTGGTGGCGCGGCGGCACGGTCCTGTCGCGGCGGCAGCCGTCGCACAGCAGGAGATGGCGGACCGCACCCGGCCTGTGGATGAATCTGTAGCCGCCGCCTTCGTAGGTGTTGCAGCTGGCACACACCGGTCCGCGCACGAATCCGTGCGCGTGGCAGTGGTCCCAGTACACGGCCTGCCGAGGACTGGGGCACAACCGGCACAAGAACGCCTCCGGCTGCGAGTTCTTCAGCAGCGACGCATACAGCCGACCGCGCAGGTGGTCCTTGTAAGGGCGGGCGACGGAGGCGGCGCACGCGGGGCACAGGGTGGTGTAGCCGCTGTTGCTGGACGTGCGCCACTTCCAGACGTCACCGGTGGCGTTGCAGCGGCTGCATCGGGTGGCCTGTTCGACGCACTCGGCGGCGATCTGGTCCGCGCGGTCGAGGAGGGCAGCGTAGGCGCGCGGGATCATCCAGGTGGTGCCGGACCGCGTCAGCAGCGGCAGCGGGCTGGTACAAGCGATGGGTGAACGGCTGTAGCGTTCTTTGACCTGCTCGAAGGTCGCTCCGCACCCCAGCCCGTAGCGGTTGGGCCGGGTGCCGCTGCACGGCTGCTGTCCTTCGCAGCGGCAGCCGTTCGCGCTCTGGTCCTGGTAGGAGATGTGCTAGAACCAGCGGTGGATCTGTGAGCGCCACGTCTGGTTGTGCTCGGTGGACGAGAGACGGGCGTCGACCAGGTCGTCGGGATCGAAAGGGAGCGAGGCGAGTCGGTCGCCGGCCGCGCGGATGTCCCGATCGTCCAGCCGCCACCGGCCCTTGTACTTGTAGCCGCGCACGGCGGTGTCTCCGATGAGGACGTGGTTGCTGATCTGGAAGGTGTAGCGGGACAGCGAGGCGGGCGCCGCGGGGACGGGACAGCCCTCGGTGAGTTCCGCCAGTAACTGGTTGGCGTACTCCGGACTGATCGATGCCATGGGTATGTCTCTCCTTCGTGTGCGAGGGATGAGTGGACGGGGTGTGTGGCGGCCTGCGGACGCCGACGAGATACGGCCGGGGCGGAGTTGGCTGGTGGGGGAGCCGGGGACTGGGGCGGCAGATGTCACGGGCACGGCGCTGGCCCGGGCCGCGGCGAGGGCACGGGTTCCCAGCCACCGGTCAGGAAGGCTGCCCCGGCCTCTTCGCAGATGCTGCGGGGACGGCGGTCGGTGAGGAAGCCGATGCGGTCGCTGTACTCGGTGGGCCGTACAGCCGCCCGGTGCACCGTCCACAAGCCGTTGCTTTCGAGGCGGTCCGCAGCGGTGAGCCGGCGCAGCCACCGATCGAGGGGATCGGTTTGTGCGGCCGTCCTGGGCCTGGTGCGGGTGTAGGCGATCAGCCAGTCCGCGAGCCACGGCCTGCCGGCCCGGCGGCTGATTTCCCCGAGCAGCAATTCCATTGCGGCGCCTGCCCCTTGGGCTGCGGCGGTCTCGCGCAGCCGCTGCTGCCAGCGCGGAGCGCCGAGCAGCCGGGCCACGGCGATCGTCTCCGGGTAGGACACCAGCGCATGCGGCACCACGGCTGCCGGCATGGATCCCGTGACCGCGGCCAGCCGCCGTACACGGTTCTGCCAGACCGTCTCGGATCGCCAGCCTTGTACTTGCCACGACCACACCACCGCCGCGGCGAGGGCCACCACGTCTGCCGCATCCGGACGGGCTCGTGCGAGAGCGGAGTGGTGTCGGTGAGCGGTGAGAACCTCGGGCAGGGTCTCCAGCGGAATGCTCGCCGGCCTCTCGGGATGCGCGAGGAGCCAGCGCCGGTGACGTCGGCAGACGTGCCCGGCCGTTCCCGGGTACACCAGTACCGGCTGTCCGGGCCGCCAGGCCCGCCCGGTACATGCAGGACAGGTTCCCACCCATGCCTCGCCCGGCATGTACCAGGCCGCCCGAGGGTTCTCGTCGTCCGCGAGCCGTTCGTGCGGGGCGGCGAGAGCGGGCAGCAGGCGGGTGAGCCGGGGCAGGGGAAGACCGGTGGAGTGGGCCAGGGCCGTTCGTGCGGGTGTGTTGAGGAACAGTTCCAGGCCGGTGCCCGGGGTGCCTGTCACCTGCACCCGGTGCGTGCCGCTCAGGATGCCCCGCAGCAAGTCCTGCGCGGGCAGGCCGTAAGGGGCGGCCATCCTCCGGAACCAGGAACCCGTCAGTTCCCTTGCTACGGGCGGGATACGAACAAGCGGGGAGGCGGAGGCTTGCACGGCATCGTCCTTTGCACGTGGGCGTGTTGAGGGCAGGGCGAGGTAGGGGCGCGGTCGTGGCTCAGCGCCCCGTCGGAGAGGGGAAGGGGGCCCGCGGCGGGAGGCCTGGGGCCTTCCGCCGCGCCGGTGAGCTGCCGGGGCGTTGCCGCAGGGTGGCGCGCGCTGCGTTCGTGGCCTGGACGTCGAGGAGCACCTGCGACAGCTGTTTCTTCGTGATTGCGAGGCTTCCGTCCAGGATGGAGCGGATCGCGGCCTCCCTGACGAGGAGGGAGAGACTGGCCATCACGCCGCCGGTGCGGAGATGGATGTAGGCGGCGTGGCGTAGCAGCGTTCCGGGCCGGTGACGGGCCAGCCGCAATGCCCCCTCCATGTCGCGCAGGAGCGTGCGCCACGTCTTCTTCTGTTCCGGGGTGCCGTTGAGAAGCGGGGGAGTGCGCAGGAGTTTGCAGCGGGCGGCGAGTTGGGCGCCGCGGGGCCCGGTCAGCAGCGGTGAGTCCTCCACGTTGACGCCAGCCAGCACGAACGTCGCAGGTACTCGTTCCATCAGGGTTTTGACCTGGTCGGAGGTGTCGGCGCCGGGCCGGGTACGGGTGTTGAGCAGGTGCACGTCGTCGATAAACACCAGCCGGGTGCCCCGCTCGTACAGGACGTGGCATACGGCGTTGGTGATGGTGTGTTCGGTCATCCGGTCATGGACGGGAATGCCGGCGAACCGGGCGAGGACCTTGGCCAGGTTCCTGGGCGTGTAGGTGGGCGGGACGGAAGCGAACAGCACGGGCATGGAGCCCTCCAGGCCTGGCCGGCGGCGCCGTTCGCTCAGTTCGAAGGACCGACCGAGTTCCATGAGCGTGGTCGACTTTCCCGCCCCCGGCGGCCCGGACACGATCAGCCCGCGCCGGGCCGTACTCGACTGCCGGTTGTTCACCAGCAGAGTCACCCTCAGCTCCGCCTTCGCCCGCTCCATGGAAGGCGTCTTGAGGGTGACGAACTCCGAGTGGTAATCCAGCAGCCTCGTACGGTCCCAGGACGGGTCGTCCACCGGAGGAGCGGTCACACGCAGACGGCAGACGTACTCCTGCCACCGGACGCAGTCCGTGACCGCGCCGGGAGTGACATCGCCGTCGGAGAAGTCGCCGCCCACGGCAGCAGTTACGGCAGCCACTGGTCCTCCTCAAGGTCCTGGTCACTGAGGATGAGAGACCCTCCCGAGACATGGCCGGCCTCCGGCCCGTCACCGGCGATGCCCTCGTCGTCGTCCTCATCCGGCAGGGTCTCGTCGTCGGGATCCGGCGCCGCGTACACACCGGCCAGCCCGAACGACGGGGCGAGCACGTCCAGCACGCTGATCTCGCCCGCAGGCACCGGCACCGCCTCCGAGGCGCGGGACTTCGCCATCACCCGCCGCTCCACGCTGGACAGCTTCTCTTTGCCCGCGGCCCGCCTGAGGAAGGCGTCCAGGGCCAGGGCCAGTTCGGCCTCGTGTTCCTCACGCGAACCGGTGCGCTCGGCCACCTTGCAGATGTGTTCCCAGACGTGGTGCGTGAACGGGAGGGCGACCGAGGTGGCGTGGATCCACGCCACCTCACGGAAACCCTCCGGCAGCCGAACCCAGATCCGGACTGGGTCGTAGGGGTTGTAGTGCACCTCCCACAGGCCCTTTTGCGCCCGTACCCCGGAGTGCTGCCCGCGGTGTCCGTTGAGACAACTGCCGTCGTAGGTGCGGTAGTCGAACCGGATACCGGCATCGGTGATCGGCTGCCAGCGCACCGGCAGCAGCTCCACGAAGTCGTCCGCCGACAAAGGCACCGGCACGTACCCGGTGACGGGCAGCAGCGCCGCCCACATCTGGTTCGGGGTGAGAGCCTTCTTCGGCATCAGCGGATGCCGAAGCCCCGCGTGCGGGCGGTGGTGCCAGTACACGAGGAACTCCTCCCACAATGCCTGGAGTTCGGCCACGGTCCACAGCGGCTCCTGCTCGACCTTGGAGCCGCGCTCACTCACGTTCGAACCGGTGTAGCCGGGCAGCCACTGGCAGAACAGTGAATTGATCGAACCGAACGGCCTCTCCACATGGCCCTTGGCCGGTCCGTTGGCCGGAGGCACCGGCTGCAGTGAGATCCCCAGGCTCTCGCACGCGGCCCGGGTGGCCGCAGAGACGAACACCTTGCCCTGGTCGACCACGACCGTCTCGGGCACGATCACCGGACGGGCCGCGGCGTCCTTAAGCCGCTCGTCGATGCCGGTCAGTCGCTTGTGCGGCACGACCGAGGAGGCCATCGACAGCGCCGCGGACCAGCCGGGCCGCATCACCATCGGCGTCATCATCTGCGCCAGCAGCACCGCCACGTCCGTCAGCTTGCTCCCCACCGGCCGCAGCACCCCCCACAGACCGCGCATGGCCACATCCACGGCGATGGTCAGCTCCAGCCGCCCCACTACCCCGTCGTCCAGGACCACCAGCACGTCCAGCGGCGAACTGTCCAGCATCACGATCTCACCCGGACGCAGCGCCAGCGTCGGGGTGAACGGCGGGGCCGGACGGGCGGCGCGGGCACGCCGCTGCGCCACCGTCCCCTGCAACCCGAGGGATGCCTCCACCGTGTCGAGGAGTCTGTTGAACGTGGACTGCGGCGGCGCCTCGACCGTCCGCAGGCCGGGCTCGCCGTGGTGGTCGTCCAGCCACCACTGCACCTCCCCGCGCATCCGCTTCTTCCACCCTCGCGACCGGGAGCGGGAAGCCTCGACAGGCAGCAGGGCGCGCAGCGCCTCGACCACCCGGGGATCGGCGCGGATCAGCCGCGCCGAGCTGTGGCGCTTCTTGGCCAGCCCCCACACGCCGTCCGTGTGGTAGCGCGCACGCCACCTGCGCACCGTCGCCCGGCTCACGTCCGCCCAGCCCTGCGCGGCCAGTTCGTCGGCCTTCGCCTGCTCACGCTGGGCCAGGGTGGTGGACGCGGGGTCGTACTCAGGTCTCAGCGATGCTGTGCCGTCCGGGGTGGGACGCCCCGTCTCCACCTCGCGGACGTGCCGCTCCAGCTCGAACGCACGCCACTGCTCGTCTTCGGACACCGTCGACAGCAGGCCCATCTGCGGTACTCGCAGACGCGGCGGACCCCCTACCTGCTCGAACGACGCATCGCCGAGCAACTCCGCCAGCCCGAACACCGCCAGTGTGTCCTGCCCGTCCTTCTTCTCCGTCCCGGAGAGCCAGATCCGCGCACCGGACGCCGAGGATCCCTCGATACCCGCGACGGTCCACTCCCGGTTGCCGTAGCGCACGACGGTGCCGGGCCTGAGCAGGGGCCGGCTCACCGCCCGTCCTCCGCGCATGCCACCGCGACGGTCCGCTCGTGCAGCGGGCGTTCCAGCGGCACGCTCAGCACGCCCACCCACAGTGCGTGGAACACCGACGGCCACACGGCGATCGGATCACCCAGCAGCCGCACCCCCTCGGCCAGCGCCGTCGGAGCCCGGAAACACTCGGCCACCTCCGGCAACCGGTCCTGCGCATACCGCGGATGCCGGTAGCCGGCAAGCCAGCGCACGTTGGCCTCGACCACGGGCTGTGGCGGTCCGATCAGACGGTAGTGCCAGCCTGCGGCGGCCGCAGCACCCTCTAGGTGGGCGGCCCGCCAAATCAGTCGCCGCCCCACCCCGAACCGGCTCGCACAGTCCACCAGCAGTCCGCTGCCATCCGCCAGACGTGCCATCAGGTGCGGCGCGTGCGACACCGTCCTGCCGCCCCGGCCGTGCCACGACAGCTCCACCGGCCGGCAGGCCAGAGCCGTCACCACCGGATCGTGGTCCAGCATCATGAGCTGCGTGCGCATGGCCTTGAACCCATGGTGCACCAGGCACCTGTCGGTCGCGGACCAGTACCAGCCCGGAGCCGAGCGCCGCCCCTTGCAGACAGGGAACCGCCGTACTGGCGGGCACTCTTCCAGCCGCTGTTCTCCAGCCGTCTCCAGCCAAGGCAGTTCGTACTCGGTGCCGTCCGGGCGGATGAACCGTGCGGTCACGTGTGCCGGATCGGCGAAGCGACGGCCGATGCTCAGCGGTGGCTGGGGACCAGCCTGCTGGTGTGGTTCGAAAGACAGAGGGATCACGAACAACTCTCATGTATGCATGGAAATCGGAATGGAATGCACTGCTTGGAAGGCAGGGCAGGCGTTTTTTTGGACACACGCCGTGGAGATGCCAGTCGGCCCCGCGACGGCGAGCCGTGACTCGCACGCCGCGCTCACACCAAAAAGGCGCGCGGCTACAAGAAGCGGAAGCGGAAGCGGAGCGGCTCCAGCGCCATCACCGATCGGAGCACTGTCGCCGTCCGGAACGCCGAGCAGGATTCCCGCCTGATCGCCTGCAGGCCGCGCCCAGCGGCCTTTACTCGCAGCGGTGTCTTCCTTCAGCTGCATACCGGCCGCGGACTTTGGGGCAGGATCAGACACGATGAGCTCTGCGCACGGCATAGCACCGTTTGTGAGCGAGCTTGCGCGTCACCCGACGGGGCATGCCCGCCAAGGCATTCAGCTCTCGTGGAGTTCCTCGTCCTGGACCGGGTGCCCAGCAGATCCTGTCGCGCAGCGGCCGTCGGCATGAGCGTTCACGGGAGGCAGGCAAGAGCCATTCCACTCGCTGCCCTTTGCGCTTGTCGGCTGCCGTAGGGTCAGCTGGAGTAGCCGCAGTGGATCAAGGCAGGTCGCCAAAGAGGGTGTCCTGGACCGGGGGTGCGTTGCGCGGGCGGGGGAGCGGGCGGCGCTGGTCCTCCGGCGGTGGGGGTGTGCCGGCCGCGCCGTCGGTCAGCGCGTACCGGCAAGCAGCGCGCAGGTCGGGCAGCTCGAGCTGTGCGCCCATGAAACCAAGGAAGTCCGCGACGTTCCAGTCGATGAGGGCGCCCTGGCGGGACAGATACAGCCCCACGGATTCGATGGAGTAGCTGTCGCTGTAGTCCAGCAGAAGGTAGCCAGCGAGCTGGTAGAGCTCAGCGCGGCCCATCCGCTCGGGGCGGATAGTGGCTTTACAGTCGATCAACTGGCCGCGGAGGATGAAGTCGGCGTCGGCTCCTCCTACATGGAGGCTGCCGTCGAAGACGGGCCCGCAGACGCGCTGCACGGCGGGCAGCTGCCGTAGGCCGTCGAAGGGGCCGGGATGTGCGGCCAACCTCATCTGCTGGCGGATGTCGTCGACGATGTAGGGCGGTACGGCATCGACGATTTCATCCAGCGTTGCGCCTGGCCGGCTGGAGCCCAGGCTGTTGCCGCGTATCCATCCCACGTGGCGGAAGATCGCTTCGAAGCTCGAGGCGACGTGGCACAGCCGCACCAGACGGTCCTCCATCTCGGAGTCGCACGCCAGCGGCTGGCCTTCGCTGCTTTCGTACTGGTCCAGTTCTTTCAGTAACACCGCGCCCGCTGCCTGCACCGTGCTGATGACGTCAGGAGCCGGCCAGCCGTCGTCGTCGATAGCCGCCCGCACGATCCCTTCTTTGATCGGCTGGCCGGTGGGCGCTCCGAGACTGATCCGCAGCCGGTGGTCGATCGTGTGACCCAGCATCCGGTACTCCGGTCGCTGCCCCATGCCGGCGGCGGGGCTCACCGGCGCCGGATAACGGACCAGGCGCCTGCGGTAGTCAGATAACAGATCATCGACGCCCGGCAGATGCTCGGTGAGGAACTGCGACATCGCTGACGTCGGTTCCTTGAGGGACGAGGTGAGACTCATAGGCGCATCCTGGCGCACCTTTCCGGCAGCACATGCAGCGTCTGGTTGCGGTACCGGGCGGTAGCCGAAACTTCGCGCCATATCCGTCGTACCGGCCGCACCGACGCATTGTCAGACCCTGCCTCTACAGTGCCCCTCTCCTGCGTAAGGACGCGGATCAGAGCTCCTACCCTTGCCCGTCAAAAGTGCGCTCTAACCTGCGCTGATGACATTTCGAACGCCAAGTCGAGCGGAATGTCCTGCCGGTGACCAGCAGCGAGCCGGACTTCCAGCCAGGGCCCGTCGACTACAGACAGACGGTGGACCACCGCGTGCTACACGCGTTGCGTCCGGGCAACACATAGGAACAAATGACCGAAAGAATCGTGTCGCGCATGAGCCAGCCTTAAGTTCGAGACGTGCTCGACGCGCCATCTGTGTCAGGGCACATCAGACCCATACGTCACTGCACACTTGTCCTGCCGGAGCGAAGGCCGCCTACCACGGCCTGGCCCTTCAAATACGCCATCATCCGCCAGCTCACTACCCGTGGCAGGCTCGCCCGGCCGACGCTGTGCACACCGACGAGATGGCGAGGGAATCGATGGAGGCCAGCGAGGCGGGCTCCAGGGCATAGAGGGATGACAGATGATCAGACAGAAGCTGGCCGTGCGGTACCTGACCGACGAGACGGTCGACTGCCCTATCCCGATGGCGCCAGAACACTTCATGCGCAAGCGCTTCACCGAGCACGATTTCGTCCACTTCGGTGATGTCGGAGTGCGCGCCTACAAACACGCCAACCAATGGCGGTTCATGGAACCGGAGGTCCGCAGCGCGGGACGCACGATCGCCGCACTGCCCTGGGACCCTGAGGACCTCATCGACCCACGGCCAGGCGGCCGGATCGAGACAGATACGGCTCCGGGAGACGCCAACTGGCGCGCGTTGATCCTTGGCGCGATCCACGCCGCGGCCAGGGCCGCGCGCCAGGGAAACGGTTGCCCCTGCGGACCGCCCCTCTGCCGACGCGACGCTTCCGGCTGGTCTCTGCCCTGCGGGCTTACTCCGGCTGGCCTGCTTGAGCGCTGGAGCTGCTACCCCATTGCTTGCACCCTTCCCATTCCCACGCTGGTGTGGAGCGATGAGACCTGGCTGATCCCCCGCACTCTCTCGGTCATCCTCGACCGATGGGAGGAGAGCGAGACGAGGCTGCGCGCTGTCGTTCAGGCCTGCAGTGGCTGCGGTACCCACAGCAAGTGCTCTTCCTGGCGTACGCCGACGACTGGCGGTTGGAAGGTGCTGTGCCCCGTCTGTGCGGCCGCCAGCCTGCGCAGTTACCGTCAAGAGCTGGCAGGCGTCGCCTACCCCCGCGTTCGGGAAAGGGGGCCGCGGGCCGAAGACTTCCTGTGCGCGGTGTGTGACCTGCCTCGGCCCGCTGCCGTCTGGGACCACTGCCATGAGCACGGTCTGATCCGCGGCCCGCTGTGCGGCAGCTGCAACACCATGGAGGGGCAGGGCAAGGACTTCCTGGCCCGGAAAGGCAGCGTGCAGCATCTGCTGCGCTGCGACGGTTGCCGCCTCAGACGTACCTTGCCGGCGCATCACCGGCTTGCCGCGCTGCGCCGCCATCTGCATTACGAGCACGGCGTTCAGGACTGTGACTGGCCGATGCACGGCTGCGTGTCCGTTACCGAGTCCGATGGTGGATACGAGTGCAGGGTTCGCTGCCCTGGGCAGCGACAGAGCTACGCGGGAATACGACTCACCGTCAGTGAGGTCGAGAGCATCCTGTCACGTGCGATAGCCGAGGAGGGAACCTGATGACCTACTGTGTGAGGTCTCGGGAGATGCTTGACGGTTCGTCGTCAGTAGTCGCTTGACGTACTGGTGAGCGCCTCAAGAGATGCTTGACTTCGCTTGGCTGTCCTCGCGCCTGGAGATGACCTTGATTCCCTTGATCGGGCCCGGGTTTCCTCCGCTGCTTGACGGCGAGTTCCTCGCCCTCGTAAAGGATGCGGAAGTAGGTGTCCTCGACGATGACGGTGACCAGTTTGCCCGCGTTGCGTTTGCCGAGCTTCAGGCGTTGGGCGGCCCCCATGAGCCTTCTAGGGGCCTGGTGGGTCTGCCGCGGGATCAGACCGACGGGTCGGCCACCTCGTCCCTATTCGCTTACCCAGAGGATTCTTCGCTCTCATCTGCGCGGAATCAATGACCTGACCGGCTGCTTCGTTCGCCTCCGTCATGGAGTCGACGGCGGGCAGGAGGGCTGATCTTGATGGGCGGGGTCCGGCCGCATGGTCTTTGACGGGTCCGCAGGACTCCGCTACTCTTCATGCCGAATCAGATATCGGAGTTTACATGGAGGGGCGGGATGCTGCTGACGACCGGGCAGGCAGCCCAGGAACTCGGCTGCGCCATCACCACCTTCCGCCGCCTCGTGCACGCCGGACTACTGCCGGGCCTGTCCCGCCGTGGCGTGCGCGTCATGGTTCCGCTCCATGTGGTCCAGGCACTCGGTCAGCGTCGGCATGCCCCGCTGGACCGGCTGAATGCTCAAGAGATCGCCGTCCTGCGGGTCGACGCGGCCAAGCAGGTACAGGAACCGGACCGGAACTGGATCGGTTTTGCCGCTTCCCTCACTCCCGAGGACATCCTCAAGGCGCTGCGCGGCTGGTGGCGGTGCGATGCGCAGAGCGTGGCGGCCGCCGGAGTCCTGCCGGTGACCATGTCAGGCTATGTGGTGGCCGTCCTGACCGGTTTGGAGGCCTGGGAGAAGAACGCCCAGGGCCGCCACGGCTTTCCTCACGCGCGCTTGGCGGGCTACGTCACCGACCTGGCCACGCCCGTCCATCACGTGACCGCCTCCTCGCACGCCGACCGGATGCTCGCTGATCTGCTGCTAGGCAGCCGGCTGGTCTCCCACTCGGGCGGGGCCATCGCCTACGTCCCCACACACGCCGCCGCCCGCCGTCCGGACAAGGAAGCCTGATGGACGCACAGCGCTACACCGCAGCCCTCGCTGAACTGCGCACCGTACGGGACGAGATCAAAAAGGCCCAGGCGGCTCTGGCGAAGCTGGAGGCCGAGCGGGACCGGCAGATCACACAGCTGGCCGGGTACGGGAAGGCGAAGGCGGAACGGATCGCCCCGGCGGCCGGACTGAGCGTGGCCGACATCGTCACCCTGGCCCCCGCGTTGGCCCCCGACCGCCTCACCACGGCCGAGACCGGCCCGGCCCACTCCGAGCCGGACGTCCCAGCTGCTGACGGCACGAAGAGCTCACCCCATCCCCCCGCCCCTGCAGGAGCGAGGGCGCCCGCGATGGCCGCCGCCCCGCCGGCACCGCCCGCCGCTGTCCCGCCTCCCGCTGCTCCTGCCGAGGACCCTGCCCGCGCGAAGCCCGCAGCCCCGGACGCGCCGCGTGCCCTCCCCTCGATCCCCGACGGGGCAGCAGGCGGCGGTTGGTTCACGCACACCCCGAACCTGCTCTCCACGCCACCGAACTTCACCCAGCAGGCCCGCTCCACCGTCTTCCTGGACACGGACACGGGCGTGCTGGTGCACCGCAGTCAGACCTACCGCCTCGACCTGGCCGATACCTCGGTCGCCGCCATTCTGACCGCCGTCTTCCATAACCTGCCCGAAGGCACGGAGCGCATCTACATCACCGCCGGTGACCCCTGGCACCGTGACGCCGACCGCTACCCGTATCTGCGCGATGCGGTCGCGGCCTGGCTGAACGCCCCCACGCCGGGCTGGCGCACCGACACCGGCCGAGGCAAGGACCGGATGGCCGGGCACTTCGTCCACGCCCGCCACCCCGTCGGCCGCTACCAGCGCGACAACGGCGACAGCCACGTCGAAATCCGCTCGGTGGGGGAGTGGTTCGACACCGGCGGCGACGACCCGGCCACCGTCCGGGACGCGTTCGTACTGCTGTGGCAGGCGCTGCGCCGCCACTGGACCGACGCCGTCATCATGGGCTCCCCGTCGCAGACCGGCCGCGACCTGTGGACCCGCACCATCCCCACCCGCGGCCAGCACGCCGAAGGCTTTCCCGTCCTGTCCGAGGAACTGCGCGGCCTGCTGCACGCCACCGCCGGCCAGGGACGCAACGAACTCGTCCTCCCGCCCCGCGTGCCCGAACAACTGCCCCAACTCATCGAGTACGACCGCACCTTCGCCTACGCCAAACACACCTGGAAGTCCCCGGTCGGCACCCCCCGCCGGATCACCGCCGCCACCTTCGCCTCCTGGAGCGAGAAGGAACAGACCCGGGCCCTGTACGGCTGCGGCCACTGGCAGGTGCGGGCCACCGTCCCCGACACCTGGAACCACGTCGGCATCCTGCCCGCCCCCGCACCGGGCGACCGCGCCTGGCACTACCCGGCAGCCCCGGGCACGACCTTCACCACCTGGGCCGGCGGCCCCGAAATCCACACCGCCCTGACCAACCCCCTCACCCCGTGGAAGATCGAAATCCTCGACGGCATCCTGTGGGAGGACGGCAAACCCCTCGACGACTGGGCCAAGAAACTCAAAGAGACCTGGACCAACCTCTCCGCCCAGGCCCACTTCCAGGGCGACGCCCAGCAGGCCCGCGCCGCCCACCTCGCCTCCCGCGCGGTGCGCGCCATCCTCCTGTACGGCATCGGCTCCTTCGCCCAGCGCCCCCGCATGGTCACCGGCACCACCCCCCGCACCCTGGAGCGCGACATCCCGCCGGACGCCGAAATCATCGGCTTCGACGACGAACAGATCACCTGGCAGAAACCCACCGGCTTCAGCCGCGACCCCAACGCCCACCCCGAATGGGCCGCCGCCATCTGGTCCGGCGCCCGCGCAGCCCTCCTTACCCAGCGCCACCGCGACGACAACGTCCACGCCGGAGCCCTGCACACCGAACCCGGCAGCGTCGTCGCCTTCCGCACCGACGCCCTCTACCTCACCCAGCCGCAGGCCTGGCCGCATCACCATCAGCCCGGCGACTACCTCCTCAAGGGCCACCTCACCGGTCCCGTAGCCGCACCCACCACCGAGGCAGAACTCCTTACCCTGCGGGACGCCGGACGCACCGCCCTCACCCCCAGCGCAGGAGAGGCCTGATGCCACCCCGCCCCCGCCGTAACCGTCCCACCGGGCAACGCGAGCTGAACGAGGCCGCCCAGCTGGCCGACCAACTGCAGTCAGCCGGCTACACCAAGCGCGACATCGCCCGCATCATCAACCGTGACGCCTCCCTGGTGTCCCAGTTCTACACAAAGAACAAAGGCGCAGCCTTCGTCCCCGCCCTGCGCCAGGTCCTGGCCGCCGTCCAGACAGGCGGCATCACCGACCTCCCCGACCTCGCCTCCATCGCAAGCCGGCACATCACCCGCCGCACCACCACCTCCGGTGCCACAGCCCGGGTACGCAGCAAAGCCGTCCTGATCACCCCCACCGGCTCCGGCACCGGCCGCGTCGGCGCCCAGGCGATCGCCTCCGGCTCCTCCCGTCTGCGCCCCCTGATCGCAGAAGCCGCCCGCCACGGCCTGCGCCTGGCCTTCACCGTCCGCCTGGCCAAGACCGGCTACATGCACCCCTCCGGCAGCCGCACCGACTCACCCGGCATCCGCCGCGACGTCATCCAGCGCGCCGATCACACCGAGGAGCGCTCCTACGGCTCTTCCCAGACCGGCGGGCACGACGCCGCTGGCTTTGCCCAACGCGTCGATGCCGCGGGCGGAGACGTCACCGCAGCCGTCCATCAATGGCTGGTGGAGACCGGCCGCATCCGCCCGGATGCGCACATCATCCACCTGGAGATCCGTACCTGGCGCCCGCGCTGACGTGTCAGGGGCGGGGGTTCGGCGAGACCGCAGGCGCCTGCATCCCGCCGCCGCTGAGTGACTACGGCCCTGCGGCTGCCTGCTGCACAGCCGACTGCAGCAGCACGGAAATCACAGGTAGGGGCCCAAGGGCCTTCCCTGTTGCCCCTCTGCTCGGCACTGTCGCAGCCGCGCACTGTGCGGTATGTCGGAGCCCCGCGCAGTGGGTCTTCGGCGCCGGGGCCATCGGATTACGGGACAGAGGAGTGCGCCGGGCGGGGGATGTTCAGCTGGCCGGTGCCTCCGGCTGCGGCTCGGCCACAGTGGGCTCGGGGGCGGCCGCGGCGGTATAGAAAACGGATGAGCCCTGCTTGGCGCGGTGAGCGTGGCTCTTGGCCACGAGTCCTTCGAGGGTGGTGCGCACGACGGTGGTCTTGATGTTGCGCTCGGGATGGGCCTGCCCCAGCGCGGAGGAGATTTCTGCAGCGGAGCGCGGCTCGTCCTGCTCCACCAGGTGAGTACGGATCAGTTCGACGAGGGTCGGTGCGGAGGCTGCCGCAGGCGAGGCTTTGGCTGCGGGCTTCTTGGCGGCAGTCTTCTTTGCGCCTGTGGCGCCTTCCTTCCTGGCCTTGGCTGGCTTGGGTGTGACAGAGGTCCGCTCAGGTGCTGACTGCGAGGCGCTGGTGTCCGGCCGGGCCGGGCTTGCGACGCCGAGCGCCTGCTGCATGCTCACCAGCACATTGTGGTCGTGCTGCAGGGCACTCAACTGCTCCTGCAGTGCCTCGATCTCGGCGGCGATACGTTCCTGTTCCTTGGTGTTGCGATCGAGATCGCCTGCCACCTGGGCGCTGTACTGCGATGTCAGTTCGGTGGCGGGCGCCCGGTTTTCAGACATGACATGGGCCTTTCTTCGATGTGCGGCTGTGGCGGTGAAAGTAGCAGGTGCCGAGCCCGCGAAGAGCTGTGGAGTGTGTCCGTCCACGACAACTGAGCTGTTCGCAGACCGCGACAGTCTAGAAACATGTATGCACGAGAGGAGCGGGATGTTCCTGTCGAGTGATGTCTCATTCTCTCCCGCCGAGCGCGGCACGGCGGTTGAGGGGAGCGCGATCACTGCCGCACATCTGTGCGGCCCACTTCGGCAGGGGACGGAACGTGCCAGGAGACTTCGTCACTCTCCCGGCAGTACTGCCAGGAAGCCAGCATGCGCGCGGCGACCAGCCGGTCGAGGAGTTCCTCGATCTGGTGTGGTGAGTACCCGCATAGGCGGGCGAGTACTTCCATGTCGGTCCTGCCTCCCTCGTCCGACGTGCAGGAGGCCACGGCCAGGGCAGTCAGTCGCACGGACGGCGGCCACCCGTCAGGCAAAGCCCTTGGGGCGGGGCTCAGCGCCCACTGGGCGGCGCGGGCCCGCGTACGGCGTCCGGCTCGCTGAGCGAGGACCGCGGCGTCGAGTAGTTGGGCCTCCATGTGCGGATGCCCGCCGGCTCTGCAGCTCAGCCAGCCGGCATGCTCCAGCTCTTCCCACAGTTCCCCGCGGCCGCGCAGCCGCATGCCGCGCAGCAGTCCGCCCGGCAGCCGGACATAAGCGCTGGCGTCGGCACGCAGGGCGCACTGCAGAGCAAGCAGGCGGGCGGCGGGGGAGGTGAAGCGGGGCAGCGCGGCACCGAGGTAGGTGAGCATCTCCCGCACCCTTGTGCGCTCACCCGGCCCGTGGAGCGGCCTGGGCGGAGCAGATCGGGCTCGGGACGCCGGGCATCTGCGCCCGGGCCTGAGCGACGTGTCGGGTACGACGGCCGTGTCGCTCATCACCGCGGCACAGGCGGAGCAGGCGTCGGCCAGACGCCAGGTGCGGCCACTGCGATCCCGGGTCAACGCGAGCAGGACCGGTCCGGCGCACCCGCGGTGGCGACGGTGCCAGACACACCCCCGCGCCCGGCACTGGCAGGTCCGCAGGTGCGAGGGCAGTACGTCCGCTCGGGCATGACGAGCCAGGTGTGTCAGCGCGGCGGACCGTGCGGAGGAGGCCGACAGAGGAGTGGCTGCCGCACAGCGGGGATGAGGGCAGGCCAGCAGCGGGCCGCCTGTCTGCGGACGCAGCTCCACGGTCCAGATGCGCCGCACTGGCGCATGCGCCCGGGCAAGCCTCATCGGCTGGTCGTCCTCCCCTCTGTTCCTGCCGCGGTGGTCGGTGCCCGGCTGTTGGAGGCCGGAACGAACGCACGGTAGTGCAGATCTCTGCACTGTGAATGTCACTCCCGCCTCGCCAGATAGTGCAGAGGTCCGCACTGACAGGGCAGGGTCCTGCACCGTCGGATGGTGGAGTGACGATCTTGCCGCCCGACCCCGACCTCACCGCGCTGCGCGTCACGCTGGCGCGCCTGCGGGGCGAACGCGGCTGGACCTTCGACGAACTCGCCGAGCGCAGCGGCCTGGCCCGCCGCACCCTCATCGACCTCGAACACGGCCGCACCACCGGCAGCGTCACCACCTGGCACGCCCTCGCCCACGCCTTCGACGTACCCATCGAGCACCTGCTGGCCCCCCTCTGCGACGACCACACCCCGCCCGGCGCACAAGGCTCCTGACCTGCTGGCGCGCCCTTCACGGACCCCGCCGCAAATCACCCGAACCGGTGAGCAGGTATAGAACACAAGACCGTTAGCCCGCACGCCCGTTCCTCCGGCTGGGCCGACCGGATGACATACCGGCCGCCGCGGCACCCCGGGCCGCGTGTCGCCTGGCACGGTCCTCGCCATGTGCCCCACTCCCACCCCCGCCGGCCGCCACTGGGACGGCAGCCCCCGCGTCACCCGCCGCCCCCGACCCCTGCGGGTGGCCGGCACCAGTCCCAGCCGCCTACTACGCGCCGGCCAGAGCCGCTGCTGCCGCCAGTGCGGCAACCGCATCGACCTCTACCAGCGCACCGACCAGCGGCCCATCGCCCTCCACCCGGCCGAACTGGCCGCCGCCGACGTCCCCGAATCCTCCCGCTGGCACCTGAGCGGCGGCATCGCCCACCCGCACGGCGACGGCAGCGCCTGGTGCCGCATCCCGCACACCCTGCTCTGCCCCCGTCGCACCCCCACCTGCAACACCGCCCCGGGCCTCGAAGCGATCCGACGCCAACTCGCCGTCCGCACCCGCCGCATGATCGACACCGGCAACTTCACCCCCGCCCCGGCCACCAGCACACAACCCACCACCGCCACCGATACCGACACCGGTGAACCCGACCGCCCCGTCGTACAGATCCTGCTCTGCCGCTACCTCGCCGAACACCCCCTCAACGATCTCCGCTGCGTAGCCCAAACCCGCCACCGCCACCGCTGCACCCACACCGTCCCTGCCCCCAACGGCCCGACCGGGACCTGGAGACTGCTGCCGGCCACAACACAGCACGGCCAACTCGCCCTCCCCGACGGCCTGATGGCCGTCTACGACCTCGGCAGGCTCCCCTACAGCGAACAACTGCGCTGGCGCGCCCAACGCTGCCCCACACACGCCGCAGCCCCCGGTGCCGCCGAACTCGCCCTGGCCGGATGGCAGCCCTTCGACCCCCTCCTGCACGCGACACACATCCACACCCGACTGCCCCAGCCCCAGACCTGCCGACAGGGGAGGGGATGACGATGCCGCACCACGCCCTGGAAATCGTGCTCACCCGCCCCCTGGCCCAGGCCGAACTCCGCGGCGCCGCCCGCGTACTGTCGCTCGCCGCCAACCACGACACCACCCGCCTCATGACCCTCGTCCACGCCAAGACCCCTCACCAGGCCGCCCGCCGACTACGCCACCGGCTCGGGGCACGGCTGCCCATCGACGTGATCACCACGCACTACCCGGACACCGACCACAAGGTGCTCCTCAACATCGACTTCCCGGCCGCCACCCACACCGCCCTCACAGCCGAAGCCTGCCGCGCGCACCAGAGCCCCGAGCGCTTCGTGGAACTGGCCCTGCACCGAGCCCTGGCCCAGCACGCAGACCAGGAGACCGACCGCCTCGACCGGGCGGTGCGCGAACTCCTGGCCCACACCACCCCCGCGCACCTGCTGTCCGCCGTCGGGCATGCACTCACCCGGCTTCCCGAGAGGCCCACACGATGAAGCCGACCGACGAGCAGGTGGCAGCAGCCGACGCCTTCCAGGCCGGCGACCACCTTGCCCTGCAGGCCGGTGCCGGCACTGGCAAGACCACCACCCTCGCTCTCCTCGCCCACGCCACCCGGCGTCGAGGCCGCTATTTCGCCTTCAACCGGCCCGTCGCCCAGGCCGCAGGCGCCCGCTTCCCGAACACCGTCCAGTGCAAGACCGCGCACGCCTTGGCTTACGGGGCCGTCGGCCACCGCTACACCCGTCGCCTGAACGCGCCGCGTCGCCCGGCCTGGCAGACCGGACGGGCCCTCGGCATCACCAAAGCCATTCGCATCGGCGACCGCGAGGTGACTCAAAAGGCCCTCTCCAACGCCACGCTGCGCACCGTCGCCCGCTTCTGCCACACCGCGGACGAAGTCATCACCCGCCACCACGTGCCCCCACTACGCGGTCTGGAACACACCGACCTGCACGCTCAACTCGCTGCCCACATCGTTCCGTTCGCCCGCAGAGCCTGGGCCGACCTGCAACACCCGGACGACGGCGCGGTCCGCTTCGAGCACGACCACTACCTGAAGATCTGGGCTCTCACCCGGCCGCGCATCCAGACTGACTTCCTGCTCTTGGACGAGGCCCAGGACACCAACCCCGTCGTCGAACAGGTCTTCCTCAGCCAGCGCGACCACGCCCAGCTCGTCATGGTCGGCGACTCCGCCCAGGCCATCTACCACTGGCGCGGCGCCAAAGACGTCATGACCGGCTTCGACGGCACCCAGCTCGCCCTCTCCCAGTCCTTCCGCTTCGGCCCCCTCCTCGCCGCGGAAGCAAACCGGTGGCTGCACCTGGCCGACGCCCCCCTCCGCCTGACCGGCACCCCCGCCGTGTCCACCGAACTCGGCCCCCTCACCCGGCCCGACGCGGTGCTGTGCCGCACCAACGTCGGCGCCATGGCCCACGTCATAGACCTGATGACCACCGGATACAGGGTCGCGCTGGTCGGGGGAGGAGACAGCCTGCGCGCCCTAGCTCTGGCCGCCCGTGACCTGAAGGACGGCCGCCGTCCCACCCACCCCGAACTGCTCTTGTTCCCCTCCTGGGGCGAACTGCAGGACTACGCCGCCCACGACCCCGCCGGCCGAGACCTGCAACCTCTGGTCGACCTCGTCGATACCCACGGCACTGACGCCATCCTCGCCGCCGTCGCCCGGCTCGTGCCCGAACAGCACGCCCAGGTGACCGTATCGACCGCCCACAAGGCCAAAGGCCGTGAATGGCCCCGCGTGAAAATCGCTGACGATTTCACCTCGCCCAAGGACACCGACCAACAAGACGCCGAGGGCCGGCCCGTACCCGGCCCCGTCGACGACGCAGACGCTCGCCTCGCCTACGTCGCCGTCACCCGCACCCGCATCCGTCTCGACCTCGGAGGCCTATCCTGGGTTCACGATCATCCGGACGGAATGCCATGACACAGAACTGGGCTTTCCAGGGATTGCTCGCTACAGCTTCTGTTCTATAGGCGGGAGGGGCTCTGCCCCGAGCCTCTCAAGGACGGAGGTTCGCTTCTGTCAGCGCCGCGGCGACACTAGGCTTGGCATCGGAGAATACCGACCCAGCCTTTATTCGACGGGCGCCGTCCTGTCCGTGCCCTGGGCGGGATGGGCAAAGAAGTCATTCAACATGCGTCCCCAGACTCACATCAACGATCCTGTTTATCGGGAAAACCGCCCGTAGCTACCGTCTCTGTGGTTACGGTCTGTGCTCATGCGGTTTCTGCACACTTCGGACTGGCACCTGGGCCGCCGGTTCCACACAGAAGACCTGATCCCCGCCCAGGAAGCCTTCCTCAACCACCTGATCGACACCGCCCGCAGTGAGAACGTCGACGCGATCCTCGTGGCAGGCGACATCTACGACCGGGCCATCCCCAGCCTGGACGCCGTACGCCTGTTCAACCGCGCCTTGCATCAACTCGCCGACCTCGACGTGCCAGTCATCATGATCAGCGGAAACCACGACTCCGCGCACCGCCTCGGCCTCGGATCCGGCCTCTTCGCCCGCGCCGGGATCCACTTGAGGACCGACCCGGCCACTTGCGACATTCCCGTGCTCCTCGAAGACGCCGACGGCCCGGTCGCCGTGTACGGCATCCCCTACCTCGAGCCGTCGATGGTCCGCACCCAGCTGGAGGCGGACGCCGCCTCCCACTACGCGGTGCTCACTGCAGCCCTGGACAGGATCCACGCCGACCTCACCAACAACCAGCCGGCCGGCACCCGCTCAGTGGTCATCGCCCACGCCTTCGTCACTCCCGGGTCCGGCCTGAGTGAGGATCGGGGCGTGGAGGAGTCCGACAGCGAACGCGACCTTAGCGTCGGCGGGGTTGCCCACGTCGGCGCGGATGTTTTCGATGGCATCGACTATGTCGCTCTGGGCCACCTTCACGGCCCCCAGAAGGTCACCGACCGAGTCCACTACAGCGGCTCCCCGCTGGCCTATTCGTTCTCCGAGGCACCCCACACCAAGTCCCTCACCCTCGTCGACCTCACCACCTCCGGTACGGCTCCCGCTCTCAGCTGGCTGCGCTGCCCGAAGCCCCACCGCCTGGAACGCGTCGAAGGCCTCATCGACGACCTGCTCACCGACCCCGCCCATGAACACCTGAAGGACGCCTGGCTCGAGGTCACGCTCACCGACGCCGCCCTGCCCTTCGAGGCCATGGCCCGCCTGCGCCGCCGCTTCCCTCACACTCTCAGCCTCAAGCACCAGCGTCCCTTCATCCCCGCCCAGGCCACCGACACCCCCACCTATACCGAGCGCCTCCACGGACGCAGTGAACTCGACATCGCCTGCGACTTCATCGCCGACCTGCGCGGCACCGCACCCACCCCAGACGAACACGCCCTGCTCCAACAGGCCGTCGACGCCGCCCGCGTGAACGAACTGCAGAAGGAAACCGTCTGATGCGTCTGCACCGCCTCACCCTGCAGGCCTTCGGCCCCTTCGCCGGCACCCACACAGCCGACTTCGACGCCCTGACCGCTGACGGCCTCTTCCTCCTGCACGGCGACACCGGAGCCGGCAAGACCACCCTCTTCACAGCCATCTGCTTCGCCCTGTACGGCGAACCCCCTGTCGACCGCGAGTTGATGCTGCGCAGCCACCACGCCCCCGACAACCTGCTCACCCAGGTCATCCTCGAGGTCACCATTGCTGGCCGGCGGCTGCTCATCGACCGCGTTCCCCAGCAAAAGCGCCCCAAGAGGAACGGCACGGGCGACACTCTTCAGAAAGCCGAGACCCGGCTCAGCCGGTGGACGATCGACTCCCTCGGCCAGGGCCACTGGGAGCCCTCCAGCAAGTCCCACCAGGAAGCCGGCAAAGAGATCAAAGACCTGCTCGGCATGAGCCGGACCCAGTTCTGCCAGGTGGTCCTCCTGCCCCAGAACGAGTTCACCAAGTTCCTCTACGCCGCTGCATCCCAGCGCCGTGAGCTCCTCGGCAAGCTCTTCCACACTGACCGCTACGCTTTCATCGAACGCTGGCTGAACGACCACAGCCGCACCGTCCAGAAGAACCGCGACACCGCCCGCGACGAGGTTCTCCACCTTGCCTCCCGCATCCACCAGGCCGCAGGCCCCCATCTGAAGTCCCAGCACGAGGCCCCCACCCCCGACGAGCCTCATACCCTGACCGGCCCTGCCTTGACCTGGGCCCACGACCTCACCCAGGCCAGCCAGGCTGATGCCCTTCAAACCGACAACGACGCCGAGACTGCAAGAAAGAACCAGCTCGCCCACCAAGAGCTGGAGAACGGCACCCGCGAACTGCACCAGCGGCAGACTGCTCACGCCGCAGCCCGCGAGCACATGGACCGGCTCAACGAACAGACCCCCCACCAGCAGGAGTTGGCCCGGCGCCGTGAACAGGCCCGTCGCGCACAGCAACTGGCCCCCCTGCTGCACGCCGTCACCACCGCCCGCACCGACCATGCCCGAGCCCAGGACACCGAACGCGACGCCCGCACCCGGCTGCTCCCCGAACACGCCACGCTTCAGGCCACCGACCTCGCCACGGCCGGACAACAGCTGCGCGACGACATCGCCGTGCTGAACACCTTCCTCCCCGAGGAAGACACCCTCCGCCAGCTCACCACCGACCTCGAACGCATCGACGCTGAGCAGCAAGACTTCACCAATCAGCAGCGCACCGCCCGCGACTGGCTCGAACAGGAGACCACCCAGCGCGCTGTCCTGGAGGGTCGCAGGGAAGTCGCCCGCCAGGCTGAGGAAGACAGCAGGGGTTGCCAGACCCAGCTGGACGCCCTCGGCATCCGCCTGGCAGCCGCCAAGCGCCGCGACGCCCACCTCACGCAGATCACCACTGCCGAGCAGCGCCTGACCGCCGCGCAGCAAGAAACCGACCAAGCTGCCCAAGCTCACATCGACATCCGCCGCCGACGCACCGAGGGCATGGCCGCCGAACTCGCAGCCGGCCTCACCGACGGCGCGCCCTGCCCGGTCTGCGGCTCGTGCTCTCACCCGGCTCCCACCCAGGCTCCCGACGGACATCCCACCCGCGAGGCCGAGCACACCGCCGAGGAAGCCCGCCAGCGAGCCCAGGACAAGCACGACGAGGTCGCCGCGGAACTGCAGAAGCTGCGCGAGAACGCCGCCGGCGCCGCCGGGGAAGCCGGTGACACTCCGCTGGCCACTCTCAAGACCGAACATGACCATCTCACCGGTCAGCTTGCCGACGTCCTCAGGCACGCTGCCGACCGCGGGATCGTCGAAGACGAACTCCTCAAACTGGATCGCGAACACACAGCCATGACCCAGCAGGACAGCACCGCCACCGCCGGCTTGTCCGCCCGCAACGCCACCCACGAAACCCTGTCCCAGCAACAAGCCGAGCTCACCAGGAAACTCGACACCGCCCGCGGCACCGCTCCCACCTTGGCGGCCCGTATCGACGACTTCACCCGCACCGCCGACCACCTCGAGCAGGCAGCCGAGGCATCACGCGCCGCCGCCACCCTCACTCAGGCCCTGCATACTCGCACCAGCGAAGCCACCGACGCCGCCGCCTCCCAGGGCTTCGACGCTCTCGCTGCGGCCGAACAGGCCCTGCTCAGCGAACAGAACCTCAACGCTCTGGAAGAAGAGATCAGTCAATGGCGTGAAGCACGCGCCACCCACCAAGCCGTCATCGACGACTCCGTCCTCCAACACGCAGCCGCCCAGCCGCCCGCCGACGTCAACGCCGCAGCCTCTCGGCGCGCCGCCGCAGACGACCAGCATGCCCAGGCAGTGACGGCTGCCACCGCCGCCCGGACCCGCACGAGCGAACTCACCGAACTCGCCACCACCTTGGGCACAGCCATCGAACACCTGGAGGCACTCGAACTCGCCCACAACACTGCCCGCCACCTCGCCGACCTGGCTACGGGCAATGCATCGGGCGCCCGGGTCCGCATGCAGCTGGAGGCCTATGTCCTGGCCGCCCGCCTAGAACAGGTCGTTGCCGCTGCCAATACGCGACTCCACCTGATGTCCGAAGGCCGCTACACCCTGCGCCACTCCGACCAACAAGCCGCCCACGGCGCCCGCTCTGGCCTCGGCCTGGAAATCACCGACTCCTGGACCGGCCGCCCCCGCAAGACCGACACCCTCTCAGGCGGCGAATCCTTCTTCGCCTCCCTGTCCCTCGCCCTCGGTCTGGCCGACGTCGTCACCCACGAAGCCGGCGGCAATCCCCTCGACACCCTTTTCATCGACGAAGGCTTCGGAACCCTCGACGACGACACCCTCCACAACGTCCTCGACGTTCTCGACTCCCTGCGTGCCCACGACCGCATCGTCGGCGTCATCAGCCACATCCCCGAACTGCGCCGCCGCATCACCCAACGACTCCACGTCCGGAAAAGCCCGACTGGCTCCACTCTCGCCCACCTGACCGAAACAGCCGAATAACCTGCACCCCTGGAGGACAGAGCCCCGCCCTGCCCTCCCTGGACCCTCAGCCAACCCCACGGAGCGGTACACCTTCATGGCCCCCGACATCGAGCTACGGCCCCATCAGAAGGAAGCCGTCTCCGCCGCAGCAGCCGCGCTCCGCGACCACGCCCGCGCGAGCGTGATCGCCGCGTGCGGCACCGGCAAAACCCTGATCGCCGCCCGCACCACAGCCCGCATCGCCCCGCGGGGAAGGGTACTGGTGCTGCTGCCGACGTTGGATCTGCTGTCCCAGACGATCCGCTCCTGGCGTGCTGCGGGACGCAAAGGCACCACGATCGCGGTGTGTTCGGCCCGCCAGGCCCTCGACCATGAACCGCTCGGCGCCGACACCCCCATGACCACCGACCCCACAGATCTGGCTGCCCTCACCACCACACCCCGGCCAGGCCCGGTCACCGCCTACGCCACCTACGCCTCCCTGCCCACCGTGGTCACCGCGCACCGCGACCACCATCTGCCTCCCTGGGACCTCGTGGTCGTCGACGAGGCCCACCGCACCGCAGGCCGGCTCGGCAAGGCCTGGGCAGCCGTCCACCACGACGACCAGGTCCCCGCCGCCCGCCGCCTCTACCTGACCGCCACCCCCCGCATCTGGGACCCCGACGAAGACCGGGACGAAGACACGGAGGCGGTGGCCTCCATGGACGACGAGAACCTCTTCGGCCCGGTCGCCTACCGGCTGACCCTCTCCGACGCCATCGACCTCGGCCTGCTAGCCGACTACCAGATCCTCGTCCCCGTCGTCACCGACGAAGACCTGCGCGACTGGCTCGCCACCGGACCCGGCGCCGGCGTCGACGGACTGCGCCTGGCGGGCCGTCAGGTCGCCGCCCTGCGCGCCATCCACGACCACCAACTGCGCCGCGTCCTGACCTTCCACCACCGTGTCGCCGACGCCCGTGCCTTCGCCGCCACCCTGCACGACACGGCCGCCACCCTTCCCGAGGAACTCCGTCCCAAGGGCCTGTGGGCGGACTGGATCAGCGGCAGCCACGCCCCCCAGATCCGCCGCCGCCTGCTGCTCGAGTTCGCCTCTCACACCGACCCCCACACCCCGGCGGTGCTGTCCAACGCCCGCGTGCTGGGGGAAGGCATCGACGTCCCCTCCATCGACGCCGTCGTTTTCGCCGACCCCAAGAACAGCCCCGTGGACACCGTCCAGGCCGTCGGCCGCGCTCTACGCCAGCAACCCGGCGCCGGCAAGAAGGCCACCCTCGTCGTCCCCGTCTACCTCACACCCGGCGAAGACCCCGACGACCTCCTGGGCGCGGATGCCTACACCCCTCTGTGGCGCACGGTGCAGGCCCTGCGAGCCCACGACAACCGCCTCGAGGCACGCCTGGCCGATCCACGCACCCACCGGCCCACCACGCCCTCGCAAGACCCCGACGCCTGGCTGCGTTTCGACCGCCCCATCCAGGCCGAAGAAGTGGCCCTCGCCCTCTCTCTGCGAGTCCTGGCACCCAAGAGCGCCGAATGGCGCCGCGGTCTCACCGCGGCCCGCCGCTACCATCGCACCCACCGCCACCTCGACGTCCCCCAAGCCTACGAAGACACCACCAACTACCCCCTGGGCCGCTGGCTGACCTGGCAACGCCACCTCCACACCACTGGCGTCCTCGACCCGGCCCGCACCCAAGCCCTGGAACGCCTCGGCATCATCTGGGACCCCCGCCGGCAGGCCTTCGACCGCGGACTTGCCCACGCCACCGCCTACGCCGCCCGCCACGGCCACCTCGCCGCCCCGGTCGACGAGATCCACGACGACTTCCCCCTCGGGCGGTGGCTGGCCACCCAGCGCACCCGTGCCGGCCGCCTCACCGCCGAACGCACGGCCGCCCTCACCGCCCTGGACCAGTGGTGGAACCCGCCCTGGCCGATCACCTGGCAACGCGCCTACCACGCCGCCCACCAGGCCAACCGCACCGCCAGCACCCCGGCGGGGGAGTGGCTCACCGTTCAGCGCACCCGCAGCGACGACCTCCATCCAGAGCAACGCCGCCTCCTGAAGGAACTCGGACTCGACATGCCGGATGTGCCTGCCGCGCGCATCCAGGACAGCCAACTGCCGGCACGCGAGCGGGCCTTCCAGCTCGGACTGGCCGCCGCACGGGCCTTCCAGGACAGGGAAGGACACCTCGATGTCCCACAACGGCATATCGAGAACCTCGGGGACGAACCCGTGCGTCTGGGGCAGTGGCTGAGCAACCTGCGCCGACGCCGCTTCCGCCTCAGCCCCCAGCGCCAGGCAATGCTCACCGAACTCGGCCTGTAACCGCCGCGCCCACAACTCGGCGAAAAGTGTCGTGCCGCGGCAGCGTGGGCGCACCGTCCCCTTTACTGTCCGCATGTGGCGAGGACACTACGGCTGGCGGTGGCTCAGAGCACCGTTCCACAGGACCCGACCGATCCGCAGAACCTTCGCGTGAGCGGAGCGGAGATCCGCAGTCTGATCCGTGCGGCGAGCCGGGCCGGTGCCCGCCTGGTGCAGTTCCCGGAAGGGGCGATCACCTACCCCGGCAAATACGTGATGTCCTCTGCAGGGCCCGACATCGTCGCTGAATCGGACTGGACCCGAGTCGACTGGAACATCCTGCGCCAGGAGGCGGAGGAGATCGCCGCTCTCGCCGGTGAGCTCGGGCTGTGGGTCGCGTTCGGCTCGATCCATCCGCTCACGCCGCCTAACCGCCCGCACAACAGCCTCTACGTCGTCTCCGACACCGGACAGCTCGTCACCCGCTACGACAAGCGGCTGCTGTCGCACACCGAGGCCACCTACATGTACACGCCGGGCACCGACCCCATGGTTTTCGAGATCGACGGCATCCGCTTCGGGGCAGCACTGTGCATCGAGGCGCACTTCCCCGAGCTGTTCGCGGAGTACGAACGCCTCGACATTGACTGCCTCCTGCTGTCGGTGATGGTCGACGACCCCATGCGCGCCGTCATCGCCCAGGCCTACGCCGCCCTCTACGACTACTGGATCGGCTACGCCATCCCCGCCCAGTACAGCGCCACCGTCCCCTCGGGGATCGTGGCACCCGGAGGGCGGTGGCTCGCACGCTGCCCCGACGACAACCGCCCCGCTCTGGCCGTCACGGACATCGAACTCGATGCAACCGACCAGGACATCCACGTCGCACTGCGCTACGCCCGCTCCTGGCGCCGCACGGTACGAGCGAGCCTGACCGAGGACCCACCGGCCCACGTCGATCCCCGCAGCTCTACGAGGACTGCCTTTTGAGGAACTCTGCCGCCCCGGGCTGAATCGTCGCGCACCAGACCCGGGACGCAGAGGATCCGCGGCGCATGCGGCCCGTCGCTACAGATACCTATCCTGTGCGGCTCTGTCCGCGCATGACGTCGACCAGGTCAGCACCGACCATCCGTCCTCCGTACAGGGCGCTCCACGCGGCAAGCGAGACGACGCCGATCAATGGTGCCACCGCTGCCTCCGGCAGCCCGGCCATCAGGGCGCCCGCCGCCGTGCCTGTGACGATCAATCCGAAGGCGGGCAGACGCACCCATTCCCTGCTCGGCGCTGGAATCACGCCGCACAGATCGTCGGGGTCCAGCAGAGCCAATGTGCGCCCTTCGGCATAGCGCTGTGCGATCTTGAGCAGCAGCGCCGCCGCGTCCTCGAAAACCTTGGCAGTGTCTGCGTCGTTGTCCTGTCGTGCCTCCACGGCTCGCAGGGCGCCGGCCACCTTCGCCGCATGTTTCCGCAGGTCGCCGCGACGGGGCTGCCGGACGCGCCCGTGCCGCGTTCGCCAGGCGGACCACACCACCCGCTCGGCCGCCTTCAGACTGATCCGCGGGGGGTGCAGCACATCACGGTTCTCGAGTTGCTTGCGGGCCAGGCCCACGCTTCGGCACACGGCCAGCAGAACGACCACGGGCTGCCACCGTGCGCTCTCACCGCCCCGGACGGTCTGGGAGGACGCGCTCCGCGGCTGCCGGATCCTCGGTCGAGCACTCGGGCGGGGAGAGCCGGCAGGGTCGCTGGCGCGACGGTAGAGAGATACTGCGACTCGCATGGCGAGCAGGACCATCACCAGCAGGAACAAAGCTGTAAGAGCTCTGGCCGTTCCCATCGGGTCGGCCCATGGATCGGTTACCAGAGGCCCGACCGCAGAACGCACCCATCCGACTGCATCGCGTCCCGCCCCCCACAGTTCGCCGAGCGGGTCCAGCGTGGCCACCCTGCACTCCTTGGCGGTGCCGGCGTCAACTGCATGCCCGTGTCCGCCTGTCCGGGTCGCATCCACGCACGGGGGCGCCGGCTCGCTGCCGGGCGGGTGCATGACCATGTACCTGACCCCGACGACGATGGTGCCCACGTTGAACAACGCGACGAACAGGACGAAAAGCTTGATCCCCTGCGCAACGAACGCCGCAGGCATAAACGTGGTCCACGCCCGGACAGCTTCAACCAGAGCGAACCATTGCCGCGTCGGCACTCCGGGGACAACTGCTTCCAAGTGCTCCACAGCGCCCGTGAGCCGCCGCGTCGCCTGCGTATCGACCCACACCTGCCAGCGACGGCCTATGGGCCCGATCCCGCGGCGAAGCAGTTCTTTCGTCCCCAGCGCCGCTCTCCGGCGCAACGTTGCAGACACGTCCCAGGCGGTCGTCACCACGTAGTACAGCAGCAGGAGTCCGATGAGTTTGACCAGCGATATCAGCAGTCCGACCACCAGGGCAGTGTGGTCCAACGGGGCATCAGGCCGCAGCCGGATGATCGTTTCACTATGAACGGTGGGGGCTTGGCGCCTGGGCACGGGTCCGATTCAGCGGAGGGGAGCGTCAGATCCCCGGCACTCTGACCTCATTTTTCGCCACCCGGGCAATGCACTGCGAAATGGCCTGATCTGGCACGTCTGCTTGGTGGCTGACCGGAATGCGGACGTGGTTCCTCCGCGTGCACCGCAAGCGTGCATGACCCGACGGCCCTGGTGAAGCCGCCTCGCGGCGTGCGGACCGGCCTGTACGGCGTCCCAACTGCTGCCTTCGGAGAGAAGGAGCCCGACAGCGAGACGGCCCGCCATCTGTCCTGAACTCTCCCTGAAAACAGCCGAGTTGAGCCACCAAGGTTGATCGACTGTCAGTGGCGCCCATCAGCATGACGGTGATGGCGGGGGGGAACACATGACCCTTGGGGAGGACCACATACCGTTTGTCCGGCCGTACGTACGCTCCGACGGAACGTCAGTACGCGGGCACACCCGATGGGCGCCGGCCGCGCGCCGGGAGATGACCATCATCGCCGTCTTCGGCCTGGCGGTGCTCGGCTTCGGCAACCCACCGACCCAAGGCGTCGCGGACAGCCCCGCGCCCACACCCTCGATGTCGTATCCGATCCGCTTCGATACGCCCACACCGCACAGGGTCACGCCCACGCCCTCGGTGTCGTACCCGGTCGACCTCTCTGCCCTGGGAGAAGGGCGATGAGCCGGCGCCCGCCCGCGAAGCGGCGAACCGCCCGACGCCCCAGCCAGCCGGACATGTCGGTCGCCGTCCTGGCTGTGGTCGCCGTCGCCGCGGTCGGCCTGGCGATAACGGTGGTCAACTGGCTGCTCGCACACTGGTGGCTGCTGCTGATCATGATCGTCTTCGCCGCCCTGGCCACCATCGGGTGGTGGCAGCAACGGGCACAACGTGTGCAGTGGGAACAGGCACGCGCGCGTGCCCTGCGATACGGACTGGCCCAGCTGGACGGACTCTCCCACCGCCAGTTCGAACACGCTGTCCGCGACCTGATGTACCGGGACGGCTGCACCGACGCCGTCCAGGTCGGCGGCCAGGGGGATCTGGGAGCGGACGTGAAGGCGACCGACCCGCAGGGCCGACGCTGGGTCCTGCAGTGCAAACACCGCCGACACGGGGAGCGGGGTGCCGCCGTGGGCACCCCGGATCTGCAGGTCCTCAACGGAACAGGACGCCCGGTCCACAAGGCGGACGTCGTAGTGATGGTGACCAACGGCAGGATCACCCAGCCCGGCCGCATCTTCGCCCGACAGCAGCGACTGCATCTCGTCGACCGCCACCTACTCGGCTCCTGGGCCGCAGGGTCACGGCCACTGTGGGAACTCTTGGCAGGGCTTCCCGCGCCGCGAAAGCCCTCACAGCTCTCCTGAATCGATCGTCTGTGCTCACGGGACACAGAGGACGTCCGGGATACCCATGACGCGGGTATCCCGGGATTTGGGAATCATTCACGGGGGACTGCCCATACGGCAGCGACGATGATGGAGCCAGGCAGAAGAAGCGAGGCTTCGCCGAGCGTGTAGACCAGCCAGGCGGGCAAAGCGGTCCAATGGGAGTAAGGGATCCCGACAGCGACCCCGCTCGCGACCGCGAGGCCACCGCCCACGTACAGAGTCGTCCAGGACGCTATGTGCGCACGCCGGTTGAGGAGAACTTCGTCCCGCCATTGGTCTGGTGTCTGCCCGGCGGGCAAGGTGGCAGGCGCTGGGGGCAGAGGCTTCCGCCAAAAGTAGAAGACCGTGGCACAGACGAAGACACCGCTGGCCCAGACCAGCGTGTCGGCCCATCCTGTCGCGCTGTGACGGAGAACAGAGTTGGTGAAGCCGCTGGCGGACACGGTGACCATCAGCGCGGAGAACTGGGCAGCGAACTGGATCAGCCCGCGGAAGAAGCCGACTGTGCCGTGGGTGTTGCGGCCGTATGCGGGCAGCAGCCAGGCGAGCGCCACGATCACCACAACGGCATCTCCGGCGAGGATCGCGCCGGAGAATAACTGCTCTGTGTTGGCCCGGCTGCACACCAGTTCCCCGGAGGTGAGCGCGTACAGATAGGACGCGGTGGCCAAACCGACGAAGCAGGGCAGCAGGAGCCTTAGGCTGCGGGAAGCGTGACCGTCTCCTTGAGCAGGGTTTCTCTCTCCTATGATGACGACGACGCCGGCGAAGACGAAGCCGGCCATGATGCCGCAGAAGGCGCTCATGGCTCCGGCGGAGCCGATGGAGCTCCAGTCCACGCCCCCGGCTCCGCTGCTGCAGGTGTCGGGCTTGAACGCGGCAAGCCCCTCAAGGGAATTCATGGCCGCCGATGCTGACAGCATGTCGCCAACTCCGGATCAGGATTGACGGAATCGAGGCCTACTCCCAGGCGCATTGGGGGCGCATAGCCCCGGCGCACAAGCGGGCCCCGCGCACTACACCAGGCATACCACCTTGCCGGGGGCACACACGGCCTTCGCAGTGCCCTTTAAGGACCAGTCAGCAGACACTGGCGGATCTCGTCGTGGCGGAAGGTGTAACTCGCCCCTTCCGCCCGCAGGACCTCAGCACGGTGAGCATCGTCCAAGAACCCTGTCAGGCGTAGCGGAAGCCGACGGGAAGCCCAGGACACGACCCGCACGATGACGAATGTGGGCCAGGGAGTGAACGATGCCGCCAGCACCAGCCCGATGCACAGCCCCAGCGCCGCCCCTTGCCTGTAATCGGCCATGGCCAGGATGTCCGCCCGCATTGAGTCCGGGACACGGCCCGCTGCGGAATGGACCGCCGCCATGACCGCCGCACCCAGCCCGGTGGCAAGAACGACATACGCGGCGGACATGACGCGGGCTGCTGTCAGCGTGCTTTTCATCGTGGCAGCACGCACCTGAGCAGAGGGCTGGCTCAGCCACCGGATGACAGCTCCTGTGATACCGATGGCCAACACGGCGGTGATTCCGTAGGTGACAGCCACGGCGACAGCATGCGGGACGCCTGCATGGCCTCTGTGGGCGAGTGCCGCTCGCAGGATGATGATTGATCCCCCGCCGACTCCGATTGCCGTGCCGGCGGCGGCCCCCACGCCTAGATGCACCACAAGGTCGCGCCATCGATCGCGCAGGGCGGTGTTGAGACCCGTCGGCTGTCCCGGCGCTTGTGACGAGCCTGTCATCCTGACAAGGAAGTTGGTGAACGCCACCGCGATGGTCATCCCCAGGCTGGTGGTCAGCCAGCGGTGCAGGCCGGCGGACGGCCCGTCGGCCAGAGCGTCCCAGGCGCCCGCCCAGCAACCGGCGGCCAGACCGGATGCCGCGCTGCCCATGACGATGCGCACTGTCGACGCCTGCATCCAGCTGATCATCGAGATGCCGGCCCCGAGCGGCAGGCCCAGTTCCACTGCATCGTGGACCGCGCCTACTGCACCGTGCAGAACTAGCCCGGCAGCCCCGATGACCACCGTGCACGCAACACCGACCCGTAGCCCCTGCCGTGCACCGTCAGCCCTGTCCCGGCAGATGCCCACGATCAGCCCTAGGGCCATCCCGACCGGCGTACCCCGGGCGAGTCCTTCCGGGAACCCACTGGTCAGCAAGTAGACGGTGGCTGCAAGCAGCCCGCACACGCCAGCCCATTCACGGGGCCGCAGCATGCTGTGCCAATGCCACCAGAACAGGTACCGCGACTGATCCCCCTCCAGGTATCCGGCGAGCCACTGCAGCCACCTGCGTGCACTGTGCGGGTTCCAATGGCTTGCCGCGCCGTCCCGAGGAACCGAAGGCCTGTTCCTCAAAGAACCTGAGAGGGCGAAGGCGTCATGCAGGAAACTTTCCAGCAGATGCAGACGCACGTCCCCCGCCTGCGCGGCATCTAGAAGCATCTGTGGAGAACGGCCCCTCACGCCATACACGGACCGGGCCAGGCCCGCGAACAGCGGCGTGCACAGGGCGGCTGCCAGATCGACATTGCCGGCGCCAGTGATCGCGTTTCTGACCGGTTCCCACCGCTGAGGGCCGTGCCGCGAGTCATCCGCACTTGAAAGGAAGGCAAGAGCACGGCTCGTCGACAGTGCGCGCAACGTGGTGATCCGCATACCGGAGAAGTTCAGATGGTCCTTGCCCCGCAGCGAGGCGAAGACCGCGCTTGTACAGGCGACCACCACAGGCCAGCTCTGCACAGGCGGCTGCGTCAGCTGGCGCAGGGCCTCCTCCTGGAGGTCCCCTCTCATCTCGTCCAATCCGTCCAGGACGAGCACAACACGGCGCGACTCCAACAAACCACGCGGGGCAGAAGTGCCGTAGGTCGTGTTTTCCAGGAAGTGATACCCCTCCTTGAGACGGGCAGTCGCCCAGTCGCCGAAGGGCTCGGTCAGCGGGTTCCAGTGAGCTGTCGGCAGCAGCACAGGAACCGGCTCGTCGGTGTTGCCGCCTTTCTCCTCGCGTCGCCGTAGAAGTCCCAGCGTCAGCAGAAGCAGGTGCACGGTCTTGCCCGACCCGGGAGGCCCGATCACAAGGACACGTCGGGTCGCGGCCGTGGTGAAGTTGCGCACCACCCGTTGCTCGTAGGGGTCTCCACCGTCAGGAGCGGTCTGCGGACGGCCGAGCACACCCACGGCAGTGGGTCCACGCGACTTCCAGCGGACATCTGCCGGCTGACCGCAGACCAGACCGCGTCGTTCGGCCTCCGGCGGCCACTGTCTCCACAACGCTCCCGACAGCGCTGCCGCAGCTTTGTCCAGTTCCTCGTCCGTGGAAGGCTCCGGAACGTTGCGCCGCTTCGTCAGCATGACCGCAGCCGTGACCAGAGCCACCAGTGTGCCGACAACCGTCGCCACACCGCTGTACACGTCGGGAGGCTTGGAGAGGGCCCAGACCACCACCGCAGTGGCAAGAAGGATCACCACGACCCCCACGGCCCTGGCCGCTGTTCCCAGGCCGTGCCGTCTGTCTCCGTCACCCCGAATACGTCTCATACGCTTCCCCCCGCCCGCGCGCCCCGGTGCCATCAGCACAGAGGGCACCGGGGCCGCGATGCGTCTTGTGTTCCGAAAAGACGTCAATGCCGCAGGACCGGTTCATCCGCGCCGGGGGCGTGCGAGCGCGCAGGGGGCGCGCACCGGTCACCGGGCACGCCGCCCGCCCGGCAGCGCTCTGGCACCACCCCAGCAGTGGATGCGCACCCTCCCTCTACTGCAACACGCCGGTATGCAGCGAGCGCCCAGCCCTGGCTGCTTTCCACGGACACAGCGGCCTGCGCGGTTCGGTCCCGCAGACCGCTCGATGCCGTCGTGTAGGCTTTCCGACCCTGCGCAGACGTCCGGTCGCCGCACCTGAAATCTGGGCGTCCTTCGTACTCACCGGCTGCTGAGTGCTGCTGCCAGAAGAAACCCAGTCAGTGTGCCGCGGCACACGCATTGCCCCCGGTATGCGGTCGCAGGACTTCCCTGTCAGTGCCATGGCCGACAATGAGGTCATGTGTGTACGTGTCCTTCAGAACACTCCGGCCCGCCGTGTAGTAATGCTGGTGCGAAGCCGATGAACACCGACGTCACCAACCGCATTGCCGAGCTGCGCGGCCGACTCGGGCTCGGCGTGGTCGCCGTTGTCGGGGCCGGCCTGTCTCTTTCGGCGCGTTACCCGAGCAGTGCGGGTCTCACCGCGCTGCTCTGGGATGCCCTCGACACCGACCCCACAGCACGGCAGGCACTCGCAGCCGAACTCGGCAAGCCTGACGCACCGGCAAAACGGCTCATGGGAGACGACTTCGCTCACTGGGACGCAGCCTGGCGCACAGTGGAGAACTCTGCACCGGCCCGACGACGGTTCCAGCAGGAAATGGCCAACCTGGACCGCCCCCGCAGCGCACAGCCGTCTGCCGCACACGAGGCCCTCGCCACACTGATCCACGTCGGTGTCATCGAATGCGTCGTGTCCCTCAACTGGGACACCGCCCTGGAAAGCGCCTACCGGCGCCAATACGGAGCCGACATCCCTACCGGCATCCTGTTCAAACCCCATGGCGATGCCGCCCGTCCCGAGCAGCCGTGGATGCTTCCTCACCTGCCCGGCACCCTCACCCCCGCCCTTGAGGACCGCATCCGCCGCCTCGTCGCAGACCACCCGCGCACCCTGCTCATCGTCGGTTACTCGGAACGAGACCGCGTGGTGGTCGACCAGCTCATCGCGCCGCTCGACCAGGGATGGCGTGTGTGCCGCATTGGCCCCGAGGCGAGAGGCACAGACGACATCGCTGGCCCCGCCGACAGTGTCCTGCCTGCCCTGGCCAGCGATGTTCGCCAGCAGGAAGCCGCCTCGGCCTGGTACTCGGTCCCGTTCACCGGCAAGCGTGACATCGGTGCTGCACTGGCCGGAGAGCGCTTGGGCCCGGCTGACGTCGATGCCTGCCCCCGCCTGATGGAAGTCGACCTCCTCGTCGACGCGCTTCGCCGCCGTCACTCCGTCGTCCTCAACGGGGACAGCGGATGTGGCAAGTCCATCACCGCCTACCAGGCCTTGCACGACCTCCTCCAAGACGGCTACGAAGTGCTCCGCCTGCGCGACGACGCCCGCAGACGTGGTGTGGGGCAGTGGATGACCGACCTCGCCCACTACCCGCACCGCAAGGCTCTGCTGGTCGACGATGCCCAGGACCTATCCCCGGATCTGATCCGAGAGCTGGCCGAAACCGCCACCCAGGACCAGCTGGTGCTGATCGTCGCGGTGGATCACGTCGGCGGCGGCGTCACCACGTATCGCATCAGCGATCCCGCCGCCGTCGGCACACTCGCTCGGGCCATGCGCGAACGTGCGCACGACATCCTGCCCCAGGTCCGCGCGCTGGACGACTTCGTCGGCGACCAGATCGGGGACGAACCGCTGCTCGACCGCCTGGCAGAAGCAGCCAGGGCGGACTCGGCCTGGCAGTTCTTCTACACACTCACCGGTGGCTGGCGACGTACCGAACGGGACGCGCTCGACCTGCGCGACCATGACCGTGCCGACCTGCTCCTGCTGGCTCTCGCAGTCGCGCAGGTCGCCAGCGTCGACGCCGGTGTGTCAGCCGACGACCTCGAACCCTACGCATACGCACTCGGCCGAGACCGCAGCTGGATCGACCGAAGCCTTGGCCTCCTCCAGGACAAACACCTCGCCACCCGCAACGACAACGTGCTGCGCTGCGCGCACCTCAGGACCGCATGGGCCTTGATCACCTGGATGCTGCATCCGCCGCGACACCAGTACGCCCCTCCGCCCCCGGTAGTGATCCCGCCGATCGAGTCGGCGGCCGCACCCCCACCAGCATCGCCGCCCCCTGCAGCCCGCCGAACGCCACGACCTCGGGCTGTATTGCCCCACGAACAGACCGAAGCAGACCGCGAGGCCGCCGCAGCCCTCTTTCGTCTCGCCCTGGACTCGCCGAACACACCGCTGCGCGGCGCCGCGTGGCTCATCGGCCGTAACCACTCACCGGAAACGTGGTGGGTTCTTCGTCGCCATGACGCCCTTACTCGCGCCCGCATTTGCACGCTGGCCGAGCGTGCGCTCGCCACCCCCGCTGGCGCCGAGGCGGGCATGGCCGCCCAGCTCCTCGAACACCTCATGGCATCAGGCAAGGACGACTGCATCGACCTGATCAGGGAGCACCATGCCCAAATCGCGGAATGGGTGCACCACGTCACCCCGGAGAACGGATGGGCGATCGGCACCCTGATCAACGCCCTGTCCAACGACGACCAACTCCTCACACAACAGCTCCTGGCCGATGTGGATCCGCACGCTCTCGCCCGCCTGATCCCCGAGGGCGGCTGGCCCCATATCTACTCCACCGCCCACGCCCTGGACCGGATCACGCAAGGCGGCGGGATGCCCCTGATAGAGAAGGTCCGCAGTGCCTACGACCTCAGTGCCTTCCACGCCCTCGCCGCAACACCACCCGCCGACGTCGCCGCCATCGACCAACTCCTGCGCACCCTGACCTACACGAACCGAGATCTCGCACTCGCGGTGTTCGAGCAGCTCATTCCCCATCTCGCCGCACAGGTTTCCCGAGACCTCCCCATCGAGGCCCAGAATCTCTTCGACACCTGGGCGTTCCTGCTCGGATTCGCCCCCCGCTTCCTACGGGGCCGACGAGCGCCAGACCCGGCAGCCCGCAGCCTGGCCCGGCAGTTCGTACGCGCTCTCGACCCAGATCACTTCGCCGACACGCTCGCGCGCCCCCGCACGGACAACACCTGGCACAACTTCTACGACTTCATCGCGTTCGCGTGGGAGGCCGACCCGGCGACCGCCAAGGCCATCGTCAGCCGTATCGACACCGATGTGCTTGCAGCCCACTACGAACAGAGCCTGCCCGCGCCCTCCCCGAACCACCTGTTCGCGGTGGAAGTCCTCTACGAACACAGACCGTCAGAGGCCCGGGACCTCGTCGAACGCTACGAAGCCCAGTACACCGCCATTCATCCCTTCCTCGCCCACATGACACCTGAGATGACCATCAGGCTTCTGCGCCGCGGCCTGCCGCTGGATCTCGGACTTCACCAGCAGCACTGGGCGTCTGCGGCCGAGCTCCTGGACTCGATCGCCGCGCACGACGCGCAGGTTGCAGCCGAACTCGCCGCAGCCAATCGCCCCGGATTCACAGCAGGACTGGCCACACAAGCCACCGACCCCTTCGAAGGCCTCGCCCGATGGGTGCAGGTATGCGACAGACATGCCCCCGAAGTCGTCGACGAAGTGATCAGCCAGCTACCCGCGGGCACCGTCACAGCCTGGGCCGCCGCACTGAGAAAGAGAAACCGCAGGCACGAGATCACCCCGCTCGTGCATCGTGCAGCGCGCTGTGACGGACCGGTCGCAGCAGAAGCACAGGAGCTCATACACCGTTTCCCCAGCCTGCAACGCCAGACCTAGCTCTCCTGCTGGGGTAGACCTCGCTGGTCACTGAGGCAGCCACAGCCCGGTGTCGCTGCTCTGCATGGCCTTCAGCCAGGAGCGCACAGCCTCGCCGTTCACCTCTTGGACCGGGTAACTGCGCGTGCGAACCACTTCCCGGGCACCGGGAGACCAGTCGACGGTGGCCACGAGCATACCCGTACGGGCATGCTCCCAGGCGACATCGGCGGCCAGGGCCTTGACCACCACCTTGCTGATCTTGCGTCGTTCCCGCTTGCACTGCACGATCATCAGCGGCGGGCTCTGCCCCCCGCCCGCGGTGCCTGACTCCCAGACCCTGATGTCCACCCCGTTGTCGTTGCGACCCGGACCGAGTTCGACTTCGAAACCCGCCCGGTGGAAGTACTCCGCCACCAGCGCTTCGAACTTCCGCCAGTGAATAGCCGCCAGATCCTCATACCGGCTGGCCAGATAGGTCACGAACCGCTGATCGAAAAACCGCCCGTAGGACGCGGTCGCCGAGTCTGAGGTGAACAAGTCAGCCAGATCCAGGACATCGTTCCATTCGACGGTACGAACCCATCGTTTCCACGGGTCGGAAGCATTCTTGAAGTCCTCCTCGCGGAACACCAGGTCGACTGCATCAGCCAGCACGTCCCCGTGCAGGCTACGGGCTGTGTCCCGTAGCAGCGCCCGCGTAGCGTGCGCGTGAACCTCCATTGACGTCACCAGCAGCTGAGCGCCGCGTTCTTGCAGAACATCCAGCGACTCCAACTGGTGCGGCGGGACTTGCTCGAGCACTGCATCGATGAAACCGAGAGCCTGCCAGACCAACTCTTTATCGTGCAGCCGATCCCGCAGGAGGTACTGGATGGGCCGCATGGCCTGCAGCGCACCAGGCTGGACGAACGAGTCCGCAACGCAGCGATTCATGATCTCAAAGGCCTCGCTGCGCATCCGCACGCCAGTCTCGCCCGGTGGATACAAGTGCGCATAGCCGCGGCGTTGCAGACAGTCAAGGATGTCGGTCTCTGCGATGGCCAGTCCCGCCCGGTAGCCAACCATCTCGGTCAGCCGCTCAGCCACGATGCGTCGATCGGCACGAAAGGCCCCCATCAGCTCTCCTCCGGGGAAGAGGGATCACAGGAGCGTTGCCGCGATATGACCAGGTACGCCCGCCCCGCCGGGGTGAGGCGGAACTGCCAGGCACTGGCGTCCTCGATGTAGCCGTGCCCGTACGAGCCGAGCCGGCGGGCCGCCACCCGCCCGATGGCGACCTTGGCAAGGGTCTGCTCGGGGGCGGCGGCGACCGCCTCGAGCGCCGCCTGCAGCCACTCGGGCAGCAGTGCCCGATCGACGGCCGGTTCGCCAGACGACGGTCGCAGCGCCCGCCCGGCGGCCCGCCCGCCGCGGGTGAGCCGGACCTGGGTGAGCGAGAGGGGCCCACCGGGGGAGTCCTGCGCCATCCGCCTCAGCTCGATCAGCCCCCGACGCTGCAGCGCTGCCAGCGTGGCACCGGCGCCCGCATCGAGCATCTGACGCTGGCCCAACTGCTGCTGAACCGGGGTCGCTTCGGCGGCCGGGTGGTCGACGCTGTAGGTGATCCACCGCCACTGATCGGCCGGCTGCCGCTCTCGGGTGGCGTGCCAACGCCGCCTCTGGATCTCCTCGTTGTCCTGGTCGATCGCGTACAGCACCTCAAGATAGGCCTGCTGGCGTGCGTTCAGACCGTGGGCGGGACGGCCCGCGCCGCCCGGCTGCCTGCCAGGCGGCGTGGGCGGCGCGGGCGGTGTCACGAGGATTCCGACTGCTCGATCGGCTCGAGCTGGTGCGAGGGCAGCAGCACCTCGCCGAGCTTGTAGGCCAGGTGCAGTTCGATGGGCAGCATCAGGGGATCGGCGAAGTGCGCGGCCGCGTAGCGCCGCTGGTGTGCCAGAGCCGCCCATGCCGCGGGTGAGTCCCCGTTCTGCTTGACCGCCACGAGCAGTTCCAGCAGCTGCGGATTCCACACGTCCTTGAGAGTGTCGAGTTTCCAGTCCTCTCGGTCCTTGCTGACCTTGCCCCAGTGCTGCTCCAGTCGGGAACCGCCCGGACTGCCGGGCCCGGCGGTGGAGGGCTTGTCGGCAGTGGCGAAGAACAGCCGGTCGTTGTCCTTGCTGGCCCACAGCCCAGCGCCCACACCCACCTGCTTGCCCGGGCCGTCCTTGCCGAACGCGAAGTGCTGGGCCGTCTCGTTACCGACATTGGTCCGCAGCCGGATGTGCCGCAGCCCCTTGTGGTCCTCCACCGCCAGCGGCTTGTCCTGGTGGAAAGCGAGCCGATCGGCGGCCAGATTTGGATTGGTCAGAGCCGGGCACAGCGAGCGGACGTTCTGCGCCAGGGTGAACAGAGCCAGATCGCCGCCGTCACAGGACTCGGCCACGCATGCGGCGAAGAACTCCTGCACCTCCTGTTTGCCGAAGGTACGCGGACGGTTCCAGCCAGCCAGCTGAGTGGCCGCCCGGTGATAGGGGAGCCAGCCGGAATGAGGCAACCGGACCAGGGCGTGGGGCCGACCGGGCACGGTGGCCACCGCCAGCGGCATGACGGTCTTGAAGTCCCCAGTGCGGCGCACCACCCACAGGCCGAGGCAGGCGACATCGGTGAGTTCGTGAGCCTTGGTGCCCTGCATGGCCGGCGGCCGGATCAAGCCGGTCTGCCGGATCAGCAGGTCGCTGACGGCCCTGCGAGTACGCTCCCGCCGGCTGCCCGCCGTCTCCTTGATGCCCTGTCGCACGGAATCCTCGTCACCGGAGCTGTCGTCGGCAGCCTCCTCGGCCGCGGAGGGCGGCAACAGGTTCTGGGTGACCGCCTCGCACCGTGCTGCTCCGGCCTTCACCACCATCTTCGGGTCGTGGTCCGCAGAGGCGAAACCGTCGGCGCCGCGCATCTCCACCAGGACGAAGCGGGCCGTCGTTCCGGACTCGGGATGCCCTAGGCTGCGGCTGACCTGAAGCTGGCGGCTGACGCCGGCCGCCTTGAGGCGGTCGTTGCGCCGGGTGATGCTCTCGTCCAGTTCCAGGTCGTCGGCGACCTCGCCCACCGGCTCGACGCGCAGCAGCACCTCCAGCTCGGTGGTGGAGAACCGGTGCTGCCAGGATTCAACCAGCCCGGGCTGGCCGGCCACGTCCACGGTCAGATCCAGTGCGGATGCCACCGCGTTCAGCGCCTCGTCGCGCATGGTGGCGGTGTCGCACCACAGCACGATCTCGATCCGCGCCCCCGCCGCCTGGGCCAGCGCGCTGCGGTCGATACGCAGTAGATCCGCGGCGGCGGGCCGCGTGCGGGAGGGGATGGGGACGCGCTCGCAGGCGGCGTCCATCTCGGCGAACTCGGCCAGGGCGGGCACCAGCTGATTGAAGATGCGCCACTTGTCCTTGGCGGAGATGCCGTCACCGACGGCATGCCCGGTGTTCTTTCCCAGCCCGGGCCGGTAGGGGACACCCGCGATAGGCGGCCGGGGCCGGCCCTCGGCATCCGGCTGCGGATCGAGGAAGGACATCGGGTCGTGGGCCAGGTCGGCAGGATCGGGCAGGAGCGCGAAGGAGCCCAGACGCTCCAGCGTGGGCACCAGGTCGTTGGTCCAGCCCATGTAACCCTGCTTCTTTCCGGCCGGCCCCGAATGCCAGGTCATGGACGCGAGCCCGAACGGACTGCTGGCATCCGCCCAGGGGGAGGGGGACAGCAGATGTACGCCAATGTTCCGCTTCGCATCGAAGACGTTGTACCGGGCCCAGCGACGCATCCCCACCCGCACGTGCAGCCGCGGCTGGGCCGTCGCCTCCAGGCCCCTGGTCTGCACCGACAGCCGCAGCGTGTAGGACCACGGGTAGCGCACGCCGCCCGAACTCTCGTACACGTGCGGCGGCCAGGACACCAGCTCCGCCCCGTCACGGGCGGCTGTCCGCCGCCACAGGGACGTGTGCACCGCCGCGGAGCCGGTCACCTCCTCCTGCTCGCCCACCTGGAGATCGTCACCGGTCTCGTCCACCGCATCACCGGCATCCAGCGCCTCCTCCTCCGGTACGGGGGACTTGCCGTGCACAACCCTCCAGCCGCTCGTGCACAGGTGAGCGGCCAGCGCGTGCGGCACCAGGGTGTAGTCGGAGCTCTCCGGCTGGTCGCCCAGCCCGAGGTTGAGGGTCTTGAGAGTGAAGCGGAGGTCTTCCCCGCGGAAGCCGTCCAGGATGCGGGCCAGCGCCGTGATGTCGATGACCTGCTTGCGCGATCGCCGCTCAGCCAGCTTGTTGCGGTGGATCGCGGCGGCCATCAGACCACCCTTGACGAACTCCACCAACCGCTCACGGTCGGGGGTCTTCGCGTCCGCGGCCGCCGACCACGCCAGCCACATATCGCCGCTGCGCGCGCGGGCGTCATGCGTGAGGACCTGCGGCATCAGCGCGGCGATCGCACTGTTGACCGCCCACAGCGGAAGGCCCCGCACCTCCTCTTCCGCTTCTCCCTCGGCCGTTGCGGGCCGGAAGATCTCCGCACGCAGAGGCCGCGCCCACACCGCGGGGAACTCGCACGTCCAGTACTGCGCCAGCGGATGGTCCGAGAAGGACTTCAGGCGCAGAGAGAGGGGCTGTAAGAAGTCATAGCGCACGATGTTGCTCCACCAGGGTGTGCAGGGACTGACGAAGAGGCCGGTACAGCGGTCCGGCGAACGCCTCATCAGACCCCTCAAGGGCTTCGTTGAGGGCGTCGAGCATGCCCACCAGCGTGCTGTCGTCGCGGGTGGGGTCGAAAGCGGCGTCGCAGAAGTACACGCGGGCCGTGGCACCGCCGCGCAGCATCCGGCCGACGATCTGGTTCAGCGGGGCGATGTTCGTCCAGTCCATGGCGCGCCGCTGCGCCGAGCCGGCATCGGTCAGCGCATACCTCAAGGACTCTTCCAGCATGTCGAGCCAGTTACGGCCGGCCAGTTCACGGAACATCCCAGCCCGCTCGCCCAGCGCCGTGTCGGGACCAGCCGACGGCATACCATCCTGGATCTCCTGCACCGCCCACCGGTTCATCGTCTGCACGTGGTAGCTGAGGTCTTCGGGGTGCAGGTGGGGGCGGACAAGGTAGAACGCGGCGCCCAGCGCGGCGACGTGGTCGTCGTTGAGGATGTTGTGCCCGCGCTCGATGGCCAGCTGAGGCGCGATCAAAATCCAGGCGTCCCGGTGGCTCGCCATCGCGTGCACGTTGCCGCGGGCGATGGTCTGCCCACTCCAGTGGTGGCTGCCCGAGTCGTCGTCGGGCACCATCTGCAGGATCTGATCGGCCCATTCGGGCCGCAGCCTGATCAGATGCCGCAGCACCTCCTCGGCCTCCCGGTAACTGCCCACCAGCAACAGGACACGCCGCCGCCCCTCGGGCAGGCTGTCGCGGATCTCCTCCAGCCGGCTCCTGCGCGGTCCACGCAACCCACGCTGTCTGGCGCACAGCCCGGCCAGCAGCTCCCTCAGCGCCTCCATCCGCTCCTGGCCGAGCCGCCCCGACACCACCACCGCATGCGTGGCCCCGCTGGAGTCCTCCGCCTTGACCGGCAGATACTTCAGCACGATCCGCTCATGCAGAGGCACCGCATCACCGGTACGGGAAGCCAGAATGCCCGTGACAGGCACCTGAACGTCATAGCGCGGCGAGTTCCCCGCCCAACTGGTAGCCGACAGCAACAGGCACGCCGGCCCTCCATCCGCCTCCTCACCACCCGCCACGCCGGGCACATCCCGGTACAGGTGCGGCAGGTTGATCAGCAGCCAGCGGCCGATGCCCGAACAGCGGAAGAACGACAGGGTGCCGATCTGCTCCGCCGCACCCTCACTCTCGCGGTACTGGAAGCCCAGCAGGTTGCCCATGGGGGACTCCGGCACCAACGGCAGGTACTCCGCGGGCGGACGGTGCACGAGACTGGAGCCCATGGCTTCCAGCCCGGTCTCCATCTCCACTTCCCAACAAGCACGGGTGAGCAGGGCGAGCTTCTCGGCGAGCAACGCGACGATCATCGTGACCTGGAACCGTACGGCCAGCCGCTCCAACGCCTGATCACCGCTCAGCACCACATCGTCCTGCCCGCGCAGCCACTCCACCAAGTCCTGCGTAACCAAGCCGGGCGGCTGATACCCCCGCGCGGTCAGGTCGCGCAGGAACGCACAGGACGCGTCCGAGCCGAGGTAGCGGCCGGCCGGAGCATCCAGCCACTCCACGAAGACCGCTCTCCACCGTTCGCGGCACTCCTCGTCCGAATCCCACATCGCCGGCTGACCCCGCCGCTTCGTGACCCCTTCCTCCTTCGGGCGCGGCCGGCGGGCGATCTCACCGGCCAGCCGCATCGCCAGCCGCCACTCGTTGAAATAGCCCTGCCCCAGCCACTCCCGCACGTGAGCGTGCTCGGCCAGCAGACTGCGCAGATGGGTCACCAGCAGCCCTGCCGTGCTGATATCGACCGACCAGTCCCGCACCGGCTCACTGAACAGATGCTGCCCGCGGGTATGCCGCATGTGCCGCTCGAACAGCGGCCGCACCTCATCCAGCCAGGCGTCCTCACCAGGCCCGGCCAGCGACTGCGAAGGACTGAACGCCTGGTCCCACTGGATCTGCACCCGGTCGGCCTCGTCCACCACGAAGGCGTCGCTGCGCTGCCAGGCCAGTTCCAGATACCGCATGTCGTGCTGCGCCAGCTGATCAGGAACCCGGCAATACATCAGGCTGGCAGGGGTGGCCACCCACACCGTGGCATCCACCAGCTCACGCGCGGCCTCGTGCCGCCCACACACCGGAAGCAGCGAACAGCCCACAGCCGGCTCCCGCTGCTGCTGATCCGCCCCATCGCTGCTCCACGGCCGCAGCCGGTGCGAACAGGGCGCGTCCTTCAGCGCCAACGGCTCAGTCAGCTCCGCCACGCCCTGCAGTACGCACGAGGTGGAGATCCACCGCAGCCGAGGGTCTTCCAGCAGCATCAGACCCCGCGCATGCGCGTCCACGGGACGGTGCACCTGCTGCAGGTGCCGGCCCCGGTTCGCCGCTCCCAGGATCGGCGCCGCCCGCACCCCGTACCGGCACAGCGCGGTAACCATGTCCAACACGGCCACCACGTCGCCCAGGATGACCGTCAGGGTGTGCCGCCGCTGCGGCTCGACACCCGCCCACACAGCCGCCACGGTGATCAGCGTGGTCTTGCCGACAGCCGGCATACCCACCACATGCACCAGATCCTGAAGCGGCAGCTTCTTCGACTCGCGCATCCGGCCGTCCCGCCGCACCAGCAGGTACAGATCGTCGATCCGGCGGCGCCAGTTGCGCTCCTCGCCTAGCTGCGCATCGACCGCGTCCATGCGGTCGGCCGTCTCCGCAAGCGCCGACCAGCGCAAGGTCACCGACTTGCGCCGCCGCCCCCCACGATGCCGCCGAGCCGGCCCGGGCACCATCCCGTCCGGAATGACCACGCTGGCATCACCGCGCGCCATGCGGTACCGCACACCCTCCTGGGCCAGGCGCACCCGGTGCGTGCGGTGCTGCGGCAGCGCAGCCAACGCCTGCGCATAGACCCGGCTGCGCTGAGAAGCCACCGATACCGACACCCGCCGCTGGGGAGCCTGCTGAGGATCCTTCACATCGAACAGGCGCAGCATCTCCGGCAGCGCCTGGTACGCCTCCAGCCGCTTATGCCACGCATGCTTGCTCTTGAGCTCACCCACCAGCCACCGCAGCGACGACGTCATCGCCACCGCCCGCTGCCGACGGGTACGGAAGTCGTACCCGCCCATCAGCGCCCAGGCATCCGCCGCGGCCGCACCGGCCGCCCACGCCTCCAACGCCGACAGCCCCAGCTCCACCGACGCCACCAGCCGCACATCCACCCGGCCCAGGCCATGGCTCTTGGCCGCACGCCGCAGCTGATGCCCCAGCCCCTCGTACCAGCCACTACGGTCACGGGCCACAGACGACCTCCCCCACCGGACCCAGATCCGGGCACGAACCGACCAGATCCCGGTCGGAGACCACCTCCACATGCGGCTGCGCCCGCAATGCCGCACTGTGCCGCACAAGAATCTTCAGGTAATCACGGTTGCCGCGCAGCCGGTCGTGAGGAACGACCAGATACCCCTTCCGATAGGCATGCGGATCACCATCACCCCAGCGTGGAAACGTCTTGATACGCCGGGCCAGCAGATACGGACTGTGCCAGTCCTTCACATCCACACCGACGCTGTATCCGTCCGGCCACGATGCCACCAGATCCAGCGCGTCCAGCTTCGGGTACAGCACCACCCGTGCTCCCCGCGCGGCCAACTGCTGCGCCAGATCCACCTCCGGATGCCCCGGTAGGGCCACAAACCGCACCAGCTCCGGTTCCAACCGCCGCGCCCCCTCGGCATCCATCCAGACCGGCCCCGGCAGATCGTGCTGCCGCCCGCACCGCCACACCCGGCACCGCACCGAGCCGTCCGAGCGCGGAGCGATCCACTGCTCGCACCTCCCACACACCGCCACACGTCCACGCACCGTCAACTCGACCGGCACCGGCCCGTACGACTCCTCCATCCACGTCGCCCACTGCGGCACCTCCAGCACCGCATTCTTCGCCGCCAAAAACGCGTCCGGTCCCAGTACCGCGCGTTCGGTGACGAACAACCGCCACCGCGCATACAACTCCGGCCGCCCCAGCAGAGCAGCGGTGTCCTTGATGTGCTTCACCAGCGAACTCTCGTGCACCTCGGACACCACGTCCCTGGCCGCAACAGCCCACTCCAGGCAGAACTCGCTCGGCTCGCCGCCGATCAGGAGCCGCTCACCCCGCACCTGGGCGTCGGGGTCCAACTCCAGCGGCCACGCGTCCACCGCCCGCCCTGCGCACCATGTCCCCACCAGATCCTGCACACCGACCGGAGCGTCTCTGCCCACCCGCACGCATAAGGCCGCCAGCCGGTCCAGCCCAAGCTGCAGACTCTGGTGGTAAGGCTGCTGCAGCTGGCGCACCCCCGCCCAACCCCGCATCCCCACCAGCCCGGACGCCACCAGGCTCAGGACCACTTCACCCGCACGGACCGCACTGGAGCGCCCGGAGAACACCGGACCCGTCTGTTGTGTCTGACTCACGCCCCACACGGTAGAGGCCACCACTGACAGTCACCGGGCAAACTGACCAGTAACCCCCTGTGACCAGCCACAACCCCAACCACACCAACCCCTGGCGCCTCATGCGCCACCCACGTCCCCCTCCGCCATCCGAGCCAACAGCAGACGAAGACGATCCGCCCGCCCAGGCTCCCAAGCCGGCAGCAGCGCCCCGGTCGCAGGATCGAGCTGCCCACGCCACTGCGCCACACGATCACGAACCGACATGGGCCACCCGTCCCACCCCGCTCCCGGCTGACTGCTGATCACCTCCAACCGCAGAGGAAGCCCCAGCCCCTCCAACCGGCCACTCAGCACCGACACCTGAGCCTCCGTCCACGCCAGCACCCGCCGCCCACCCAGGACACGCCCCAGCACCACGGCGCCTTCAGCAGGCGAACACGCCCCCCGGGGAACCCCATGACCGCCCACCCCGGCGAACCGCACCACCACATCCACCAGCCTGCGCCCACCCCCATCCACAGCAGTCACTACAGCCGCAGCCGCCGGCCGTACCCGACCCGACGCCGTCCGGCCCCCACTCACCACATCCACCCACACGACTGCCAGACGCGGATCTCCCAGCATCTCCCGGGCCCACCGCTCGAGATCGCCACGCCGTCCCCGCAACTTCCCCTGGAACGAGGCCACTTCCCGCATCCGCCAGCACATCGGACACAGCCGCTCTCCCTCCCGCACAGCAAGAGAGCGATCACAGCACGCACCACACTCCAGGCACACATGAGCCGACAGTGTCCGCCGCCGAGCCGAAGCCTCCAACTGCCCCGCCGACGCGGCCGTAGGCCGACTCCGCTCCACGTGGTATAGCCCAACCGAACTCTGCCGCCCCCGACGGTAGGAACGCACGTGAGCATCAACCGAGCCCGCGGGCAACCGCGGAAGATCCCCCGACGCCAACTGACTCTTCGACACCAAAAACCAGGGCACCTGTGCCCAGTCCTCGTACACCGCCAGCACAGCCATGCTCGACCCTCCAACTCGCACATGCTGTAACAGATACACAGAGCGAAGCTAGCGGCTATCTCACCCGGGAGCAACTACCGAAATGTGCTCTGAACAGCAACTTTGAAGTTTACAAACTAAGAATCAGTCATAGAACCACCCAGCCCCCACCCCAACCCGGCCCGCAATACATCACCCACAGTCACAATCTGGTCAGCAAGCCGCTCATACTCCGCGAGAGCCGCCTCGCTGCCACGTTCTGGCCGCCGCCTGACAACCCCCGGGTACCGATCACGCCAATCCCGAAGCCCAGCAACCGACTCAGCAGATACCGACCAACACCCTGCCCGCACCTGCCACGCCAACTCAGCCGGAAGACGAAACGACACAGCCTCCGGATACCCACCATCCCGAGCTCCTGGCCACCGCCCCACCCCGGCCACTCCATGGCCAGCATCAGGCCACATCCTGCGCCACCCCCGTGCCTCCACCTCCCGCCGCACCCCATAAGCGGCGACCGCATCCACGGTGTCCAGCAACTCACCCACATCCCGCAAACGAGCAACCTCCGTACGCAACTTTGCCCGTACCACTGCAGCTTCACTTCCACTCAAGTCCGCCACATCCCACTCAGCGCGGCCCGCCAGGGCCCGGCGAATCTCGCGGTGCCGCTCAACCACCTCCCGAACTCTCACCCGCGTACCCAAAGCCACCTTCACCGTCATCAAAGTCATGCCCTCATTGCTCACCACCACAGGCTCCCAGAACCAGCAACGAACCCAAGCCCTTGAACACAGTGAGAACCTGGGACGCCAGCCAGCCGAAACCCCTGATAGCCGATCAGCGACAGCCAGGCATAGAACTCAGGAACAGAGGTACCTGTCCTGCGCCAGCAGGACCGTGCAGTCCAAGCTCCCCGGCAGGGGAACGGAGACAACCCAAATATCTGCGCAACTACCCAGTTTTGACATCGCTTTGGCGCCGGCAGGCGCCAGCACTCCTCCCCGCCAGGGGAGGAGGCCTTAACCCATTCCAGTCGTGCCGCCAGGCACGACGACAGTTCCCTTGCTGCAGCAGGCCGTCAGGCCTGCCAATTCCCACAGAAACCAGTCAAGTTGGCCCGCCAGGGCCA
>NZ_JBICXA010000034.1:0-42870 GCF_043200035.1 Streptomyces sp. NPDC048504
CCATGCTCAAACACCGCGCCGCCTACCAGCCGACACACGAACAAGCCGCCTGACCAAGCCCGCAGACCTTGACCGAACAGATAAGAGCACCCCCCGGGCGTGTAAAGGCTTTGTGACCCTCGCCAAAGCGATGTCCCCGGTCACTAGGGTGATGCCCCAATTCCGGTGACTACGGACGCACCGGGCGATCACCAGGTCATGGGGGAGCTCCGTGGAACCCGTCTTCGAACACGGCGACAGACTCTTCGGCTTATTGGGCCGACTCGTATCCAGGCCGAGGAAGGGCGAGGCGCCCGGCGAGGTGCCCGGGCGGGACGGCCTTCCCATACTCAGCCTGCTCGGCGATCACCAGGACGGCCTCGCCGAGCAGGTCGGACAGGCACTGCGGGCGGCCCTGCCCCGGTCCGTCCCCCACGAATCCGTCGACATGGACAGGATCTGGGACAAGGTCGTCGCCGAGCGGGGAGATCCGTCCGCTCCGAACCTGCTGCCTCCCGAGTGGCAACGTGCCGAAATGTACCGGCGCATTCTCGTCGAGCTGGCCGCGGAGTTCTCCTCCGCGCGCTATGGGCACGACCGGAGCGTGCGGTTCAAACGGCTGGGGCTCGTCAACTGGCTGCTGGAGATGACGGACACGGCGGAGCAGCCGAACAGCCAGCACGGGCAGATCGTGCTGCGGCGTCTGCGTGACCGCGAACTTGAGCGCAGATGGCTGTTCGGGTTCATGCGCAGCCCCAGCACCGAGGTCGCGCTCCAGGGACACGTGCCCTGGTGGGGGTATCTCCTCGGACTGCACCTGCTGCCGGTCATCTGGTTCCGGGTCTGGCGCGGTGTGGGCAGCGAATACCGCTGGCTGCTGCGCCAGCCGTACATGGCGCCGGGAGATCCGGGCACCTTCATCGGGTTCGCCGTACGGCTCACCCAGCCCCGGTGGGGGCGTGAAGACCCGCGGCAGATCAGCAAGTTGATGATCAACGCCTTTCTGGAGGATCTGCGGGTCGCCTACCGGCGCCGGCCGTGGCGGCGCCGCGCCCACCGGCGTACGGCCTACTGCGTGGCGCTCCTGAAAGGAGTGAGCGAGCCCAACGGAGGACAGGAACTGGTCCGGCTCCTCGCCGAAGTGCGCAACGACCAGGGTGCCTTCGATCCGCTGCTTCTGGTGACGAGCCGCCGCGAGGATCTGCTCGAACCCGTGCGGGTCCGTCAGCTGACGAGCGACCCCGGCCCCTACGACGCCTGGTGCCAGCGGTTGCGGGACGCCGGAGGCGATCGGGACGCCGAGTTCTGGTACCTGCCGGTGCGGGTTCCGGCACCGCTCCGGGACGATCACCCCGATCTGGACACACAGAGCGAACGCACCTCTATAGCGCGCCGTTTGACGGTGCCCAGCACGCCCGTCTGGGCGGGGCGCGCCATGACCGTCGTGGTCGCGGGCACCACTCTCGCGCTGCTCGCCGCCGGGGTCGCCGTCGGGGTCGCCAACGAGTGGGACTGGCAGCGGCAGCACTGCGGACTGAGCCGTTCCGACCCCGACGCGCGGACCGTGCGGTGGCAGTCGGCCGCGCAGCAGTGTGTCGGTGTCGCCCCGCACGGTTTCGCGTTCGGCTCCACCGATCCGAGCGTCCGGAAAACCCTCGCCACCATCGCGCGGCAGAACGAACAGGCCGAACGGCAGCACGCCGCGGACCCCTCCCGGCCGCTCGTGACGCTCGTCCACCTCTCCGCCCTGCTCAGCACCCGCAAAGGGCAGTCGTCCGACACACTGTCGTACGCGCGCGAGCAGTTGCAGGGCGCGGCGAGCGCGCAGTACCGGCAGCTCAAGAAGAACGGGGAGGACAACGCACCCCTGCTGCGCGTCTTCCCGGCCAGCGCCGGTATCGGCATGGGATCCGGAGCCGATGTCGCGCGCCTGATCAAGGGCATGATGCGGACCGACCCGACCATTGTCGGGGTCACCGGACTCGACCAGAGCCGCAAGGCCACGATCACGACGATCCACGAACTCACCCGGGCCGGGCTGCCGATGGTCGCCACGACCCTGTCCGCGGACGCCCTCCCCGACGAGTCGGCGCTGTACTACCAGGTCTCGCCGCAGAACCGGCGCGAGGCGACGGTCGCCGCCGCGTACGCGGACCACCTCGCCGACGTGCGAAAGCTGAAGCAGCGCACCGTACGGGTCGTGTACTCCCTGGACCGGAGCGACGAGTACAGCGCGAACCTGCGCGCGGACGCCGTCGCGTCGTTCAAGGCGGCGGGCTTCGGAGTGGAGGCGCGGGGCTACATGCCCGACTCGGCGCTCTCCGGGACCTCTTCGGGCACCGGTGCGCGCACCATCGGCGAAGAGGCGTGCGGCTACCAGGGGATGATCTTCTTCGCGGGGCGCAGCGAGGACTTCGAGACGGTCCTGGGAGCCACCAACGACACCTGCGGCTCGAACCCGCCCTGGTTCCTGGGCGGCGACGACGTGGCCCGCCTCGGCGCCGACCCGGACCGGCGCAAGGCGTACCCCCGCGTCCCCTACGAGTTCCTCGACTTCACCGTCGGCCCGGCCTCCTGCGACGGCCGCAGCGATCTGTACAGCACGATGAAGGAGTTGTTCCGCGACGAGTGCCGGCAGGTCGAGGACACCTCGCTGGACGGGCACGCCTCCCTTGCCTTCGACGCGGTGAACCTCTACCTCAAGGCCATCGCCCGCCTCCAGGACACCGCCCCCGACATTCCCCTGACCCCGGCGGCCGTCTGGTACGCCCTCAGCGGTATCCACGGCGCCGCCGCGCTGGACGGGGAGAGCGGCCGTATCGACTTCGGTGGAACGGTGGACCGGCAGGTCCCGCTCGACAAGCTCATCTCCGTCCAGCGGGTGGAGGGGGCGGCCCGGCCGGAGCAGATGGGGTTGTGCGGGCGTCATGGAAGCGGCGAGGGGGCGGCGTGGTGCCCGCCGTCGGAGGCCGGGGCGGCGGGGTGACGTCCGATACGGGCCTCGTCCTCGTACGCCGGACAGGTTGGTTCCGTGCGCCCTGATCACCGACTCACCGTCGGCAAAGGTGTCCCTGAGGCGGGCGTAGCGTAGATGGCATGACGACGTACGGATCCTTTCCCGGCTCCCGGCCCCGGCGGCTTCGGACCAGCCCCGTCATGCGGCGGATGGTTGCCGAGACGCGGTTGCACCCGGCTGACTTCATTCTTCCGGCGTTTGTGCGGGAGGGCGTCAGTGAGCCGGTGCCGATCGGGGCGATGCCTGGGGTGGTGCAGCACACTCGGGACAGTCTGAAGAAGGCTGCCGCTGAGGCTGTTGCCGCCGGGATCTCCGGGATCATGCTCTTCGGGGTGCCTGAGGAGTCCAAGAAGGACGCCCTGGGGACGGCTGGGACCGATCCTGACGGGATTCTGCAGGTCGCGCTGCGGGATGTGCGGGCCGAGGTCGGGGACGAGTTGCTCGTCATGTCCGATCTGTGTCTGGACGAGACCACCGACCATGGGCACTGCGGCGTGCTCGACGAGCACGGGCGCGTCGACAATGACGCGACCCTTGAGCGGTATGCCGAGATGGCTCAGGTACAGGCCGATGCCGGGGCCCATGTCGTCGGGCCCAGCGGGATGATGGACGGGCAGATCGGGGTCGTCCGGGACGCGCTCGACCAGATCGGGCGGGAGGATGTCGCCATCCTCGCCTACACCGTCAAGTACGCGTCCGCGTTCTTCGGGCCGTTCCGTGAGGCCGTGGGTTCCTCGCTCAAGGGGGACCGCAAGACGTACCAGCAGGACCCGGCCAACGCACGGGAGTCCATGCGGGAGTTGGCGCTCGACCTGGAGGAGGGTGCCGACATGGTGATGGTCAAGCCGGCGGGGCCCTACCTCGACATCCTGGCCAAGGTCGCCGAGGTCTCGGACGTGCCCGTCGCCGCCTATCAGATCTCCGGCGAGTACTCGATGATCGAGGCCGCCGCCGAGAAGGGCTGGATCGACCGGGACAAGGCGATCTTCGAGGCGCTCACCGGGATCAAGCGGGCCGGGGCGCAGAACATCCTTACGTACTGGGCGGTGGAGGCGGCGCAGAAGCTGCGCTGACCCGACCGTCGAACGTCCTGACCGTCGAACGCCCGCTGAACATCCGTCAATTGGCAACGCTTGGAGATCGTTCCGGCGTCGGGGCGATCTCGGTCAGGCGGCGGGGGGATGTCCTGGCGTGAAATCGACGGCCGTTGTGGGTGGATGTGACCCCAAATAAGCTTCGGTGTCCCGCACTTATGCGGATTTGACGCGTCCGCATCAGTGTCCTTACCTTCTGCGCCTGGCCTGATCCGTTCCGGACGGTCTGGACGTCGATCCCTGGGGGACACCATGAGCTGGTTCATCGAGGTACTGAAGAAGTACGCGGTATTCAGTGGGCGCGCGCGTCGCAAGGAGTACTGGATGTACGCGCTGTTCGTCGGGATCATCTACGTCGTGCTGGCCGCCATCGCCGTCGGCACCAAGGCGCCGGCCCTCTTCGCCGTCCTGGGCATCTTCTACGTCGGGATCCTGCTGCCCAGCCTGGCTGTCGGCGTCCGCCGGCTGCACGACACGGGCCGCTCCGGCTGGTGGCTGCTCTTCGGTATCGTGCCGCTCGCCGGCCCCATCACCCTGCTGGTCTTCGCCTGCACGGACAGCCAGCCGGGTGCGAACGAGTACGGCCCGAACCCGAAGGAAGCGGTTCCGGCGTACGTCTGATCGCACGCGGTGCGAGGGCCCGTCAGGGCGTGGACCCCGTCGACATCGACGACGTGGGGCTCACGCCGGACGGGCCTTCGTCGCGTACGCCCATGCCGTCCTTGCACCCCGAGAGCAGCAGCGCCGCGGTGAGCACGGCCGTCGCGGTGACCAGGACACGGATGCGGGTGTGGATGGTGCGGGCGGGCATTGGTCCCCCTGTGGAAGCGAAGCGTCATCGGACGCAGCTTGGGTGGTCGCGCGGGGCCCGGTCTACGGCTGCCGCCGGATTCGGGACGCCGGGACCGTCCCGCCCGCTCTGACCTGCGGGGATGTCGGCGACGTCGGGCACGTTGCGGGACGCGGAGAAGGGCACGGGCGCCCGTCCAGCGGACTGGGCACCATCAAGTCCCGGCGGGAGTTAGGTTGTTGACCACTGCTCTGGTTGTCCGTTGAATGACCCACTCTCCTGGGAGACGCGCATGCCCGGTGACGCCCTCAGCCAAGACCCCGCCGAGCTGAGAAGGAGGATCGACACCAGCAAGGCCCACCCGGCCCGCGTCTACGACGTCTTCCTCGGCGGCAAGGACAACTACCCCGTCGACCGCGAGGCCGCCGCCGCCGCGCTCGCCGCCAACCCGCGCGGGTATCTCGACGTACGGCACAACCGGGACTTCATGCGCCGTGCCGTGACCCGGCTGTCGCAGGAGCACGGGGTGCGCCAGTTCCTCGACATCGGGACCGGGCTGCCCACCGCGGAGAACGTGCACCAGATCGCCCAGGGCGTCGAGCCCGAGTCGCGGATCGTCTACGTCGACAACGACCCGGTGGTGCTCGCGCACGCCCGCGCGCTGCTCACCAGCAGTCCCGAGGGCCGTACCGACTACATCGACGCCGATCTGCGCCGCCCGGCCGACATCCTCGAACAGGCCGCCAAGACTCTCGACTTCAACGAGCCGATCGCCCTGATGCTGGTGGCGATCCTGCACTTCGTGGAGGACGAGGAGGCGTATCCGCTGGTGCGCGAGCTGGTGGATGTGCTGCCGTCCGGCAGTCATCTGGTGCTCAGTCACCTCACCGACGAGATGCATCCCATTCCGGCCCGCGCCGTCCAACGGACGTACACGGAACGGGGGTTCACCTTCGTGTTCCGGTCCAAGGACGAGGTCGAGCGGTTCTTCACCGAGACCCCGGGCGTCACCCTGGACGAGCCCGGTGTGGTCCCCGCGCACAAGTGGCACCCCGGTCCGGCGCCCGCGCCGCCGGTGGTGGAGCAGGCGTACTTCGAGAGTCTCGACGACATCGAGAAGATCACCTACCGGGACATCAACGACGTGACGGACGACGACATCAATGTGTACGGGGCCACGGGTAAGAAGGCCTGACACCCCCGGCTGACGCCATTGGCTCCGGCCGCCCGCACGCCCGTCTCCGTCCGGATCGCGGAAACCTGCTTGTAGGCGGCACGTACCTTTCTACGCTGTCCGGCATGACCGTCACCGAGCCCGTCCCTGTCCCCGCTCCTGCTGCCCTGCCGCCCCTCGCCGCGCGCGCCCGTGCGATCGGGGGGTCGCCGGTGCGGGACATCCTCGCCGTCACCGCCCGCCCCGAGGTGATCAACTTCGCGGGCGGGCTCCCGGCGCCCGAACTCTTCGACGCGACCGGTATCGCGGCCGCGTACCAGGCGGTGCTCGCCGAGACGCCCGCGCGGGCGCTGCAGTACGCGACGACCGAGGGCGAGCCGGTGCTCCGTAGCGCACTCGCCGCGCGGACCTCGGCGCGCGGGCTGCCGACCGATGCCGACGACCTCCTCGTCACCACCGGTTCGCAGCAGGCGCTGTCGCTGCTCGCGACCGCGTTGCTGGAGCCCGGGGACGTCGTCCTGGTCGAAAGTCCCTGTTACCTGGCGGCACTTCAGGTGTTCGCGTTCGCCGGTGCGCGGGTCGTCGCCGTGCCGGGGGACCGGGACGGGGTCGACCCCGAGGCGCTGGACGAACTCGTCGTGCGGGAGCGGCCCAAGCTGCTCTACACCGTGCCCACCTTCCAGAACCCCACCGGCCGCACCATGCCCGCCGACCGCCGGGCCGCCGTCGCCGCGGTCGCCGTGCGGCGCGGGCTGTGGATCGTGGAGGACGATCCGTACGGCGAACTCCGCTTCGAGGGCGAGCGGTTGCCGTGGATCGCGGCGCAGGAGGGCGCGGCGGACCGCACGGTGCTGCTCGGTTCCTTCTCCAAGGTGATGGCGCCGGGGCTGCGGCTCGGGTGGCTGCGCGCGCCGGCCGAGCTGCTGCGGGCCTGTGTCATCGCGAAGCAGGCCGCCGATCTGCACACCCCGACCGTCAACCAGCTTGCCGCCGCGCGGTACTTGGCGGACAACGACCTGGACGCGCATGTGGCGCGGGTGGCCGGTGTGTACCGGGAGCGGCGGGACGCCATGCTCCGGGGTCTTGCCAACGCCCTTCCCGAGGAGTCCAGTTGGGAGCGTCCCGAGGGCGGCATGTTCCTGTGGGCGCGGCTTCCGGAGTCGTACGACACGACGGAACTGCTGCCGCGGGTGGTGCGGCAGGACGTGGCCTACGTGCCGGGGGCGCCCTTCTACGCGGGGGAGCCCGAGCGGTCGACGATGCGGCTGTGCTTCGTGACGCAGACGCCGGAGGAGATCCGGGAGGGGCTCAGGAGGCTGGGGGAGGCGTTGCGGTGAACCACCTTGGAAACGCGGCGAGTTGAGCTGATAGTTGACCATGTCGACCGCTAGGAATACTTGATGGCGCAAGTATAGAGTTGATCGTCACAGCGCTGCTGATGTCATCACCCCTGGAAGGAAGTGTCATGGCACCGGTGCTCGTCGGACGTGAGGGTCTGCTGGCGGGAGAGCGCATCCCGATGGTCGACACACGCGTCACCTTCGGACGCAACGCGGGGAACACGGTCGTCATCGCCAGCCCGAGCGTCTCGCGTTTCCACGCGGAGATCGTCTTCGACCAGGACGAGGGCTACGTCCTGCGCGACTGCGGCAGCAGCAACGGCACGCAGGTCAACGGGGAGGAGGTGGAGTCCCGCCTGCTCCAGCCCGGTGACGAGATCACCATCGGGGACCAGGAGTTCCGCTTCGAGGTCGCCGACGCCATGCAGACCCTGATGGCGCTCAGCCTGCCCCGTTCCGTGACCCACCCGGAGGAGAGCGAGGAGGGGTCGCTGCTGCGGGTCACCGTCGTGGGCGGGGGTCCCGTCGGCCTGTCCATGGCCCTGCTGCTTGAGCACTTCCTCGGCGCGCAGGTGAAGATCACGGTCTACGAGGGCCGGTGGCGCAAGGACGGCCGCCGCGTCGTCTGGAAGAGCGAGGCCGAGGGCAATGTGCGGCGCCAACAGGTGGTGACCGTGCAGAGCCGGCAGTACCTCGCGTGGCCGCAGTACGTCCAGGAGCGGCTCTTCGACCCCGAGCACTACACCGAGATGTGGCCGTCGGGCCCGGACTCGATCGGCGACCACCATCCGCGCAACATGCGGATCGCCTATATCGAGGACCAGTTGCTGGAGCTGGCGAACGAGAAGCGGGACCGAATCCGGCTCATACCGGCCAAGTTCGACCCGGCGGAACAGCGCGACGAACTCGCCTCGCAGCATGTGCTCGCGATCTGCGACGGCGGGCGGTCGCGCACCCGGGAGCACTTCGCGGCGAGGTTCGGCAAGGCCGACGAGTCGATCTACTCCCTCGACGGTGTCCATCTGCGGGACGTGGTCCTCGGGCTGAGGGTGAAGTCGGAGCTGCCCGACCCCATGGCGATCTTGCTGACGGTCGCTCAGAACCGGTTCCTGCTGAACTCGTTGCGTGGCGAGGGCTTCCTCAACATGCGGCTCACCGACGCCGAGTTGGGGGAGGTCATCGGCATCGACCCGGTCCGCCGGGTCTTCGAGGAGTGCATCGCCTCCCGCCCGTGCCTGATGAACCGCGACGAGCACGGCGACTTCCAGTGCGCCACCCACGGCACGCTGTTCCTGCCCGCGCTCATCAAGGGGTCACCTTTGTGGAAGCGTGTGCACGAGGGCCTACGGCTCTTCGACGTCCAGTCCCAGGACCTGAGCGCGGTCACCAGCTTCCGCCTGGACATGGTGCAACGCCCGCGTTTCTCCGCAGAGTTGCTGCCCCCGACCGTCAACTCGCCCGGCACGTACGGCTTCCTGCTCGGCGACGCGGCCAATGCCATCCACTTCTGGCCGGGCCGGGGCCTCAACAGCGGTCTGGCGTCGGCGATTTCACTCGCCCGGTCCCTCAACAGCGCCTGGAACGGGCGTCCGTTCCGCGACGCGGACTTCCTGCGGCACGAAGCCGCGATGTCGATGCTCCAGTACCGGCACAAGAGCCGCGCCTGGAAGGCCATGGTCACCACCGACGACCAGGGCGTCACCTGGGCGATCAAGGACATCATCGACCACGGCATCGACGGCATCGCGGAGGAACCAGACCGTGAGGCGGATACGGCCACTCTGTTGGCGCGCATGGGTGCCATCCGCGACCGGCTCGCCTCCCGCCTGCCCGGCATGCCGGACGACGAGGCGATCCTCGAACGCCTCCAGACCCTGGAGTCCAGGACCCTGCGCATGCTCGTCCTCAGCGGCGCGTGGGACACCTTGACGATGGGCGGCGAGGAGGTCGACATCGACATCTTCTACGGCCAGGACTCGACGGCGGCGGCCGCGGCGGTGGAGGCGCTGGAGTCGGCGACGCAGCAGTGAGCTGTAGAGGGGCGGGGCGGGTGATTTCGTAGGGTGGGGGCATGGCTGACAGCGGCGCCTTCGACCTGGATCAATACCTCACGCACATCGGTTGGGAGGGTGAGCGGCGGCCCGACCTGGGGACGCTGCGGGGCGTGCATCTCGCGCACATGCGGGGCATCCCGTTCGAGAACCTGGACGCGCTCCGGCGTACGGCTCCCTCGCTCGAACTGCCGGACCTGATGGCCAAGTTGGTGCACAGTCGGCGCGGAGGCTACTGCTACGAGCAGAACACCCTGCTCACCGCCGCGCTGAGGGCGCTGGGCTTCGGGGTGACCCTGCTGGCGGCCCGGGTGGTCGTGGGGGCGGACCGGATCGAGAGCCGCCCGCGCACCCACATGGCGCTGCTGGTGGAGGTGCCGGGTGACCCGCGGCCGTATCTCGCCGATGTCGGGTTCGGGGCGATCGGGGCGCTGCTGGAGCCGGTTCCGGTGGTGGTCGGTGGTGAGTTCGAGGGCGCGGGGCGCCGGCACCGGCTGGTCCAGGTGCCGCGCCGGGGGCCGTTGGAGCTCCTGGTCCTCCAGGCGTACGACGGCGGCGGCGACGATGGGAACGGTGCCTGGCAGCCGCAGTACGCCTTCACCCTGGAGCCCTTCGAGCACGTCGACTTCGACGTCATCAACTGGCACATCGCGACGAACCCGCGCTCCCCCTTCACCCAGCGGCTCTTCGTCCAGCGCGTCACCGCTGACCGCCATCTCCTGTTCCATGGCCGCGTGTTGACCGAGACGAGGGCCGACGGCGGGGTGAGCGAGCGGGAGTTGACGGACGAGGGGGAGGTGCGGCGGCTGCTGGACGAGGAGTTCGGGATCGAGGCGCCGGACGGGATGAAGCTGCTCAGCTGATCCGGGGTGGGTGTGCCGGGCCGGTCAGTCCCACCAGAAGGACCACACCCGCTGGTTGAGGACTTCGTGCTCGGCGTATGCGCGCAGGGTCTCGTGATGGCCCTGGGTGATGTTGTCGGGGCAGAAGGCGAAGTGCTCGGCGGCGATCGCCTCGGCCTCCTCCTGGGTGGCGGGCGGGGCCGCGACCGACAGCACCAACTGGTCGGCGGTGAGCGCCACGACGCGTATGCCGAAGCGGTCCTCCCAGGAGCGCAGTACGGCACAGAGCCGGGCCACGTCCCCTTCGTAGTTCATCTGGCCCGACCAGCCGATCGCCGCCGGGATGTCGGCGCTGCGGCGGGCCGGTACGAGGGCGAGGCGCGGGTCCTTGAGCCAACTGCCGCTGTCCGCAAGGGAGTCGGCGACCTCGGCGGCCCGCGCGTCCGGATCGGCGACCAGGGTGAGCGGTTCGGCGAGGCCGGGCCACTCGGGGCCGTACGGGGCGATCATCTCGTCGAACGTGGCCTGCTCGCCGAAGTTCTCGACGACGGCCTCGGCGAAGGAGTCCGTGCCGGGATGGTCGGCGTCCGGGGCGAGTTCGTCCGCCGCGTACTCCTCCCAGAACTCCTCCAGGACCTCTTCGGCGTCGTGGTCCCCGGGGTACGACGCCTCGTCGGGCAGCAAGTGCCACTCGTCCAGGGCGCCTTGGTCGCCGCCCAGGTCCAACAGCACGGGGAGCAGCCCGGCGGCCCGGCGCGCGGGCTGGAGGGCGTCGTAGTCTCCGGGCCTCGCCTGCTCGTCCGCACACCACAACAGCGGTTCGTCCGCCGGGCCTTCGGCGGTCACGTCGATCAGACTCCCGGCGAGGAGTTCAAGCCCGAGCGAGCTGCCGCTCGGGTCTGCCGCCAGCGTCGGCAGCGGGTTGGGAAGGGTCGCCATGCCGAAACTGTAGAGGCGGCCACTGACAACGGGCCCCGGCCCCTGCCCCTCCCCGACGCGCCTCGCCGGTGGCCTACGTCTCCCGCAGTGAGCCTGCGACGACTGCTGTCATCGTCCGGCGGACAGTGTCGTGTTGCGGGGTCCGGCCTCGCGGTCGGCGAACAGGAGGTCTGCGGCGTCGAGAGGGGGCGAGGAGGACAACGGGTCCCGACTCCTGACCCTCTCCACGCTCCTCGCCCCTGCCTCTCCCCACACGCCCCGCCGACGCCTACCCCTCCCGCAGCACACCCGCGACGACCGCCGTCACCGTCCGGTGGACCGTCTCGCGTTCCGGGGGTCCCGCCTCCCGGTCGGCGAACAGCAGGTGCCCGGCGCCGAGGAGGGTGGGGGCGAGGACGGTGATGTCGGCGTCGGGGGCGAGGCGGCCGAGGTCGCGTTCGGCGGTGAGGTAGGTGGCGAGCATCGCCGATGCCTCGTCCATGACCGGGATGCCGGTCGAGCCGGCCGCGCGCAGCCGTGCCCGCAGCTCGTCCCGGGAGATCACGAGGCCCACGATCGCGACCCCGACCGGGTCGAACACGTCGATCAGCGCGTCGGTGAGGTGACCGACGACCGAGCCCGTGCCGACAGCGGCGCGCAGGGTGCCGGCACGGGTGCCGAGCCGTCCGACCCGGTCGAGCACGAGGTCGACGAGGAAGGCGTCGAAGTCGGCGAAGTGGCGGTGCAGGACGCCCTTCGCGCAGCCCGCCTGAGCCGTCACGGCCCTGCTGGTCAGCGCGTTCGGCCCGTCGCGCACGAGGATCCGCTCGGCGGCGTCGAAGAGCTGTCGGCGGGGGTCTTGCATGGCCACGCCTGTGGGCATACCGGGTCCGTCTCCTCGTGGTGGGACAGCGAGTGAGCGTCATGTCGAGACAGCGAGTGGGCGCCTGCCCATTGACGAGTGGGCGCCCGCCCATTCAAAGTGGGCGCATGGTCACTCTACCGTCTTCCGCAGGTCAGCCCCATGGGCGCCGGGACATCGCCGAATCCTTCGGCGCGGACGCCGAGCGCTACGACCGGGCCCGCCCGCGTTACCCGGACGCCCTGATCGAGCGCATCGCCGCCGACCCGGGCACCGCCGTCCTCGACGTCGGCTGCGGCACCGGAATCGCCGCACGGCAGCTCCGCGCGGCCGGATGTCAGGTGCTCGGCGTGGAACCGGACGCCAGGATGGCCGGCCTCGCGCGGCGCTTCGGCGTCGAGGTCGAGGTGTCCACCTTCGAGCAATGGGAGCCGCGGGGACGGGAGTTCGACGCGGTCGTCGCCGGGACGGCCTGGCACTGGGTCGACCCCGTCGCCGGGGCGGAGAAGGCGGCGCGGGTGCTGCGGCCGGGCGGCCTCCTGGCCCCCTTCTGGAACGTCGGCCAACTCCCGCCGGACCTCGCCGAGGTCGTCGCCGACGCGTGTGAACGCGCCCTGCCCGACGTCCCGTTCGACCTCCGGGCCGCCGTCACGCGGTCGGCCGTCGAGGGGTACCAGACGCTGCTCGACAAGGCGGCGGACGGGATGCGGGCGGCGGGCGGGCGGTTCGGGGAACCCGAACAGTGGCGCTACGACTGGGAGTTCACGTACACGCGGGACGCCTGGCTGGACGTCATGCCGACGCAGGGCACGTTCACGAACTTCCCGGCGGATCGGCTCGCGCCGGTGCTGGAAGCGGTGGGCGCCGCGATCGACGAGCGGGGCGGGTCCTTCGTGATGCCCTACGCGACGCTGGCGGTCACCGGGAGGCGCAGTCGGCGGTGAACGCCGCCCAGGCGGTGGGGGTGAGTTGGAGCGTGGGCCCGCTGGCTGCCGGGTTCTTGGAGTCGCGGATGTGGATGGTGTGGGGGCAGGCGGCGACCTCTACGCACTGGCCGCCCTCGCTGCTGCTGTAGCTGGACTTGCGCCAGGTGTAGGCGACTTCGAGGCACTGGCCGCCCTCGCCGCTGCTGTAGCTCGACTTGAACCACTGAAGTCCGGTGCTCATTGATCTCCTAGCAGACGGTCCAGCAGGCTTCGTGACTCCTCGATAGTGAGGGCCTGCGTCCGCAGCATCGCATATTTGCGCGTCAGGATGGACACCTCATCCGGGTCGGAAACCCACTGACTGCCGCGCTGCGACTCCGTGTAGGCAAGGTGCTGGTGATCAGGTGTCTCCAGCAGCGTGAAGGAGCCTGCCTCCCCTGCATGAGAGGTTCGATTCAGTGGAAAGATCTGGAAGGACAGGCCCGGGAGTTCCGAGTACTCGCGCAGCGCGCGCAGTTGGTTGCGGTGCGTCTCGCGGCCGCCGTTGGGCCACAGCAGTGCGGGCTCCCAGACGACGAAGCTCATCGTCGGGGGGATCCTGCGCTGCAGGATCTCCTGGCGGCTGATGCGGCCTGCCAGGAGCGTCTCCAACTCGTCCTCGTCGTACGCCGGAAGGCGACTGCTCATCAGCGCGCGGGCGTACGCCTCCGTCTGGAGGAGGCCGGGGACGACCAGCGCGTCGTACCAGGACAGGGCGATGGCATCCCGCTCGTGCAGCATGTACTCCTCTGCGAACAACGGGAATTGGTCGATCTCCGGCAGATTGTCGACCCCCGCCTCGAACGTCCCCTTCGTGTCGAGGATCCTGTCCAGCGACCTCGCCAGCGACGGCATCAGCCGGCGCCTGCCCTGCTCGACCGACGCGATGGTCTCCTCGTCGACCATCGCCAGTTCGGCGAGCTGGCGTTGGGTGTAACCGGCCGCCATCCGGGCCGCTTTCACTTGTGCGCCCAGCAGCCGCATCGTCGAGCGGTTCTTCTTGGAGTTCATGCTGTGGTGCTCCCCACATCCACCCGTTCCGGACCCCGCACGAACCCGTACTCCGCCCGTACAAAAAGGAGTCCAGGGCTCACGCCCTGTCAACACTAGTGACGCTACGCAACTCTTGTCCCGTGAACCTGAGTCAGAAGTTCTTCCGGCGCGAACGCCGGTCCGTTCCCGCCGCGAGGCAGTTCGCTCACGCGTACCTGGCCGAGTGGGGACTCGCGGGGACCGAGCGCGGCGCCGATGTGCTGGTGTGTGTCAGCGAGTTGGCGACCAACGCGCTGGTGCACGGGGTGCCGCCGGGGCGTCAGTTCCGGCTGTTGCTGCGGTGCGACGGGTATTCGCTGCGGGTCGAGGTGCACGACAGCGGTGGGGGGATCCCGCGCGTCGACACCCACCCCGACGCCACCGACGAGGGCGGGCGCGGGCTGCTGCTCGTGTCGGCGCTCGCCGACAAGTGGGGTGTGGGGGAACGGGACTTCGGCAAGGTGGTGTGGGCGGAGTTCGGATGCGAGGGCGACATCGCTGAACGGCGCCCCACGGAGCCATGAACTCCGCGGCGGGTTCTCACCACGTGCCCGGTGAGAACCCGCCGCTTCGTCGATCCGCCTTCATCGATCCGTCCCGGTCAGCCGAACGCCAGCTTCCCCGTCCAGCTGCCGACCACCGTCGTGTAGCCGCCGATCGCCGCCTTGCCGCCGGAGTAGAGGCGGACGCTGCCGTCGCTCATGTGGGCCCAGATGTCGGGGACCGAGTCGCCGGTGACGTCCGGGATGGCGAAGAAGCGGGGTACGGCGGTAGCGGTCCAGCCGCTGGCCGCGTACTCGGTGTCGGCACCGCCCGAGCCCGCCGCGGAGTTGGCGAGCGAGAGGATGTCGACGCCGGTGCCCGCCGCGTTGGCCTTGCCCTTGCGCAGGATCAGCCGGCCGGAGTCGGTGGTGCGGTAGAGCATGTCGGCGATGCCGTCGCCGCTGATGTCGGAGACCGCGACCAGGTCACGGGTCGTCCAGGCACTGCCGGTGTTCAGCAGCGTGGCACTGGCGAACGAGCCGCCGGTGTAGCCGGTGAACGCCCAGTACTGGGTGCCGGAGGTCATGAAGAGTTCCGGCCGGCCGTCTCCCGTGATGTCCCCGGCGGCGAGGATCTGGTCGAAGGCGGACGCGGCCGGGACGGTGACGTTCGCCCCGCTGGTGTCCGTGCCCGTGGTGGGCAGCAGGACCGGCATCCGGGCGCAGGTGTTGAAGCCGCCGAAGCCGTCGCCCGGGTAGACGTAGAGCGTGCCGTCGTTCATGCGGGCGACCAGGTCCTGGAGGCCGTCACCGGGGTAGTAGTCGCCCCCGTGCGTGATGAGCGCGTCCTTCCAGTCCACGGGGGTGGTCGTGCAGCCGTCGGCGTACGCGGTGTTCTTGTTGGTCTCGCCGTAGGACGGGCTCATGCCGACGAACAGGTCGCCCTTGGTGCCCGAGGGGTAGTCGCGCAGGCCGTAGCTGGTGACGCCGTCGTCGTCCGTGGCCGTGGTGATGGTCAGCAGGTCCGGCTTGTCGTCGCCGGTGAGGTCGGCCGTCGCCTCGTCGCGGTCCTTGGGGCTGACGAAGATCTTGTACGCGTTCGGGGTCACCGACTCGTTGCCGGCCGCGTCGAGCGCCTTGACGTAGAGGATCGCCGGTCCGGCGAGCGGCGGGGTGACGGAGACGACCGACGTGAACGAGTTGCCGGTGATCACCTCGCCCGACTTGGTGGTGCAGCTGTTCAGGTCGCTGAGCTTGGTCGACTTGTCGTACGCCGTGCTGTTCCAGCTGTACTCGTACGAACTGACCTTGTCCCACGGTGAGTTGAAGAACCTCATGCATCCGGACTGGCCGAAGGTGGCCTTGGACCACTGGTCCTCGCCGCTGTCGTTGTCGTCGTCCGACTCGTCGAAGTCCGCGGAGGTCACGAACGGGGTCTTCGGCGCCACGGTGTCGAGCTTGAAGTAGCAGGTGTAGCTGGTGGGGGACTGCGTCGGATAGTCGTCCTTGACGTACATGTTCCAGTGGTACGTGCCGTCCTTGAGGCCGCCGCTGTCGAAGACGACACTGGCCGTGGTCTTGCCGGAAGCGCTCGCCTCACGGTTGTAGTACGTGCCCGTCGTGTCGTTCTTCAGGTACAGGTGCACGACGTCCAGGTCGTCCTTGCCGTCCGGGTCCGAGACGGACGCGGAGAACGTGATCTGGTCGTTGGCGCCGATGGTGACGTAGGGCGCGCTGGTCGTGCACTTGCCCGGGCTCATCTTGAGCTTGGTGGGCTTGTTCGGCTTGGTGTTGTAGGTGACGTCGACATTGGGACCCGCGTTGTCGTTCGTCGCCTGGAACTTCTTCCAGGCGTACTGCTCGTCCTCGTCGGTGGCCCGCACGCCCAGCGTCCAGTGGTTCAGGCTGTTGTCGGCCGCGTACTGGGCGGCCTCCTTCACGTCGAAGACCGTGTTCCCGGCCGCACAGCTCTTCTTGTAGCCCTTGGCGTACGACTTGGTGTCCTGGCGGGTGTTCCAGCTGGGCTGCGTCTTCCAGCTGGTCTTCTTGTCGATGTCACCGGTGCGCCAGACCTGCACCTCCTTCTTGGTGCAGGACCAGGAGTACGTCTCCTTCATGTTGAGCGTGGCCTCCTTGATGGAGGTCGTGCGCACCGCGTTCGGCCAGGCCATGGTGAAGAAGGAACGGCTGGTGCCGAAGGTGTCCGACTCGTAGCCGGCGCGGGCCTCGTTGGTGCCCTTGTTGAAGCCGCGCCCGTTGAAGAAGGTGGCGTCCGCCCAGCTGCCGCGCTTGTAGGCGGTGGTCCAGTTGCCCGCGTCGGTGTTGGTGCTGGGGTCGATGAAGACGGGGTACGTGGTGCCCGGCCCGGTCAGCAGGTCCTGGTCCGGGGTGATGGTGATCGTGCCGTCGGCAGCCAGCTCCGGGTCCATGCGGGAGCTGTGGGTGCCGGGCTGGGGGCCGTTCAGGCCCGGGAACTCGCCGTCGATGGCGGTGGTTCCGGGGGTGACCACGGCGTCCTCGTCGCCCGCGGGCTGGGTCGCGACGGGGTCCGCGGAAGCGGCCGCCGGGCTCGCGGTCGCGTCGCCGTCGGTCTCGGTCGTGGCGGTGGGCGCGGCGGACGCCGTACCGAAGTCGGTGTCGGCGTTCTGGTCCTCGGCGCCACGGTCGCGGGCGGCGTCGTCGGAGTCCGCGGGCTCCGGTGCCTCGCTCGCGGTGTCCGTGGCGGTGGGCGTCGGGTCGGGGTCGTCCGCGCCGCCGTCCCCGTGGGTGAGGTTGTCGGTGGTGGCCTCCTTGCCGGCCGAGTCCCACATCATGAGGGTCGGCGTGGCCGCCACGTCGTTGCCGTCGGCGTCGTAGGCGTGGACGGAGCCGCTGCGCGCGTCCAGCTTCATCGTCAGGTCCGGCGAGGACAGGCCGTAGGAGATGGTCTTCAGCGCCGGATTCGCCGCCGCCTGGGCCGACTTGACGACCAGGACCTCGGAGAAGCCGCCGTCGTTCGCCGCGAGGACGAGGTCGACGCCGGGCAGCACCTCGCGGTACAGGGCCTCGTTGCTCTCGACCTCGGGGGCGGGGAGGGTGCCGGGCCAGGTGAGGTCGATCGTGTGGCCGGCGGTGGTGAGGGTGACGAGGGTGGTGGCGGTGTCGTCTCCGGCGGTCTCTGTGTCGGCGTTCGCGCGGTAACTCGCTGGACGTACGTAACCCGCCGGACGTACATAACTCGCCTTGCCCGCCGTCGACTTGGGCTTGGTCCCGGTGTGCTTGCTGCCGCCCGAGAACACCACCGGCGTCGTCGTGGCCTTCGTGGTCCAGTCGCCGTCGGCGGTGCGGCGCAGCGTCGGGTCGATGGCCCGCCAGGTGCCGCCGACCTTGGTGCGCACCGGTGAGACATGGATGCGGGTGGTCAGCGTGTGGCCGGGGTCGGCCCAGGTGGTGGTCGTCGCGGTGCGGGCCGTGACGATCTCGACGCGCTTGCCGGAACTCCTGGCCAGGGCGCGTGCCTCGGTCTCCGTGCGGGGGTGGGGTTTCGCGCCGCCGCCCTTCGCCGCGGAGCCGCCGGAATCGTGGTCCGGCAGCAGCACCCAGGCAGTCCCGGCGGCCAGGATCAGCGCCAACAGCCCCGCGAGCAGGCGTGTTTGACGTGGGCTCAGCCTGTGCGGCCAAGAAGCGGAGGACACCGAACCGTTTCCCCTCTGACGGTGGCGACATGACGTGCCCGCATGCGGACGGCCCTCCGCCGGCCCACCCGGTGGTCGATGCCGGGGTGTGGGGAGGACGTGCAGATCATGGAGCGCCGGTGTGCGCCGGGCAAGCCCCTTGTGGTCGGGCGCGGTCGGCGGAACGTCCCCTTCCGGCTGTAACACCCGTTATTCCGCCCGGAGTTGGGACACCTTGTCATGCTCTGGTCAGTGATCAAGCCCACATAAAGTCAAATGATCTAGCGCCGACGGCAAAGGACGGCCAATAATCCGGGCTGTTTTCCTCCTTCTTTTCTCCATCACGTCTTCCTTTTCTCCATCGCGTCTTCACGGCCGGGGTGACCGCCGGCCGGGCTCACCGGGGGGTCCTTCCGTGTTCCGTCGCTCACGTCCGAGCGCGCATCCGCGCCGCAGAGCCTGGCGCCGCAGAGCCGTGCCCGGTGTCGTCCTGCTGCTGTCCCTCGCGCTGTCGGTCGGGGCCCTGGAGGGCCAGGCCTTCGCCGAGCCGCCGCCGGACGACGACGTCGCCGCGATGGTGGACGTGCCCGCCACCGACCCGGTGGACGGCGCCGACCAGTCCCTGTCCGGGTACGCGCGCCAGTACGCGATCGACCCGGCCCAGGACGACACCGACCCGCCGGACGGCAGCACCGCGATACCGGCCGCCGGTCCCGACGGCACCGCCGACATCACCCCGGAGAAGCTCGCCGCCGCCGAGGACGGGCTCGTCCAGGTCGGCGGCGGAGTGCCGGTGAAGATCGGCGCCGCCTCCGACGACACCACCCAACAGCCCGTCGGGACCTGGGCAGTTGACGTACTGAGCCAGACCGACACCGCCGCCGCCGGGGTCAACGGCCTGCTCATGCAGGTCACCACCAGCGACACCACCCCGGCCCCGGCCCGACTCCAGGTCGACTACACCGACTTCAAGAACTACTTCGGCGCCCAGTGGTCCGACCGGCTCCAACTGGTCCGCTACCCGGAGTGCTTCCTCACCGCCCCGGACAACGAGGCGTGCGCCACCCCCGAGCCGCTGGACAACTCGGCCGACCTGCGCGCCGACACCACGACCACGGACACCGACGGCAACGAGACCACCGACCTGGGCGCCACCAAGGTCGAGGCCACCGTCGACCTGTCCACCCCGATGGACGCCGACACCACGACCGGCACCACCACCGCCGACGCGACCGCCGCACTCGACAAGGGCAGTGCGCAGTCCGCCGTTTACCACGGCACGGCCACCAACGCCGTTACGACAGCCGCCACTTCGGGAGCCGGCGGCGTCCTCGGCGTGACCGACTCCGGCAACGGCGCCGGCGGCTCCTTCCGGGCCACCCCCCTTTCCTCGGCGGGCAGTTGGGACGCCGGATCGTCCTCGGGCGGCTTCGCGTACTCGTACGCCGTCGACACCCCGCCGGTCTCCGCGGGGCCCACGCCGAGCATCGCCTTCTCGTACAACTCCCAGGCGGTGGACGGCAAGACGTCCACGGCCAACCCGCAGACCTCCTGGATCGGCGAGGGCTGGTCCTACGACACCGGGCACATCGAGCGCTCGTACCGGGGCTGCGGCCAGGACCAGGACGGCGACGACGCCAACAACAAGGGCAAGAAAAAGAAGACCGGCGACCTGTGCTGGGCCTCCCAGAACGCGGTGATGTCCCTCGGCGGCACCACCGTCGAACTGGTCCGTGACGACACCAGCGGTGAATGGCACCCGCGCTCCGACGACGGCACCAAGGTCGAGCACAAGACCGGCGCCGACAACGGCGACGGCGGCGACACCGACGACAAGGGCGAGTACTGGATCGCCACCACCCGCGACGGCACCAAGTACTACTTCGGCCTGGACAAGGTCGGCAACGGCCACGCGGACACCGACTCCGTCTCCACCGTCCCCGTCTTCGGCAACGACCCGAAGGAACCGTGCCACGCGGACGCCTTCAAGGACTCCTCCTGCACCCAGGCCTGGTCCTGGCAGCTCGACGAGGTCGTCGACCTGCACGGCAACGCCATGGTGATCAACTACCGGCAGGAGGACAACTACTACGCCAAGAACAAGTCGACCAAGACGAACGTCAAGTACCAGCGCGGTTCCTACCCGCTGAGCATCGAGTACGGCCTGAACAAGGACGACCTCGGCGCGGTCCCCGCGGCCAAGGTGCAGTTCCAGACCGACGAGCGCTGCCTCGCCGCGTCCGCCAGCAAGTGCGACGCCGACAACTTCACGTCCGGCGACCCGGAGAAGTACCGCGTCTGGTACGACACCCCGGCCACCCTCAACTGCAAGTCGGACACCGCCAAGCAGTGCCCGACGTTCCCCTCCTTCTGGACCCGCAAGCGCCTGGAGAAGGTCGTCACCTGGGCCCACCGGGACGGCACGAGCACCCTGTACCCGATCGACGAGTGGACCCTCAACCAGGCCTTCAACTCCGGCTGGTACCAGACCTCACCCGGCCTGTGGCTGTCCTCCGTCCAGCACGGCGCCTACGACACCGACACCACCGACCCGGACGACGCCCCGGGCCAGACCCTGCCGGCCGTCGTCTTCGACGGCACCGCCTACCCCAACCGGGTCCGCGCCAACAGCGCCGACATCGAGCTGACGTACTGGCACCCGCGCATCACCGGGATCACGGACGAGAACGGCAAGAAGACCGTCGTCGACTACAACAAGGGCTGCACCTACGCTCCGGCGACCACCGACATCTCCGACAACACGGCCGCCTGCTATCCCGTGCACTGGTCGCCCGACGAGAGCCTTGAGAACCCGCCGCTGGCCTGGTTCAACAAGTACACCGTCGCCCGCGTGACCGAGCAGGACACGGTCGTCACCACGACCGCGCTCGCCTCACCCGACATCGTCACCACGTACGACTACGGGGGCGGCGGCTACTGGGCCAAGACCGACGCCGAGTTCACCAAGCCCTCGCAGCGCACCCACAGCGACTGGCGCGGCTACGCCTCCGTCACCACCAGGGTCGGCAGCCCCGGCGGCCCCGCCGCCACCCGCTCCAGGACGACCACGTACTACCTGCGCGGCTCCGGGACCACCCTCAAGGACGACACCGGCGCCACCCTCTCCGCCGACGACGCCGAGGAGAACGCGGGCCAGGCCGCCGAGACCGTCACCTACGTCTCCGACGAGAGCGCGGCGGCGGCACACAGCCGGGTCATCACCCTGCCCGGCACCAGCACGGTCACCGCCACCCGCAAGCGCACCGGCGACAGCGACCTCGTGGCGAAACGGACGTACGTCAAGCGCGTCGACGACCTGACCGCCTACAACGGCAAGTGGCGCGGCACCCGCACCACCACCGCCATGGACGACGACGGCCTGCCCAAGCTGAGCGAGGTCGCGGTCGTCACCCTGGCGAGCCCCGGCGACACCACCCCCACCGTCGGCGACAAGACCTGCACCCTCACGACCTTCGACAACCGGACGTCGACGAACCTCTACGGCCTGCCCAAGCGGGCGCTGACCACCGCGACCGACTGCGACGCCGTGTCCAGCGCGGCCACCGCCGCGGTCGTCTCCGACGTCACCACCGGCTACAACGACGCCGGCGACGCCACCAGCGAGAAGTCCCTCAACGGTGAGGGCACCGGCACGATCACCGGCTCCCTCACCGAGTACGACGTCTACGGCCGCGCCAACAAGGTCACCGACGCCGGCAAGAACGTCACCAGGACCACCTACAACCCCGGCAGCAGCCCGTACGTCATCACCGGTACCACCATCACCAACGCCAAGCAGCAGGCGACGATCACCACGATCGACCCGGCCCGCGGCCTGACCACGCTCACCACCGACCCCAACGGCAACAAGACCCGCTACGAGTACGACCTCCTCGGCCGCCTGGTCAAGGGCTGGCAGCCCGGCGACGCCGACGCCCTGCCCTCCACCCAGATCAGCTACGCGCTGGGCACCCGCACCCCGACCCGGGTCATCACCAAGAGCCTGAAGGACAACGGGAGTTACACCCAGTCCGTCACCTTCTACGACGGCATGGGCCGCACCGTGCAGACCCAGGCACCGGACGCCACCGGCCTCGGCCGCCTGGTCACCTCGGTCCGCTACGACGACCACGGCGCCCCCGTCCGCACCGACAACGGCTACTACGTCCTCGGCCTGCCGGCCACCACGCCGTACATCCCCACCAGCCAGCAGTCGATCCCCAACTCGACCAGGGCCACCTACGACGGCCTCGGCCGCCCGCTCACGTCGACGACCCTGCACCACAACGCGGACTTCGCCACCGCCACCAACACCTACAGCGACACCGACGCCTCCGTCACCAACGTCCCGCCCACCGGCGCCACCGCCACGAAGACCATCGGCGACGCCCTGGGCCGCGCGGTCAAGGCGATCACGTACACCAACGCCGACCGCAGCGCGAACACGTACACCGAGACCAGCTACGACGCGCTCGGCAACCGCACCCAGGTCAAGGACAAGGCCGGCCACCTCTGGACGTGGACGTACGACTCCCGGCACCGCGTGCGCCTCAGCACCGACCCGGACTCCGGTACCAGCCAGACCTGGTACGACGACGCCGACCACGTCATCCAGACCAAGGACGCCACCGGCAAGGTCCTGCACTACGGCTACGACCCGCTCGGCCGCAAGACCACCCTCACCGTCGGCTCCGACACCTTCCCCGCCGACGAGTGGATCTACGACACGGCGGCCAAGGGCATCGGCCTGCCCGCCAAGTCCATCCGGCACACCGTGCCGGGCTCCACCACCGGTGACATCGTCAGCGAGGCCACCGGCTACACCGAGGACGGGCAGCTGACCGGCAAGACGGTCACGGTCCCGGCGGTCAGCGGCAGCACGGACAACCTCTCGGGCTCGTACCACTGGTCGTACACCTACACCCGCACCGGCAAGCCGCTCACCACCACACTCCCCGCCACCCCCGGCGGCATGACCACGGCCGAGAAGGTCATCACCCGCTACAACACCCAGGACCTGCCCGTCTCCACCTCCGGCTGGGACTGGTACACCACCGGCGCGGTCTACAACCCGTACGGCCAGATCACCCGCTCCACCAGCGGCAAGAACCCCTACCGGGTGTGGACCAGCTCCCTCTACGACGACTCCACCGGCCTGCTGCTCCACTCGTACGCGGCCACCCAGACGGCGAACGGCCTGGTCTCCCAGACGGCCTACGCCTACGACCAGGCCGGCAACACCAGCCTGGTGGCGACGGGTTCGACCGCGTCGGCCACGACCACCTGGGACAACCAGTGCTTCACCTACGACGCCCGCGGCCAGCTCGTCGAGGCCTGGACCGGCGCGACGGCGAAGTCCTGCACGGACTCCTCGGGCACGACCTGGAAGGCGTCGGACTCCTCGGCCACCGCCTCGGGCTCGGTGGGCGGCACCCCGTCCACCTCGACGATCGCCACGGGCACGGCGGCCTACGGCAGCCTCCCGTACTGGCAGTCGTACCGCTACGACGACCTCGGCAACCGCTCCACCCTCACCGACCACAGCACCCAGCGCACCTCCACCGGCGCCCTCAACACCGCGCTGGACGGCTCGACTTCGTACGCCTACGGGGACCCCGGCCAGCCTGACACCCTGACGGGCTGGACGCAGAAGACGGTCACGGCGGCGGACTCCGGCACGAAGACCGTCACCGAGGCCAACGCGGCGACCTTCGACGACGCCGGCCGCACCCAGACCCGCACCATCAACGGCGACAGCCAGTCCTTCGTCTACGACGGTGAGGGCCTGCTGAAGTCCGTCTCCGGATTCGGTGCCGGATCGGGCGCGATCACCGGACCCGGCGGGCTGTGCATGGACGACGGCGGCGGCCACACCGCCGACGGAACCGTCATCCAGATCTACACCTGCAACGGCACGGCCGGGCAGCGGTTCAGCACGAGCGGCGGCAAGCTCACGGTCCTGGGCAAGTGCGCCACGGCATCCGGAACGACGACCGGCTCGACGATCACGCTGAAGACCTGCGTACCGGACGCCACGACTCAGTCCTTCGTTCTCCGCACGGACGGCACCTTCTACAACACGGCCTCGAAGCTCTGCCTGAACGTGCCGAGCGCCACCGTCAGCGCCGACCTGACCCTGGCCGCGTGCACGGCGAGCGCCGACACCCAGAAGTTCACCCTCGCCGCGAGCACGTCGTACCTCTACGACGCGGACGGCACCCGGATCGCCAAGACGACCGGCGGCTGGACCACCCTCTACCTCGGCGAGACCGAGGTCATGGGCTCCCAGACCTCCACCGCCACCAGGGCCATGCGCAGCTACGCGCAGGCCGGCGCCCCCACGGTCGTCCGCTACACCTCCAGCGCCACCAGCGCACACACCCTGGTCGCCCAGGTCACCAACACCCAGGGCACGGCCACCGTCCAGATCAAACTGGCCTCCGGAATGGCGGTCCAGACCCGGTCCTACGACGCCTGGGGCAACCTGCGCGGCGACCTCGAAACATCGCTGACGGGCTGGGCGGGCTCCCGCGCGTACATCGGCGGCGCGGACGAGTCGAGCACGGGCCTGATCCACCTGGGCGCGCGCGACTACGACCCTGTCACCGGGCGCTTCACGTCACTCGACCCGGTGATGGACTTCTCCGACCTGCTCCAACTGGGCGGCTACGCCTACGCGGACAACAGCCCGGTCACCAAGGAGGACCCCAACGGCCAGTTCTGGGGCTGGTCCCAGGTCAAGCACGCGGCCTGGTCCGCCACCAAGACGGTCGCGCACGTGGCGTACGAGTACTCGGGCCTCGCCGACATCGTCAGCTGCGCCACCCACCCGGCACTCGGCTCCTGCCTGATGGCGGCCGCCACCATCATCATCACCGTCGCGACCTTCGGCGAGGGCGGAGTGGCCCTGGCCGCCGCCCGCGGCGGAATGCGCTTCGGCGGCGGGGTGCTGGCGCGGGGCGCGGAACAGGCGGCGGTCAAGACGGCGGAGAAAACGGCCGTCAAAACCGCGACCAAGGCCGTCGAGAAGAAGGTCGTGAAGACGGCCGAGGAGAAGGCGGCCAAGGCGGTTGAGAAGAAGGCCGCGGCGAAGGCGACGGAGAAATCCGCCGCGAAGACGGCCGAGAAGGACGCCGGCAAGGCGTCCGACGCGGGCGAGGACGCCGTCGAGTCAGGCGGCAAGTGCAACAGCTTCACGCCCGACACGCGGGTGCTGCTGGCCAACGGCAAGACCAAGGCGATCAAGGACCTGCGCCCCGGCGACAAGGTGAAGTCGACGGACCCGGTCCTCGGCACAACGGCCGCCCGCACGGTCACCGCCACGATCGAAGGCCACGGCACCAAGCACCTCGTCCGCCTGACCCTGGCCAACGGCAAGTCGATCACCGCGACGGACGGCCATCCGATCTGGCTCCCGAAGCTGCACCGCTGGGCGAAGGCGAAGGAACTGCGGTCGGGAGACTGGCTGCAGACGTCGGCCGGGACGTACGTCCAGGTCAGCGCGGTACGGGCGTGGACCCAGACGGCTACGGTGAACAACCTGACGGTTTCCGGGACGCATACGTACTATGCGTTGGCGGGGGCTACTCCGGTCCTGGTTCACAATTGTGGCGAGGTGGCAGTCGACACGAATGCCGTGACGGATGCGCTGTCCGGAGCGAAGACCGCTGAAGTTGATACGGCACTGGCCGGGCGCGCACCCGTCCTTTCGCCCACTGCTCATCGTGAACTGCTTGAGGGCGGCCATTCGCCGGAGGCCATCAGTGACTGGCTGTCGTCGCGAGGAGGTCGAATGGGGGCTGATGCCACCAGCGATGGTGTTGCTTCCCTCCAGGCGCGCCTACGGGGTATGTGGAAGGGGAAGTCGTTCAACCCGATGATTGCCGATGATGATGCCGCGGTCTTGCATTCGGCTGTACAGGACGGGTTGTCCATAATTACAAACGACAAGAGGTTCTTCAAGAATATTGAGAGGCTCGGATATTCGAGCGAGCGATATTAGGACGTAATTAGGCCGAGGGTGGTCCGCATGATCTCTTGCGGGCCACCCTTGGGTGCGCTGGTGGAAGGTGTCTGCATGGGTGAAGGTGAGCTCGAAGAGATCGATGAGCTGTGTTCTGCGGCTACTCCTGGTCCCTGGTTCGTCAGGACCCTGGACGATGACCATGCGATGAATCTTGTGGCTGTGAGTACCGTTCCCGATACTGGTCGCTCCGAGAGATGGCCGGATTTTGATCACCGGGAAATCGTTGCCGCAACGCTGGTGCAGCATCCGCGCTATGTTGACGCGGGTGATGAACGCTGGGACGAGAATGCAGCCTTCATCGCGATGGCGCGAGAGGCTGTGCCGCGCCTGGTGGATGAAGTGAGACGACTTCGTGACGCGCTTGCCGAAAAAGGCACGTGAAGACGGGAACCTTGGGTGGCCGTCGAGTCGCTGGCGACCGCCGACGTCAACCGGGGTAGCAGGCCGGCCTCCCGGCCGAACCCTCCGCCGCCCCGTCCGGGCGGCGCGGGCGCTACCCGTGATGAGAGGGCTCACTGTTCGCCGTATCTCGTCCGCCCTCGAAGTTGAGGCCATTTCGCAGAAGTACGGCATCTGCGAGGACCTTGACTACATTTTCCTGCTCGACTCCCCGAGCGGAGAAGGGCTCCTCGCATCGGGCAACCCCTCGTGGGCGATGGCTGAGGCTCCTGTCGAAACACCATCCTTCTTCTCCCGGATGGGAGAGGCGGACCGATAATCAGGTGCGGTGTGGGTGTAGGTGGCATGGGGTTTTCGTGGGGAAATCGATCGATAGCAGTATCAATGCGGTGATGGAGGATGTCCAGGCCGGATATATCGCCCGGCCGAAATCTGCGAAGGGGTCAACGGATATGGTGGATGTGCGGGTTACGTATGACCCGGTGGTCAATGCGGCCTATGTCTACTTCATGGAGCCGCAGGTGACCGTCCCGTCCGCGCACACGTATCCGTGCGATCCGATCGATGTGGACGGGATGATCAACTTGGATTTCGATGCGGAAGGGCGAGTCATCGGCATCGAAATCCTGGCGGCCGACACAAAACTTCCCCGATACATGCTGGACCGCGCGGAGCGTTTGGAGCGGCCATGAACCGACCACGCCAGATCCGGTCCTAAATCAGGCGGAGGGTGGCCCGCAGGATTTCTTGCGGCCACCCTTGCCGTTGGACGCGGAGGTCACACCGTGTGCGGGTCAGCTGCCGGTATTCAGCCGGAGGGCGAGGTCGTGGGCGGTGGCGCTGGTGAGGTCCCCGATGAAGGCCCCGACGATTTCGAGCCGGCCGCCGGTGAGCGAAGAGGTCACGCTGGGGTTGCCCCAGAGCTTGCCGTCGATGACGATGGCGAATTCGTTGCGCGGGGCCGGGGCCCCGGCGATGGAGCCGGTGAGGGCGGCGAAACGGGTCCGGTCGGTGGAACCGAGGGTCACCTCGACCTGCCAGGTGCCGTCGGTCGTGCTTCTGCCGGCCTTCGCGGAGGTGACACGGACGTCGGTCATGCCCCTGGCCCGGTCGGCGTGGACGCAGAACGCCGGGTGGGTCGCGCTCGCGCGCACGGTGTAGCCGCCGCTGCCGTGGGCGCAGGCGGCCTCCGTGGACGAGGTGACCGGCAGGATGGAGATCAGGGCCGCCTTCCCGGTGTTCCCCGTGACCCCCGCGGCGGGCCGGACCCCGTGCGCGTGCGGGGACGTGCCGTCCGCGACGGCGACCGCGCAGGCGGCGACCACGGCGACGACGGCGGCGGCGCCTGCGCGGGCCAGCCGCTGCCGCCGCCGGGCGACCCGCAACGCGTCGTCGGCCAGGCCGGCCAGGCAGGGACCGGCGGCATCGGCACCGGTCTCCAGGACGTGGGTGTGCAAGGCATCGTGCAGCGACGTTGCGCGCAGCGGGTGTTCGGTCGAGTCGTTCATGCGATGACGCCCCTTCCGGAGGCAGGGGCGGAGGTGGTGGCCGATCGCTCCGCTTCCGCGAAGGCGGCGCGGAGGGAGGCGAGGGCCTTGTGGGTCTGGCTGCGGACCGTCCCCTGGGCGATGCCCAGGATCGCGGCGATCTCCTGGTCGGGCCGGTCCTCGAAGTAGCGCAGCACGATCACCGCGCGCTGGCGCCTGGGCAGCCGCCGCAGCGCGGCCATGATGTCCTGCCGCTGGACCACGGTGTCGGCCAGGTCGGCGGTCTGCGCGGACGAGTCCGGCAGCTTGTCGGTGACCGTCTCCTTTCCCCAGCTGAGCAGTCGGAAGCGGTCCACATGGGCGTGGTACAACGCCCGGCGCACATAGGTCTCCGGCTGCTGCCGGTCGCGCAGCCGCGACCAGCGCCGGGCGGTGGACGCGAGTGCGGTCTGGAGCAGGTCGCGGCCCTGCTCCCAGTCCCCGGTCAGCAGATAGGCCGAGTGCAGCAGTGATCTCGACCGCGCGGCCACGAACTCGCGGAACTCACGTTCCTCGTCGGCGTTCAAGCGCCCTCCCTCGTTCCCCCGTATAGACGGGTGGGGAAGGGAGTTCGACTGCCCTGCCGGTCAGACTTTCTCGTTCACGCTTTCGCGTGCACCTTTCGGTCCACGAAGCTGCCGGGCTTCTCGCGCGGAGCGTCAGAGCCCCAACCACCGCCGTACCCGCCGCACTTGACGGTTGTCCGCCAGCGAGTCGAGGAACCGCCGCCCGCCCCCGGCCTCGTACGCCGGGCCCTCCAGGCGGAGCACCGTGCCGTCGCGGACGACGGCGTACGCGAGGGGCCTGGCTGTCTTGGGGAGGTTGACCGGGTGGCGGCCGGCGGGCAGCTTCAGGCGCGCGGGGAGGCGGAGTCGGGCCCTGTCGGTGCCGGGGGCCGGGAGCAGTTCGGCCTGTACTCCGAGCGTGCCCACGGTGACCTTCACGCGGACGGGTGCGCTGTCGGCCGTCGCCGCGATGTACGGGAGCGGGAGTGAACTGCCTTCGCTCCGGCCGGTGTTGCTCGCCGCCACCGAAGACGTGTCCTGGCCCAGCTTGCGCTGGCGCTGGTCCACGTCCAGGGCGAGCTGGCCGCTGCCCGTCCAGTAGGGGAGGGACAGTCGGCCGCCGGTCAGGGCCGGGCCCGTCGCCGGGGTGCCCGGCGTGCCCTCGCCCGTCACGCGCACCAGGCGGTCCACGCCCAGCAGCTGGACGTACGCCCACACGTCGTGCACACCCCGCTCCAGCGGCCGCCCGCCCGCCAACCGCTCGGGGTCCAGGGACAGTTGCCCGGAGGCGATCACCTGTGTACGGCCGTCCCCGAGGGGCTTCAGCCGTACCTCCAGGTCGCCCTCCGGATACCACCAGTCCTCGCGGTCCCGGTCCTTCACCACCAGCTCCGCGTACGCCAGCCGGAAGGGGTCGGGGACCTCCCAGCCGTCCTCCGTCCCCGGTACGCCGGCCAGCAACTCCGGGTCCAGGTACTGCTTTCCGTCCCGTTCGACGAGGATCAGCGGCTCGCCGTCGCCGCGCAGCAGGTCCAGCGTCACGTCGGCGACCAACCGGCCGTCCGCCCAGCGCGGTTCGCCGACCGCGCTGCGCGCCTTCACCTCGCGGACGCGCTCCGCGAGGGTCACCGCGCCGTCGAAGTCACCGGCCTCCAGCAGCGTGGCGCGCAGCCGGGACACCGCGGGCAGGCCGTCTCGTACGGCCGCCGGGAACTCCTCAAGGGCCACCTCCCGCGCCGCCTCGAAACGCTGCCGCTGCTCGGCCGGGTCCTCGCGGAGGATCTCGGGCTCGCGGGTGCGGGAGAGGATCTCCACGTGGTAGATGCGGTGGAGGAGGCGGTTCTGGAGTGCGTCGATGTCGTCGGACGCGGGCGTGCCGTCCTTCAACTGGCCGATGATCGTTCGGGTGTTGGACCAGAAACCGTGCTTCGGGTTGAAACGGTGCTGGGTGTTGTTGCCGCCGTCGTCCCGCTTCATCCAGTAGTAGACGGGATAGTCGGCGAGGATCGAGATGCGCTCCGCCTTCAGATAGGCGGCGCTGACGAAGGCCAGGTCCTCCAGGATCCACGGGCCCTCGGGGAAGCGCAGCCCGTGTTCCTCGACGAACGCGCGCCGGAACATCTTGTGCGGCGACATGCTCTGCATCAGTTCGTCGTTCTCGATGGTGCAGGCGTCCACCGTGTGCCGGAACAGTCGCCGGGGCCGCACCATCGTGCTGGACATCTTGCCGAGGACGACGTCCGCGTCGTTCCGCTTCGCGTGCTCGTACAGCCGCTCCAGGGCCTCGGGCCCGAGCGTGTCGTCGTGGTCGACGAACTGGATGTACTCGCCCCGGGCGTGCTTCATGCCGAGGTTGCGGGGCGCGCCCGGCCAGCCGGAGTTGGGCTGGGTGTGGACCTGGACGTTCGGGTGCCCGGCGGCGATCTTCTCCAGGCGGCTCAGCGTGTCGTCGGTCGAGCCGTCGTCGACGTAGACGACCTCGTACTCGTCGGCGGGCAGGCTCTGTCCCAGCAGGGACGGCGCGCACTCGTCGACGTACTTCCCGGTGTTGTGGACGGGAACGATCACGCTGACTTTGACTCTCGGCATTCAAGGACCCTACACAGCTACCTCACATGCCCGTCAAAGCATTCCCTTTTCCCTGCCACAGCCCCCGTTCTCGCCGCGGGCTCGAAGCAGAACCGGGCCACGGTCCCGGGGCGGGTCGCGGCCATGAAGGTGTAGATGTACGTGTTCGCCTCCGTGGAGTTCCTGACCTCCGCGCGGCGGACGGTGGCCGGCCGGCCGCTCACGGTCAGCTCGACCCGGTCCCCGATCCGGGCGCCCCACACCCGCAGCCAGCTCGCCCCGCACTCCCTGCTGTGCCGCAGCTGCAGCCAGGCTCCGGTGGCCGTCTCGTGCATGGCCAGGGTGACCGGATCGCCGGCGCAGTGCATGGTCTGCGGGTCCTTGCCCGCACAGGTCGACTCGTAGCACAGCGGCCCGACGCCCGTGGTCGAGGACGGGAGTGTGGACGCCGGCTCGGAGTGGTGGGGGAGCAGCAGCAGGGCGACCACCACACCGGCCACCACCAGGGCGCACACGGACCCGAGCGCGGCCAGGGCGGCCACGCCCCGGTGAGCGGATTCCGTGGCCTCCGGCTCCGGCTCCGGCACCGGGACGGGCGCCGACACCGGCACCGTCACCGGAGAGGCCGATGCCAGGGGCGGCGCCTCCGACGCGCCGCGTCCGCTCGTCTCCGCCTCCGCGATCTCCCACAGCGCGACGCACCGGCCCTCCGGCTCCCCCGCGAGCCGGCACAGCTCCTCCACCGCCTCCCTGGGCGGCAGGGTCCTGCCGTTGAGATACCGCTCCCACGACGACTTGCTGTACGGCGTCTTCGCGGCGAGCCCCGCCAGACTCAGCCCGGTGCGCGTCTTCAACTCCCGCAAAGAGGAGTCAAGTTGGTTCATCCCCGGAGGACTTTCCAGGTGTGCGGCCCGACCATCCCGTCCACCTGCAGTCCCGCGTGCTTCTGCAGCGCCTTGACCGCACCCAGTGTCAGCGGACCGAAATCCCCGTCGATGCCCCCCGGCGAGAAACCCGCCCGCCGCAGCAGACACTGCACCTCGGCCACCTCCACCCCGTTGTTGCCCACCACCACGGTGTCCTCCCGGGTGCGGCTGTTGCCCGCGTACCAGAGGCCGTCGACCCGCTTCAGACGGCAGGTGTACGACGGTTGCGGCGGCGCCGACGAGGAGCGGGCCGGAGCGGCGAGCAGGGCCGTCGGCTTCGGTGTCGCACCGCTGCTGCCGCCGCTGTCGTTCTCGTTCATGATCCGTACGGTGATGAGCACCGCCGAGGAGACGGCCAGCACCAGGGTCACCGCGCCCGCTATGAGGGCGATGAGCAGGGAATGCCTGGGCGGGGCAGGGTTCTCGGCTTTGGCCGAGAGGAGCTCCGTGTCCGGCTCGGGCTCCGGCTCCGGGTGTTGTTGCCGCGGGGATCCCCAGCCCTCCGCCGCGACCTCGTGGAGCGCGAGCAGCCGGGTCGGATCGCCGTCGCCGGCGATCCTGGCCAGGGCCTCGACGGCCTCCCGGGGCGGCAGGGTCCGGCCGCCCAGGTATCGCTCCCAGGACTTCGGGCTGTACCCCGTCTTCGTCGCGAGCTGACGGATACTCAGCCCGCTGTGGTCCTTCAGCCGGCGCAACCGGATCACCAACTGCCTTGCGCGCGGGTCGAGTTCAGCGGGCAACGCTTTCCAACGCGACATGTGTCCCCCACTCGCGTTCACTTCAGGGGCTGCGCGGTCAACGGCCCCTGTTCCCCGTGGCATTGTGCATGAGGCTCCACGGCATGCGGCGGCAAAAGGTTCCCTCGCGGGGTGGGAACCGGCCACCGCGCGCCCCAGCCGTCCCGCCGTGCCGTCCCGGCGGATCACGTCCCCGCAGGCCCAGGAGGGGGACGTCCCGCGAGGTCGTCACCTTCGCGGCAACTGTGGCCGCCCGTACCGGGCGCCGCGCAGTCTCGTGTCGTCAGTCGAAACAACGACTCGAAAGGCACACGCATGCGATCGAACGTTCTGGCCCGGACCCTGGTCGGCGTCACCGCCGTCGTGGGGCTCTCCGTGGGAAGCCTGGCGACCGCGGGCACGAGCTTCGCGGCATCGCAGACAGCCGCCAAGCCGGCGGTGAGCGCGCAGAACCTCAGCATCCTGACGACGAACAACCTTGGCCTGAACACGGCGAGGGCGAAGAACTGGCAGTGCTGGCTGCGCGACGCGGGCTACAGCCCCGGCACGATCGACGGGGTGCTCGGCACCAACAGCTGGAAGGCGGCGCAGCGCTTCTTCAACGCCCAGGACCTCGGCGCCGGCACCGTCGACGGAGACCCCGGAACCAACACGATCAAGGCGCTCCAGCGCTACCTGAACTTCTTCGGCTACGGCCTCGCGGTCGACGGGGACGCCGGCACGAACACCCGGGCCGCGTTCTGGGACTTCAACTCCACCGGCTGCTGATCCGGCCCGACACCATCGCACACATGCCGCGGCCCGTCTTCTTCCACGGGGGAGGAGGACGGGCCGCGGCCGCGTCAGTCGAAACAACGACTCGAAAGGCACCCGCATGCGATCGAACGTTCTGGCCCGGACCCTGGTCGGCGTCACCGCCGTCGTGGGGCTCTCCATAGGAACCCTGGCGAGCGCGGGCACGAGCTTCGCGGCATCCCGGACGGCCGCCGAGCCGGCGGTGAGCGCGCAGAACCTCAGCATCCTGACGACGGACAACCTTGGCCTGAACACGGCGAGGGCGAAGAACTGGCAGTGCCGACTGCGCGACAACGGCTACTATTCCGGCCCGATCAACGGGATTCTCGGCCCCGAGAGCTGGGAGGCGGCGCAGCGCATGTTCAACGACCTGGGCATCCGCACCGGCACCGTCGACGGAGAGCCCGCACACACGATCACGGCGCTGCAGCGCTACCTGAACCTCTTCGGCTACGACCTCGCTGTCGACGGGATCGCCGGACCGCAGACCAAGGCAGCGTTCTCGGACTTCAACTCCACCGGCTGCTGATCCGGCCCGGCACGGACCGGTACGGGCCTCAGAGGCGCTCGGGCGTCCTGATGCCCAGCAGGGCCATCCCCCGCTGCAACGTCCGAGCCGTCAAGTCCACCAGGAACAGGCGGTTCTCGACGACCTCCGGGGCGTTGTCCGGGGACAGCACGTGGCACTGGTCGTAGAACGTCGTGAGGGTGGACGCCAGTTGGTAGAGGTACGCCGTCAGCTTGTGGGGGGCGTACTCCTTGGCCGCTTCCGCCACCACCTCGCTGAACTGGTCCAGGTGGAGGCCCAACGACCGTTCCGCCGGGGCCAGTTCCAGCTTCGGGTGGGCGACCGGGCGGGCCTCGCCGGCCTTGCGGAGGATGGACTGGATGCGGGCGTAGGCGTACTGGAGGTAGACGGCCGTGTCGCCGTTCAGGGAGACCATCTGGTCCAGGTCGAACTTGTAGTCCCGGACGGCGGACGTCGACAGGTCGGCGTACTTCACCGCGCCGATGCCCACGTAGCGACCGTTGTCGACGATCTCCTGCTCGGTCAGGCCCACCTTCTCGGCCTTGTCCCGGACGACCGCCGTGGCGCGCTGGACCGCCTCGTCGAGGAGGTCCTCCAGCTTCACCGACACACCCTCACGCGTCTTGAACGGCTTGCCGTCCTTGCCGAGGATCGTGCCGAAGGCCAACTGGTAGGCCGTGACGTCGTCGTTGAGCCAGCCGGCCCGCCGCGCGGTCTCGAAGACCATCTTGAAGTGCAGGGACTGGCGTACGTCGACGACGTACAGGAGCGAGGTCGCCTTCAGGTTGAAGACACGGTCCCTGATCGCGGACAGGTCCGTCGCCGCGTAGCCGTAGCCGCCGTCGGACTTGCGGACGATCAGCGGGACGCGGTTGCCGTCCGGGCCCTTGATGTCGTCGAAGAACACGCAGAGCGCGCCGTCCGAGATCTCCGCGACCCCGGACTCCTCCAGCAGGCGGCACGTCTCGTCCAGCATGTCGTTGTAACCCGACTCGCCGACGATGTCCGCGTCCCGGATCTCCATGTCCAGCTTCTCGAAGACGGAGAAGAAGTAGATCTTCGACTCGTCCACGAACTTCTGCCACGCGGCGAGGGTCTGCGGGTCGCCCGCCTGGAGGTCCACCACCCGGCGCCGGGCCCGTGTCTTGAACTCCTCGTCGGAGTCGAAGAGTTTGCGCGCGGCCTTGTAGAGACGGTCGAGGTTCGACATCGCCTCCTCGCCGGTGACCTGCGCGTCGGCGTGGTCCAACTCGCCCGGGTGCTCGTCCAGATACTGGATCAGCATGCCGAACTGGGTTCCCCAGTCGCCGATGTGGTGCCGCCGGACCACCGACTCGCCGGTGAACTCCAGGAGTTGGACGACCGCGTCGCCGATCACCGCGGAACGGAGGTGACCGACGTGCATCTCCTTCGCCACGTTCGGCTGGGCGTAGTCGATGACGGTCGTGCCGGGGTGTGCGGCGAGGGGCACGCCGAGCCGGGCCGTGTCGTCGGCGTAGCGCGCGGCCAGGGTCTCGGTGATCGCCCGGTCGGTGATGGTGACGTTCAGGAAGCCGGGGCCGGAGACCTCGATGTCCTTGATCACGTCGCCGGTGGTCACGTTCGCCACGACCTGCGTCGCCAGGTCCCGGGGATTGGCCTTGGCCTTCTTGGCCAGGGCGAGGATGCCGTTCGCCTGGAAGTCCGCTCGGTCGCTCCGTCGCAGCAGGGGGTCCGCGTCGGCCTCCGGCAGGGTTGCCGTGAGGGCGTTCGCGAGGCGCTGGTGGACTAGGTCGGTGAGCGACGTGACCGAGGTCATGGGGTGGGAGCCGTTCTCCTGGTGGGTTTGCTAGACACGGTCAGTATCCCACGGGGGGTAAAGCGAGTTTTTCGGGTGCGGGCCCGGTGGGGGCTGGTCGCGCAGTTCCCCGCGCCCCTTGAAGGCGGCTGCGCCGCCGTCCGGGCCTTGGCCGGTCGCGGGTCGGTGGGGGTTGGTCGCGCCCACGCACCCGCACCCCGCACGCAACCGAAGCCACCCACCCCCAACCCGGCCCCACCCACAGTCACGGGCTTGGAAAAGGCGTTTTCGTGGATGCGGGCTTGCCTGGGACAATAGAACGGTCAGTCGTGCGACCGTACCGGCTGCCCCGTGTCAGAAAGAAGGACGTGCCGATCGTGGCTCAGAGCACCGAGACCACCGACTGGGTCTCCCGTTTCGCGGATGAGGTCATCGAGGAGTCGGAGCGTCGGGCCCCGGGCAAACCGGTCGTCGTCGCCTCCGGGCTGTCCCCCTCCGGGCCCATCCACCTCGGCAACCTGCGCGAGGTCATGACCCCGCACCTCGTCGCCGACGAGATCCGCCGCCGGGGCCACGAGGTCCGCCATCTCATCTCCTGGGACGACTACGACCGCTACCGCAAGGTGCCCAACGGGGTGGAGGGGACCGACGCCAGCTGGGCCGAGCACATCGGCAAGCCGCTGACCTCGGTGCCGGCCCCGGTCGGTTCCGCGTACCCGAACTGGGCCGAGCACTTCAAGGCCGCGATGGTCGCCTCGCTCGCCGAGCTGGGCGTGGAGTTCGACGGGATCAGCCAGACCGCGCAGTACACCTCCGGCGTGTACCGCGAGCAGATCCTGCACGCCATGAAGCACCGCGGCGACATCGACGCCATCCTGGAGCAGTACCGCACCAAGAAGGCCCCGGCCAAGAAGCAGCAGCAGTCGCAGAAGCCTGTCGACGCCGCCGAGCTGGAGGCCGAGGCCGGGTCCGGCGCGGCCGAGGAGGACGACGGCAGCTCCGGTTCCGCCGGGTACTTCCCGTACAAGCCCTTCTGCGGCGCCTGCGGCAAGGACCTCACCACCGTCACGGCGTACGACGACGACACCACCGAGCTGACGTACGTCTGCACCAAGGACGGCTTCACCGAGACCGTCCTGCTCAGCGAGTTCAACCGCGGGAAGCTGGTGTGGAAGGTCGACTGGCCCATGCGCTGGGCCTACGAGGGCGTCATCTTCGAGCCGAGCGGTGTCGACCACTCGTCCCCGGGGTCCTCGTTCCAGGTCGGCGGGCAGATCGTCGGGATCTTCGGCGGCGAGCGGCCCATCGGGCCCATGTACGCCTTCGTCGGCATCAGCGGCATGGCCAAGATGTCCAGCAGCAAGGGCGGCGTCCCCACCCCGGCCGACGCGCTCCAGATCATGGAACCGCAGCTCCTGCGCTGGCTCTACGCCCGCCGCCGCCCCAACCAGTCCTTCAAGATCGCCTTCGACCAGGAGATCCAGCGCCTCTACGACGAGTGGGACAAGCTGGACGGGAAGGTCGCGGAGGGGTCCGCCCTGCCGGCCGACCTCGCCGCGCACTCCCGCGCCGTCCGCACCGCCGCCGGTGAACTGCCCCGCACGCCCCGCCCGATGCCGTACCGGACCCTCGCGTCCGTCGCCGACATCACCGCCGGAGCCGAGGACCAGACGCTGCGCATCCTCAGCGAACTCGACCCGGCCGACCCCCTGTCCACCCTCGACGAGGTCCGCCCCCGGCTCGACAAGGCCGAGGCCTGGATCAACACGCACGTCCCCGCCGACCAGCGGACCATCGTGCGCGACGAACCCGACACCGAACTCCTCAAGTCCCTCGACGAGCCCTCCCAGCAGTCGCTACGACTCCTGCGCGACGGCCTCGCCGACCACTGGTCCCTGGACGGCCTGAGCCACCTCGTCTACGGCGTCCCCAAGGTCCAGGCCGGCTTCTCCGCCGACGCGACCGCCAAGGAACTCCCGCCGGAGATCAAGACCGCCCAGCGGACGTTCTTCGCCCTCCTCTACCACCTGCTGGTCGGCCGCGACACCGGCCCGCGTCTGCCCACGCTGCTCCTCGCGGTGGGCCAGGAGCAGGTGCGGAGGCTGCTCGGGGAGTAGAACCCCGGCCAGTCGGCTCTACGACGATGAGGGCGCCCCGAGCTCGACAGCTCGGGGCGCCCTCATCGTCGTAGGAGATCCAAGGGGACCTGCGGACAACCGCTTACGCGATGTGATCCTCCTGGAGTTCCGCCGTGTGGCGGTTGGTGAAGCGCTTGGCCATGCGGTCGGCGTCGCGGTGCGGGAGCGTGATGCCGTAGGTGGCCTCGACGTCGTCGCGGAACTGGCCGCCGGTCGGGTAGCTGCCGTCTATCGACTTCTTGAAGATGAGGTAGTAGTCGTCCTCGGTCGGCTCCGTGCCGCCGCCCGCGCCCAGTTCACGGGTACGGCCGGGGCCCGCCGGGATCGGGAACGTGCCGGTGTCCTCGGGCGAGGGCTCCGGCTCGGGGAGCGGCGGCTCCTCGAACTGCTGCTGGGGGAACGCCTGTTGCTGCGGGAACGGCTGCTGCTGTTGCTCGAATCGCTGCTGCTCCTCCTCGTACTGCTGGAACTGCTCGGCCTGCTGCTGCTCCGCGTACCACTGCCGGTAGGCCGAGTCCGGGTCGTACGTCGGGTCGTAGCCGCCCTGGTACGCCACCGTCTGCGGGTCCCGCGAGTGCAGCCACGGGTTCTGCGGCTCGGCCTGGTCCCGCGACTGCTCGTGCCGCTCGTTGCCCTCGGCGGCCGGGAGTTGCTCGCGGACCGGTGCCGGGTTGTTCTGGACGGCCGGTGAAGCCGGCTGCTCCTGCTCGCGGGCCGGCTCCAACTGCGGGGCCGGGGGCAGCAGTACGGGCTCGATGCCCGCCGCCGCGAGGCCCGAGGGGGCCGTCTCCGCGAGGGGGACGCCGTAGCGGGCCAGGCGCAGCGGCATCATCGACTCCACCGGGGCCTTGCGGCGCCAGGCGCGGCCGAAGCGGGAGTGCAGGCGGGCCTGGTAGACGAGGCGGTCCTGCTCCAGCTTGATGACCTGCTCGTAGGAGCGCAGCTCCCAGAGCTTCATCCGGCGCCAGAGCAGGAACGTCGGAATGGGCGAGAGCAGCCAGCGGGTGAGCCGGACGCCCTCCATGTGCTTGTCGGCCGTGATGTCGGCGATCCGGCCGATCGCGTGCCGGGCCGCCTCCACCGAGACCACGAACAGGATCGGGATCACCGCGTGCATGCCGACACCGAGCGGGTCGGGCCAGGCCGCGGCGCCGTTGAACGCGATCGTCGCGACCGTCAGCAGCCAGGCCGTCTGGCGCAGCAGCGGGAAGGGGATCCTGATCCAGGTCAGGAGCAGATCGAGGGCGAGCAGGACACAGATGCCCGCGTCGATGCCGATCGGGAAGACGTACGCGAAGTTCCCGAAGCCCTTCTTCAGGGCGAGCTCGCGCACAGCGGCGTACGAACCGGCGAAGCCGATCCCGGCGATGACGACCGCACCGGAGACGACCACACCGATGAGCACCCGGTGCATACGTGTGAGCTGAATGGGTGCGGACACCCGGACTCCCCTCCCCTTACATGTTGTTGCGCGCAACAGGGTGGCACATGTGTGCGGCGTCCTGGGTGCCGGTCCGTCAGGAGCCCGGTCCGCGAAGGGGCCGGGCTCCGTCAACGGCCTGTGCTGACCTGCGAGTTGAGGTCCGTGAACGAACCGGATGTGAAATGTGCGGTCAGCTCTTGTCGGCGGCGGAAGAGGCGGAAGAGGCGGAGGAGGAAGCGGTGGCCGCCGGGGCCTTCGCGTCCGACTTCGCCGCCGACTTGGAGGCGGACGGGGAGGCGGACTTGGCGGGGGCCTTGGAGGCCGACTTCGAGGGCGTGCTGCTCGCGCCGCCCGAGCCGGAGCCCGAACCCGCGCCCCCGCCCGCGCCGTTGGCCGACGTGACCGCCGCCACGGCCTCCTTCACGGCCTTCTCCGCCGCCTTCGTCAGCGTGTCCGCGCTCGGGGCCTTCTCGCCCGCGAGGCCCGCGCCGTTGTAGTCGATCGTGACGACCACGTTCTCGACCCGCGCCACCACCGTCTGCTGCTTGAAGGCGCCTTCCTTCTTCTTCAGGTCGTAGCGCACCGCCGTGGCCTCGTCGCCCGCGCCCGCGACCGGCTCCGACTTGGCGTTCTTCGCGCCGGTGACGGACTGCGCCTCCGACACCTGCTTCGTGTAGTACGCCTGCGCCAGCTTGTCGCCCTCGCCCTGCGTCTGCGAGGAGTCGAACCGCAGCAACGACACGTTCAGCCAGCGGAACTGCGAACCCTTGACCCCGTTGTTGTCCAGGCTCGTCCAGGAGCAACTCCCGCGCGACGCCGTGTCGCTGGAGGTGCCCTCCTTGCCCGACTTGGCGCCCTTCGGCACCAGCTCCGTCAACGTCTTCTTCGACAGCACCGCACACGGCTCGGGCAGCTTCTTGTACGCCGCCGCCTGCACCGTCGGAGCGGCGGTCGCGTCGGCCGACGTCGTCGCACCGGGGCCGGTCGTGTCCTTGCCCGCGCCGTCGTCGGAGCCGGAGTCCGAGGAGCAGCCGGCCGCGATCAGCATCACCGGGACGGCGGCCGCGCAGACAAGGAGGCGGCTCAGACGCTTCGCCCGCTGCTGGTCACTGTGCTCTCGCTGTGCTGGTTGATGCATGGTTCCTTCACTCATGACGCTCGTGGTTCCTGCCGTCGGATCGGGTCCGAGGGGCCACGGTACGCGGTGAGTCACCTGTGCGGTCTCCGTTCACGGGCTTTGCGCGACCCCTCGAACGGCACCCCGCGAGGCCCTAACCGTTGAGCGAGTCGGCCAGCTGCGCGGCCAGTTTCCGCGCCCTGTCCTGCATCTTCTGGCTGTCCGGCACGACACCGACCGTCGCCGGCTGCTCCTCGTACTCGATGGTCACAATGACGTTGGACGTGCGAAACACCACAGTCACCGTGCGCTGCTGAGCCGTCGATCCGGAACTGCTCAACGCGTCGTCGAGGAACGCCTCGTCACCGAGACCGGAGAGGGTTCGGGGTTCGAGACCGGTGGGGGAGGCGGTGACGGACGCCGAGGCGGACGTCGAGCTGGAGCCGGAGGCGGAGGACGAGGACGAAGGGGTGGCGGAGGGTGTCGTGGAGTCCGACGCCGATGCCGACGCCGAGTCGGACGCTGACGCTGAGTTCGACCCGGTGTCCGACGCCGTGGCGCTCGCCGTCGGCGCCGGGAGGTCCGCCGCCGTCTCCTTCGTCGCGAAGATCGTCTGCGCCTGGCTGTCGTCGCTCACGGCGTTGTCGTAGGACACCACCCGCTCGAAGTCGACCAGGAGATGGTCCGTCGCGTCCGTGGACTCGACCTTCCATCGGCAGCCGACCTTGCGGTCCGTGTCGTACGTCAGCGTCGCGTCGCCCGCGTACGCAGCCTCCCGCTGGTCCGCGTCGGTGATCTGCTGGATGCCGGGGAGCAGGGCGTCGAGGGTACTGTGACCGACCGCCCCGCAAGGCTCCGGGAGCGTGCGGTACTTGCCCGGCTGGGCCACCGCCGTCGCCGTACCGGCCTCGCCCGGGTTCGCGTCGTCCGTCGTACCGCTGTCGGCCGAGCCGCTCGTGCAGCCGGCCAGCAGCGCCACGAGGAGCGCGGCGGTGCCGGGTACGTACGCCTTCCGCTGCACGGTCGGGCTCCTCTCGACGGTGTGTCGGGTAGGGAGGTGTCGGGCGTCTTCGCTGCCCCTCGACCCCTTGAACGATCCAGGGTCTGCCAGTGTCCCCGCTGGTTAATCGCTTGCCGCACCCGGGGACCCCCTGGAGACAATGTCTATCGCACGCACAGCCGTGGACGCCGGTCCGCTGTCCCTTTCGTTGGCCTTGGCGCCGGTTTTGCGATGTATGACTTTTGCTGAACTTCGGGGGAATGAGGACGATATGTCGTACGTGGAGATGCCGGGCGCGAAGGTCCCGATCCGTATGTGGACCGACCCGGCGACGGTCGAGGAGGGCGCGCTCCAGCAGCTGCGCAACGTCGCGACCCTGCCGTGGATCAAGGGCCTGGCGGTCATGCCGGACGTGCACTACGGGAAGGGCGCGACGGTCGGTTCGGTCATCGCGATGCGGGGTGCGGTGTGCCCGGCGGCGGTGGGGGTCGACATCGGCTGCGGGATGTCCGCGGTGAAGACGTCACTCACGGCGAACGATCTTCCCGGCGATCTGTCGCGGCTGCGGTCGAAGATCGAGCAGGCGATTCCGGTGGGGCGGGGGATGCATGACAGCCCGGTGGAGCCGGGGCGGTTCTACGGGCTGGCTACTGGGGGGTGGGACGACTTCTGGGGGCGGTTCGAGGGGGTTGCCGATGCGGTGAAGTTCCGGGAGGAGCGGGCTGCGAAGCAGATGGGGACGCTTGGCGGAGGGAATCATCTAGTTGAAACTTGTACGGATACTGAGGGTGCGGTCTGGCTCATGCTGCACTCCGGGTCCCGGAACATCGGCAAAGAACTGGCCGAGCACCACATCGGCGTGGCCCAGAAGCTCCCTCACAACCAAGGCCTGGTTGACGGGGACTTGGCTGTGTTCATCTCGGACACTCCTCAGATGGCCGCCTACCGGAACGACCTCTACTGGGCTCAGGAGTACGCCAAGTACAACCGCGCGATCATGATGGCGCTCCTGAAGGACGTGATCCGGAAGGAGTTCAAGAAGGCGAAACCCACCTTCGAGCCGGAGATTTCCTGCCACCACAACTATGTGGCGGAGGAGAGGTACGAGGGCATGGACATGCTGGTCACTCGTAAGGGCGCGATCCGGGCGGGCTCCGGCGAGTTCGGGATCATCCCGGGCTCTATGGGCACCAGTTCGTACATCGTGAAGGGTCTCGGCAACGAGAAGGCCTTCAACTCGGCCTCGCACGGGGCGGGTCGGCGCATGAGCCGCAGCGCGGCGAAGCGGCACTTCACTGTGCGGGACCTGGAGGAGCAGACGCGAGGCGTCGAGTGCCGTAAGGATGCGGGGGTCTTGGACGAGATCCCGGGTGCCTACAAGAACATCGATCAGGTGATGGCGCAGCAGCGGGATCTTGTCGAAGTCGTGGCGAAACTGAAGCAGTTCATCTGTGTGAAGGGCTGATGTGTGAGGCCCCGGCCAGAGTCCGGGGCCTCGGTCAAGTAGTCATCGGTCGCTTGGCATTGGGACTTTTCCAGTCCGTAGGCGCCAGAGGCGGATATAGCAGCTCTTCTCGGTTCGGTTGAGCGCTGTGGCCGCTGCGGAGTCATTGAGCTTCTTCAGCGTTGTCTCTCCAGCGTGAGGATGGCCTTGGCGATTGACGTCATTCGATTCGGGCTGCACCGGGACCTGCGGAAGATGCGCC
>NZ_JBICXA010000035.1:0-34645 GCF_043200035.1 Streptomyces sp. NPDC048504
TGGCGGTACGGCGCAGCCCGCCGCGTACCCGGCACCAACCCGTTCAACCGTGGTGACAAACAGTGGGGCCCCACCAGCGGCGGGCTCGCCGTACCGCCACGACCCCGGGCCCCCCCCCCCCCCCCCCCGGGGCGCCCCCCCCCCCCCCCCCCCCCCCCCCCCCCCCGACTCGCATGGGGCTTCAGCCGAGTCTGGCCGCGAGGCCGCCCGTGCAGCGCACCTCGTCGCCCGCCGTGATGAGCAGCGCTTCCACGTCCGGGAGTGATTCCAGCCAGGCCAGGCCCTCCCGCGAACCCATCGCGAACGCGGCCGTCGCCCAGCAGTCGGCCCAGGTCAGACGCGGTGCCACGACCGTGACGGCGACCAGGTCCGTCACCGCGGACTTGCCGGTGCTCGGGTCCACGATGTGCGCCCCGCGCTCCGCCGTACCGGAGGTGGCCACCGCCAGCTCGTCGGTGCCCGCGGCCGAGATGACGGCCGCGAGACCGCCCGGGCGGAGCGGATCGGAGACGCCGACCCGCCAGAGCCGGTGCGGTCCCGGGGTGCCGAACATCTGGACGTCGCCGCCGCCGTTGACGCTGACCCCGCTCACGCCGGCCGCCGCCGCGATCAGCTCGGCCGCGCGCTCGGCGGCCCAGCCCTTCACGATGCCGGTCGGGTCGAGCTGTCCCTCGTACCTGGTGCTGAACCAGCCGGCGCTCACCCGCTCCGCCTCGGCGCCCAGCTCCAGCACCTCGGCGACCTCGGCGTCGCACTCGGCCAGGGTCAGCTCGCCGCGGGCCAGCCGGGAGACCTGGCTGTCGTCGCGGTAGGTGCTGAACACCTCGTTGACGCGGTGCAGTTGGGCGATCGCCCGCTCCAGCGCGGCCCGGACGGCCTCGGGCTCCCCGCCGCGGATGTCGAAGGAGAACACCGTCCCCATGACCTCCTCGGCGTGCCGCAGTTCGGCGGGAGCCGCCGCGGGATCGGTCACCGTGTCAGCCACCGGCCTTGTCCAGTGCCGACTGCAGGGACTGCTTGTAACCGCCGCTCGTGTACGACGCGCCCGACACGGAGTCGATGGTCGCGCTCCCGGCCGCGACGGCCTCCTGGTTGAGCTTCGGGATCGCCAGCGCGGTCTTCTGGTCGCTGGTGCCGCCCTTGGGCGCCTGGATCGCCTCGGCCTTGGTGATCTTGCCGTTCGCGACGGTGATCCGGACCTGGACGGGCCCGTACTCGGTCGTCGCGACATCACCGGTGACGGTCTTGGCCTGGGCTGCCTGACCCGACCCGGCGGCCGAACTCTTGGACGGGGCGGCCGTGTTGGCGCCGGCGGCCTTCATCTTGTCGATGGCCGACTGCAGGGACTGCTTGTAGCCGCCGCTGGTGTACGTCGCCCCGGACACGGACGTGATGTCCGCGCTCTGCGTGGCGACGACCTCCTGGTTGAGCTTGGGCACGGACAACGCGGTCTTCTGGTCGCTGGTGCCGCCCTTGGGCGCCTGGACGGCCTCGGCCTTGGTGATCTTGCCGTTGGCGACCGTCAGGCGTACCTGGACGACCCCGTACTGGGTCTGGGCGACGGCGCCCGTGACCGTCGAGGTCCCGGCCGCCGCGGCACCGCCCTGCGGCGACTCCTGCGCGGCGGCGGCTCCCTGGGTCCCCGCACCCTGCGCGGACGCCGAGGAGGAGTCGGTCGCCGGCTTCAGGGAGAGCAGCAGAACGATCCCGGACACGGTGGCGGCGCTCGCGAGCAGAACACGCCGGATGGGGTGGCTCTTCTTCATTGCTCCTGACTCCCGTCGCTCACATCTCGAACGACTCGTGATGGATACGGCGGGCGGGGACCCCCGCGCCGCGCAGTGCTTCGTAGACCGACTGCGCGAAGCCGGGCGGCCCGCACATGAAGACGTCGTGGTTGTCGATGTCGGAGATCTTCCGCCGCAGGGACTCCGCCGAGATGTCGGGGCGTTCCCCGCCGGGACTGTTGACCGCGTACATCAGCCGGGCGCCGCGCTCGTCGGCGATCTTCGCCAGCTCGTCCCACAGCGCCAGGTCCTGGGTGGTGTTGGCCCGGTAGAGCAGGGTGATGTCACCGGCGGCTCCCGGCAGCGTCTCGAACAGCGCCCGCATCGGCGTGATGCCGACGCCGCCCGCGACCAGCAGCACCTTGCCGCGGGTGCGCCGCTGCGAGGTCAGCGCGCCGTACGGGCCCTCGGCCCACACCTTGGTGCCGGGCCGCAGTTCGCGCAGCCGGGCGCTGTGGTCGCCGATCGCCTTGACCGTGATCCGCAGCATGTTCGGGCGGGGCGCCGCCGACAGCGAGTAGGGGTGCGAGCTGAACCGCATGCCCGGCGCCAGGAACCGCCAGCGGAAGAACTGCCCCGCCTCCGCGCCGATCCGGTGCAGCTTGCGCCCGCTGATCAGCACGGACACGATGCCCGGTGTCTCCTCGATGACCGCCTCGACCCGCATCCGGTGCCGCATGTTGAGGCGGATCGGGGTGAGGATCCGGTACCAGACCACCAGCGCGGTGACCGTGCCGTAGAGCCCGTACCAGACGGTCTTGGCGACCGGCGTCAGCGCGAAGTCGTTGCCGGTGGTGATCTGGTGCCAGAAGGTGAAGAACACCGCCGCGTACGTCAGCAGATGCACGTGGTACCACATGTCGTACGGCAGCCTGCGGCGGATGCCGCCGATCGACGAGAGGCCGATGAGCAGGAACAGGCCCGTGCCGATCGCGGCCTTGCCCATGTCGGGCAGCTGGTTCACGGAGTCGATGGTCTGCTGGACGATGTCGCTCAGCGTCTTGCCCGCCTGGAGGGCGTAGCCCCACATGATGAGGAAGACGTGCGCGAAGACCAGGCAGAGCGTGTAGCGGCCGCTCATCGCGTGCCAGCGGGCGACCCGGTCGGAGCCGACCCGGCGTTCCAGGGCGGGCACCCGGGCCATCTGCAGCACGACGAGTGCCATCAGATAACCGGCCAACAGGCCAGTGATACGGCCCGCGTTGAGAATCTTGCCGTTCTGGTCGGCGATGGACGGCGTGTTGTGCCACCACAGCCACAGCACCCCGACCGCGCCCGCCCAGACGGCGAGCAACAGCAGGGTCGCTGGGGAGCGGCGCGGGCGGATGCGGCGCATCGTCTGTCGGCGGGCGGCACGTCCGCCTGCGAGCGTGGTGGTCACGGTTCCTCCGTGGACGGGGCAAGGGGGGGTGGGCTGGTCCCTTGGCCCTGAAGTACGTGCCGTTGCGCCTGTGCGTTCAGAGTCCCGCGGAGTCCAGTGCGGACTGGAGTGACTGGCGGTAACCGTCACTTGTGTAGGTGGCCCCCGACACCGTGTCGATGCTCGCGCTCTGCGCGGCCAGCACCTCGCGACGCAACTCCGGCAGGGCATAGGAGTTGATCTCCTGGTCGCGCGGATTGTCCGACGGCGACTGGACCGCGGTGACGTCGGTGATCCTGCCGTTCTTCAGGGTGATTTTCACCTGCACGGGACCCCAACGGGTCTGCGCGGTCTCACCGGTGACGGTCTTGGTGCCGGTGGCGGTCGAACCGCCGGAACCGGAACCGGTGGCGGAACCGGAGGAACTGCTCGACGGCGCGGTCGCGGGCGACGCCGCTATCTCGGGCGCGGTGTGCGGCTTCAGCGCCAGCAGCATCACCAGACCGGACGCGGTGACCGCGCTCGCCAGCACGATCCGGCGCAGCGGACGGTTCTTCTTCAACGGATGCACGACGGCCTCACAGCTCGAACGACTCGTGGTGGATACGGCGGTCCGGCACACCGGCGGTGCGCAGTGCCCCGTACAGGTCCTGGGCGAAGGCGTGCGGACCGCAGATGTACACGTCGTGCCCGGCGAGATCGGGCACGGCCTCACGCAGCGCCGCCGCGCCGAGCGAAGGCCGTTGCCCCTGCGGCCCGTTGAGCGCGTACAGCACCTTCGCCCCGCGCCACTGCGCGATCGCCTCCAACTCGGCGCCCAGCGCCAGGTCCTGGGCCGTACGCGCCCGGTACAGCAGCGTGACCTCGCCGGGCAGCGTCTCGAACAGCGCCCGCAGCGGGGTGATCCCGACCCCGGCCGCGATCAGCAACGACCGCTGCGAGGTGCGCCGTTCGGCGGTCAGCGAGCCGTACGGCCCCTCCGCCCACACCCGCGCCCCCGGCCGCAGCAGGGCTATGGCGGCACTGTGGTCGCCGAGCGCCTTGACCGTGATCCGCAGCAGGTCCCGGCGGGGCGGCGCCGACAGCGAGTACGGCGTCGACGTCCAGCCCATCCCCTCGCCGAAGAACCGCCAGCGGAAGAACTGCCCTGCCTCCGCGCCGAGTTCGTCGACGTGCCGCCCGCGTACGACCACGGAGTAGACACCGGGCGCCTCCCGGTGCACCGACTCGACCCGCAGCCGGTGCCGCAGGTTGAGCCGCACCGGGGCGAGGATCCGGTACCAGAGGACGAGGGCCGCGACCCCGAGGTACAGGCCGTACCAGGCGGCCGTGGCTCCGCCGTGGCCGTTGAACTCGTTGCCCAGGCTGATCTGATGGAAGAAGGTCAGGAACACGGCGACGTACGTGAGGAGATGGACGTAGTACCAGAACTCGTAACTCAGCCTGCGGCGCGCGGCGCGGGCAGAGGTGATGCCGACCGCGAACAGGATGACCGCCCCGAACGTCGCCTTCAGCATGTCCGGGTAGTCCAGGATCACGGTGACCGTCTCGTGCACGATCGAGGCACGGTCCTGGGCCGCGTAGCCGAGCAGGATGAACACGACGTGCACGACCAGCAGGCAGATCGTGTAGCGGCCGGCCATCGCGTGCCAGCGGGCCACCCGGTCCGAGCCGACCCGCCGCTCCAGCAGCGGCACCCGCGCCATCAGTCCGACGAGCACCGCACAGGCGTACCCGCACAGCAGGCCGGCCATCCGCCCGACCCCGGTCAGCCAGCCCGCGGCCCCGACGACCGAGCCGGTGTCCGCCCACCAGAGGGCGACCGTGGCCGCCGCTCCCGCCCACAGCAGCCCGAGCACCGCGCCCGCCGGCGAACGCCGGGGAGCCGGCGCCACAGGCGGTGCCGTCCGCCGTTCGTACACGGTGGTCATGTGTGTGTCCTTTCACCCGTCCTGCACACAACTGTGGGGGTCGAACCTCTGAGGGATCTCTGAGCGGGCGCCTTTCTCAGCTTTCTCAGAGGAAACTCAGAGCCGCTCACGGCGGCCGAGGGCGCCGCGAGGAGAGATGCTGGTAAACGCCATGAACACGACCCGCTCCGGCCGACCGGCCCTCACCCGCCCCGACGGCACCCCCGTGCGCGTCCTCGTCGTCGACGACGACCCCGACCTCGCCGAGGTGCTGTCCGGCGCCCTGCGCTACGAGGGCTGGGAGGTCCGCGCGGCCGGTGACGGCGCCTCCGCGCTCGTCGGCGCGCGCGAGCTGCGGCCCGACGCCGTCGTCCTCGACGTGATGCTCCCGGACACCGACGGCTTCGCCGTGCTGCGCTCCCTGCACGAGGTCAAGCCCGACGTCTGCGTGCTCTTCCTCACCGCCCGGGACACGGTCGAGGACCGCATCGCCGGCATCACCGCGGGCGGCGACGACTACGTCACCAAACCCTTCAGCCTGGAGGAGGTCGTCGCCCGGCTGCGCGGACTGCTGCGCCGCGCCGGCATGGCCCGCCAGCAGGAGGAGGGCCCCCGGATGACCGTCGGGGACCTGGTCATGGACGAGGAGGCCCGCGAGGTCACCCGCGCGGGAGACCTCGTCGAACTCTCCCCGACCGAGTTCGAACTCCTCCGCTTCCTCATGCGCAACCCGCGTCGCGTCCTTAGCAAGGCCCAGATCCTCGACCGCGTCTGGTCCTACGACTTCGGTGGCCAGGCCCATGTCGTCGAGCTGTACATCTCGTACCTGCGCAAGAAGGTGGACGCGGGCCGCGCGCCCATGATCCACACCGTGCGCGGGGCCGGGTACGTGCTCAAGCCGGTCGTGTGATGGGCCGGGGACTGCGGGCCGTCGGGCGCCGGCTGGGGCGAATGCCCCGGCCGCACACCCTGCGGGCGCGCCTCACGGCGGGCCTGGTGGTGCTGCTCGCGGTCAGCTGCGCGGCCGTCGGAGTGGCCGCGGTGATCGAGCTGAACGGCTTCCTCACCAGTCGGCTGGACCAGCAGCTGACCGAGGTCGGCACCCAGTTCCCGGCCAGCCTGGAGCACAAGGGCCAGACGCTGACCGACCACGACGCCGACGACCGGGAACGCGGCGACACCCGCCGGCAGGCACCGGGCACGTTCGGCGCCCGCCTCGTCGACGGCGCCGTCACCAACGCGGCGGTCGTGCCCGCCGACAAGGACGACGCCACGACGGACCTGAAGGTCGCCCTGACCGCGCGGGACCGGCGGGCACTCGCCGCGGTCCGGGTCGACGGCCGGGCCCACACCATCTACCTCTCGTCCCTCGACAGGTACCGGGTTCTCGCCTCCGCGGGCCGGGACGGCGACGTGATGATCACCGGGCTCCCGCTGGAGTCGGTGGAGGCCGCCGTCCACCGGCTGGAGGCGGTCGCCGCCATCGTCTTCGGCGCCGCTCTCCTGGTCACCGGCTTCGCGGGCGCACTCTGGGTGCGCTGGTCGCTACGACCGCTCAGCCGGGTCGCCGCCACGGCCACCCGGGTCAGCGAACTCCCGCTGGCCAGCGGTGAGGTGACCCTGCCGCCCCGGGCGCCGGAGTCCGACCCGCGCAGCGAGGTGGGCCGGGTCGCCGGTGCCTTCAACCGCATGCTCGGCCATGTCGAGGACGCGCTCACCCACCGGCACGCCAGCGAGGAACGGCTGCGCAGCTTCGCGGCCGACGCCAGCCATGAACTGCGCACACCGGTGGCGTCGATCCGGGGCCACGCCGAACTCGCCCTCCTCCACCCGGACCCCGTCCCGCCCAAGGTCACCCGGGCACTGGAACGCATCGCGGCCGAGTCCGCCCGCATGGGCGTCATGGTCGACGAGATGCTCCTCCTCGCCCGCCTCGACGCCGGCCGCCCCCTCGAACGCCGCCCGGTCGACCTCACCCGCCTGGTCCTCGACGCCGTCGCCGACGCCCGCGCCGCCGGCCCCGACCACCGCTGGACCCTGGAACTCCCCGAGGAACCGGTCACGGTCACGGGCGACGCCCACCGCCTCCAACAGGTGCTGGCCAACCTGTTGGCCAACGCACGTTTGCACACACCTGTCGGTACGAAGGTGACGGTGACGGTGGAGACGGAAACCGACGGCGGGGCGACCCGTCTGGTGGTCCACGACAACGGCCCCGGCGTCCCGACAGAGGTCCAGCCGGGAGTCTTCGAACGCTTCACCCGCGCAGACCGCAGACGAACGGAGGGCGGGGGAGGAGGAGCGGGGCTGGGCTTGTCGATCGTGGCGGCGGTGGCGGAGGCACATGGGGGAAGCGTGACCCTGGAAAGCCGCCCGGGCTCAACAACGTTCACGGTGTGGCTTCCGGCGGCCTGACCCCCCAAGGGGCGCGGGGCTGTGTCGATGTGCGGCTCCGCCGCGTGGGCGCGCTCAGCCCCATCCGGCGCGCACTCGCCACACGTCCGAAACCCCCAACGGCGCTCCCGCAACTCAGTACCGAGTAATAGCCGTAGCCCCGCCCACGGTCCCAATCGCGATATGCGGCTCACGCAAAGGATCAGCCCACCGCAAAATCCTCCGCATCGCATCCCCCGCCACAGACACACAACCGGCGGTAGCCCCACGCCCGTTGACATGCAAAAAGATCCCGGCCCCCCGCCCCTTCACGGGCTTGGCGTAGTTGAACCCGACAACGAACCCGTACGCGTACTGCGTCGGATAAGAGATCAACCGCTCGGACTCGGACGCCCGACAATCACTCGCCAGGGGCTCACTCCACCGGTTGTAGACCCGAGACCGAGTGTCCTCACACCACCACGAACTCCCGCTCACCCGCCGGTACTTGGCCTTGGTCCCACCAGGCGCGGCCTTGATCCCGAAGGCATACGGCAGGTCGTACAACCCCGTGGGAGTCGTGTAAGACCCCTGCTTACGTGACCCACCCTCAACCAGCCCCTTCGCCCCGAACCGAGCGGCAGCAGCACCGACCTTCACCCACACCCCACCCCGCCGCTCCCACCAACTCAACGTCCCGGCAGTGGAGTTGGCGCGCGGCGCCTCCGCCAGGATCAGCTGACTCCCACCCCCGGTGTCGGCGAGCGACGAGGGTGCCGGAGGCTCCACCGCACGCGCGGGCGCGGCACCGAGCAGCAGAAGAAGGGACGCGGACGCAAGGGCGAGCACACCGGGACGCATGGCTCAGACGGTAGAGCGCGGACGAGGTGACGGCAGCTCAGTTGGGCCGAACAGGGAAGACGCGGCCGGCCCTGGGGTCACCGTGGCCGCCCCGGCCGGCGTTCATCGGGGCGGCCACGGCTGCCTGTCACGTCACTTGGTGAGCGTGCAGGCGGCCAGGGAGTCGAGACCGGAGGGCTTGGTGCCCTGACGGCCGATGGCGATGGCGATCCGGTCGATGGTGGACACGCGCTTGTCCTTCAGCGGGCCGAGGATCGCGTTCTGGACGAAGTTGGCGCCGCCCTGTCCGACGGTGTCGACGAGTCGCTTGTTGGCCTCGGCGATCTGGGTGTCGAGAAGGGCGAGGTTCCGGTCGACCTCGGCCTGAGCGGAGGCCGGAACGGCAGGGAGCTGCGACTTCACGTCGGGGCAGGAGATGGCCCCGACCGCCGTGGTGGTGTCCGTCCCGCCGGCCGCGTCGGTGGCGGACGCCGTGGCGCTGGGGGTCGCGGTGTCGGTCGCACCGGTATCCGTGCCGGTGTCGGTCCCGCCCGTCCCGGTCCCGCCGACGTCGGTCCCACCGGTGTTGAGGGTGCAGGTGGCCAGCGAGTCCAGACCCGTCGGCTTGGTGCCCTGACGCCCGATGGAAATGGCGATCCGGTCGATGGTGGAGACCCGCTTGTCCTTCAGCGGGCCGAGGATCGCGTTCTGGACGAAGTTGGCGCCGCCCTGTCCGACGGTGTCGACGAGTCGCTTGTTGGCCTCGGCGATCTGGGTGTCGAGAAGGGCGAGGTTGCGATCGACCTCGGCCTGAGCGGAGGCCGGAACAGCGGGCAGCTGCGACTTCACGTCGGGGCAGGAGATCGTCCCCGGGTCGGCCAGCGTCCGGGCGCTCTGCGCTGTGCTGCCCTTGTCCGGCGTCCCGGCGAGAGCGGACCCGGCGATGACCGCGCCGGACAGCACCACGGCGGCGGCACCGCCGATGAACACGACGCGACGCTTGTTGTACTTGGGGAGAGCCCTGGACATGCGAATGCCTCACTCGGGTCAGGGGTGAACAGGGGGTGACTCGTGGGGGAAACGCGGCGCCTGCGTTCGGCGAGAGGTACGGGAAAGCGGTTGCTGATGTTCAAGGTTCTTTCAAATTGACGAATCATGCATTGCTCTGCATAATCATGCATGCGAGACAATGCAGGGGCACCACAGAACGACGACCCCCATCCACAGCCTTTGAGGAGCAGCGCAAGTGAGCAGCAACAGCGGTGACGTACGGCTCTGGGGCGGTCGTTTCGCCGACGGTCCCGCCGAGGCCCTGGCGAAGCTGTCCGCGTCCGTCCACTTCGACTGGCGGCTCGCGCCCTACGACATCGCCGGTTCCCGCGCCCACGCGCGCGTGCTGCACAAGGCGAACCTCCTCACGGACGACGAGCTGACCCGGATGCTCGCCGGCCTCGACCAGCTCGAAGCGGACGTCGCCGACGGCTCCTTCGTGGGCACGATCGCCGACGAGGACGTCCATACGGCCCTGGAACGCGGCCTGTTGACGATCCTCGGCCCCGACCTCGGCGGCAAGCTGCGCGCCGGCCGCTCCCGCAACGACCAGGTGGCCACCCTCTTCCGGATGTGCCTGCGCGACCACGCCCGTTCGATCGGCGGCCTGATCGCCGACCTCCAGGACGCGCTGGTCGGCCTCGCGGAGGCCCACCCGGACGTCGCGATGCCCGGCCGCACCCACCTCCAGCACGCCCAGCCGGTACTGTTCGCCCACCACGTCCTCGCGCACGTCCAGTCCCTGTCCCGGGACGCGGAACGCCTGCGCCAGTGGGACGAGCGGACGGCCGTCTCGCCGTACGGCTCGGGAGCGCTCGCGGGTTCCTCCCTCGGCCTGGACCCGGAGGCGGTGGCGAAGGACCTCGGCTTCGAGCACGGCTCGGTCGCCAACTCGATCGACGGCACGGCCTCCCGCGACTTCGTCGCCGAGTTCGCCTTCATCACGGCGATGATCGGGGTGAACCTCTCCCGGATCGCCGAGGAGATCATCATCTGGAACACGAAGGAGTTCTCCTTCGTGACCCTGCACGACGCGTTCTCCACGGGTTCGTCGATCATGCCGCAGAAGAAGAACCCGGACATCGCGGAGCTGGCACGCGGCAAGTCGGGCCGCCTGATCGGCAACCTGACGGGCTTGATGGCCACGCTCAAGGCCCTCCCCCTCGCCTACAACCGCGATCTCCAGGAGGACAAGGAGCCGGTCTTCGACTCCATCGACCAACTGGAGGTCCTGCTCCCGGCGTTCACCGGCATGATGGCCACCCTCACCATCCACCGCGACCGCATGGAAGAACTGGCCCCGGCCGGCTTCTCCCTGGCCACGGACATCGCCGAGTGGCTGGTCAAGCAGGGCGTTCCCTTCCGGGTGGCCCACGAGGTCGCCGGCGAGTGCGTGAAGGTGGCGGAGTCCGAGGGCATCGAACTCGACGGCCTCACCGACGAACAGTTCGCGAAGATCTCCCCCCACCTCACCCCGGAGGTGCGGACAGTCCTGAACGTGCCGGGCGCCCTGGCCTCCCGCAACGGCCGGGGCGGCACGGCCCCGAGCGCGGTGGCCATCCAACTGGCAGAGGTGAAGCGGGACTTGGCGACCCAGCACGCCTGGGCAACGGCGAAGAGCTAAGTGGTTTTTTAGGGGCGCGGGGAACTGCGCGAGCAACCACAACGCACGCGCACCCGCCAAACGCACCCCAAGCCCCGAGCTCTGAAGCGAAGGTCATCGCAGGTTACGTTGGTCGAGAGCCGCACCACAGCCGACCAACCGGAGCCCGCGATGCCCTTCGCCCGACTGGCAACAGCAACAACCCCCACCAGCCACCTCGGACTGGGCCTCGCCGCAGTAGGCCGCCCCGGCTACATCAACCTCGGCCGCGAAGAAGACCTCGGAGAGCACCGCACCGTAGAAGCACTCCGCACCCGAAGCCACGAACTCCTGGACGCCGCATACGCGCAGGGCGTCCGCTACTTCGACGCGGCCCGCTCCTACGGCCGCTCCGAGGAGTTCCTCGCCGACTGGCTGAAGGCCCACCCCGACCTGGACGACATCGTGGTCGGCAGTAAATGGGGCTACACCTACACCGCCGACTGGACCACGGACGCCGAGAAGCACGAGGTCAAGGACCACAGCGTCCAGACCTACGACCGTCAGCGCGGCGAAACCGCCGACCTGCTCGGCGACCGTCTGGACCTCTACCAGATCCACTCGGTGACCCCGGACAGTCCGGCCCTCACCGACAAGCAACTCCACGCGAAACTGGCCGAGTTGGCGGCGACGGGCGTCACCGTCGGCTTCTCCACCAGCGGCCCCGCCCAGGCCGACGCCATCCGCGCCGCGCTCACCGTGACGGTGGACGGCGAGCCCCTCTTCCGTACTGTCCAGTCGACGTACAACGCCCTGGAGACCTCCGCGGGCCCCGCCCTCGCCGAGGCGCACGACGCCGGCCTCACGGTGATCGTCAAGGAGGGCATGGCCAACGGAAGGCTGGCGGAGCCGTACGCGCCGGACGCCCTGAAGGCCGTAGCCGAAGAGACGTCACTCGGTACGGACGCGGTCGCCCTGGCCCTGATCCTGCGCGAACCCTGGGCAGGCGTGGTCCTCTCCGGCGCGGCGACCGTGGGACAGCTCGCCTCCAACCTGCACGCGGCTGTCGTGGACCTGAACGACGACCAGCTCGCCCGCCTCGACGCGCTGGCCGAGGACCCGCACACGTACTGGGCGCGGCGGGGCTCGCTGCCCTGGCACTGACGATCACCTGATCCGACCCGAGCCATGGGTCACGTATGCCCATGGTGAGACAAATGTGTCTCACGTGGGCTACTGTTGTCTCATGGCTGTCGACCGTGACCACGTACTCCGCAGCGCGGCCGCGCTGCTCACCCGGAAATCCACGTCCACCATGGACGAGGTCGCCAAGGCGGCCGGGATCAGCCGGGCCACGCTGCACCGCCAGTTCGCCGGGCGCGACGCGCTCGTGCGGGCGCTGGAGGCGCTGGGCATCGCCGAGTGCGAGTCCGCGCTGGACGCGGCCCGGCTGGACGAGGGTCCGGCCGCCGACGCTGTACGGCGGCTGGTACGGGCGATCGAGCCCGCGGCCGGACTGCTCGCGTTCCTCTACAGCGAGAACCAGCTCTTCGAGGGCGAGCAGCAGAACGCGGGCTGGAACAGGATCGACCAGCGGATCGCGACCCTCTTCCGGCGCGGCCAGTCCAGCGGCGAGTTCCGTATCGACCTCACCCCGGCCTGGCTCACCGAGGCGCTGTACGGCCTGCTGGCCTCCGGCGCCTGGGCGGTCCAGGAGGGCCGGGTCGCCGCCAACGACTTCACGCACATGATCGTCGAGCTGTTGCTCGGCGGAGCACTACGGAGAGAGGAATCATGACCAGCACCCTGCAGCCGGCGATCGCGACGGAGACGGAGAAGCGCCCGGGCCGTTGGCTCGCGCTCTCCGTCCTCGTGCTCGCCGTGCTGCTGGTGGCCGTGGACGCGACGGTCCTGGGCCTCGCAACCCCTTACATCAGCGAGGACTTGAAGCCGTCCGGCACCCAACTCCTCTGGATCGGCGACGTCTACTCCTTCGTCATCGCGGGCCTGCTCGTGTCGATGGGCAGCCTCGGCGACCGCATCGGCCGTAAGAAGATCCTGCTGATCGGCGCCACCGCGTTCGGCGCGATATCGGTCCTCAACGCCTATGCCACGACACCGGAGTTGATGATCCTGGCGCGGGCGCTCCTCGGCGTCGCGGGCGCGACCCTGATGCCCGCCACCCTCGCCCTGATCCGCAACCTCTTCCACGACCCGCGCGAACGCAGCCTCGCCGTCGGCATCTGGGGCGCAACAGCCTCCGCCGGTACGGCAGTCGGCCCGGTGGCGGGCGGCTTCCTCCTCGAACACTTCTGGTGGGGCTCGGTCTTCCTCATCAACCTGCCCGTGATGGCGGTCCTGGTCCTGGTGGGCATCAAGACGCTCCCGGAATCCAAGAACCCCGACCCGGGCCCGTGGGACCTGATCAGCGTCACGCTGTCCCTGGTCGGTGTGATCGGAGTGGTCTACGCCGTCAAGGAGGCGGCGACCCACGGCTTCGAGCTGCCCTCGCTCGCGGTGGGCGCCCTGGGCGCGGCGGCCCTGTACTGGTTCGTACGCCGCCAACTCACGCTACCCGCACCCCTGTTGGACATGCGCCTGTTCCGCAACCGCGGCTTCAGTGCGGCGGTCCTGGCCGACCTGCTGACCATCCTCGGCCTGTCCGGCCTGGTGTTCTTCCTCTCCCAGTACCTGCAACTCGTCCAACGGCGAGGCCCGTTCGAGGCCGGCCTGGCCGAAATCCCCGCCGCGGTAGGCGCGGTGGCGGCAGGCCTGATCGCGGGAAGGGTGGCCCGCCGCTTCTCCGTCCGAGCGGTGGTCGCCGGCGGCCTGGCAGCGGTAGGCCTGGCACTGGCCGTCCTGACGACCCTGGACCAGTCGACCGCTTACCCGCTCCTGGGTGCCGCGTTGCTGGTGGTGGGTGTCGGCGCGGGTTTCTCGTTCACGGTGACCGCCGACGTCATCCTCTCCTCCGTACCGAAGGAACAGGCGGGAGCGGCATCGGCGGTCTCGGAAACGGCGTATGAGTTGGGCGCGGCCCTGGGCATCGCCGTACTGGGCTCGATCGTGACGGGTGTGTACCGGGACTTCGCGGCTCCGGCGGGCACTCCGAGCGGCGCGCACGAGTCACTGGGCGGCGCGGTGGAGGCAGCGGCAGACATGCCGACTCAGGTGTCCCAGGAAATGCTGACTTCGGCGAGAGAAGCTTTCGTCAACGGCCTGAGCGTGGCATCGGCGGTAGGCGCAACAGTCCTACTGGCAACGGCAGTTGCAGCATGGTTCATGCTGCAAGGCCAACGGTTGGAAAGCGCCCCGTAAGGGGCGCGGGGAACTGCGCGACCAGCCACAACGGACCCGCAGCCGAAAACGGCCAACCGCCGGAGGCCTACGCGGCTTTCGCTTTAGTCGCGTACATATCCACGTACTCCTGCCCCGACAACCGCATGACCTCAGTCATCACAGAGTCGGTCACAGCCCGCAGCACATACCGATCCCGGTCCATCCCCTCGTACCGAGAGAACTCCATCGCCTCACCGAACCGAACAGTGACCTTCCCCGGCCGGGGGAAACCCGCACCCCCCGGCTGCAACTTGTCCGTCCCGATCATCGCGAACGGCACAACAGGCGCGCCCGTCATCATCGTGAGCCGAGCAATCCCGGTCCGCCCCCGGTACAGACGGCCGTCAGGCGACCGTGTCCCCTCGGGGTAGATCCCGAAGACCTTGCCCTCCTCCAGGACGCGGCGGCCGGTCATCAGCGCGGCGACCCCGCCGTTCGCCCCGTCCCGGTCCACCGGAATCATGCCGACGCCGGTGAAGAACCAGGCCATGAGGCGGCCCTTGAACCCCTTGCCGGTGACGTACTCGTCCTTGCCGATGAACAGCACCTGCCGGTCGCAGACCAACGGAAGGATCATCGAGTCGATGAACGTGAGGTGGTTGCCGGCCAGGATCACCGGACCGTCTCCCGGGATGTGCTCGATTCCCTCCACCCGGGGGCGGAACATCAGGCGCATGATCGGTCCGAGCAGTGCCTTGATGAGCGCGAAGCGGGACAACGGGCCCTCCGGTGTCAAGGGGTTCGATATAAATCTGTGCAGGTGAGGACGATACTCGCGGCGCCCGGGGTAATGCACATCGGGTTCACCGAGGTCTTACGCAGTGTTGACGCACGTTTACCTGCGGTGCCGCGCCAGAGCCGTCCCGTAACCGGGCCGCCATGTTGTGACGCATCTCGCGTTCCTTGGTGACGGCGGGTCAAACCTGCCAGCCGGTACGACATCCAGCGTCACCGCCGTGTTCCGGCCGAGGTCTCCCGCCCGTCATCTGCGCGCACCTACGATCGGCGCGCAGCGACGGGGCGACGCCAGGAGGTTTCATGGACACGCAGGGAACGCAGGGGCCGAACGAGCGAGCGGGCGGCACCGGACGACGGGCGCTGCTCGGCGCCGCCGTGCTCGGCGCGGGAGTGGCCGCACTCGGACCGGCGGGCGCGGCGAGAGCCGCCGAGACCACGACGGCCCGCCACGGAGGCGGCCTGAAGGACCTGCCCAAGCCGACGATCGTCGGTCACCGCGGCACCAGCGGCTACCGCCCGGAGCACACCTTCGGCTCGTACAACCTCGCCCTCGACATGGGCGCCGACATCGTCGAGGCCGGTGACCTCGTCCCCACCAAGGACGGCCACCTGGTCTGCCGGCACGAGCCGGAGATCGGCGGCACGACGAACGTCGCCGACCACCCCGAGTTCGCCTCCCGCAAGACCACGAAGCTGCTGGACGGCGTCTCCACGACCGGCTGGTTCACCGAGGACTTCACGCTCGCCGAGCTGAAGACCCTGCGCGCGATCGAGCGCATCCCGGTCAACCGCCCGCACAACACGCTCTACAACGGCCGCTGGGAGATCCCCACCTTCGAAGAGGTGCTCAAGTGGCAGGACGAGCAGACCCGTAAGCGCGGCAAGCAGGTCTGGATCTACCCCGAGATGAAGCACCCCACCTACTTCCGCAAGCGCGGGTTCGAGATGGAGAAGCTGCTCTCGACGATCCTGCGCCGGCACGGCAAGGACAAGAAGAACTCGCCGGTCCTCATCCAGTCCTTCGAGCCGACCAGCATCCAGAAGATCAACAAGCTTGTCGGCAACCCGCTGGTCGTGCTGCTGTCCGGCACGGGCACCCGGCCCTTCGACTTCATCGACCAGGGCGACCCGCGCACGGTCGACGACCTGGTCACGCCGAAGGGTCTCGCCGAGATCGCGACGTACGCGGACGGCCTGGGCCCGACGCTCGACCTGATCATCACGAAGAACGCCGACGGCAGCCTGAACAAGGAGACCACCCTGGTCGCCGACGCGCACAAGGCGGGCCTGATCCTGCACCCCTACACCATGCGCAACGAGAACCCCTTCCTGCCGCTGGAGTACCGCAAGGGCACGGCCGCGGACGCCTACGGCGACGCGTTCGGCGCCTTCAAGCGGTACTTCGCCACCGGCATCGACGGTGTCTTCACCGACAACGCCGACACCGGTCTGCTCGCCCGCGCGGACTTCGTCAACGGCTGAGCCCCGCGCCCCGTTGGAGTGACAGACGGCCGCCCCGGCAACCCCGCGCCGGGGCGGCCGCGTCGTGCCGCATATGACACACCAACTTGTCGCCACCCTGCGCCCGCTGCTCGCCGCCGAGGCCTCCGCCGAGGCATATGCCTCCGGAACCGAGCCCGGCGATCTCGAACAGGCCGTCTGGCTCCGCCTCCTGGAGCTCCTCGACGCCTCCGGCCCACCGGTCGACCCCCAGCGCTGGCTCCGCCGCGCGGTCCGCTCGGAGGCCCGCCGCACCCGCCGTACCGCCCGCCGCGAACAGTCGTACGGCGACGAGCCAGTCGACGACAGCGACCGCGGCCCCGAGCAGGCCGCGCTCACGGCGGCGCGGCATCGCGCGCTGCACGACGCGGTGAGCCGGTTGCCGGGCCGTTGCCCGCGGCTGATCGAGGCGCTGCTGTCGCCCAAGGACCTCACCTACCGCGAGATCGCGGGGGAGTTGGGTATCTCACAGGGCAGTCTCGGCCCGGAACGTTCCAGATGTCTGGGATGTCTTCGGCGATTGCTGACGCCGGAGGTTGCGGCCCACGAAGCACGGGGATAGGAGTGAGGAATCAAGTGGCGATCAGGTGAGCGGGAGGCGTGCGCACATGGGCATGAGCGTGACCATCTCGGTGGCGACCGAGCAGGACGCAGAGCAGATCTTCAGGCTGCAGTACCTGTGCTTCCAGAGCGAGGCGGCGCTGTACGGCAACTACCGCATCGACCCGCTCGTCCAGAGCCTCGACTCGGTCCGGGGCGAGGTCGGCTCCGACTGCGTCTTCGTCGCCCGGCTGGGCGAGGAGGTGGTCGGATCGGTCCGCGGCACGGTGACCGAGGACGGTGCGGCGGCCATCGGCAAACTCTGCGTCCACCCGCGCCTCCAGGGCCACGGCATCGGCGCCCGCCTTCTCCGCGCGGCGGAGTCGGCCCTCGCGGGGGAGCGTGGTGCCAAGAAGTTCCGCCTGCACACCGGCCACCGCAGCGAGGGCAACCTCCGCCTGTACCGCCGCGTCGGCTACGAGACCGTAGGCACCTCCCAGGGCGACGACGGCGTACCGATGATCGTCCTGGAGAAGCCGGTCGAGGCGTACGTCGCTACGGCGTGACGGTGCCGGTGCTGTCGGCCGTGCGGTTCTTCCGCAGCCAGTACAGCGCGGACAGCGGCAGCAGCACGGGGATGAAGATGTACCCCCCGCCGTAGTACGACCAGACCGTCGCGTCCGGGAAGGCCGAGCTGTCGATCACGGTCAGCGTACCGACGACGAGGACACCCGCGAGTTCGGCGGCACAGCACACTTGTGCCGCCCTGCGGGCCGTCTCGCCGCCGCGGATCAGGGAGTACGTGATGAATCCGTACACCACGCCCGCCACCGCAGACAGCGAGTAGGCGAGCGGGGCCCGGTCGAACTCGGTGGCGATCTGGTAGACGGAGCGGGAGACCGCGCCGACGACCATCACGCCGTAGAACCAGACGAGCAGCATGCCGGGCCCGCTGATGAGCCGCTTGGGCCTCTCTTCCACGGTGTTCTCTTCCACGGTGGTCATCTCAGCTTCCCCAGATGTCGTAGAGCCGCACTTCGAGCACGGCGAGGACCACACCGCCGGCCGCGGCCGTGATCGAACCCCAGCGCGTGCGCTCCGTCAGGGACATGAAGCCCGCCGCCGGGACGGACGCGAACGCGCCCAGCAGATACGCCACGAAGATCACGGTGCCCTGCTCCGGCTTCTCGCCGCGCGCCAACTGCACGATGCCGACCACCAGTTGGACCGTGGCCAGCAGGGTGACGACGGCCATGCCGATGAAGTGCCAGTCCTTGGTCGGCTGATCACGGTAGGCCGCCCACCCGCACCAGGCGGCGAGCAGGAGCGCGGCGACACCGGTCGCCAGCGTCAGGGCATCAAGCATGCAGTGACCCTATTACGGGCCAAAAGGCAGGTGACCGTAGGGTCGGGAACATGAAGATCCACGCTGAGGCCCTCCTGTTCGACAACGACGGCACGCTCGTCTCCTCCCTCGAATCCGTGCGCCGGTGCTGGACCCGGTGGGCTGAGGAGTTCGGGATCACCGCCGAGGACTTCGCCCGGGTCGAACTGCACGGGCGGACCGCCGTGGCGATAGCCGCCGACCTGCTGCCCGCCGATGTCGTCCCGGCCGCGGTCGCGCGGATCGAGGCGCTGGAGGTCGAGGACGTGCCCAATGGCGGCGCGACCCTGCTGCCCGGCACCCGGGACTTCCTCGACTCGCTGCCCGCCGACCGCTGGGCCGTCGTCACCTCCGCCACTCGCCGGCTCGCCGAGGCCCGGCTCGCGCACGTCGGCATCCTCCCCAAGACACTCGTGGTCGCCGAGGACGTCACGCGCGGCAAGCCCGACCCCGAGCCGTACCTCCTCGCAGCGCGCCAGCTGGGCGTCGCCCCGGCCCGTTGTGTCGTCTTCGAGGACGCCCCGGCGGGACTCCAGGCGGGCCGCGCGGCCGGAATGATCACCGTGGCATTGGCCACAACCCACGAGGCCCACGAGCTCGACGCCGACCTTGTTGTGAGTGACCTGTCAGCCTTGTCCGCGCTGGTCAGCGACGGGGAAGTGGAGATCTCCGCGCGCCGTTGAGGGGCGTCCGCCGCTGTCCGGCATGCGGACAGCGGCCCTTTGTCAGGACCGTACGTCTGCTTTACTGATTCCATGACCACGACGAGCTACCGCACCCTTGCGACCGAGGCGACCCTGACGCCCGGTGCTCGTTGTATGTGTCGAATGTGCGCCTTCTAGAGGGCCCCCGCACCACCCCCGGGCTTTGCGCCCCGAAGCGAGCCGCTGTGGCATGTCCGTACCTCGTATTTCGTACGTGACTGACGCCGCCCCGCGCACATTTCCCCCCTCGTACTCAGGGCACACCCACGCCCGCGTACCCGACAGTCATGGAACCCCAGTGATCACCACATCGGGCCTGACCAAGGTCTACCGCTCACGCGGCCGGGAGGTCACCGCCCTCGACGGCGTCGATCTCCACGTCCGCGAAGGCGAGGTCTACGGCGTCATCGGCCAGTCCGGCGCCGGCAAGTCCTCCCTCATCCGCTGCGTCAACCTGCTGGAGAAGCCCACCGCCGGCACGGTCACCGTCGACGGACAGGACCTCACCGCCCTCGCCGGGCGCGGCCCGCGCGCCGGACGGGAACTCCGGCAGGCGCGCAGCCGTATCGGCATGGTCTTCCAGCACTTCAACCTGCTCTCCTCGCGGACCGTGCAGGACAACATCGAGCTGCCGCTGGAGATCCTCGGCAAGTCCGGGAAGGAACGGTCCGCCAAGGCGCTCGAACTCCTCGACCTCGTCGGGCTCGCCGACAAGGCGAAGGCCTACCCGGCGCAGCTCTCCGGCGGTCAGAAGCAGCGCGTCGGCATCGCCCGCGCGCTGGCCGGCGACCCCAAGGTGCTGCTCTCCGACGAGGCCACCAGCGCGCTCGACCCGGAGACCACCCGCTCGATCCTCCAGCTGCTGCGCGACCTGAACCGGCAGCTGGGCCTGACCGTCCTGCTCATCACCCACGAGATGGACGTCGTCAAGAACGTGTGCGACTCGGCCGCGCTCATGGAGAACGGCCGCATCGTCGAGTCCGGCACGGTGAGCGAACTGCTCGCGACCCCGGGCTCCGAGCTGGCCTCCGCGCTGTTCCCGGTCAGCGGCGAGGCGCACGGCGCGGACCGCACGGTCGTCGACGTCACCTTCCACGGCGAGGCCGCCACCCAGCCCGTCATCTCCCAGCTCTCGCGGACCTACAACATCGACATCTCGATCCTCGGCGCCGCCATCGACACCGTCGGCGGACTCCAGGTCGGCCGCATGCGCATCGAACTGCCCGGCCGCTACGAGGACAACGTGGTGCCGATCGGCTTCCTGCGCGAACAAGGCCTGCAGATCGACGTGTTGGGCCAGGAGCCCGTACTGCTGAAGGAAGGTGCCAAGTGACCTGGTCGGAGATGCAGCCCCTGCTGTCCCAGGCGTGTTGGGACACGCTGTACATGGTCGGCTGGTCCACGGTCATCGCCGTCGTCGGCGGACTCCCGCTCGGCATCCTGCTGGTCCTGACCGACCGCGGCGGACTGCTCCAGAACGTCGCCGCCAACAAGGTCATCGGGCAGATCGTGAACGTCGCCCGCTCGCTGCCGTTCATCATCCTCATGGTCGCGCTGATGAACTTCACGCGGACCATCACCGGCACGACCATCGGCCGCGAGGCCGCCATCGTGCCGCTCGCGATCGGGGCGATCCCCTTCTTCGCGCGCCTTGTTGAGACGGCTGTCCGGGAAGTGGACGGCGGGCTCGTCGAGGCCGTGCAGTCGATGGGCGGCAACACCTGGACCGTCGTGCGCAAGGTCCTCGTACCGGAGTCCCTGCCCTCGCTGATCTCCAGCACCACGACCACGATCGTCGCGCTCATCGGCTACTCCGCGATGGCCGGCACGGTCGGCGCGGGCGGCCTCGGCGACATCGCCATCCGCTACGGCTACCAGCGCTTCGAGACCCAGCTGATGTGGATCACCGTGGCGATCCTCGCGGTCGTCATCTCCCTCATCCAGTTCGCCGGCGACTACGCGGCCCGCTCCGTGCACCGGCGCGGCGGACGGTCGGGTCCCGCGCCGAGGCTCCGGCTACTGAAGGCCGCGTAGGCCCATCCCGGCACCCCCACCCCACAGGCTCCCCGCACCACCCAACGCGGGGGCGTACCACGCAACACCCTCCAGGAAAGGCACTTTTCGTGCGTAACACCGCAAAGCTCACCACCGCCGTCCTCGCCGCCGGAGCCCTCACCTTCGCGCTCTCCGCCTGCGGCTCGGACAAGGGTTCCTCCTCGGCCTCCTCCGACTACAGCGGACCGCTGGTCGTCGCCGCGAGCCCCACCCCGCACGCCGAGATCCTCGACTACGTCAAGGACCACCTGGCGAAGAAGGCCGGAGTCGACCTGGAGGTCAAGGAGTTCACCGACTACGTCACGCCGAACACGGCGACCGAGGACGGCTCGGTGGGTGCCAACTACTTCCAGAACCAGCCGTACCTCGACGACTTCAACAAGAAGAACGGCACCCACATCGTGCCCGTCGTCACGGTCCACCTGGAGCCGCTCGGCCTCTACTCGCACAAGGTCAAGAGCGCCGACGCCCTGAAGAGCGGCGCGACGATCGCCGTCCCGAACGACAGCGTCAACGAGGCCCGCGCCCTCAAGCTGCTCGCGGCGAACGGCCTGATCACCCTCAAGTCCGGTGTGGGCAACGAGGCGACCCCCGCGGACATCACCGAGAACCCGAAGAACCTCAAGTTCAAGGAGCTGGAGGCGGCCCAGACCCCGCGCTCCCTGGACGACGTCGACGCGGCCGTCATCAACGGCAACTACGCCATCTCCTCGGGCCTGAAGCCCGCCAAGGACGCCATCGTCCTGGAGTCCGCGACGAACAACCCCTACGGCAACTTCCTCGCCGTGAAGAAGGGCAACGAGAAGGACCCGCGCGTCAAGAAGCTCGCGAAGCTGCTCACTTCACCCGAGGTGAAGAAGTTCATCGAGGACAAGTACGCCGGTTCCGTCATCCCGTCCTTCTGAGCCGAGCCGGGGGAATCACCATGCGCAAGAGCATCGCCGTCACGGCGGCCGGACTGGCCGTGACCTTGTTCGGCCTCACGGCCTGCGGTTCGGGCTCCGGCTCCGGCAAGAGCGGTGGCAAGGCCGACGGCACTCTCGTCGTCGGCGCCACCGCCGTACCGGCCGGCGAGGTCCTGACCTACATCAAGGACAACCTGGCGGACAAGGCCGGACTGAAGCTGGAGATCAGGGAGTTCACGGACTACGTCCTGCCGAACACCGCGCTCCAGGAGGGCTCGCTGGACGCGAACCTCTACCAGAACCAGCCCTTCCTGGACGAGTTCAACAAGTCCAAGGGCACCGACCTGGTCTCGGTGGCCAAGGCGTATCTGCCGCCGATGGGTGTGTACTCCAAGAAGATCGAGGACATCGCGAAGCTCGCCGACGGCGCCACCGTCGCCGTGCCGAACGAGACCACCAACGAGGGGCGCGCCCTCAAACTCCTCGCCGCCAAGGGGCTGATCACGCTCAAGGCGGGGGCGGGCACGGACGCGTCCCCAGCGGACGTCACGGCCAATCCGCAGCACCTGAAGTTCAAGGAGCTGGACCCGGCCCAACTGCCGCGCTCGCTCGACGACCTGGACGTGGCCGTCATCAACAACAACTACGCCCAGGACGCGGGCCTCAGCCCCGCCAAGGACGCGATCCTCCTGGAGTCGGCGAAGGACAACCCCTACGCCAACCTCCTGGCCGTCAAACGCGGCAACGAGGACGACCCCCGCGTCGGGAAGCTCGCGAAGGTTCTCGTCTCCTCCGACGTGAAGAAGTTCATAGCGGAGAAGTACAAGGGCTCTGTCCTGCCGGTCACTTCCGGCTGACGGGGGCGTATACGGCGTATCACCACGCACGGGGTCCACGCCCTCACCATGAGTGGACCCCGTGGTGCGGTTCCCCGCTTTCATGCTGCATGCTGGGCAGTTCAGATAGGCCCGGAACATTTTCCGAAGGTTACGGAGCGGCGCATGACGAGCACCTTCCCCAACATCTCCATCAGCACGGAGCGGTTGGTGCTGCGGCCCCTCGACGAGGACGACATCCCCGCGCTGACGGAGATGATGAACGACGAACAGGTCGGGTCCTGGACCGACGTCCCCCAGCCCTGCACCGAGGACCGGGCCCGCCGTTGGATCACCGAGTACGCGCCCACCGAACGCACTTCGGGCCGCGGGCTCGACCTCGCCGTCACCGAGTTCCTCACCCAACGGCTCGTCGGCATCGTCCAGTTGACCAAGACCAACTGGCATGTCCGGTCCACCGAGCTGTCGTACATCATCGCGCCCTGGGCCCGCGGCGAGGGCTACGCCTCCGAGGCGGCGCTAGCCACCGCCCAATGGCTGTTCGGGGACCAGAAGTTGGAGCGCATCGAGCTGCGCACCGCCGCCGACAACACGGCCTCCCAGCAGGTGGCCCAGAAGATCGGCTGCATCAGCGAGGGCGTCCTGCGCAACGCGTGCATAGTGCATGTCCACGGTGACGACGGCACCTGGAGCGACGTCCGCACCGACTTCATCGTGTGGAGCCTCCTCCCGGAGGACCTGGAGGGCACGGCCGAACAGCTCGAAGACGTCGACGGTTTCACGTCGCTCGCCGACTGGAACTGAATCCGGCGGGTACGGCACAGGGAGCACCGCCCAGCCGCACCAGGTACCCTCACGGTGCCCGCGTACGGGCCGCTTTCCCGACGACCTGCGAATCACCCCTGGAGACTGACGACGATGGCCGACCGCGTCACGGTGATCGGCTGGGACGGCTCTCCGCTGACCGCCGCGGCACGCTCCGCCCTCGCCGCCGCGACCCTGGTGGCCGGCGCGCCCCACCATCTCGCGCTCCCCGAGGTACCGCCACGCGCCGAGCGCATCCGCCTCGGTAGCGTCGCCCTCGCCGCCCGCCGCATCGCGGGCCACCGCGGCACCGCGGTCGTGTTCGCCGACGGGGACCCCGGCTTCTTCGGAGTCGTACGGACCCTGCGCGTACCGGAGTTCGGCCTGGAGGTGGAGGTCATCCCCGCGGTCTCCTCCGTGGCCGCCGCCTTCGCCCGCGCGGGCATGCCCTGGGACGACGCACAGGTGGTGGTCGCACACCGGCGCACCCTGCGACGCGCGGTGAACGTGTGCCGGGCCCACACAAAAGTCGCCGTCCTCACCTCACCGGGCGCCGGACCCGCCGAACTCGGTCTCCTCATGGAGGGCGTCCACCGCACCTTCGTCATCTGCGAGGAACTGGGCACCGAGCACGAGCAGGTCACCGTCCTCACCTCCGACAAGGCCGCCGACCGCACCTGGCGCGACCCCAACGTCGTCATCGTCATGGGCGGCCCGGTCGGCCCGACCGTCACCGGAACCACCGGTGAGGGCTGGATCGCCGGCCGCGACCCGTCCGCCGTCGCCCGCGGCTGGACCCTGCCTGCCGAGGCCTACGGCGGCCAACTGGGCGAAGGCGAGACGGATCTGCTCCGGGCCGCCCAACTCGCCCGCCTCGGCCCGCGCGTCGGAGACCTCGTGTGGGACATCGGCTGCGGCAGCGGCGCCTTCGCCATCGAGGCGGCCCGCGCCGGAGCCGCCGTCATCGCCGTCGACCGCGACACCCAGGCCTGCACCCGCACCGACTCCGCCGCACGCAGCTTCGGCGTGCACCTCCAGATCGTCCAGGGCGACGCCCCGCACATCCTGGAGAACCTCCCCGAACCTGACGTAGTACGGGTCGGCGGCGGGGGAGTGGCCGTCGTCTCCGCGGTCGCCGACCGGCGCCCGCAGCGCATCGTGGCGCACGCCTCCACCCGCGACGAGGCCGAACTCGTCGGCCGCGACCTCACGGAGCACGGCTACCACGTGGAGTGCGCCCTCCTCCAGTCCGTCGAACTCGACACCAGGGCCTGGACGGAGACGGAACGGAGCGTCGCGTTCCTGCTCAGCGGCCTCCTCCCGGAGCGCGTTTCCTGACCCGCCGAACCGTCCCCGTGATCCTGTTGTCGTACTGCGCGCGGTAGGCTGGCGGACTGTTGTACCGCATCGGGTGACCCGGCACTTCGTTCGTCAATGTCCGGAAAACCCGCCCGTTTTGGGGTGAGTGTGGTACGGCGGAACCGGAGGACGCGCAACGTGGCGCAGTCCACAGCGGGCCGTCGCGGATCAAGCTGTCGCGACGGCCGAACGCCCGCGACAATGCCAGTCAATGGCTTTGTCGTCTAAATGGCTTTGTCGCCTTTTGACGTCGGGTTGTTCGTGCCGCTGGACAGGCACGCTCGTTCTCCACTGCGGGGCGGTCGGTGCGCCGTTCCCGGTGAGCGGGTCGTAGAAGCACTAACCGATGGGCGAGGGGTACGCATGACCGACACCGGCCAGATCCCGGCCGAGGGGCTGCCGGAGAACGCAGGCATGGTGGAACAGCCAGGCGTTCCCGCGCACGGCGCGTACACCTACCTCTCCGAGACCACCGCCGAGGACGAAGACCTACTGCTCCTCCCGGGCGCCCAGGGCGCCTGGGGCAACGAGGTCCCGCCTCCGGCCCCCGAGCCCGTCGTGGAGACGGTCCACGCGCCGGCCCCGCACGAGGTCGCCGCGCAGGAGCCGGGTTCGCAGGAGGCCGCCGCGTACGAGGCTCCTGTGCACGAACCGGGACAGTACGAGGCCGCTGCGCACGAGGCTGTCGTGCCCGAGCCTGCTCCGCATGAGCCGGGTCCGCACGAGACGGCCGGCCGTGACAGCGGTTCCGTCGATCTGGGGGGCGTCCGGCTGCCCGCACCGCCGCCGCCCGCGCCGGTCCCGCCGCGTCGGCCGCTGCACCTCGGCCCGCCCCTCCCCGACACCTCCGCGAGCCCGGTCCGCTCCCTCGCCGACCGCGGTCCCGCAGGGGCGCCGGTACGGCAGGCGGGCTCGCCGGCGACCGGCCCCGAGTACTTCGACGCACCCCAACTCCGCGACCTGCCCCCGCAGGGCGCGGCACCCTGGGGCGCCCAGCCTCCGGTGGGCGCGGGGGTGCCGACAGGGGAAACGGTTGTTCCGGTTGGCAAACCGGACGGAGAACTCGCCGGTGAGCCCGTCGGCGGGGGGATCGCCATGGCCCTGGACGCCGGGGTTGTCGTACCGGAGCCGGAACTGGGCCCGGCCATGGCCGCTGGCGCGAGCACCGGCAAGGACGCCGACCTGGCGCAGGCTCCCCACGCGGGTGGGGCGTGGCAGGGGCACGAGCAGTCGTTCAGCGGTGAGCCCGCGGCCGCTTTCGCCCACGTGAGCACGGAGAGCTCCGGGCACGCCGGTGCCGGTGTCGCCGAGGTGGGCCAACTGCCCGAGGCCGCCGAGGAGTTGGCTGCCGAGCAGGCCCAGGTGCAGGCCCCGGTGCAGGACCATGCGCAGGCCCCGGTGCAGGCGCAGGCGGAGATGCCGGCCTCCGATGCGGGGTTCGTGCCTGCCGGCGACGGGCACGGTGGTGACGCCGGGTACGTGCCGGAGGGCGCGGGTGCCTTCGAGGCCGTGCCGGTTCCCGGGGACACGTTTGTCGTGGCTGCCGGGCAGGAGGTGGACCAGGTCGCTGCTTCGGTTCCCGTGCCGGGTGCGGATGTTGTCCCGCCGGAGCCTGAGGCCGTGCCGGTTCCCGAGGAGGCTTTCGCCTCTGAGGGCGAGGCGTTGCCGGAGGCCGTTGGCGTGCCGGGAGCCGGAGAGGACTACGACTCCGGGTTCGCCGCCGCTGACGAGCACGGTGCCGACGCCGAGGCGGTCCACGGCGCCGAGCAGGCTGCCCAGCCCGTATTCGCTCAGGGTCCCGAAGAGGTACTCGCGCAAGATGCCCTCCCCCAGCCGGTGTTGGCTCATGACGTCGTACAGGAGCCCGAAGCCGTAGCTGCTCCGGAGCCGGTCCAGGCAGAGGACATCGTGTACGCCCCCGCCCCCGACCAGGTTCTCGAAGCCCCTCCGGCCCCCGGGATCGCCCCTGTCGACGAGACCGCGGTCATCCAGGAAGCCGAGCGAACTCCGGCCGCTTTCCCGGAAGTTGAGACACCGCTCGCCCCCGAAGTCGCACCCCTCGCCGACACCGGAGCCGAAGTCACGCCGGCCCCCGAGCCCGTCGTAGCCGAATCCCACGTAGCGGAGACGGCCCCGCTGGAGCCGGAACCCGAGCCGCAGCCGGAGTCGCAGCCCCAGCCGCAGCCTCACCCGGACGACTCCCTCGGCCGGTTCGTGCCGGTGGAAGGCTCCGTGCCCACCACCCCCCACCTCGCACCGACCCCGCCGCACCCGCTCGTCCTCCCCGCGGAGGAGCAACCGGGTGTCGTAGAGGAACCCTTCGGCGCCGTCCCCGCCCCCCGTGAGGCAGACCCGGAACTCGTACAGCACGCGGACGACCTGGACACCCGGGCCGCTGAGCAGGAAGAAGAGAGCACGGCCGTAGTGGAAGACGTACGAGAGTCCACCGGTCCTGCCGCTCCTGCCTACGACGACGCCGAGCGCGAGGCCGTGCTGAAGGTGATGCGGGAGCGTCGGGACATCCGCAACGGCTTCCGCAGTGACCCGATCCCGCACGACGTGCTGCTGCGGGTGCTGGAGGCGGCGCACACGGCGCCGTCCGTCGGGCATTCGCAGCCGTGGGACTTCGTGGTCATCCGTTCCGCCGACACGCGCCGGAACATGCACGAACTGGCGCAGAGCCAGCGCGAGGCGTACGCGAAGTCGCTGCCGAAGGGCAGGGCGAAGCAGTTCAAGGAACTGAAGATCGAGGCCATCCTCGACACCCCGGTGAACATCGTCGTCACCGCCGACCCGACCCGCGGCGGCCGCCACACGCTGGGCCGGCACACGCAGCCGCAGATGGCGCCGTACTCCGCCGCGCTCGCCGTCGAGAACCTCTGGCTCGCCGCCCGCGCCGAGGGCCTGGGCGTCGGCTGGGTCAGCTTCTTCGACGAGCGCGAGATGGTCCGCGCGCTCGGTCTGCCGGAGCATCTGGAGGTCATCGCGTACCTCTGCGTCGGCTACGTCGACGAGTTCCCGGACGAGCCCGAGCTGATGCAGGCCGGCTGGTCCAAGCGCCGCCCGCTGTCGTGGGTCGTGCACGAGGAGACGTACGGCCGCCGTGCCCTGCCCGGCGAGGACCCGCACGACCTGCTCGCGGAGACCGTCGCCGGTATCCGTCCGCTGGACGCGAAGGCGCTCGGCGAGGCGTGGGAGCGGCAGAAGCGGATGACGAAGCCGCCGGGCTCGCTCGGCATGCTGGAGATCATCTCCGCGCAGCTGTCCGGCTTGTCCCGGCAGTGCCCGCCGCCGATCCCGGAGCCCGCGGCCGTCGCGATCTTCGCGGGCGACCACGGCGTGCACGCGCAGGGCGTCACGCCCTGGCCGCAGGAGGTCACGGCCCAGATGGTCGCCAACTTCCTTGGCGGCGGCGCCGTTTGCAACGCCTTCGCGAGCCAGGTGGGCGCCGAGGTGTGCGTGGTGGATGTGGGCGTGGCGTCCGAACTCCCGGCCACGCCCGGCCTGTTGCCCCGCAAGATCCGCGCCGGTACGTCCGACATGACGACCGGCCCGGCGATGACCCGCGAGGAGGCCAAGCAGGCCATCGAGGTGGGCATCGAGACGGCCCGCGACCTGGTGGCGGCCGGCAACAGGGCGCTGCTCACCGGTGAGATGGGCATCGCGAACACCACCGCGTCCGCCGCCCTGATCTCGGTCTTCACGGACACCGACCCCGCCGAGGTCACCGGCCGGGGCACCGGCATCAACGACGAGACCCTCGCCCGCAAGACGGAGGTCGTGCGCCGCGCGATCGACCTCCACCAGCCGGACCCGGCCGACCCCATCGGCGTCCTCGCCGCGGTCGGCGGCTTCGAACACGCGGCGATGGTCGGCCTGTTGCTCGGCGGCGCGTCCCTGCGTACGCCGGTGATCCTGGACGGCGTGAGCGCCGGCGCCGCCGCCCTGGTCGCCCGCGCGATCGCCCCCGAGGTCCTCGCGGCCTGCATCGCGGGCCACCGCAGCGCGGAACCGGGTCACGTGGCGGCGTTGAACAAGCTCGGCCTGCGCCCCCTGGTCGACCTGGACCTCCGCCTCGGCGAGGGCACGGGCGCGCTGCTGGCCCTGCCGCTGGTGCAGAGCACGGCGCGGGCGATGCACGAGGTGGCGACGTTCGACTCGGCCGGCGTCACCGAGAAATAGACCGACCCGGACCGGGGGTGGGGTGGGCACGCGCTCCGTCGCGCCCGCCCCACCCCCGCCGTACGCTGAACGCACTCTAAAATCCGCACGTCAGGGCCGCTCCAGAGCCGTAGCGCCCCCCCGCACGCCCGTCCGAGGAGCCGCACCCTCATGGCCGAAAACCCCGCCTACCCCGTAGGCCTCCGTCTCACCGGCCGCAGGGTCGTCGTCCTCGGCGGCGGCCAGGTCGCCCAGCGCCGCCTCCCCGCGCTGATCGCGGCAGGCGCGGACATCACCCTCGTGTCCCCCGAGGCGACGCCCTCCGTGGAGGCGATGGCGGACGCGGGCGAGATCACCTGGGAGCGCCGCCCGTACGCGGACGGCGACCTGGCGAACGCCTGGTACGCCCTGATCGCCACCACGGACCCGGAAGCGAACAACCGGGCCTCCGCCGAAGCCGAGGCGAACCGCGTCTGGTGCGTCCGCTCCGACGACGCCGACCAGGCCACCGCATGGACCCCGGCGACGGGACACAGCGAGGGCGTGACGGTCGCCGTCCTCACCACGGACGCCCGCGGCCGCGACCCCCGCCACACCGCCGCGATCCGCGACGCGGTCGTCGCGGGCCTGCGCGACGGCACCCTCGTCGCCCCCCACCACCGCACCCGCACCCCGGGCGTCGCCCTCGTCGGCGGCGGCCCCGGCGACCCGGACCTGATCACGGTCCGCGGCCGCCGCCTCCTCGCCGAGGCCGACGTCGTCATCGCCGACCGCCTCGGCCCCCGCGACCTCCTCGCCGAACTCCCCCCGCACGTCGAGGTGATCGACGCGGCGAAGATCCCCTACGGCCGCTACATGGCCCAGGAGGCCATCAACAACGCCCTGATCGAACACGCCAGGCAGGGCAAGTCGGTCGTACGACTGAAGGGCGGCGACCCCTTCGTCTACGGCCGTGGCATGGAGGAGGTCCAGGCGCTCACCGAGGCCGGCATCCCGTGCACGGTCGTGCCCGGCATCTCCAGCTCGATCTCGGTACCGGGCGCGGCGGGCATCCCGGTCACCCACAGGGGTGTCGCACACGAGTTCACGGTGGTCAGCGGCCATGTGGCCCCTGACGACGAGCGTTCCCTGGTCGACTGGCCGTCGCTGGCCAAGCTGACCGGCACCCTCGTCGTCCTCATGGGCGTGGACAAGATCGGGAAGATCGCCGAAGCCCTGATCGCGCACGGCAAGCCGTCCGACACCCCGGTCGCCCTGATCCAGGAGGGCACGACCGCCGCCCAGCGCCGGGTGGACGCGACCCTGGCGACGGTCGGCGATACGGCACGCGCCGAGGACGTGAAACCGCCTGCGGTGATCGTCATCGGCGCGGTGGTCACCGTAGGCCCGAAGGAACTCGCGTAACCCCGGGTAACACAACCCGTTCCCAGCCGTTGGCACCACACCCAGGACAAGGCAGTATCACCCTGTGGCCGATCTCATCACCGTTGAGGATCCCGACGACCCGCGCCTGCGTGATTACACGGGCCTGACCGACGTAGAGCTGCGCCGCAAGCGTGAACCGGCCGAGGGCCTGTTCATCGCCGAGGGCGAGAAGGTCATCAGACGGGCCAAGGACGCGGGCTACGAGATGCGTTCGATGCTGCTGTCCGCGAAGTGGGTCGACGTCATGCGGGACGTCATCGACGAACTCCCGGCACCGGTCTACGCGGTGAGCCCGGAACTGGCCGAACGCGTCACGGGCTACCACGTGCACAGGGGCGCGCTGGCCTCCATGCAGCGCAAACCCCTCCCCACGGCGGACGAACTCCTCCAGACCACGCGCCGGGTGGTGGTGATGGAGTCGGTGAACGACCACACCAACATCGGCGCGATCTTCCGCTCGGCGGCGGCACTGGGCATGGACGCGGTCCTGCTGTCTCCCGACTGCGCGGACCCTCTGTACCGCCGCAGCGTGAAGGTCTCGATGGGCGCGGTCTTCTCCGTCCCCTACGCGCGCCTGGACAGCTGGCCCAAGGGCCTGGAGTCGGTCCGCGAAGCAGGCTTCACACTCCTGGCGCTGACCCCCGACGAAAAGGCGAAGAGCCTGGACGAGGCGGCCCCGCACCGCATGGACCGGGTGGCCCTGATGCTGGGCGCCGAGGGCGACGGCCTGTCGACGCAAGCCCTGGTGGCGGCCGACGAATGGGTCCGCATCCCGATGGCCCACGGCGTCGACTCCCTCAACGTGGGCGCCGCGGCCGCGGTCGCCTTCTACGCGGTGGCCACCGGCCGCCCCGAACTCTAGGAGCCCGCTTGGCCCAGCGCGAGGCGATCGTCGCCGTACTCCGACGCGCAGACCGCGTCCTGGTCATCCGGCGCGGCCCCGACTCGGCCCGGGCCGGCTACTGGGCACCCCTGAGCGGCAAACTCGAACCAGGCGAAACCCAGGAAGAGGCCCTGGTCAGAGAGGTCAAGGAGGAGGTGGGCCTCACGGTCTCCCCCCTCTCCAAGGTCTGGCAGTCCGACGCGGCCGACGGCACCTTCCGCCTCCACTGGTGGACCGCCACAGAAACAGGCAACGGCACGATCGTCCCCGACCCGGGCGAGGTCTCCGAGGTCCGCTGGGTGACCCCGACGGAGTTCCTGACGATGACTCCGGCGTTCGACGCGGACAGGGAGTTCTTCGAGCACGTGTTGCCGGGCTTGTAGGCACGAGACGTCCACCATGCAGTGCGGGCCCGCGAAATTCAGCCCGTCCGGCGTTTGAGGACGAGGCCGTTCAGGCCGAAGGGGGTCTGGGGCGCAGCCCCAGGCGGGGTCGAAGGGGCGGCAGCCCCTGGAGGATGGGACGGGCAGGGGCGGCGGGGGCGAAAATCACCACCGGCCCCCACTACCCGGTGACCCCGTACAGCCCGTCCGAACCCGAACCATCCGCCCCTACGACAACACTCCCGTGCCCCGTACGCCCAAGCCCATGAGCCGGCCCCGAACACCCCTGAGCCACAGCGATACCGAGCGCGACCAACAGCGTCACCACGACGAACACGAACAGCCGCTGCCGCAGCAGCCGAGGATTCGCGGGCCGCCGCCCGGTCCCCGTGGTACGCGGCCCCGGCCGCCCAGTACCACTGCGAGACGCAGGACGACTCCCACCGCCGGAACGGGTGTTGTTCCGCCCAGCCGGAGTCGGACGCGCCTGACCGGGCCGGGACGGCACCCCACCCCCACGCGAAGGACTACTGCCACCCCGGGACGGAGGAGCGGCACCACGGGGCGCCGGCGTTCCCTGAGGATTCTGCGGCCGCCGCTGACTCTGGGTGCGCTGCCGCTCCGGATAACTGTCGGTGAGCCGCCCGGTAGGCCGGTCCGCCTCCGCGGCACGCGGCCCCGGCGGCCGCACATCGGCCATCCCCTGAGCCTCACGCGCGGCGATCTCCTTGAGCCGCAAGGACAGTTGAAGCGTGCTGGGCCGCTCCTCGGGATCCTTCGCGAGGCACGCGCGGACGAGCGGCGCGAGCGCGTCCGGCACCCCGTGCAGCTGCGCCTCCTCGTGCACCACGCGGTACAGCATGACCTCGGAACTACCGTGCCCGAAGGGCGAGTCGGAGGTCGAGGCGTACGCGAGCGTGGCCCCGAGCGAGAAGACATCGGTGGCCGGAGTGACGGCCGCCCCCCGCACCTGCTCGGGCGCGAGGAACCCGGGCGAGCCCACCGCCGTACCGACATGCGTGAGCGTCGACGCCCCGGTCGCCCAGGCGATACCGAAGTCGATGATCCGCGGACCCTTGGGGGAGAGGAGGATGTTCGACGGCTTGAGATCCCGGTGGACGACCCCGGCCTCGTGCACGGCGACGAGTCCCTCAGACAGAGCGGCCCCGATGGCGGCGACCTCGGCCGCTCCCAGCGCACCTTCGTCGGCGACCTTGTCATGCAACGACGGCCCAGGCACGTACTGCGTGGCGAACCACGGCCGATCGGCGTCGAGATCCGCAGCGACCAGCCGGGCAGTACATCCCCCGCGAATCCGCCGAGCGGCCGAGACCTCGCGCGCGAACCGCGAACGGAACTCCTGGTCCTCCGCCAGATCCGGCCGGATGACCTTCAGCGCGACCCGCTGACCCTTGCGGTCGGAGCCCAGATAGACGACGCCCATTCCGCCCGCGCCGAGCCGTCTGTGAAGCCTGAACGAGCCGACGACGCGCGGGTCCTCGCGCCTCAGGCGCATCATCGCCATGTTCATCCCCGCTGCCCGGTCCGTGTGACGAGCGACAGCTTACGTTTCCACGGGCGCCCGCGCGCAAAGGCCGCGCCCTCTCGGACCGACGGATTGTCAGTGCCGGGTGGGAAACTTGAAGGGTGGTCAGAGGCGTTGCGAGCAGCAGGACTTCACATCACCTCGGACCCCAACCAACCATCACAGAAGGGGGATTGAGCGCGTGAAGGGTGATCGCGTCGAGATAGTGGTGGACGCCGGCGACACAACACGTACCTACGAGGTGGTGGCGAGCAGGGCGGGCCGTCGGGTGGAGACAGCGGTACGACGAGGTGTCGTAGAAGTGAGCGAAGTCACCCGCAGCGGCTCCGTCGTCCGTACCGCCCGCTTCATGGCGACCAGGGTCCTCGCCCTGGTCGAGCAGCCGGTCCCGCGCGAGGACAGCTCAGAGAAAGCGGGGCACACCGGACTACCCCTCCGGGAAGACCCCGAGACGTAGGACCCGGTCTCCACCCAGGGGAGTAGTTCGCAGGTCATTGCTCATCCTCCGGGAGGCCCGCCAATCGGTACGAGGGCATGACGACCGGCACCCGCCGCACGCCTAGATTTGAGGTCAAGCGGCGGGTGCAGCACTCGTCCCCCGAGGTCAGACACCCGCCGCTGCCAACGACAACTGAGTTCGGTCAACGGAGCACGGTCAGGAGAGGGACCATGGCCCATACGGCACCGCGGGCATTGATCCGCGAAGAGGGACGCAAGGCGTACAACGCGGCGTTCCACACCCGCCGCACGGGCCGTCGCCACCCGCTGGTGGCGACCTTGATGGCACTTCCCCTGGCGGTCCTGCTCCTGGTCGTCTTCGACGGCTGGGAGACCGTGGCCACACAGGCGTCGTCCGTGGGAGTGATGCTGGGGCGCTGAGCGGCGACCCAGGCCCGGAAGAGCGGTCCGGGCGGGGACATCAACCCATGAAACCCCGTGGGGACGGGGGTGCGGCGGACGGCAAAAAAAGCCGGCGCAGCTGGGGAGCTGCGCCGGCTTTGCTTTGCCCTTTTCCTACCGGTGGTCCTTCTCGATGCCGTCGGCACCATCAGCCCGTCCGACTTTCGAGCCCAGGCCGGCATCCTCCAGCCCGTCCGGCGTTTGAGGACGAGGCCGTTCAGGCCGAAGGGGGTCTGGGGCGCAGCCCCAGGCGGGGTCGAAGGGGCGGCAGCCCCTGGAGG
>NZ_JBICXA010000036.1:0-29407 GCF_043200035.1 Streptomyces sp. NPDC048504
CCATGCTCAAACACCGCGCCGCCTACCAGCCGACACACGAACAAGCCGCCTGACCAAGCCCGCAGACCTTGACCGAACAGATAAGAGCACCCCCCCACGGCTTCCGCTGCCTCCCACCGTCTTCCCCACAAGGACCTCGCATGCCCGAGATATCCCGCCGTGCCTTCGGCGGCCTGGTCGGTGGCGGTGCCGTCACCGCCGTCGCCGGTACGGCCGCCACCGCCGAGGCCGCCGAGTCCGCCCCCGCCGAGCGCCCCTTCAAGGCCCGTCCCGGTGCCTCCGGCAAGCGCCCCAACCTCCTCGTCATCCTGGGCGACGACCTCGGCTGGCCGATCTCTCCTCCTACGGCGCCCCGCACATCAAGACGCCGAACCTGGACCGGCTGGCCCGGCAGGGGTGCGGTTCACCGACGCGTACTCGGGCTCGGCGACCTGCTCCCCGACCCGGTTCAGCCTGTACACCGGGCGCTGTCCGGGCCGTACGCCAGGCGGGTTGGCCGAACCGATCGCCAACAGGACGCAGGGGCTGGACCCGAGCCTTAGCTGACCGAGCGGGCGGTGGAGTACGTCGGCCGGAAACACGAGGAGCCATGGCTGCTGAACCTCAACTTCACCACCCCGCACTGGCCTTGGCTCGCGGAGGGCGACGAGGAGACCGGCGCCGAGATCGCGGCGAGGATCCGGGCCGCCACCAGTCAGGCGGAGATCAGCGACGCGCTCAACCAGTACGACGGCGGCTCGGTCGCCAAGTACACCGAGATGGTGCAGAGCCTCGACGCGGCCGTCGGCGAGGTGCTTGCCGCGCTGCGCCGGTCCGGGCGGGAGGAGAACACGCTGGTGTAGTTCGCCAGCGACAACGGCGGTGAGCGCTGGTCGTACCTCTGGCCGTTGAGCGGCGAGAAGTTCGTGCTCCAGGAGGGCGGCATCCGGGTGCCGACCATCGTGCGCTCGCCGCACCGTATCGACGGCGGCCAGGTCAGCCACGAGCCGAACTTCTCCCCCGGCTGGACCGCGACGTTCCTGGAGCTGGCCGGCGCCCGCCCCGATCCGGCGTACCGCTGGACGGCACGAGCTTGGCGGGCTATCTCCTGAAGGGCGAACAGCCGCCCGAGCGGGACCTGTTCTGGCGGGTGCGGGCCAACCGGGCGCTGCGGCGCGGGGATTGGAAGTACTACCAGGACGAGGACGGCGACGACCACCTCTTCGACCTCGGCGACGATCTGCGCGAACAGGCCGATCTCGCCCCCGACAAGCCGGAGTTGCCCGCCGAGCTGAAGGCGGCCTGGGAGCGCATCGCCACCGGCCTCCTCCCCTGCCCGAACTAGCCGAGAATCCCCCGGTCGTAGGCCACCGCCACGGCGGCCGCGCGGTCCTTGACGCCCAACTTGCCGTACAGGTGGGTGAGATGGGTCTTCACGGTCGCCTCGCTGATGAAGAGTTCGCGGGCGATCTCGCGGTTGGAGGTGCCCTTGGCGACCAGGGCGAGGACCTCGCGTTCGCGGGCGGAGAGCGATTCGTTGCCGGGGGTCTGGGGTGCGCGGACCGCGGAGACCAGGCGGGAGGCGACGGCGGGTGAGAGGACCGTGCGGCCGTCCGCCGCCGCGCGGACGGCGGTGAAGAGTTCGTCGCGCGGGGCGTCCTTCAGCAGATAGCCCGTCGCGCCCGCCTCGATCGCGGGGAGCGTGTCGGAGTCGGTGTCGTACGTCGTCAGGACGAGCACCTTCGCCCGGGCGGCGCGCCGGGTCAGCTCGCGGATGGCGTCGACGCCCGCGCCGCCCGGCATCCGCAGGTCCATCAGGATGACGTCGGGGTCGAGGTCGGCGGCCCGCTCCACGGCCTCGACGCCGTTGGACGCCTCGCCCAGGACGCGGAACCCGGGCGCGGACTCGAACATGCCGCGCAGACCGTCCCGTACGACGGGATGGTCGTCGACGATCAGCAGGGAGATCAGCAACTCGTCACTCATGGCGGACCAACGGTACGCGAGCCGAGAGGGCCGCGCCGTGCCCCGGCTCGGACTCGATCGCGAGGGAGCCCGCGATCCGTTCGGCGCGGGCGCGCATGCCGTCGAGGCCGAAGCCGCCGGTGCGGGTGCGTTCGGGGAGGGCGAGCGGGTCGAAGCCCTGTCCGTCGTCGCGGATGTCGAGGATGACCTCGTCGCCCAGGAAGCTGAGGGTCACACCGACGCGGGTGGCCCGGGCGTGCCGGGCCGCGTTCGACAACGCCTCCTGGGCGATGCGCAGCAGGGTCGCCGAGATCTCGTCGTGGAGCTGCTCGGTGATGCCGGTGACGGTGAACTCGGCGCGGACGGCTGTGCGTTCGCCCCACTCGGCGACCGTGTTCTTCAGGGCCTCGGGGAGTCCGTCGTTCTCCAGCGCGATGGGGGCGAGGTTCTGCACGGACCGGCGGGCCTCGCCGAGGCTGTGCCGGGCGAGGGTGGAGGCGCGTTCGAGGTGGGTGCGGGCGGTCGTCAAGTCGGGCGCGTTCGCTACGACTTGGAGCTGGGCGATGATGCCGGTCAGGCCCTGGGCGATGGTGTCGTGGATCTCGGCGGCGAGCCGTCGGCGTTCGTCGGCGACCCCGGCTTCCCTTGCCTGGACGAGGAGTTGGGCGTGGAGGGCGGCGTTCTCGTCGAGGGCCTGTTGCAGGGCGGTGTTGGTGCGTTCGAGTTCGGTGATGGTCTCGTTGCGCTCGCGGGAGCGCTGGGTCTCCTGCTCCTGGAGATGGGCGACCGCCATCTGCAGGCCGGAGTTGCCGACCACGAGCGTGGCGAAGAGGATCCATTGGAGCGCGCTCCCCAGCGGCAGCCCACCGGACTGTGCACCGGCCACGGTGACCGCGCTGGCGAGCAGTCCGAGCCGCTGCCACACCACGCCCGGGATCAGTTCGTCGGCGTCCATGTAGCCGGAGGCGGCGTAGAACGCGAAGAACGGGTCGATCCAGGTGAGGGCGAAGGCGAAGGCCCAGCGGACGACGTAGTACGCGGTCCCCGCCCGGGACGGGATCCGGCCGCGGCCGGGGCGGCGGGCACGGGTGCCGTGCCACCACAGTTGGAGGACGAGTGCCGCGCCGACCAAGGCCCAGCCGACGTACCACTGGGCGGCGGAGTAGTCGAACAGACCGGAGGAGGCGAGCGCGAGGACGACACTGATACCGAGCAGCCCGTACGGTCCCCAGGTGTGGAGCTGCTCCCAGCGCCGGTCGATCTGCCTGTCCCTGGTGGTCATCTCCCCAGTCTGCACGGCCGTCTCCCCTACTCCCAGCGGAACCAGCGCGAGGCGCCGGCCGTCAGCAGCACGGTCCACGCCACCAGCACGCCCAGGTGCGGCCAGCCCGGCCAGTTCCCCGCCGCCGCCCTGTTCAGGGCCTCGGCGGCGGCGCCGAACGGGGTGTAGCCGACGATGCGGGCCATGACGTCCGGCATGGAGTTCACCGGGATCCAGACGCCCGCGCAGAACATCATCGGGAAGAACACCGCCGACCCGATGGCGCCCGCGATCTTCGTGGTCCGGGACAGCGACGAGACCACCGCGCCCAGCGCGAGCGCGGCCAGGATCGCGAGGAGCAGGGCGAGGAGATAGCCGCCGGGCTGCTTCGGCAGACGTACGTCGAAGGCGAGGCGGCCGACGATCAGCGCGCACAGGGCGGAGGCCAGGGCGGCCGTGCCGTAGACGACCATCTGGGCGGAGAGCAGGGCGGTGGGGCGGACCGGGGTGGTGGACATGCGGCGGAGGATGCCGCGTTCGCGGTAGCCGGTGATGTTCTGCGGCATCGACTGGAGCGCGCCGACGATCATGCCGAGGAGGACGGCGACCGGGACGTACACGTCGATGGTGCGCAGGCCGCCGAGGTCGGCCTCGTGGTGGCGGAAGCCCGGGATGGACCCCAGGATCACCAGCAGCAGGGTCGGGAAGAGCAAGATCCAGAAGAGGGCGCCCGGTTCACGACGGAAGAGCCTCAACTCGGTGCGCAGGACTGCGGTGTTCATGCGGTGACCTCCGTCAGGTCCAGGAACGCGTCGTCCAACGTGGCGTCGGACACGCGGAGTTGGTGGGCGGTGATGTGGTTGCGGGCGAGCAGCGTGATGACCGCGTTGACGGTCTCGTCGGAGCCGGAGAGGGTGATCCGGCCGTCCTTGCGCGCCACGGACGTGAGCGCGGGCAGCGCGTTCAGATCACCGTCGTCCAGGGCCGCGGAGGGCGTGAAACTGATGACGGTGGAGCCCGCCGAGCGCCGGATCAGCCCGTCCGGGGTGTCCAGCGCGGCCACCCGGCCCTTGTCGATCACGGCGATCCGGTCGCACAGCCGCTGCGCCTCCTCCATGAAGTGCGTGACCAGCAGCACGGTGACCCCGCTCGCCCGCACGTCCTCGATCAGCTGCCAGGTGTCACGGCGGGCGCGCGGGTCGAGCCCGGTGGTCAGCTCGTCGAGGACGACGACCCGAGGATTGCCGATCAGCGCGAGCGCGATGAACAGGCGCTGCTTCTGACCGCCGGAGAGCTTCGCGAACCGGGTGGTCAACTTGGCGGTCAGGCCCAGGCGTTCGGCCAGCGGCCGCCAGTCGGCGGGGTGCGGATAGAAGGACGCGTACAGCCCCAGCGCCTCGCGGACGGTGAGCTTGGCCTGGAGCTCGCTCTCCTGGAGCTGGGCGCCGAGGACCCGGGCGACCTCCGCGTGGTCGGCGACGGGGTCGAGTCCGGTGACGCGGACCCGGCCCGCGTCCGGGACCCGCAGGCCCTCGACACACTCGACGGTGGTGGTCTTGCCGGCACCGTTCGGGCCGAGGATCCCGAAGATCTCGCCCTCCTCGACGGCGAACGAGACCCCGTCGACGACGGCCCGGCCGCCGTAGGACTTCCGTAGTGCGGTGACTTCGATGACAGGAGTGGCTGACATGTTCCGAGGGTCCCGCCGGGACCGGGCCCGGCACATCGGCCATCGCGCTCGAAGGGACATCAACCGATCGGTTGATGCGGCCCTACGACCCCTCGAACACCCAGGTCGTAGGACCAACGGCCGATCCGGGTCCGGCCAAAACTCGGTGGGCACTGTCAGTGGTGGTCCGTAGGCTCGCCCGTGATGACCACGACACCCGCCTCCGCCGAGGACCACTCCGACCGGTCCGCCGTCCGTACGCTCGCGCGGCTGTGGCCGTACGTCCGCCCCGTGCGCGTACGGCTGTTCGCCGCGGCCGGGGTCGCCGTCGTCGCCTCCTGTACGGGGCTGGTGTTCCCGCTCGTCCTGAAGTGGATGGTGGACGGACCGGTCGCCGACCGGGACACGGCGGGCGTGTGGCTCGGGGCGCTGTATCTGCTGCTGCTCGGGTTCGCGGAGGCGGGCCTGTTCGGGCTGCGGCGCTGGCTGGTCGCGCGCCCGCTGTCGCACGTCGAGGCGGAGATGCGGGCGGACCTGTACCGGCACTTGCAACGCCTGCCGGTGTCCTTCCACGACAGATGGCCGTCGGGCCAGCTCCTCTCCCGAGGCACCACGGACCTGATGCTGCTCCGCATGTTCCTCGCCTTCCCCCTGACGTTCCTACTGGTCAACGCCGTGACGATCCTGGTCGGCGTGATCATCATGCTGCTCCAGGACTGGACGCTGGGGATGGTCATCCTGGGGCCCGCCATACCCGTGATCATCACGTGCGTGATCTTCGAGCGGCGGTACGCGCACGTGGCACGCCTCGCGCAGGACCAGGTCGGCGACCTGACGACGGTCGTCGAGGAGAGCGTCCTCGGCATCCGCATCATCAAGGGCTTCGGCCGCCACCGCAGCCAGGCCCGAGCCTTCCGCGACCTCTCCCGAACCCTGCGCGGCACCGAACTCCGCAAGGCCCGACTCCTCGCCACGATCTGGGGCGTCATCGTGCCCCTCCCCGAACTGGCGCTAGGGGCGGCGCTGGTGGTGGGGACGGTGCAGGTCGCGGACGGCGACCTGTCGGCCGGCACGCTGGTGGCGTTCCTGTCCACAGCACTCGCCCTGCGCTGGCCGGTGGAGTCAATCGGCTTCCTCCTGGCAATGAGCCAGGAGGCGGCAACGGCGACGGAGCGCTATTTCGAGGTGATGGACGAAACCCCGGAGGAGCAAACGCCCCAAGGGGCAGCGCCCCAAAGGGGCGCGGGGAACGGCGCGACCAGCCCCCACCGGCCAGCACCCAACAACGACGGCATCCGTTTCTCCACCGTCTCCTTCCGCTATCCCGACGCCCCGCCTGATTCCCCACCGATCCTCGACCGCATCGACCTGCACATCAGACCCGGCGAGTCCATGGCACTGGTAGGCGCCACCGGCACCGGCAAAACCACCCTCACCGCCCTCGTCCCCCGCCTCCACGAGGTGACATCGGGCCGCATCACACTGGACGGCGAGGACATCACGGCCATGTCCCGCGAGGAACTGCGCTCGAAGGTCGCAGTGGCTTTCGAGGAACCGACGTTGTTCTCGGCGAGCGTCGGGGAGAACGTACTCATGGGGTCGGAAGAGGGCGCGGGACAACCGGAGTTGGAGCGAGCGCTGGCCGTCGCACAGGCCGACTTCGCGCACGCGCTGCCCCAGGGCACGGACACCCAGGTGGGCGAACAGGGCCTGAGCCTCTCCGGCGGCCAACGCCAACGCCTCGCCCTGGCAAGGGCGGTGGTGGGCAAACCCCGCTTCCTGGTCCTCGACGACCCGCTCTCCGCCCTGGACGTCCACACAGAGGCCGCCGTAGAAGCAGCCCTGCGCCAAGTCCTGGCCGACACAACGGCGTTGATCGTGGCCCACCGCCCGTCCACAGTCCTCCTCGCCGACCGCGTGGCTCTCCTGTCCAACGGCCGCATCACAGCAGTCGGCACCCACCAGGAACTCCTGCGGACGAACACGGAGTACGCGTACCTGATGTCGGGCGCCGAGAAGGAGAACGACACCGCCCGACCAACACGCCCTAAAGGGGCGCGGGGAACGGCGCGACCAGCCCCCACCGGCCCGCGGACTCAACACCACCCGGACCGGCACCAGCACCCCCACCCGAGCGGTGACCAGGAGGACGCCCGATGACCGCCCCCACCACATCGGCGCCCACCACAGACGACACCCCCGACCCCCCGCACAGGCCCGCCGCAGGCGACCCCTTCGATCACGACGTCCTGCCCACTCCCCCGGGCGCGACCGGCGCCCTCCTGCGCTCCCTGCTCGCGCCGATGAAGGCACGGGTCACCGTCACAACCCTCCTCCTGCTGCTCCAGCAGGCGGCCGTACAGGTAGGCCCGCTCCTCGTGGCGTACGCCATCGACCGCGCGGTACCGGCGTTCCGGAACGACGACCACGGCCCGCTGATCGCCGTAGGAGCGGGCTACCTGCTCTGCGCGCTGATCTCCGGCGGACTCCAGTACGCGTTCATCGGCGCCTCCGCCCGCGTCAACCAGGACGTGCTGCTCGATCTGCGCGGCCGTATCTTCCGGCACGCGCAGGCGCTCAGCATCGACTTCCACGAGCGGTACACGTCCGGCCGGCTCATCTCCCGTTCCACCACGGACATCGAGGCCCTGCGCGAACTGCTCAGCGAGGGGCTCCAGGAGCTGATCACGGTCATCCTGTCGTTCGTGTACATCTCGGCGATGCTGCTCTGGCTGGACCTGGGCCTCGGCGCGGTCGCGGTGGCGTCCTTCGTGCCGTTGTACCTGCTGGTGCGGGTCTACCAGCGGCGCGCGGTACGGGTGTACGCGGTCCGGTCCACGGCGATCGCGCGCGTGATCGTGAAGTTCGTCGAGACGATGAACGGCATCCGCGCGTTCCGCCGCGAGGCCGTGAACGACGCCGACTTCCAGGTTCTCAACCAACAGCACGAACGCTCCAACGGCGACGCCCTGTTGGAGATGGCCCGCTACGTCACCGGCTCCCGCCTGGTCGCCAACACGGCCGTCGCGGTGATCGTGCTGTGGGGCGCGACCCGAGTCGCGGACGATTCACTGAAGTTGGGCGTACTGGCCGCCGCGGTGCTGTACCTACGGCGGCTCTACGACCCGATCGACCGCCTCGGCATGTTCCTCAACTCGTACCAGTCGGCCGCCGCTTCCCTGGAGAAGATCGCGGGCCTGCTGGCCCAGACCCCGTCGGTCCCCGAACCCTCAACCCCCGTCCAGCTCCCGGCACTTGAGTCGGAACAGCCCGGCCGCGAGGTCGTCTTCGACGGCGTCCGCTTCGCCTACCGCACCGGCGGCGAGGTCCTGCCTGTCTTCGACCTCACCCTCCCCGCCGGCCAGACCGTCGCCGTGGTCGGCTCCACCGGCGCGGGCAAGTCCACCCTGGCCAAGCTGCTGGCCCGGTTCTACGACCCCTCGGACGGGCGGGTCCTGCTCGACGGCGTCGACCTGCGCGAACTGTCCGCGCCCGAACTGCGGCGGGGGGTGGTGATGGTGACGCAGGAGGCGTTCCTGTTCTCCGGCACGGTCGCCGAGAACATCGCGATCGGCCGGCCGGACGCGCCCCGTGAGGAGATCGAGCGGGCCGCGAAGGCGATCGGCGCGCACGACTTCATCAGCGCGCTGCCCGACGGCTACGACACGGACGTACGCAAGCGCGGTGGCCGTATCTCGGCGGGCCAGCGCCAACTCGTCGCGTTCGCACGGGCGTTGCTCGCCGACCCCGCCGTCCTCATCCTCGACGAGGCGACCAGCTCCCTCGACATCCCGGGCGAACAGGCCGTACAGCGCGCCATGTCGACGGTACTGCGCGGCCGTACGGCGGTCGTGATCGCGCACCGGCTGTCCACGGTCGAGATCGCGGACCGGGTGCTGGTCATGGAACACGGCCGCGTCGTCGAGGACGGCACCCCGGCCGACCTGATCGCGGGGACGGGGCGGTTCGCGGACCTGCACCGGGCGTGGCGGGACAGCCTGGCGTAAGCGCGATACGCGCAGCCCGTCCCCGCACCCCCATGACCACCGCCTGTAACCATTAGTCACCGTTCATAGCCGTTAGTCACCTCCCCTACTTGCGACCCCTCCCGTTCCGCACCTCCATGCTTGCTAAGCGGAACCTCGTTCCGTATTGTTTCCGGAACAAGGTTCCGCTTACCGTTCCTGGAGGACAGCCATGCAGTACCGCACCCTGGGCCGCACCGGCGTACAGGTCAGCACCCTCGCGCTCGGTGCGATGAATTTCGGCAGGATCGGGCGCACGAGCCAGGAGGAGGTCACCGCCATCGTCGACGCCGCTCTCGCGGGCGGGGTCAATCTCATCGACACCGCGGACGCGTACAGCGGCGGCGAGTCCGAGGAGCTGCTCGGCAAGGCGATCGCCGGTCGCCGGGACGACATCGTGCTGGCCACGAAGGCGAGCCTGCCGATGGGCGAGGAGCGCAACCACCAGGGCGGTTCGCGCCGCTGGCTGGTCACCGAGCTGGACAACAGTCTGCGCAGGCTCGGCGTCGACCATGTCGACCTCTACCAGGTCCACCGCTGGGACCCGCGCACCAGCGACGAGGAGACCCTCTCCGCGCTGACCGACCTCCAACGCGCGGGAAAGATCCGCTACTTCGGCTCCTCGACCTTCCCCGCGTACCGCATCGTCCAGGCGCAGTGGGCCGCCCGGGAGAACCACCTGAGCCGTTACGTCACCGAGCAGCCGAGCTACTCGATCCTCCAGCGCGGGATCGAGACCCACGTACTTCCGGTGACCGAGGAGTACGGCCTCGGCGTCCTGGCGTGGAGCCCGCTCGCCTCGGGCTGGCTGTCCGGCGCGATCCGTGAGGGCCGGTCCATCACGACCAGCCGCTCGACGTTCATGCCGCAGCGCTACGACACCGCCGTCCCCGCCAACCGGGCCAAGCTCGACGCCGTCGAACAGCTGGCGAAGGTCGCCGACGAGGCCGGGCTCACGATGATCCAGCTCGCGCTCGGTTTCGTCACCGCGCACCCCGCCGTGACCAGCGCGCTGATCGGCCCCCGCACCCTGGACCACCTGCACAGCCAGCTCGCCGCCGCCGACACCGTGCTCTCCGCCGACGTACTCGACGCGATCGACACGATCGTCGCCCCGGGCACCGACCTCGCCGCCCACGAGAAGAACGACACCCCGCCCGCGCTGCTGGACCCGTCGCTGCGCCGCCGCTGAGACCCACCGGACAACCAAGGGAACGGAAGCACAGCCATGTCCGACTCGAACACCACGATCATGTCCGACTCCAACGCCGCGATCCTGTCCGTGAAGCCGCTGATCCTGCCCGCCCCGGGCCGCGGCGAGGATCTCCAGGTCCGCGTCTCCGCGCCCGTGACCGGCGGCGATCTGCCCGTCGTCGTCTTCTCGCACGGCTTCGGCTGGTCGATGGACGGCTACGCCCCGCTGGCGGACCACTGGGCCGCGCACGGCTTCGTGGTCGTCCAGCCCACGCACCTCGACTCCAGGACGCTCGGCATCCCGCACGAGGACCCCCGCTTCCCGCGGATCTGGCGCATCCGCGTCGAGGACCTCAAGCGCGTACTGGACGGACTCGACGTCCTGGAGGCCTCCGTGCCGGGCCTCGCGGGGCGCCTCGACCGCGACCGCATCGCCGTGGCCGGCCACTCCTGGGGAGCCCAGACGGCGAGCACCCTGCTGGGCGCGCGCGTACTCGACGCCGACGGCGTACCCGGCGAGGACCTGTCCGACCCCCGCGTCAAGGCGGGCGCACTCCTCGCCCTGACCGGCCTGGGCGACGACCTGACCCCGTTCGCCGCCGAGCAACTCCCCTTCATGAGGCCGTCGTTCGCCACCATGACCACACCGGCGCTCATCGTCGCCGGGGACCACGACCGGTCCCAGCTCTCCACCCGCGGACCGGACTGGTTCACCGACCCGTACACCTACAGTCCCGGCGACAAGACCCTGCTCACCCTCTTCGGCGCGGAGCACTCACTCGGCGGCATCCCCGGCTACGAGGTAGCCGAGACGACAGACGAAAGCCCCGCACGCGTCGCCCTTCTCCAACGCCTCACCACGGCCTACCTGCGCAGCACCCTGCACCCCGAGGACACCGGCTGGAAGGCGGCGGCCGCCGCACTGGACCAAGACCCCGACCCCCTGGGGCAGTTGCAGAGCAAGTAGCGGGTCTCAGGAGAACCACACCGTGCGGCGCGCGATATTCGATGGGCAACCGCGCTCACGCTCGGTAATCTTCGTTGCCTCCAACCACCCCCGGATCGCTCACGGCTGCGCGCGCCCGGCAGCCTGGGCAAGGAGGCTCATGATCGACGCGTACGAGGATCCCGGGACACCCGACTGCCGGGGCGGCTGGCGGTTTCTGTGGTGGCTGGTGTGGCGGCAGCCGGGGCGGGCGGTGTCCGGGGCGCTGCTGTCCAGCGTCTGGATGGTGCTGATGGCGGCGGCGCCGTATCTGATGTCCCGGGCGGTCGACGACGGGCTGGTGCCGGGGAACATGGGCGCGCTGGCCTGGTGGACCGGGGTGCTGTTCGTGGTCGGCGCGGTCAACTCGTGGCTGAGCATCATGCGCCACCGCACGATGACCCGGGTCCGGATCGACGCCAACTTCCGCACGGTGAAGCTGATCGTCGGCCAGACGGTCCGGCTGGGTGCCGTGCTCTCGCGCCGGGCGCAGGCCGGTGAGGTGATCACGACGGGCGTCGGCGACGTCTGGACGATCGCCCAGTCCCTGACGGTCGTCGGCCCCGGCTTCGGCGCCCTCGTCGTCTACGGCGTGGTCGCGGGCGTGCTGCTGTCGATCTCGGCGCCGCTGGCCGCCGTGGTGCTGCTGGGTGTGCCGGTGATCGCGTTGCTCGCGGGGCCGTTGACGCTGCGGCTGCAGAGCGTGGAGACGGAGTACCGGGAGCGGCAGAGCGTGCTGACCGCGCGCATCGGCGACCTCGCGGGCGGCCTGCGTGTCCTCAACGGCCTTGGCGGCAAAGGGCTGTTCGCAGACGCGTTCCGGCGTGACTCGCAGCGGCTGCGCGCGCAGGGCTACCGAGTGGGCGCGGTGGCCAGCTGGGTACAGGCGATCGGAGTCGGGCTGCCGACGCTGTTCCTCGCCGTGGTGACCTGGCTCGCGGCCCGACTGGCGGCCCAAGGGCAGCTCAGCATCGGCGAGTTGGTCGCGGTGTACGGCTATGTCGCGGTGCTGATCGGCCCGGTGTCGTTCTTCGTGCAGATGGTCTACGAGTTGAGCCGGGGCGTGGTGGCCGCGCGGCGGGTCGTAGAACTGCTGCGGCTCGAACCGACGCCGGACAACGGGGAGTTGGACGCTCCCGCCGAGCCGGCCGCTCTGCACGATCCCGACTCCGGGGTGCGGGTGCTGCCGGGGCGGCTGACCGCGCTGGTCGGGGCGCGGCCCGCCGACGTGCTGGCCGTGGTCGACCGGCTCGGGCGGTACGCGCCCTCCGTGGCGACCTGGGGCGGGGTGCGGCTCGACGCGATTCCGCTGGAGCAGGTGCGAGCGCGGATCCTGGTCGCCGACAACGAGGCCGACCTGTTCGCCGGACCGCTGACGGAGGTCGTGTCCGGGCGCCACGAGCGGTCGGCGGAGGCGCTGGCGAAGGCCGTGCGCGCGTCCGCCGCCGACGACATCGTGCAGGGGCTGCCGGAGGGTCTTGACTCGGCGGTGGCCGCGCAGGGACGCAGTCTCTCCGGGGGACAGCGTCAACGGGTGCGCCTGGTACGGGCGTTGCTCGCCGAGCCCGAGGTGCTGCTCGCGGTGGAGCCGACCTCGGCGCTCGACGCGCACACGGAGGCGGCGGTCGCGCGACGGCTGCACGAAGAGCGCACGGGCCGTACGACGGTGGTGACCACGACGTCCCCGCTGGTTCTCGACCACGCGGACACCGTGCACTACCTGGTCGACGGCAAGGTCACGGCCAGCGGCGGCCACCGCCGGCTGCTGGCGGAGGAACCCGGCTACCGCGCGCTGGTGGCCCGGGAGACGGAAGAGGAAGAGGTCGTACGGTGACGCGGTCCTCACTGGCGAAGGGTCAACTGCCCGTCGCCGAAAAGGCGGACGTACGGCGGGCCGCGCTGCGCCTGGTGCGGGCGGACCGGCGGGCGTTCGCCGTCGTGCTCGTGGTGAACGCGCTGGCCTCGGCGGCCGGGCTCGCCGGGCCGTGGCTGCTCGGGCGGATCGTGGACGAGGTGCGGGCCGGGGCCGGGGTCGGCACGGTGGACCGGCTGGCGCTGGTCATCGTGGCGTGCGCGCTGGGCCAGTTGATGCTGGCGCGGTGGGCGCGGTACGTGGGGCACCGGTTCGGTGAGCGCACGCTGGCGCGGGTGCGGGAGGACTTCGTCGACCGGGCGCTGGCGCTGCCCGCGTCGGTCGTGGAGCGGGCCGGGACGGGTGACTTGACCGCGCGTGGCACGGCGGACGTCGCGATCGTGGGGACCACTCTGCGCGATGTCGGGCCGGATCTGCTGGTCAACTCGGTGCAGGCGCTGTTCGTGATGGGCGCGGTGTTCGTCCTCGACCCGCTGCTCGGGCTGTTCGGGGTGCTGGGGCTCACGCCGGTGTGGTTCGCGCTGCGCTGGTATCTGCGCCGGGCCCGGGACGGCTATCTCGCGGAGGGCGCGGCCAATTCGGAGGTCGCCGAGATCCTCACGGCGACCGTGGCCGGGGCCCGCACGGTGGAGGCGTTCCGGCTCCAGGAGCGACGGGTCACCGCGAGCCGCGACACGCTGCGGACGGCTCTGCGGAGCCGGCTGTACACGCTGTACCTGCGGACCGTGTTCTTCCCGGCGGTCGAGATGTCGTACACGATCCCGGTGGCGGGCGTGCTGTTCGTCGGCGGGTGGCTGCACGGGCGCGGGGAGGTGGGCCTGGGTGCGGTGGTGGCTGCGGCGCTGTACCTGCGGCAGTTCGCCGAACCGCTGGACCAGATCCTGATGCGGGTCGAGCAACTCCAGAGCAGCGGCGCCTCGTTCGCCCGCGTGGAGGGGCTGGCCCGTGCGCCCCGCGCGGAGGGCGACGACGACGCCCCGGCTCCGGCGGACGACCGCATCGACGTGACCGGCGTGCGGTACGCGTACGAGCGCGGCGGCGAGGTGCTGCACGGTGTCGACCTGACCGTACGGCCGGGTGAACGGCTCGCGGTGGTCGGCCCGTCCGGCGCCGGGAAGACCACGCTGAGCCGGCTCCTGGCGGGCGTGGACGCGCCGACCGAGGGCACGGTGACCGTGGGCGGGGTGCCGGTCCACGGGCTGGAACCGGAGACACTGCGCCGCCAGGTGGTGCTGGTCACCCAGGAGCACCACGTCTTCCTCGGCTCGGTCCGCGACAACCTCCTGATCGCCGAACCGGCCGCCACCGATGAGGAGTTGTGGGCCGCGCTGAACGCGGTCGGCGCCGAGGAGTGGGTCCGGGACCTGCCGGACGGGCTCGACACCCGCCTCGGCCCCCGCGGTTCGGCCACGGACGGCTCACAGGCCCAGCAACTCGCCCTGGCCCGCGTGGTGTTGGCCGACCCGCACACCCTGATCCTGGACGAGGCGACGGCCCTGCTGGATCCGGCCACCGCCCGCCACACCGAGCGCGCCCTGGCCGCCGTACTGGAGGGCCGTACCGTCATCGCCATCGCCCACCGCCTGCACACCGCCCACGACGCGGACCGGGTCGCGGTGATGGAACACGGGCTGCTGACCGAACTGGGGCCGCATGAGGAGTTGGTGGCGGCGGGGGGCGCGTATGCGGCGCTGTGGAACTCGTGGCACGGGGACGGCGGGGACGGGCGGGGGTCGGGTGGGTGACGCCGGGCGGTCGCGGAGCCCGCGCGACCCGTATCCACGCGCTCGCTACTCACCTGTCTCGTGTTCCGGATGATCCACGGCCGACGGCCCGTTGTAGGTGATCACCACCGGCGCGTCCGCCTCCGCCCGTGCCCGGTCCGACGCCGTCGCGATCTCCTCGTAGGTCCATTCCCTGTACAGACGCTCCCCATGGGCATCGGTGATGTCGATGACCACTCCGGTCCACTCCTCGGCGGGCTGTTCGGGGACGAGCCCCAGCTCGTACGTGGCGTCCTGGAGGAGGGATTCGGTGACGCGTACGCCGGTGAGTCTCTCGGCCAGAGCGAAGACCGCCGCCTTCCGGTCGACGTCCGGAGCGCTCTCGTCGTGTTCTCCCTCGGGGGTCAGAGGAAAGCCGACTTCCCGTAGCAGGGGGACCAGTTCATCAGGGGTGTTGCCGTCGCGCGCTGCGGGGCCCTCGAACGTCGTACGGAGCTCACCGTCCTCGAACCAGTGGAAAAGGTGGATGGGCTTGCCGCCGTTGGTCGAGTGCGCCACGACCCGGCCGCCCTTCGACAGCGTCTCCACGCACGGCGCCGCGATCCCCAGGCCACCGTCGAACCCGAGGACGAGTGTCCAGTCGCCGTTCTCACCCGGAGCACTGAAGGCCCCCGCGACGTAGGACTCGTCCCAGTAGTCGCCATCCAACTCGGCGCGGTGAGCGTCGCCCGCCTCGATCAGCCCGGCCGTTCCCTCGCCGGTGCCGCGCGGTTCCGCCTCCATCACGCGCAGCACCTCGCGCGGGGCTCGCCCCCGTATCAGTGTCAGGCTGTATCCGCTCCCCGTCATGTGGCGGAAGACCGGCGAGGTGCGGATCCAGGCGTAGTCGTGCGCAGTCACCAAGTTCATACGGCGCAGTGTGCCCGATGCCTCTGACAACACCGGCTGGGGCTCATTCTCTTTCAGGACCAGCTTGCACGGAATCCGCTGCCGCTTGGACGGCGGGGATCAGGTTCGCGATCCGTTCGAGTTGGTCGCGCTGGGCGTGCAAGTCCAGGCCACCGAGGCGGGCGACGATGTGCCGGGCACCGGCGGCGACGTACTGTCCTAGGTGCTCAAGCACCTGGTCCGCGGAGCCGGTGACAACTGCCTGGATCTTTTCCAGCTCCTCCAGTGGCATGCCGTATGTGGCCCGCGCGTAGTCGTCCAGTGCCCGACGGCCGCTCTCGATGTCGTTGTCGATCCGTACCGAGACGAATAGTGCGGGGGTGATGTCCTCGGTCTCGCGTCCCGCTTCGGTCGCCGCTCTGTGGACGTCGCGGAGGCCGGACGCGTAGTCGGCGGGGTCAGGCGGGTAAGGCAGCCATCCGTCGTACAGTCGGCCAGTGCGGGCCAGCGCCGCGGGGGTCGCACCGCCGAGCCAGATGGGCGGGCCGCCGGCTCGGGGCGGCCTGGTCGTAGGCGGGATGTCAGCGAACCGGAGGATCTCGCCGTGGAAGGCGTCGGCTCCGTCCCACAGGGCCCGCCACAGCGCGACAGTCTCGTCCAGGCGGGCGAAGCGCCCCTCCCACGGCAGCTCCGACAGTGTGTAGAGGGGCCGCCCGAAGCGGCCAGGGAAGCCTGCGCCGACGGTCACGGTGAGCCGGCCACCGGACAGCAGGTCGATCGACGCAAGTGCCTGCGCGGCCTGGACCGGCCGACGCAGGAACGGCATCAGTGCAGCTGTGCCCAGTGTCACGGTCTCGGTCACCGGGGCGAGTGCGGCCAGCATCGCGAGCGCCTCGATGCGCGGGCTGACGAGAGAATCGTTGGCGAAGAGCGAGGAGAAGCCCGACCGTTCTGCGTGACGGCCGAAGGCAATCAGCTCGCGAGGGTCGTCGGCAGGGCCCCACTGGGCGGTTCCGGTCGGAAGCAGTACACCGATGTCCATGCCGGCAATGTTCACGACCGGTACGAGTGGCGACAATTCCCTGCGGGGAATGGCCTGGGACCCTCCGCCGCCGTTACAACAGGCCCGTGGACTTCCCCCGTACGCTTCGTGAACGTCGTACCCGCCGTCATGTCAGCCAGCTCGATCTGGCGCTGCGAGCAGGCACCACCCAGCGCTACCTCAGCTTCATCGAATCCGGCAGGTCTGTGCCGGGCCGGAACATGGTGGTGCGCCTGGCCGAGTCGCTGGACCTGCCCCTGCGGGAGCGCAATGAGCTGCTGCTGGCCGCCGGGTATGCGCCCGCCTACCCGGAGAGCTCACTGGACGATCCGGTGCTGGCCCCCGTGCGCACGGCGATCGACCACATCCTCCGCGGGCATCTGCCGTATCCGGCGCTGGTTGTGGACCGGGGCGGTGAACTGATCGCCGCGAACACCGCATTCGACCTGATCACCGAGGGCGCGGCTGACGAGCTGGTGGGTCCGGGCACGAATATTTACCGCCTGGCGCTGCATCCCGACGGACTGGCTCCCCGCATCCTCAACCTCGCCGAGTGGGCGCGCCACATCCTGGTGCGCCTTGGCCATCTGGAGGAGTTGCGCGCCGAGCTCACCGGGTACGTTCCTGAGCTGGAGCCGTCCGCCGGGCAACTCGGTTTCGCGGTACCACTGCGCCTGCGGTCCTCGTACGGTGAGCTCCGCCTGATGACGACTGTGACGACCTTCGCGACCGCCGTCGACGTGACGCTTGCCGAGCTGAAGCTGGAGGCGTTCCTGCCGGTTGACCCGGCGACGGCCGAGGCTCTCGCGGCAGCCGCCGGGGCACTGGCTCGCACTGCCGTCGGTCAGGAGCCCGGGAACATGTAATCCGTCCTGATGCGGCCGTTGTCGTCGAGTACGAGCATGTCCGAACCACCACCCATCACATCGCCGGTCGCGGTGGACACCGCCTCCCAGCCGATCCTGACCACGCCCTGGAGACGTACCGCACCGGGGCGCGCCCGGAAGACGAATCCCTGTTTCTCGACGAACCGCTCGTAGGTCCGTGCCACTCGGGTCTCGATGGCGTCGTATCCCTGAGCCTCCAGAGTCTGATGGTCGAAGCCGAGTTCCGCGGCGGCCTCCCGTATCTCCGCAGGCGGGTGAAGGATGTGGGTGCCGTCCTCGGCCCAGAGTCGCTCGATGACCGCGCGGCGCTCCCCGGCGTCGGGCACATTCCATTGAGCCATGTAGCGGTCGGCCAGCTGCTGCGGGTCGATCTCGATCATCTTCGTCTCCTTGCCCGGGCGGGTCCGTTCGGACCAGATCCTGCGGGGCGCGCTGGAGACGGGCAATTCCCCGCAGGGAATGGGACCTGTCCAGGAAATCACCGCAACCGTCAACTCCCCTCATGGAAGTGACGCTCCGGATAACGGACTTGAATATCCGGACAACGAACGAATTCCGGCCAACTTCCTGACGCGCTCCTGACAGAAAGCGCGGGCTGCTGCCACTCTTCCCACTGGCGCTTCACAGCAACCCCACAGTTTCACCCCTGTGATCCCTGTGATCTCCCCTGGTCGCGCGATCCGCGACCGTCCCGAAGGAGTCAGTGTTGAGAAGCAATTCCTCGCGCAGACGCACCTCCCACATAGTCGCCGCAGCCGGCGTCACCGCTCTGCTCGCCGCTGCCGTCCAGGCCGGCGCGACCTCCTCCGCCGCTCCGGCCAACCCCCTTGCCAGCAAGGGGAATCCGGCGCACATGGCCCTCTCGCTCTCCCCCTCGCAGCGCGCCGAGCTGCTCCGCGACGCCGCGTCGGCGCGGACCTCGACGGCCAAGGACATCGGCCTCGGCGCCAAGGAGGCGCTCGTCGTCCGTGACGTCATCAAGGACGCCGACGGCACGGTCCACACCCGCTACGAGCGCACCTACGGCGGACTCCCGGTCCTGGGCGGTGACCTGGTCGTCGACACCGCCAAGTCCGGGGCCACCGAGCGCGTCATCAAGGCGACGAACGCCACCATCGCGGTCGCCGACCTCACCCCGGACGTCACGACCGCCGCCGCCGAGAAGCAGGCGGTCTCCCGCGCCAAGGCCCTCGGTTCCACCAAGTCGGCTGCGGACTCGGCCCGCAGGGTGATCTGGGCGGCGAGCGGCAAGCCCGTCCTCGCCTACGAGACGGTCGTCGGCGGCCTCCAGGACGACGGCACCCCGAACGAACTCCACGTCATCACCGACGCGGCCACCGGCAAGAAGCTCTACGAGTACCAGGGCATCGAGAACGCCACCGGCACCGGCAACACCCAGTACAGCGGCCAGGTTTCGCTGACGACGACCCAGTCGGGCTCCAACTACACCCTGACCGACGGCGACCGCGGCGGCCACAAGACGTACAACCTGAACCACGGGACGTCCGGCACCGGCACCCTGTTCTCGCAGACCAGCAATACCTGGGGCAACAGCACCACGTCGAACGCGGCGACGGCCGGCGCCGACGCGCACTACGGCGCGGCGGAGACCTGGGACTTCTACAAGAACACGTTCGGCCGCAGCGGCATCAAGAACAACGGCGTCGGCGCCTACTCCCGTGTCCACTACGGGAATTCGTACGTCAACGCGTTCTGGGACGACAGCTGCTTCTGCATGACCTACGGCGACGGCTCCGGCAACGCGGACCCGCTGACGGCCCTCGACGTGGCGGGCCACGAGATGTCGCACGGTGTCACGGCGGCCACCGCGGGCCTCAACTACAGCGGTGAGTCCGGCGGGCTGAACGAGGCGACCTCCGACATCTTCGGCACCTCCGTCGAGTTCTACGCCAACAACTCGACCGACGTGGGCGACTACCTCATCGGCGAGAAGATCGACATCAACGGCGACGGCACCCCGCTGCGTTACATGGACAAGCCGAGCAAGGACGGCGGCAGCGCGGACAGTTGGTACTCGGGTGTCGGCAACCTCGACGTGCACTACTCGTCAGGTGTGGCCAACCACTTCTTCTACCTGCTGAGCGAGGGCAGCGGCGCCAAGGTCATCAACGGCGTCAGCTACAACTCGCCCACCTCGGACGGACTTCCGGTCACCGGCATCGGCCGGGACAAGGCCGACCAGATCTGGTACCGCGCGCTCACCACGAAGTTCACGTCCACCACCAACTACGCGGCGGCCCGCACCGGGACGCTCGCGGCGGCCGGTGAGCTGTACGGCACGACGGGCGCCGAGTACAAGGCGGTGCAGGACGCGTGGGCGGCCGTCGCGGTCGGTGCGCGCTCCGGTGGCGGCGGCGGTACCGGTACGTCGTTCGAGAACACGGCCGATGTATCAATTCCGGACAACGGGGCAGCCGTTACGTCGTCGGTGACCGTGTCCGGGCGGACCGGCAACGCCCCGTCGAACCTCGCGGTCGCGGTCGACATCGTGCACACCTGGCGCGGCGACCTGGTGATCGACCTGGTCGCTCCGGACGGGTCGACGTACCGCCTGAAGAACTCCAGCTCGTCCGACTCGGCGGACAACGTGCAGGCGACCTACACGGTCAACGCGTCCTCCGAAGTCGCCAACGGCGTCTGGAAGTTGAAGGTCCAGGACGTGGCGGCACAGGACACCGGCTACATCAACAGCTGGAAGCTTACGTTCCCGTAAAAACCAGCCGACCACTTCACGCCGCGCAAACAAGACGCCGCCTCGGGGTTTCAACTCCGGGGCGGCGCCCTGTTGTGGGCGTTTACATTGCCGCAACGTTCACCGGACAGTCGATTTTCGGCCAACATCACTTGAGGGTCCTGACATGTACGCGCCCCCGATGCCAGTCTTCCCTCACGCCGCTTCAGCACAGCCAATTCACAACCCGCTCCGGTCAGTAACCCCACGCTGCCGGACTCCCCCACAGAGGAGCTTGCGTGACCCCCCTCTACGCGCGTCACAAGCGCACCACCCTGGCCATCGCCACCGCGGTCGCCGCCGGCGCCCTGCTCGCCACCGGAGTGACCACCGGTGCCTCTGCCCAGCCCGCCGCGGCCAAGCCGGCGCCCCTCGCCGCCGCCCCGCAGCTCCTCTCCAACTCCGCGCGTGTCGCGCTGGTCCAGGAGAAGCAGGCCGCCGCGCCCGAGACGGCCCAGCAGATAGGCCTCGGCACCAAGGAGAAGCTGGTCGTCAAGGACGTCGTCAAGGACGTCGACGGCACGCTCCACACCCGCTACGAGCGCACCTACGCGGGCCTCCCGGTCCTCGGTGGCGACCTGGTCGTCCACACCGCGCCGTCGGGCAGGACCGAGGGTGTCACCAAGGCGCACGCCGCGGCCATCAAGGTCGCCACCGTCACGCCGAAGATCTCCACCGCCAAGGCCGAGAAGCAGGCGCTGACCATCGCCAAGGCCGCCGGCTCCGACAAGACCGCCGCCGACGGTGCCCGCAAGGTCATCTGGGCCGGCGGCGCCACCCCCGTCCTCGCCTACGAGACCATCGTCGGCGGCTTCCAGGACGACGGCACCCCGAACCAGCTGCACGTCATCACCGACGCGGCCACCGGCAAGAAGCTCTTCGAGTACCAGGGCATCGAGAACGCCACCGGCACCGGCAAGACGCTGTACTCGGGCACCGTCAGCCTCACCACCACGCTGTCGGGCACGACGTACTCGCTGACCGACGCCTCGCGCGGCAGCCACAAGACGTACAACCTGAAGCACGGGACGTCCGGCACCGGCACCCTGTTCACCAACACCACCAACACGTGGGGCACCGGCGCCGCGTCCAGCTCCACCACGGACGTGACCGCCGCCGCGGACGCCGCCTACGGCGCCCAGGAGACGTGGGACTTCTACAAGGACACGTTCGGCCGCAGCGGCATCAAGAACAACGGTGTCGGCGCCTACTCCCGCGTGCACTACGGCAGTTCGTACGTGAACGCGTTCTGGGACGACAGCTGCTTCTGCATGACGTACGGCGACGGCTCGGGCAACACCCACCCGCTGACCTCGCTGGACGTGGCCGGCCACGAGATGAGCCACGGCGTCACCGCCAACACCGCGGGCCTGAACTACTCGGGCGAGTCCGGCGGCCTGAACGAGGCGACCTCGGACATCTTCGGCACCGGCGTCGAGTTCTACGCCAACAACTCGTCCGACGTGGGTGACTACCTCATCGGCGAGAAGATCAACATCAACGGCGACGGCACCCCGCTGCGCTACATGGACCAGCCCAGCAAGGACGGCGGCTCCGCCAACTACTGGTCCTCCTCGGTCGGCAACCTCGACGTGCACTACTCGTCGGGCGTGGCGAACCACTTCTTCTACCTGCTGTCCGAGGGCAGCGGCGCGAAGACGATCAACGGCGTGAGCTACAACTCGCCGACGTCCAACGGCTCCACGGTCACCGGCATCGGCCGCGCCAAGGCGCTGCAGATCTGGTACAAGGCCCTGACGACGTACTTCACGTCGACCACCAAGTACGCGGGCGCCCGCACCGGCACCCTGAGCGCGGCGGCCGCCCTCTACGGCTCCGGCTCCACCGAGTACAACGCGGTGGCAGCGGCCTGGTCGGCGGTCAACGTCAGCTGACGACAGCCGAGTTGACAGCCAAGCGGTAAGGGCGGTACCCGGAGCGAAGGCATCTCCGGGTACCGCCCTACTCTTGGGTTCCATGTCCTTCACGTACGACGACGTCGGCGCGACCCGCGAACGCGGCTTCTGCCCCCCGGGATTCCACCCCCTGTATGTGCGCACGCGGATCGGCGAGGGCGAGAAGGTCTTCCGCCGGGCCTCAGAAGCGGTCCTGACCTGGGAGTTGCACCGCGAGATGGGCGTCGGCATCGAGGCGAGCGCCGACAAGGCGGCCCCCGGCGTGGACGTAACGGTCACCCTCGCCGGCCTCATCAAGGCCCCCTGCCGCATCGTCTGGACCGTGGAGGAACACCGCAGATCCGGCTGGGCCTACGGCACCCTCCCCGGCCACCCCGAATGCGGCGAGGAGGCCTTCATCGTCGACCGCACAGGCGACGGCACAGTCTGGCTGACCGTGTCCGCCTTCAGCCGCGGCGCGAAGTGGTACGCGAGGTTGGGCGGCCCGGCAACCCGGGGCTTGCAACACGCGTACGCACGAAGGATCGGCAACACGCTGCGACAGATGTGCGCGCCGTATTCGGAGGTGTAGAGGGGGCACGGGAAGCCCAGCGCCAGCGCACAACGCCCCTTGTTTTTAAGGGGCGCGGGGCTGTGACATTTGCGGCTCCGCCGCGTGGGCGCGACCAGCCCCCACCGGACCCGCAGCCAAAGCACCGGACTTCCCAACGGAGTGCTACCGCATCAACACCCCCGCGCCCTCCACCCCGTCCTCCGAAGGCACCGCCACCAACCCCAACTCCGCGCTGGACGCCAGCAGTCGGTGCGCAGGCAGAATCCGGACCGTGTATCCATAGGGCCCGGTGCGATCAAGGGAAAGCGGCCCCTCGAACAACCAGTGCCCTTCCGAGTCCGGTCCCCCCACCGGCTTCAGCGGCACCGCCACTCCGTCCCCGATCCGGTCCTCCGGGTCAACCCGCCCCGAAACCGCCTGCACTTCCACGTCGTCCGGGGCGAGCCCCGCCAGCCCCACCCGCACCCGGAGATTGAGCGTCGTACCGAGTTCAGCCGTGGCCGTAGCCGCAGACGTCTCGACGTGGTCGACAGTCACCCCGTGCCAAGCAGCCCGCACCCGCTGCTTCCAGACGGCCAGTTCACGGGCCGCGTCCGGGGTCATGGCGCGATGGGCGTGCGCGGCGGGGCCGTAGAGCCGCTCCACGTACTCCCGGACCATGCGCCCCGCCAGCACCTTCGGGCCCAGCAACGTCAACGTCTGGCGGACCATCTCGATCCAGCGGTCGGGCAGTCCGTCCTGGCCGCGTTCGTAGAAGCGCGGGGTGACGCGTTGCTCCAGGAGGTCGTAGAGGGCCGCGGCCTCCACATCATCCCGGTGGTCGGGGTCCGTGCCGGTGCCGTCCGCCGTGGGGATCGCCCAGCCGAAGTCGGGCTGGAACCACTCGTCCCACCAGCCGTCCAGGACCGAGAGGTTGAGGCAGCCGTTCAGCGCCGCCTTCATGCCGCTCGTGCCGCAGGCCTCCAGTGGACGGAGGGGGTTGTTGAGCCAGATGTCGCAGCCGGGGTACAGCTTCTGCGCCATCGCCATGCCGTAGTCGGGCAGGAAGACGATGCGGTGCCGGACGCGCGGGTCGTCCGCGAACTTCACCAGCTCCTGGACCAGCCGCTTGCCCCCGTCGTCCGCCGGGTGCGCCTTGCCCGCCACCACGATCTGGATCGGATGGTCGGGGTGCAGAAGGAGATCCATCAGCCGGTCCCGGTCGCGCAGCATCAACGTCAGCCGCTTGTACGACGGGACGCGGCGCGCGAATCCGATCGTGAGGACGTCGGGGTCCAGGACTCCGTCGATCCAGCCCAACTCGGCTGATCCCGCGCCGCGTTGACGCCAGGACGCGCGGAGCCGTTCGCGTACCTCCACGACCAGCTGCTCGCGCAGATCGCGGCGCAGCTCCCAGATGTCCTGGTCCGGGATCTCCGCGACCGCGTCCCAGCGATCCGAACCGCCCACCGTCAGCGCGTCCTCGGTGCGTGTCGCGCCGATCTGCCGTGCGCCCAGCCGGAACACCTCGGGGGCGACCCAGGTCGGCGCGTGCACCCCGTTGGTCACGGACGTGATCGGCACCTCCTCCGCGTCGAACCCCGGCCAGAGACCGGAGAACATCTCGCGGCTCACCTGACCGTGCAACAGGGAGACGCCATTGGCCCGTTGGCCCAGGCGCAGGCCCATCACGGCCATGTTGAAGAGGTTGGGTTCGCCGCCCGGGTAGGTCTCCATGCCGAGGCTCAGGATGTGCTGGACGTCCAGGCGCGGGAGTTCGGCCTCGGAACCGAAGTGCCGGGCCACCAACTCCCGGTCGAAACGGTCGATTCCGGCCGGTACGGGGGTGTGCGTGGTGAACACCGTTCCGGCCCGCACCGCCTCCAGGCCGGCGTCGAAGTCCAGCCCCGCGTCGCAGAGTTCGGCGATCCGCTCCAGCCCGAGGAAGCCCGCGTGTCCCTCGTTCGTGTGGAACACCTCGGGCTCGGGGTGACCGGTGAGGCGACAGTACGTCCGTACCGCCCGCACCCCTCCTATGCCCAGCAACATCTCCTGGAGCAGGCGGTGTTCACTGCCGCCGCCGTAGAGCACGTCGGTCACACTGCGCTCGCTGAGGTCGTTCTCCTCGACGTCGGAGTCGAGCATCAGCAGCGGTACCCGGCCGACCTGCGCGAGCCAGATCCGGGCGCGCAGCGAACGGCCGCCGGGCAGGGCGATGGAGACCTGGGCCGGGGAGCCATCGTCCTCTCGCAACAGCGCCACCGGGAGTTCGTTGGGGTCGAGGACCGGATAGGTCTCCTGCTGCCAGCCGTCCCGGGACAGGGACTGGCGGAAGTAGCCGTGCCGGTACAGGAGTCCGACACCGATCAGCGGTACGCCGAGATCACTGGCCGATTTGAGATGGTCGCCGGCGAGGATGCCGAGGCCGCCGGAGTACTGCGGCAGGGCGGCAGTGACGCCGAACTCGGGTGAGAAGTAGGCGACGGCGGCGGGCAGTTCACCGGACTGGGCCTGATACCAGCGGTCACCGCCCACATAGTCGGCGAGGTCACCCGCGACCTCGGTGAGCCGGCGCAGGAAACGGCTGTCCTCGGCCAGCTCCGCGAGCCGCTCGGCGGAGACGCTGCCGAGGAGTCGTACGGGATCGCGTTCCGAGGCGGCCCAGCGCTCGGGATCGACGGACTGGAAGAGATCGCGGGTGTCGGCGTGCCAGGACCAGCGCAGATTGCGCGCCAGATCACTGAGAGGTCGGAGGGGTTCGGGGAGAACGGGACGGACGGTGAATCGACGGATCGCCTTCACAGCTCCACCTCGGCGCTTCGCTGGATGACACACGGCAGTGTGTGTCGTCGTCACTGATGAAGGTACCGGTGATGGTGTGGGCGTTGCTGGGGGCTTCGCCCCCAGACCCCCATCGGCCTGAACGGCCTCGTCCTCAAACGCCGGACGGGCTGATTATTACCACCCTGAACCAATACGGGCCCCTCGTGCGCCCTTGTGGTGCTTCGCGCCTCACGAGAGGCTGCACTGTGGAGAGTTGAAGGAGGGGAACTCGACATGGCACGGACGCACACGCGGCGTCTGCGTCGGGCGGGGGGTCTGACCGCGGTCATCACGGCCGCGGTCGTTTCGGCCATCACCCTGCCCGCGCACGCCGCACCGGAGGGGACCATACTCGGCGCCGGTGCACCCGGTTCCGTCAGCGGCAGTTACCTAGTGACGTTGAGAGGGGGGACAGCGGCTCCGTCGGCCGCCGGAAAGGACCTGGCCGCGAAGTACGGGGCGAAAATAAGCCACACCTACGGCACGGTCCTCAACGGCTACGCCATCACGGCCGACGAGAGACAGGCGAGACTCCTCGCGGCGGACGCGCGGGTCGCCTCGGTCGCCCAGGACACCCGCGTCACCCTGGACAGCGGCAGCCGTGTCGCCGGCCGTGTCCAGCGCAACCCGCCGTCCTGGGGGCTCGACCGGCTCGACCAGGCGGGCCTGCCGCTGAGCAAGAGCTACACCTCGCCGCAATCCGGGGGCAGCGGAGCGACGGTGTACGTGATCGACACCGGCATCCGCATCACCCACAAGGACTTCGGCGGCCGGGCGAGCTACGGCTGGGACTTCGTCGACGACGACGCCACCGCCCAGGACGGCAACGGCCACGGCACCCATGTCGCCGGCACGATCGCCGGCACCACGTACGGCGTCGCCAAGAAGGCCGAGGTGGTCGCCGTACGCGTCCTCGACAACGCCGGAGCCGGTACGACCTCGCAGGTCATCGCCGGCATCGACTGGGTCACCCGGCACGCGCACAAGCCCGCGGTCGCCAACCTCAGCCTGGGCGGCATCCACAACGCCCAGCTGGACGCGGCCGTACGCGACTCGATCGCCTCCGGTGTCACGTACACGGTCGCGGCGGGCAACGACGGGCTGTCGGCCGGCCTGTACTCCCCCGCGGACGTGAAGGAGGCCATCACGGTCGGCGCCACCGACAAAAGCGACGCCCGGGCGGCCTTCTCGAACTACGGCCCGGCCGTCGATCTGTTCGCCCCGGGGGTCTCGATCACCTCCGCGTCGTACGCGAGCGACACGGGGAAGGCGACCTTCTCCGGTACGTCGATGGCGTCACCGCACGCGGCCGGCGCGGCGGCCGTCTATCTCGGCGGTCACCCCCGCGCCACACCCGCACAGGTCTCCGCGGCACTCGTCGCGGGGGCGGTTTCCGGAAAGGTGTCCGGCGAAGGGCTCGGTTCGCCGGACAAACTCCTGCAGGTCCCGCGGTCGTAGTGCGAGAGTGCCGGGTCCGGCCCCGTTCGCCCTGGACGGGGCCGGATCTTTCTGTGGAGATCTGCGCGTAAGTAGTTAGCAACCTGCCGGATTGCTAACCCGAATAGGGTGGGAAGGCTCCACCGGTACGCCCCCAGACGCACCACGGGATCTCCTTCGCAGGACCCACCTCCCCACATCCATCCGCCCACACCGACGTTGACGCGGACAGGAGCGGTCATGCCCGCCACGCACCACTCGTCACCACCCCCGACACCCGGCACGGCCACGCCCCCCGTGCGCCCCGCCGGCACGGCACCAGCCGCCCCGGAGCCACCCTCCGCGGACAGCACATCGCCCGGCATCGGACGCATCCCCGTCCTCGATGTCCGGCCGGTCGTCCAGCACGGCCACCGGTCCGCCAAGGCGGTCACCGGTGAGGCGTTCGAGGTCTCGGCCATCGTCTTCCGCGAGGGCCACGACGCGGTCGCCGCCAACGCCGTCCTCTACGACCCGGACGGCCGCGCCGGTCCGTGGACCCCGATGCGGGAGCTCGCCCCGGGCACCGACCGCTGGGGCGCCACCGTGACACCCGGCGCACCCGGCCGGTGGACCTACACCGTGGAGGCCTGGAGCGACCCGGTCTCCACCTGGCGCCACCACGCCCAGATCAAGATCCCGGCCGGCATGGACACGGACCTGGTCCTGGAGGAGGGCGCGCGGCTGTACGAACGCGCCATCTCCGGCGTCCCGAAGGGCAAGGGCCTCCGCCCCGTCCTCCGCGCCGCCGTGTCCGCCCTCCGCGACGAGACCCGCCCGCCCGCGTCCCGCCTCGCCGCCGCGCTGACGCCTGAGGTGGACGGGGTCCTGGCCCGGTATCCGTTGCGGGAACTGGTGACGGCCGCCGAGCCCCGGCCGCTTCTGGTCGAGCGGGAGCGGGCTCTCTACGGCGCCTGGTACGAGTTCTTCCCGCGCTCCGAGGGCACTCCGGCCCAGCCCCACGGCACGTTCCGTACGGCCGCGAAACGCCTGGACGGCATCGCGGCGATGGGCTTCGACGTCGTCTACCTGCCGCCGATCCACCCCATCGGGACCACCTTCCGCAAGGGCCCGAACAACACCCTCTCCGCAGGGCGCGAGGACGTCGGCGTCCCGTGGGCGATCGGCTCACCGGAGGGCGGTCACGACGCGATCCACCCGCAGCTGGGCACCCTGGAGGACTTCGACGCGTTCGTCGCCCGGGCCGCCGAGCTGGGCATGGAGATCGCCCTCGACTTCGCCTTGCAGTGCTCCCCGGACCATCCGTGGGTGGAGAAGCACCCGGAATGGTTCCACCACCGCCCCGACGGCACGATCGCGTACGCGGAGAACCCGCCGAAGAAGTACCAGGACATCTACCCGATCGCCTTCGACCGGGACATGGACGGCCTGATCGCCGAGACGACGCGGGTACTACGTCACTGGATGGACCACGGCGTGCGGATCTTCCGCGTCGACAACCCGCACACCAAGCCGGTCGTGTTCTGGGAACGGGTGATCGCCGACATCAACGGCACCGACCCGGACATCATCTTCCTGGCCGAGGCGTTCACCCGCCCCGCGATGATGCACACCCTCGCCCAGATCGGTTTCCAGCAGTCGTACACCTACTTCACCTGGCGCAACACCAAACAGGAACTCACCGAATATCTGACTGAGTTGTCCGGGGAAGCGGCGGCCTACATGCGGCCGAACCTGTTCGTGAACACCCCGGACATCCTGCACGAGTTCCTCCAGGACGGCGGCCGACCCGCCTTCGAACTACGAGCGGTGCTCGCCGCGACCCTCGCTCCCACGTGGGGGGTGTACAGCGGGTATGAGTTGTGCGAGAACACCCCGTTGCGGCCCGGCAGCGAGGAGTATCTGAACTCCGAGAAGTACCAACTCCGTCCCCGCGACTGGGTGTCGGCCGAGCGGGAAGGACGTAGCATCGCGCCATTGCTGGCCAAGCTCAACGACATCCGGCGCCGCAGCCCGGCGTTGCGGCAGTTGCGCGATCTCCACTTCCACGATGTGGATCAGGAGGCGGTGATCGCGTACTCGAAGCGGAGTGGTTCGAACACGGTTCTGGTGGTCGCGAACCTCGACCCTCACCACACCCAGGAGGCCACGGTCTCGTTGGACATGCCGCAACTCGGCCTGGAATGGCACGAGTCGGTGCCGGTGCGCGACGAGCTCACCGGCGAGACCTATCACTGGGGCAGGGCCAACTATGTGCGCCTGGAGCCGGGTAACCGGCCCGCACACATCCTCACCGTCCTGCGACCGTCCCCGCAGATCGGAGGGTCACCCACCATATGATCGTCAACGAGCCCGTCCCGGACACCTTCGAGGACACTCCCGCCAAGGACCGGGACCCCGAGTGGTTCAAACGCGCCGTCTTCTACGAGGTCCTGGTCCGCTCCTTCCAGGACAG
>NZ_JBICXA010000037.1:0-21007 GCF_043200035.1 Streptomyces sp. NPDC048504
CGATCGAACGGAAGCCCCAACTCCTCCGGAACCCCCGCCAACGCCTCACGCCAAAAACCCACCTGACGCGACATCAAACTGCCCGCGTCCTCCTCGGACCCCAGCAACTCCCGCTGCCACAACGCATAATCCGCGTACTGCACCGGCAACACACCCCACCCCGGCGCCCGACCCTCACACCGCGCCGCGTACGCCACCGACACATCCCGCGCGAGCGGACCCATCGACCAGCCGTCACCGGCGATGTGGTGCACCACGAGCACCAGCACGTGCTCGTCGCGGTCCACCCCGAACAACCAGGCGCGGACGGGCGTCTCGACGGACAGGTCGAAAGCGTAGCCAGCGGCTCGGGCCATCGCTGCCGTGAGGTCGCCCGGGGCGATCTCACCGGGCGGCAGGTCGGCAGAGGGTTCGATCGTCGGCAGGTCGATCACCGGCTCGGTCAGTGACAGGTCGCCGAGGTCGAGCAGGCGGCCGTCCTGGTGTGGCTGCCGCCCTTGCCGCACATCGACCACGGTGAGGTCCCAGTCGAGCTCGTCGACGGGGACGATCCGCTGGTAGGGCTCCCCGTCGGCCACGGGGAACACCGTCCGCAGCACCTCGTGCCGCTCGATGACGTCCGTCAGCGCCTGGGCGAGGGCCTGCCGGTCCAGGTCCCCCGTGAGGCGTACGACGACCGGGCTGTTGTAGGTCTGGCTGGGGCCTTCCAGCTGGCCGATGAACCACAGCCGGCGCTGCCCGTACGACAGGGGCAGCCGCTCCGGCCTCCGCCGCTCGGCCAAGGCCGCGCGGGCCGTGCCCGCTCCGGCCAGTCCGGCGGCCACACCGGCCGGGGTCGGGGCGTCGAAGAGCGTCCTGATCTCCATCTCCACGCCGAGTACGGTGCGGATCCGGCTGACGAGTCGTGTGGCCAGCAGCGAATGCCCGCCCAGTTCGAAGAAGTCGTCGTCGACGCCGACGCTCTCCAGGCCCAGGACCTCGGCGAACGCGCCGCACAGGATCTCCTCCCGGAGATCTGCCGGTCCGCGGCGCGATCGAGCGGCCGCCGCGGCGTAGTCGGGGGCCGGCAGGGCCGAGCGGTCGAGCTTGCCGTTGCCGGTCAGCGGCAGCGTCTCCAGGACCACCACCACCGACGGCACCATGTGCTCCGGAAGCCGTTCACCGGCGTAGGCGCGCAACGAGGCGGCGAGGGTCGTGGGGTCGGCGTCCTCGTCATCGGTGACGACGTACGCCACCAGGCGCACCTCTCCGGGGATGTCCTCCCGGGCGACGACGGCCGCTCGGGTGGTCTGCGGGTGGGCATCCAGTACCGCCCGGACCTCTCCGGGCTCGACGCGGAAGCCGCGGATCTTGGTCTGTTCGTCGACACGGCCGGCGAAGACGACCTGGCCGTCCGGAGTCCAGCGGGCGCGGTCCCCCGTGCGGTACATCCGCTCGCCGTTCGCGAAGGGGCATGCCACGAAGCGTTCGGCGGTCAGCCCCGGCTGTCCCGTGTAGCCGCGCGCCAGCTGCGCGCCCGCGACGTACAGCTCCCCCACCACGCCCTGCGGGACCGGTTCCAGGGTGGCGTCCAGTACGTACAGCCGGGTGTTCGCCGTCGGGGTGCCCACCGGTATCACTCCGGAGGCAGCCCGGTCCGGGGTGAGGCGGGTGGTGGCGACGCCGATCGTCGTCTCCGTGGGCCCGTAGTGGTTGAAGACGGCCCGGTCGCCGGCCATGGCCAGGAGCTCACCCACGAGCGCGGGCGAAGCGGCTTCACCGCCGAGGACCAGTGCTCGGGCGGGCAGTGCGCCGTCGGGGCCGAGGGCGGCCACGTGTGAGGGGACCGCCTTCAGGAAGTCGATCCGGTGTTCCGTCAGGTACGCCGCGACGGCGATCGGGTCGGTGACCGTCTCCGCGTCCAGGACGTGGAGTTCACCACCCGTGGTCAGGGACGCGAACACCACGGTGTTGCCCAGGTCCGTGGCCTGTGCCTGGAGTACCGCGTAGCGGCCGCCCGGCGTGCCGAAGCCCACCCGGGCCGGCACCGAGGTCACGTAGTTGGCCAGCGCGCCGTGGGTGACGGCCACTCCCTTGGGGCGCCCGGTCGACCCCGACGTGTACATCACGTAGGCCACCTGTTGCGCCCACAGGTCTACGTCGGGTGCCGTGGGAGGCGCGGCGGTGAGCTGGGCCGCGACCATGATGCCGTCCACCGCGACCAGGCGGTGCCGTCCCGCGGGGAGTTCCTCCAGGATCTCCTCGGTGGTCAGCGTCAGCACGGCACGGCTGTCGCCGAGCACGAACGCGATGCGTTCCGCGGGCTGGCCGGGGTCGATGGGCAGGTAGGCCGCGCCCGCCTTCCACACCGCCAGCATTCCGGTGACGGTCTCCACGCCCCGCGGCAGGCACAGGCCCACCACCGACTCCGCACCCACACCCTGCGCCCGCAGATAATGCGCCAGCCGGTTCGCCCGTCCGTCCAGTTCCGCGAACGACACCGAACCACCGGACGAGACGACGGCCGTGGCATCGGCCGTCCGTGCCGCCTGCGCCGCGAACAGTTCGGGCACCAGCTCGCCCGCCGGCTCGGCCGCCGTGTCGTTCCACCCGGTCAGGACCTGTGCGCGTTCGGCGGGTGCGAGCACCCCGACCTGGCTCAGTCGCGTCGCGGGGGCCGTGACCAGTTCTTCAAGCGCCCGGACGAACCGGTCCGCGATCCGCTGGGCGGCTCCCTCGTCGAACAGGTCCACCGCTGCGGTCAGTGAGCCCCGGATGCCTGCCGGTGCCCCTGTCTCGTCGAACGCCTCACCCGCCATGACGTCCAGGTCGAACTTGGCCGCGGGCCGGGCGGTCGACATCATCTCCGCGCGCAGCCCCGGGAGTTCCATCAGCCCGTCGGCGATGTCGTTCATGGTGAGGACGACCTGGAAGAGGGGGTGGCGGGCGCGGGAGCGCTGCGGCGCCAGCTCCTCCACCAGCCGCTCGAACGGCACGTCCTGATGCTCGAAGGCCCCCAGGCCCGCTTCTCGCACGCGGCGCAGCACCTCGGTGAACGCCGGGTCGCCGGACAGGTCGGTGCGCACCACGAGGGTGTTGACGAAGCAGCCGACCAGGTCGTCCAGCGCCTCGTCCGTGCGCCCGGCCACCGCCGACCCGATGGGGATGTCGACGCCGGCCCCCAGGCGGGACAGCAGCACCGCCAGAGCGCCGTGCAGCACCATGAACGGTGTCACGCCCTCGGCGCGGGCCAGGTCCAGCAGCCTCGCGTGCACTTCGGCGGACACGCCGAAGGCGGCCGTGCGTCCGCGGTGACTCGCCACCGGCAGGCGTGGCCGGTCCGTCGGCAGGCGCAGTTCCTCCGGCGCGCCCGCGAGCGCGTCGCGCCAGTACGCCACCTGGCGCGACAGCACGCTCCTCGGGTCGTCGTCCGCGCCCAGCAACTCCCTTTGCCACAGGGCGTAGTCGGCGTACTGCACCGGCAGCTCGTCCCACGTAGGTGTCTGCCCCTCGCAGCGCGCCGTGTAGGCCGTGGAGATGTCCCGGGCGAGCGGTCCCATGGACCAGCCGTCACCGGCGATGTGGTGCACCAGCACCACCAGGACGTGCTCGTCCGTGCGCTCGGTGCGGAACAGCCAGGCCCGCACTGGTACTTCGGCCGACAGGAGGAAGACGTGACCGGCGGCGCCCACGACGGCGCTCGCCAGCTCCGAGAGCGTCCCGTCGGCGGACGCGGCCGGTTCGGGCAGGTCGGTCATCCGCGAGAGCTGCTCGTAGGCCCGGCCGGAATCCCGGACGGTGACCTCCGTCAGCTCCCAGTCGAGGTCCTCCGTGCCGAGGACCGCCTGGTACGGCTCTCCGTCCTCGGACGGCAGGATCGTGCGGAGCGCCTCGTGGCGGCCCAGTACGTCACGCATGGCGGCCTTCAGGGCCGCGGAGTCCAGCCGGCCGGACAGCTTCAGCACGATCGGGGTGTTGTAGGTGGCGCTGGGGCCCTCCAGCCGGCTCAGGAACCACAGCCGGCGCTGCGCGAACGACAGCGGCACTCGTTCGGGGCGTTCCCGTCGGGCGAGCACCACGCGGGCCTGGTCCGCGCCCGCGAGTCTGCCGGCGAGTCCCACGACGGTCGGCGTCTCGAACACGGCCCGCATCGGCAGTTCGACGTTCAGCGTGCTGCGGATGCGGCTCACGAGCTGTGTCGCGAGCAGTGAATGGCCGCCCAGGTCGAAGAAGTCGTCGTCGACGTCGACGCTCTCCAGTTCCAGGACCTCGGCGAACAGCGCGCACAGGGCCTCTTCACGAGCGTCGGCAGCGCTTCGTCCCATGTCCGCGTCCGTGGGCCGCTGCGGTGTGGGCGGCTTCTGTCCGTGCTGTTCCGCCTCGGCTGCGCCGCCCGGAAGCTCCAGTTCGCCGTCGGTGGTCCAGCGCACCCGCATGCCCGCCCGGTACATGCGCGACCCATCCGCCGCGAACGGGTCCGCGACGAACCGCTCCGCCGTCGCCCCGGCGCGGCCCAGCAGCCCGCGCGCCACCCCGGCACCGGCCAGGTACAGCTCACCCGGCACGCCGGGCGCGACGGGGCGGAGCCCGGCGTCGAGCACGTAGACGCGGTTGTTGGCGATCGGCCGCCCGAGCCGGACCGAGCCGTCGCGCGCGACGGTGCCGGTCTCGTGGACACAGCAGGCCACCAGTGCTTCGGCACCGGTGCCGCCGGTACGCCACGGAGCCGGGGCGTCGACGCCGTCGGGTGCTTCGGACGCGGTCCTCGCCTGCGGCAGCAGCGCGCTCAGCACGGTCCGGTCGACCGGTGCCGCCGTCTGCGGGGGCAGGCCCGCTGCTGCGTCCGCCGCCCACCCGACATGGTTGGCCAGTGCGCCGTGGGTGATTCCCACGCACGTCGGCTGCCCCGTCGCGTCCGTCGTGGGGACCACCTGCGCGAGGGTCCGGCTCGGGACAAGCAGGTCCAACGGGCCGGTGCGCGGCCCTGCCAGCGGTTCTGTCAGCGACGGATCGTCCAGGGCGATCGCTCGCACCCGGCTCCACGGCAGAGCCGGGAGCCCGTGGTCGGGGTCGTCGCGGCCGGTGAGGACGAGATCGGCCCCCGCCTCGGCGAGCAGTCGGTCGATCCTCTCGGCTGGCAGGGTCGGGTCGACCGGCAGCGTGGCGCCGCCGGCCTTCCACACCGCCAGGGTCGCCACGATCGTGTCCGTGGCGCGCGACGTGCACAGGCCGACCACGGACTCCGGGCCCACCTGCTGCTCCGCCAGATGGTGCGCCAGCCGGTCGGCCCGCCCGTCCAGCTCGGCGCAGGACATGCCGGTGCCGTCGACGATCGCGTCCGGTGTACGGGCGGCCCGCGCCTCCCACAGCCGCACCGGCGACGGCTCCGTCACCGCCTCGGAGTCCGTGTCGTTCCACTCGACGAGTACGCGCGCCCGCTCCCGCTCCGAAAGGACGTCGATCCGGCCGAGGGGGTCGGTGTGCTCGGCCGCGACGAGGCCGCGCAGGATCCGGCCGAAGCGGGGGCAGATCTGCTCCTCCGGCTCCAGGTCACGTGTGCCGCGGTGCACGTCGACGTCCAGCTGGAGCCCGGCGCCGTCCAGCCGGTCGTAGACGTCGAAGCTCAGCGTGTCGATGGGGCCGTTGGCGAGGTTGCGGGTGGTCGCCGTGCAGTCGCCGAAGCCGAGCCGGTAGTCGAACGCCATGACGTTGACGACCAGGTCGCAGAGCGGAACGCCGCCGAGGAGCTTCAGGTCGCGCAGCATGTCCTCGTAGCGGTAGCGCTGGTGCCGGGTCGCGGCCCGCACCTGTGACGTGATCTGCCGCAGGAGGCTCCCCACCGTGGTCGACTCGGCGACGGAGAGACGGATGGGGAGGATGTTCGACGTCATGCCGGGGACCGCGAGCGCGCGGCGTCCGGAACGCCCGAGGACGGGGACCCCGACGACGATGTCCCGCGCGTCCGTCATGCGGTGGTGGTAGAGGGCCGCGGCGGCGATCGTCAGACCGGCCAGGGAGGTCCGCAGCCGCCGCGCACCCAGCTTGAGGTCTGCGCTGTCCTCGGCGTCGATCTCGCCCCGGTACCGGACCGGCGTCCGGGGGAGCTGCCGGGGCCGGTGCCCGTCGGACCGTTTCGCGTGCGGGAGGTCCGACAGCGCACCCGTCCAGTACGCCCGGTCCTCCGCCAGGGCCGGGGAGGAACGGTAGGCGAGGTCCTGGTCCAGAAGGACCTCGATCGGCTCGATGATCCGGTCCTGCTGCGGATCGCGGCCTTCCACCAGGGCCGTGTAGTTGTGCGCCAGCCGGTCGGCGAACAGCCGGCCGCTGTGTCCGTCCATCACGAGGTGGTGAGCGCAGTGCAGCCAGTAGTGGCGGTCCGGGCCGACCTTGATCACGGCGTAGCGGGTGAGGGGCCCGCCGAGGACGTCCATCGGCCGGCGCATCCGGCCCAGCATCCAGGCCTCTGCGGCCGCGCGGGGATCGGGCTCCGCGGTGAGGTCCAGGATCTCGACGGGGTGGTCGTCCGCGTCGCCGAGGTGCTGCCGAGGAACGCCGTCCACCAGCCGGAAGCGCAGCCGCGCCGTCTCGGCGTCGTCCATCGTGCGGCGCAGGGCTTGGGTGAGCAGGTCCACGTCGAGGGGGCCGCGTATCTCCACGTACTCGCCGACGTTGTAGACCGGGTTCCCGGGGTCGAGTTGCTGTGCGTACCAGACAGCGAGCTGACCGGCCGTGAGTTCCCGGTGTTCACCTACAGTTGCTGCCATCCCTGCACACCCCAACCGATCCGAATCATCGACTGGAGCAGCGAGGAGCAGCCGCCGTCGAGGCATGCTGAATTACCGTCCAGTCCTCAATGACAAAGCTGCGAGGGGATGCTGTTCGGCACCCCGGATACTGCGCTCGGAATTCCCGCCATGGGCTCGGAATTCCGCGGAGTTCGACGTGCTCGTCCCTTCCGACCGTCGGCGGAGCGAATCAGGACACGGACATTCACGGGCGCGGCCACTCGCCCGGTGGCCTGCTGCCTGGCCACGGCGCGCCCCATGGTGGCAGTTCCCCGCGAAGACGGTCCAGGTCGGCGCCCCGCGTGTTCAACTGAGGCAGCGCCTCACTTGAACGGCTGCCGGTCCGATGCGGGCGTGCTCCCGCTGACACCGGAAGTCGGGCCTGCGTACGGTAGGGCGGATGAGCCGTGCCCAATAGGACAGAGAGCGGGGGGCATTGAGCGTCGACCGCATATCGAAGACGCAGTTCGGTTCCGTGCTGCGCAGCGCGCGAAAGCGCGCGGGTATGACACAAGGGCAGCTCGCCGAGATCTCGACGGTGAGCATCCGGGCCATTCGGGACCTCGAACTCGACCGTACCGGCAGCCCGCGATTGCAGACCGTCCGATTACTGGCCGATGCCCTGCGGTTGAACGGGGCACGGCGGGCGGAACTGGAAGCCGTCGCCGGGCCGACGGTGGTGCGGTCGCTCCACGACGACCTGCCGGCACCACCGGCCCCCCTGTCCCCGCCCCTTGCCCGGGAGGAGGAGACGTCCTCGCTCATCGCACTGCTGCGGTCCACCGGTCACCGGCTGGTCCGGGTGGTGGGCGCGCCCGGGGTGGGCAAAACGACGCTCGTCCAGAACGTCGCGAGCGAACTGCACCGGAGCCGGCTCGTTCCGGTGCTCTTCCTGGAGCGTCCTGAGGCACTGCCCGGCACCGGCCCGCACGGTTCCGCGCGCCGGCTGCTGAGCCGCGTCGCGGACGTGGTCGGCTGTGCCGCCACGGTGGACGAGGTGGCCGGCCGTCTCGCCGCGGACGAGGTCCTTCTCGTCGTCGACGACCGTGACCTCGACGAGCGGGATCACCAGGACCTGCGGGGGCTGCTGCGGCTCTGCCGCACGCTACGGGTGCTGATGGAGTCCTGCGACGCCGCCCCGGTACGCATCGGGGAGATCACCTTCACGCTCTTCCCCCTCGACGTCCCGGAATGGGACCCCCGCGCCTGCGATGCGGCCGCCCTGGACTCCCCCGTGACGCGGTACATGCTGTCGCGCTGCGCCCTGCTCTACCCGGCGGAGGTGTCGTCCCCGGAGACGGTGGCCGCGATCGCCGGCGTGTGCTGGCTCCTCGACGGAATCCCGTCGGCGCTCGAGTCGGCTGCCTCCTGGCTGCTCATCTACGAGCCCACGGAACTTCTGCGCATGGCACAGGCGTCCCCGGCACGGCTGGTGATGCCTCCGTCCCGGACCGATGCCCCGCTCGTCGTCTGGATGCGTGACGCCCTCACGTCGCTCCCGCCGTCGCAGCTCGACGCCCTGCGCAGGCTGGTCGACGCGCGGCCCTGGACGGTGAGCGACGCCGTCACGCTGCTCGCCGGTTCCGTCACGGACACGGAGAGCGCCGTGCACGCGTTGCGCGCACGCGGTCTGGTACGCCGCGTGGCATCCGCGCACGGGAACGGGCAGCGGTTCGTGGTGCTCAACCTGGTGCGCCACCTCGTGCACTCCGAGTTCGGTGCCTCCTCCGCGGCCTGCGGTGTGCCCGTCGCGTGGGCCGGGCTCCGTGACGTCCAGCCGCTGACCTCGTGAGCGGAGCCCGCCGTCGGCGGGATCGCCGGGACCGTGCGCGGCCGTTCCGGGTCTGTCAGCGGTCCGCCGCCTTGAGGGCCGCCACCACCTGGCGGATGGTGGGGTGGCGGTAGAACTCGCGCAGGCGGAGGGTGGGCAGCCCTTCGGCCCGCATCGCCGCGGAGCTCTTCACCGCGACCGTGGAGTTGCCTCCGGCCTCGAAGAAGTCGTCGTCGAGACCGACCGGGAAGCCCAGGAGTCGTGACCACAACTCCTGCAGCCAGGCCGCCAGTTCGTCGTCCGCCGTCGGCGTGGCGTCCTCGGCGGCGCCCTTGGTGATCCCGGGGGCGGGCAGCCGGGCCACATCCACCTTGCCGCTCGTGGTCAGCGGCAGGGCATCCACCTGCGTCATCGTGGCCGGGACCATGTAGTCGGGCAGGAGGGCGGCGGCGTGTTCGCGGACAGACCGCACGTCCCCGCCGTCCAGCACCACGTAGGCGTCGAGGCGCAGGCCGGATGAACCGCCCCCGTCGGTGGAGCCCACGACAACCGCTGCGGCCCGGACGGCTCCGTCCTCCAGCAACACCGTGCGGATCTCGTCCAGTTCGATCCGGAACCCCCGTATCTTCACCTGGTCGTCCAGGCGTCCCAGGTGTTCCAGTGCCCCGTCCGGCCGCAGCCGTCCCCGGTCGCCGCTGCGGTACATGCGGCCACCGTGGTACGGGTCGGGCAGGAACCGTTCGGCGGTCAGGTCCGGTTGGCCGACGTAGCCGTGGGCGACGCCGGCACCGCCGACGCAGATCTCGCCCGCGACCCCGGGCGGCAGCAGCCGTCCCTCGGGATCCAGCACGTAGAGGTGCCATCCGGGCAGCGGTGCGCCCACCGAACGCGTCGCGCCGAGCGCCAGCTCACGTGTCACGGTCTGTGCGGTGACGTGCACGGTGGTCTCGGTGATGCCGAACATGTTCACCACCCGGCACCGGTCGTCGGGGTACGCGTCGAACCAGGGCAGCAGCATCCTGGCGTCGAGCGGTTCACCGCCCAGGATCAGCAGCCGCACCACGAGGCCCGTGTGGTCGACGGACAGGAGGTTGGCGAGGGCCGAGGGCGTCTGGCTGAGCACCGTGACCCCGTGGGCGACCATGAGGTCGCGGAACCAGTCGGGTTCGCGTGAGGTGAGGTGGGGCACGACCACGAGGCGGCCGCCGGTCAGCAGGCAGGCCCAGATCTCCCACACCGAGAAGTCGAAGGCGCTCGAGTGGAAGAACGTCCACACGTCCGCCGCTCCCAGCCCGAAGTCGGCGCGGGTCGCCCGCACGAGACTCAGCACGTTGTCGTGGGGTACGGCGACGCCCTTGGGCCGCCCGGTGGAACCGGACGTGAAGATCACGTAGGCGGTGTCGGCGTCCCCCGCGCCGCGCTGCCCGCCGGGCGCGTCCGGCGTGTGGTCGTCCTCGAGCAACTGGTCGGGGGTGGCCGGACGGTGGCCGTCCTGCGCGAGATCGAGGCGCCGGGTGACCAGCAGGTGTGCCGCCGAGGTCGCCATCATGTGGGAGACCCGTTCGGCCGGGTACGCGGGGTCGGCCGGGACGTAGGCGGCGCCGGCCTTGAGCACGCCGAGCAGCACGGCGACCAGTTCCGCCGACCGGTCCAGGCAGACTCCTACGCGGTCGCCGGGGCGAATCCCCCGCGCTCGGAGACCGGCCGCGAACATGTCCGCCAAGTCGTCGAGTTGGGCGTAGGTGAGCCGCACGTCGTCGTCGGACACCGCGACGGCGCCGGGAGCGGAGGCGACCACCCGGGCGAACGCCTCGTGCACGGTTTCCGCCGAGGCGGGCGACGCGGGCAGCGACCTGCCCAGGCGCACGATGCGGTCGCGTTCCCCGTCGTCGAAGAGCTCGGCGTCGGCGGCGGGAGTCCGCGGTGCCGTCGACGACTGCCCGTACACGTGGGCGACGTGCCGGGCCAGTTGCTCACCGGTCGTGGAACCGGCATGGCTCAGCAGGTGGTCGCAGCGCAGCCACAGCCTGCGGTCCGCCCGGCGGACGAGGGAGAACGTCAGGGGGAACACCGGCGCCAGTGAGGGGAGGTAGGCCTCGCCCTCGCGCAGCGGTTCCCCGGCGCCGCCCGGCAGCGTGCCGGCCACCACCGGGGCGGCCACGAACAGATGCGGCTGCCGGTACACCTCGTCGAGGGTGCCGTTCACCCGCACGGCCACGGCGCCCTCGTCGGATCCGAGGACGATCTCATCGGTGTCGTCGTCGGCGTAGCGTCGCAGCGTCACGGCCAGCGCGGTGCGCAGCCTTCTGTCGTCGGCCGGCGCGTCGGGCGGCAGGACCGCCCAGGCCGTGGCGGACCGGTCGCCGTCGCCCTCACCGAACCCCCAGCCGGGAGGGGCGCCGTTCTCGGTGGCCGGCGTGCCCACGGAAGCGTCGGCGATGCGCTTGAACTCCGCGGTCACCGCCTCCTGGTTCCCGTCGGCCAGCTCGGAGACCAGACGCCGCAGTCCGGCCGTGTCCAGCAGGGCGCGGGGGGCCACGACGACCAGGTCGGCCGGGCCGTCCGGGCGTCGGAGCAGGAGCGCCTGCACGCCGTCCCCCGCTCTCGCCGCTTCCCCGCACCACACGTCCGGGGCGCCGCGTCCTCCCGTCACCGGTGGCACGTCCACGACGCGGAGGTACGGCACGTCGCCGACGCCCGCGAAACGCTGCATGACGAGTTCCGCCCGCGCCGGATCCGTCAGGCGGAGCCGGACGGCGTGCTGCTGTGCCCTCACCATGGGTGCGCTCCTCCGCGTCGCCGAATCACCCGAGTACGGTACGAGGCCCCACGCACGCTGAACGGCAGTTCGGGCGGCGACTCGTAGGCAGCGCGCATACCGCCCTCTCCCCGGAAGGCGGCACGGCGCTCGGGGAAACTGCCTCAGGGATCGCCTCCCGTACTGCCGGTGCCGGAGGCGGCGGGACCCTAGTCTCGGTGCGATGACAGCAGGTGGAGGAACTCCCACGGCTCCGGTCAGGAGAAAGCTCCCGAACGGGATGCACGTCTTCAGTCTCAACGGCAACGAGACGGACTACCTGTACGGCGAGATCTTCGATGACGAGTCCTACGTCCCACCGCAGGGCTGGCGCATGTCCGAGAAGCCGGTGGTTCTCGATGTCGGCGCCAACATAGGGCTGTTCACGCTCTTCGCGACGCAGCAGTGGCCCGACGCACAGGTGTTCTCCTTCGAGCCGGCGCCCGACGTCTTCGACGCGCTCCGGCGGAACACGGGCCACCTTCCCGGTGTGCGCGTCCACAACCTGGCGCTGGGCGACGAGGACCAGACGCGCGAGCTGACCTACTACCCCAACTACACCATGATGTCGGGCTTCGACGCCGACCCGGCGGTCGACAGGGTGCTCGCCTCGGCGTTCATCACCAGCGCCGCCGACTCCATCGACGAGGAGCTCCGGGAGGAGTTCATCCATCAGGCGAAAGACCTGGTGGAAGACAGCCTCGACGAACGGCGGCTGGTGCGCTGTGACGTGCGGCGCGTGGAGACGTTCGCCGAGCGGGCCGGCATCGACCGGATCGACTTCCTCAAGGTCGACGTGGAGGGCTTCGAACTGCGGGTCCTGCGGGGCATCGGCGACCGTCTGTGGCCGACGATCGCCAATGCCGCCGTCGAGGTCGCCGATCGGGGCGGGGCGCTCAACGCGGTGGTCTCGCTCCTGGAGAGCCAGGGCATGACCACGTTCGTCCGGCAGGCGGCGGAGTACCGCACCACCGATCTCCACACCGTTTTCGCATGGCGGGTGGCGTGAGATGACGGAAGTTTCTCCCGCACCCGCACCCGCCGCCCCCGCACCGCCACCGGTACCCGCACCGCCACCGGTACCGGCACGCCCGCCGGCACCGGACCCGCGGGCCCTGCTGTCCGCCAAGCGGTGGGTCGTCCGTCCCCGGCGGACCGAGGATCCGGGCATCAAAGTCTTCTGCTTCCCGCACGCGGGCGCGGGGGCGGCCGCGTTCACCCCGTGGGCCAGGCGCCTGCCACCCGGGGCCGAACTGTGCGCCGTGCGCTACCCGGGGCGGGAGAACCGGATCGATGAGCGGCCCTTCGACGACCTCCACCGACTGGTGGACGCGCTCGCACCCGTGGTCGCGCCGCTGACCGACCGGCCTTTCGTGTTCCTCGGGCACTGCTCCGGCAGCGTCGTCGCGCTGGAAGTGGCCCGCCGCATCCGCGAGGCACAAGGGCGGCTTCCTGCCGCCCTGTTCGTGTCCTCCATCGCGGGGCCCGTCCGGCATTCCTCGGAGTCGATCCACCTGCTGCCGCGGGAGGCGTTCTTCGAACGCGTCGCGCTCTACGGCGGGATCGACGCCTCCGTGCTCGACGACCCCGAGATCATGGACGTATTCGAGCCGACGCTGCGCGCCGACTTCCGTATCGCCGAGGAGGGAACGCCCGGGCAGGCGGCACCCCTGGACGTGCCGATCACGGCGGTGGGCGGCCGGCACGATCCCTTCGTGAGCTTCGAGGACCTGGCGGCCTGGCGCGAGGAGACGAGCACCGCGTTCTCCCTCCATCACATCGACGCGGGGCACTTCGTCCTGGACCAGACGATGGAGCGGATGGCGGACGCCCTGCCCGACCTCCTGCGGCAGGCCGGCGCGACCGTACCCACGCCTCGCCCGGCGGACTGAGGGCCGGCCCGGGGGGCAGAACGAGTCGGCGGCACGGCGGCGCACACACGCCCGTGCCCCCGGCCCGACGTGGACGTCGGACCGGGGGCACGGGCTTTTCGAATGCCTACTTCTTCTCCATGGCCTCGATCAGACTCTTGGGACGCATATCGGTCCAGGTCCTCTCGATGTAGTCGAGGCATTCCGCGCGGCCCGCCTCACCGAACACGGTCTTCCAGCCACCCGGCGTATCCACGAAGACCGGCCAGAGGGAGTGCTGCCCCTCTTCGTTGACCAAGACATAGTAGTTGGCATCGGGGTCGTCGAATGGATTCGTCACCACGCCGTCCCTTCCGAGGTAGTCAAATCAGCCGGCCGGTCAGGGCCATCCCCCGATCAGCAACGGTTGGAGGCTAATCAATCAGCGGCAGCACCACACCCATCGTTCAACTGCGCCGCCGCACCAGTTGAACAACTCACCCCTTCTCAGCTGCGAGTTCACAGCAGCAGCCGGCCTTGGAAGGTGATGCGGAATTTCCGTTCCGGCGATACGTGAAGACCTTTTCCGGCCACAGTTGTGCACGGATCCGGAAATGGATACCGTCGCCGGACGATTCACATCACCTCATGCCACGTGACCGCCGTGCCGATCGCGCACGCACTTTGGGAGGCGGCTGAATGAGCGTGTCACGCCTCGGCATCGGTACCCGGAGGGATTCCCAACCCCGGGCAGCGGCCGTGATCTCCGGACTGGGAGCCTGCCTTCCGTCGAGAGCGGTCCACAACACTTCATTGGCGGAAGGCCTGGACACCAGTGACGAATGGATTCGCACCCGTACCGGAATCCAGTCCCGCCGGCGCATCGACCCGGAACTGTCGGTGCTCGACCTGGCCTGCGAGGCCGCCGGAAACGCCCTGCGGTCGGCAGGGACCGACACCGTCGACGGCCTCGTCTTCGCCACGACGACACCGGAGCGCCCCTGCCCCTCCGCGGCCCCCGAGATCGCGTCCCGCACAGGACTGGGACACGTCCTCGCCTTCGACGTCTCAGCCGCCTGCAGTGGGTTCCTGTACGCGCTGACGACGGCAGGCGCCCTGATTACGGCCGGCACCGTGGACAGCCTCCTGGTCGTGGCGGCGGAGACGTACTCACGCATCGTCGACCCGGCGGACCGGTCCACGGCCGTCCTCTTCGGGGACGGGGCAGGGGCGGTCGTGCTGCGCTCCGGCGCGACCGGCGACCCCGGGGCGCTCCTCGCCCACGACCTGGGCAGCGACGGCACGGGCGCGGATCTGATCCGGATCCCCGGCGCCCGCGAACAGAGCACCGGGCAACGCTGGTTCAGCATGTCCGGACGGAAGGTGTACCTGCAGGCCATCGACCGCATGGCGGAGTCGGCCCGACGGGTCATGAAGGACTGCGGCTGGAGCCCCGGAACTCTCGGCATGCTCGTACCGCACCAGGCGAACGCACGCATCATCGAGGCTTTGGCCGGCCGGCTCGGACTCCCGCCGGAACGCGTGCTCTGCGCACTCACACACACCGGCAACACCGCGGCCGCTTCCATCCCGCTGGCCCTGGCCGGCGCAGTGGCCGACCGCCGGCTGGAACCCGGGGCCCGCACCGTGCTGACCGCCTTCGGCGGCGGCCTCAGCTGGGCGTCCACGGGACTGATCTGGCCACAGCTGACCGCCGTCACCTCAGAGGTCTGACAGAAGGAGCCACCTGTGTTCATCGACTACCTCACCACCCTCCTCGGCACCGTCTACAAGGTCCCCGGAGTCATCGACCCCGACAAGTCGTTCGCGGAACTGGAAGTGGACTCGCTGTCCCTGGCGGAGCTCGGCGCGCATCTGGAGGAGGAACTCGGCGTGACGGTCGACGAGGCGGAGCTGACCGGCTCCACCACCGTCACCGAGCTGGCCGGGCTGCTGCACGTTCGCGGGGCGGTCGTGCCGGCATGAACGGACGAAGACAGCGGCACCCGGATGTGGTGATCACGGGCGTCGGGATGGTGTCGCCCGCCGGCACGGACACGGCGACGGCGTGGAAGGCAGCCTGTGCCGGGCTGCCCACGGCGGCTCCCGACGCCCGGCTCGAGGGCATGGCCGTGGACTTCAGCTGTGCGGTGTCGGCGTTCGACGCGCACACGGTACTGGGGACCGACGCGCGCCGGATGGATCCCTTCACGCAGTACGCCGTCGCGGCGGCCCGCGAAGCCGTGGCGGACGCGGCGGCGGACGGAGGGCACTGGGACCCGGCCAGGGTGGGAGTGCTGATCGGTACCGCCGTCGGTGGCCTGGAAACCTGGCTGGAGCAGTCGGCGCGGCTGCGGAACACGGGGCCGCGTGCGGTCAATCCGCTGACCGTCCCCAAGGCCATCGGGAACATGGCCGCGGCCGCGGTGGCCCTGGACCTCGGCCTGAACGGACCCACGCTCGCCGTGGCCACCGCGTGCGCATCCGGCACCACGGCGCTGGGTTTCGCCCTCGACCTCTTGCGCGCCGGCCGCTGCGACGTCGTGCTGGCCGGTGGCACCGACGCCGCGATCACCCCGCTCCTGTCCGCCGCCTTCGACCGGCTCAAGGCCCTGTCCCGGCGCCGCGACGAACCGTCGTCGGCGTCCCGGCCGTTCGACCGGCACCGTGACGGCTTCGTCTTGGCGGAAGGGGCCGCGGTGCTCGTGCTGGAGCGTGCGGCGGACGCGCGGGCCCGTGGCCGACGCCCGTACGCGACGCTCCTGGGGTACGGCGAGTCCACGGACGCCCACCACCTCACCTCGCCCGACCCGGACGGGAAAGGCGCGCGGCTCGCCATGCGAAGCGCACTGGCGGACGCCGGGGTGGCCGCGTCGGACGTGGCGCTGGTCAACGCGCATGCCACGGGCACGCCGCTGGGCGACGCCGTCGAGGCACGCCTCATCCACAGCTTCTTCGGCTCGCACACGGCGGTCACCTCCACGAAGGGAGTGACGGGGCACATGCTGGGAGCCGCCGGCGCCGCCGAGGCGGTGTTCACGGCCTTGTCCGTCGAACAGGGCGTCGTCCCGCCCACCGCCAACCTCGATGAGCCGGGGGCCGACATCGCCGACATCGACATCGTGCACGGCGCTCCGCGGTCCGCCCCGGTCCCCGTAGCGGTGAGCAACTCGTTCGGCTTCGGCGGGCACAACGCCGTCGTCGTCCTGGGGCGCGCCTGAACGAGACGCACGAGGAGCCGGGGCGGGCGTCCGCGGCACACGAGGAGTGGGGGTTGTTCGCCGCGCAGGAGAGCCAAGGAGAGCCAAGGAGATGTTCGCCGCCCCACAGAGGCCCAGAGGGCATACGGGACGCACCAGGGCTCGTCAGTTCGCGTCAAGGTCTCCCGCGCCGGTTCCCCGCGCGGCCCTCACCCGGCGCCTTCGTCGAGTTCCTGCGCCACCTCCAGCCAGGTCTCGGCGTACTGGCGGGCGAGGTCGACGACGAGGTCCCCGCAGTGCGAGGGCACCGCGGCGGCCAGCTTGGACCAGCCCCGCTCCTCGATCGCGTTGCGCTGGAGTACCCGGAACAGGCGCAGGTCCCCCTCCCTGTGCCGCAGCGACGGATCGCTGAGCAACCTGTCGAAGAGGGCGGCGTGGTCGGGGACCGGCAGCCGGCTGCCACGCGCAGGCGGCCGCGGCCCCTCCGGCGCGGCGGACACCACCGGCAGGATCGGATCCACGGCGTCGGCTTGCGGGCGCCCGCCGCCGGGCGGGGCCGGCTGGGGCGTCTGCTCCGGGACGGGCGGCTCGCCGGCCAGGAGCCGTCTGCGGACGTCGCTCACCGTCGCGGGCGAGACACCGGCGAGCCTCGCGATCTCGCGCAACGACGCCTGCGGACGCTCGGCGATCAGTCGAGCGGCCCGCTCGCGGCCCTCGGCGCCGTTGAGGGGGCGCACCTTGCCGTCCCTGCCGATGCGCGCGCTCAACTGGGTGTTCCCGCCTGCGGAGTTGCGCCGTATGGCGGCTACCGTCTTGGCTCCCAGGCCCGCGACCCGGGCGATCGCCCGGTCCGACATCGCGGGATGCGAGGCGATGATGCGCTCGGTCGCGGCTCGGCGGTCCTCCCTCGACAGCGGGAGGCCGTGGGTCACGTTCGCCTCGACAGCCCGCAGGAAGGCCTCCTCGGCGGTGCCGTCGAAGAACTCGACGAGGACGGTCGCCTCGCCCTTGCGGAAGGCGGCCGCCAGCCGGTGCATTCCGTCGATCACGCGCAGGCTGCGCCGGTCCACCAGGATGGGAGGGAGCGGGGTCTCCACCGCCGCCAACCGGGCCACGTGCTCCGCGGCCTGGCCCTCGAGACGCGGGGAGTCCGCGGGAAGGAGCGAGGCGACCGGAACGGACGTGACCCCGCGCACGGCCGACGCGGGAGGCGCGGCGGACCAGGCCAAGCCGTCTCTTTCTCCGGAGGATTCTGGATACCTCGAGTCGACAGCGCTACGCTTCATTTCCCGCTCCCCCACTGAAGAAACGTCTGTTCTTGACGACGACTTTCGGCAGAAAATCTGCGACCGCCGGGCAGTGAGGGAAATGCGGAATCAATGCTGTCGAACTCGCGACCAGTACACCGGTAGCGGTTTCATCAACTCACCGCCACTCCTCCAGAACGCCCGAAACTGCATTCGAACCTACCTCCAGCATGCAGTTCGGGCAACCGGCGAAGACCAATCCGCGGCCGTCACGAGACGGCGTTCAAGTGCGGCACGGCGGCGGTTGAACGTCCTGTTCCACCGCCGGCCGCTCGCCTCCACGGGTGCCCCTGTCCTATCTTCTTCAGCATGACGCTGATCCGGGCAAGGGGCCCGGTGGGCAAGGGGTTGGTGGGCATGGTTACCGGTCATGTGGTGCGGTTCGACAGTGTGCGGGGTTTTGGATTCATCGCTCCCGATCACGGAGGGGACGACGTCTTCCTGCACGTGAACGATCTCCTGATCCCCGAGCACTATATTCGCTCGGGCCTCGCGGTCCAGTTCGAGGTGGAGGAGGGTGACCGCGGGCTCAAGGCCTCGGCCGTCCGGCTCGCGGAAGGGGCCGAGGCCAAGTCCGCGGCCTTCCAGACGCCCGTCGGCGTCGCCGCGGCCCTGGTGTCGGAGCCCGCCAGGCATGCCGACGGCGACGACTCCCTGTGCGACGTGCTCGCCGCGAACGAGTACCTGCACGAGGTGACCGAGGTGCTCCTGTCGACGGCCCCGTCGCTGACGGGAGATCAGATTGTTCAGATCCGGGCGGGATTGCTCCAGTCCGCCAAGAACCACGGCTGGACCGAGGGCTGATCGACGGTGTCGGGGGAGCTCCGGCTCCCCCGCATCCCACCCTCGTCTTTCACGGCCTTCCGGCCTTCCCGGGGTCCTCGCGCGTGACGCCATTCCGCGCTGACACCCCGAAGCGCCGCGATCTCCTCTCCGGGCTCGGCCCCCTTCCCGTGCCATGAGCCGGGCACCCCGCAAACAGCCGGATGAACGGTCCGTCCGGCATTGATCGGGGTGACCGTGCACTGCATCGTGGATGCCACGGTTTTCTCTTCATGGAATGCTGCGACGGCGATTTCAGCACACCGCAGAATTCCGGTCCTGGTCGCCGGATGTTGACCCGATGTCTTCTCTCCACCCAATGCGGCGATGCGAGAAGAACAGAGAGCGAGGCAGTTTCCGTGACCGTGCTAAACCGCCCGTCCATGGGCCCGATACGGCTGCGGCCGGGCGACGAGTCGCTCCAGCGCCAGCAGGTCAGACCGGGAACGGTGCGGCGCATCCTCCCGTACGCCCGGCCCTACCGCCGGCAGGTGGCGCTGCTGCTGACGGTGACCGCCCTGGACGCCTGCATCGCGGCCGCCAGTCCACTGATCCTGAAGTACATCATCGATCAGGGCATCCTGCCCGGGCACCTCGACGTCGTCGTGTGGCTCAGCCTGGCGCTGGCCGGACTGGCCCTGGTGGACGCCGGGGTCGCCTACATGCAGAGCTGGTGCTCGGGCCGGGTGGGCGAAGGAGTCGTCTACCAACTGCGCACCCAGGTGTTCTCGCACGTGCAGCAGCAGCCGCTGGCGTTCTTCACCCGCACACAGACCGGCAAGCTGATCAGCCGGCTCAACACGGATGTCGCCGGTGCCCGGCAGGCCGTGACCACCCTGCTCACCCAGGCCGTCTCCACGATTCTGACCCTGGTCCTGGTCCTCGGCGCGATGTTCTACCTCTCCTGGCAGATCACCGTGGCGGCTCTGGTGATGATTCCGTTGTTCCTGATCCCCGCGCGTCTGCTGACGCGTCGCATGCAGCGCATCACCAGATCGCTCATGGAGCAGGACGCGGAGATGAGCTCGATCATGACCGAGCGTTTCAACGTCTCGGGCGCCATGCTGGCCAAGCTCTACGGGCGTCCGCAGGACGAGGACGCGCTGTTCGCCGGCAAGGCCGCCGAAGTCCGCGACCTCGCCATCAGGCTGGTCGTCTGGGGTCGGCTGCTGCCCATCATCGTCACCGTTCTCACGACCTTCACCACGGCCCTGGTCTACGGCCTGGGCGGCGCCCTCACCATCGACGGGACCATCGAGTTCGGCACACTGGTGGCCATGGTGGCCCTGCTGATGCGGCTGTACGGCCCCGTCAACGAACTGTCGACCATGCAGGCGACCGCCACGGTCGCCCTGGTCAGCTTCGACCGGGTCTTCGAGGTTCTCGATCTCAAGCCGCTGATCACCGAGCGCCCCGGCGCCAAGGCGTTGCTGCCCGAAGCCGGTGCCGAGAGCCGGGAGGGATCGGCCGCGGACGCCCCGGACATCGAGTTCGAGGGGGTTTCCTTCCGGTACCCCAGCGCCGACGAGGTGTCGATGGAGTCACTGGAGGCGACCGCGAGCCGCAAGCACGAGCGGTCGGACGCGACCGCGCAGGAAGTCCTCCACGAACTGAGCTTCCGCGCTCCGGCAGGCAAACTCACCGCGTTGGTCGGCCCGTCGGGCGCCGGCAAGACCACCATCACCCAGCTGGTGCCCCGTATGTACGATCCGCACCTCGGCACCGTACGCATCGGCGGCCACGACATCCGTGAGCTGACCCTCGACTCACTGCGCGAGAACGTCGGTGTCGTCACCCAGGAGTCCCACCTCTTCCACGACACCCTCCGCGCCAACCTGTCGTACGCCCGTCCCGGCGCCGACGAGCAGGAGCTGATCGAGGCGTGCAGGGCGGCGTTGATGTGGGACACCATCACCGCTCTTCCCGAGGGCCTCGACACCGTCGTGGGTGACCGCGGCTACCGTCTCTCCGGCGGCGAGAAGCAACGGATAGCCCTGGCCCGGTTGCTGCTCAAGGCCCCGCCGATCGTCGTGCTCGACGAGGCGACCGCCCATCTGGACTCGGAGTCGGAGGCGGCGATCCAGCAGGCGCTCAGGACCGCCCTCGCCGGCCGCACCTCGCTGGTGATCGCCCATCGACTGTCCACCATCCGCGAGGCCGACCAGATCCTGGTCGTCGAGGACGGCCGGATCTGCGAGAGCGGAACCCACGAGGAACTGCTGGCGGCAGCGGGACTCTACGCCGATCTCTACCACACGCAGTTCTCCCACCAGGCGACCGACCGCAGGAGCGTCGGCCACCAGCCGTCGCCGTCCGCGGTGATCGCGGGCAGTGCGCAACTCGGGTCCTGACCGACTCCGTCCCCTCGAACGCCGAGCCGGGTCACCGCATGCGGTGACCCGGCTCGGCGTTCGTGTTGCCCTCCCCCCAGCCGCCCCGCGGGGTGGGGCCGCCCACGGGCCCCCCGGCGCCCCCCCGCCCCGCCCCCCCGAACCG
>NZ_JBICXA010000038.1:0-18996 GCF_043200035.1 Streptomyces sp. NPDC048504
CACTGTCTCCAGCACCGCAAGCTGTTCGACGAACAGACCGCCTTCCCCACCGAGCTTGCTGCCGCAGCTTGACGCGTTGGCATCGTGAGGTGTCTAAAGCCTCGTAGGCCGTCGGCCCCCGGCCCAGGAGGGTTGCACGTCCAGTGCTGGACTCGACGGGCGTCGAGCCGCCCGATACCGGGTGGGAGACCGGCGGGGTGTCGCGGTGCGGGTTGGTGGCCTAGCTGCTGGAGGTCGTGAGCCTTGGGCCACAGTCCCCAAGGGATCGACGCGGGCGCATGGGTCGTGCTGGATCTGGTGCACATCCGGGGCTGCTGGCTGCCCCGTGACGGCGGCGCCCCGGACCGGACCGGCCGAAGGCCGCATGCCGGGCCGGGGTGCGGTAGCCGTCGCGGCGGCGCGCCGAAGGCGCGCCCTGGAAGAAGTAAAGCCAGATTCCGCCACGTCCCGAACCGCTGACCGTTCCCGTCTCCCGATGGGTGCACGGCGCGAGGCATCACCGGCCGATCAGGGACGTTTGGTCCACCACTGGCAGGCAGCGTGCTTCCCGCTCTCCGGGCATGCCCTCGGATGCCGAACCCCTGGGTAATTCGGTTGCGTGAATGCAGTCCGTCTGATCCGTGCACCTTGAGCTGGAGCTGGCTTTTCCCGATTTCACTCCGGCTGTTTTAGGTCGGCGATCCCGCCGGAAACTTAGGGGCCGCTTACGGTGTTAACTCCTATAATTGCAAGGCAAGTTGAACGCGTCCAACCGGGGCGTGTCTGAGATGAACGCCCTAGGAGCGCTGAGGAGAACCCATGAACACCCGCTACATAATTTCCGATTTGAGGCTCTGGAGGCCGCGTCATGCCTGCCGAATCCGGCAACGAAACCAAAGGGGAAACCCGCCTGCCTGCCGTGTCGTCCGCTCCGGCCGAGCGTACCGGCGCGCTGGCACGCGAACTACGTCTGCAAGCTCTTTCAGAGGCGGACCGTGACCTTATACGGCTCGTCAATGATCCGCTCTTTTCGCGCTGGAAGGAGCAGATCAAAGCGATTGGCGGTTGTGCCAATCCGATCTATCTGTCCGGCTCGACGGTCACCCGCGATGCCACCACGGGTGAGGTGATCACGTCCTACTCGACCGCCGGAGAACCGGGTGAGCGACTGGCCGTGCGCTGCCGTAACCGGCGGGCCTCGGTCTGCGAGCCATGCTCTCGCCTGCATGCCGGGGACACGTTCCAACTCGTTCGTGCTGGCCTGTCCGGCGGCAAGGGTGTGCCCGATGCGGTGCGTGATCGATCCCGGCTGTTCGTCACCCTGACCGCTCCGTCTTTCGGGCCGGTGCATCGAGTGCTGGCCGGGGAGCGGTGCCACCCTCGCCGAGATGATCCACGATGCGAGCATGGACGGCGGCTGGGCTGTGGCTTGATGCACACCGATGACGAACCTGTGGTCGGCCTGCCGCTGTGCCCCGGCTGCTACGACTACCCCCGACACGTGTTGTGGCACGCGCACGCTGGGAAACTGTGGGACCGGTTTACCACGGCCGTACGCCGCTACCTCGCCTCGGCCGGTGGCATACCGCGCACCAAACTCGGCGATCACCTGGTGGTGTCCTTCGCGAAAGTCGCTGAGTTCCAACGGCGCTCGGCGATCCACTTCCACGCGGTCGTGCGTCTGGACGGTCCGGAGGGGCCCGGCTCGTCCGCCCCGGACTGGGCGACCGAGGAACTGCTCCTCGATGCGGTCGAGCACGCTGCTGCGTCCAGTTTCGTCACGGTGCCTTACTCGGGTGCCTACGGTACGGAACGAGTCGGCTGGGGCGGGCAGTTCGACGCCCATCCCATCCGGTCCGTCTCTGATGGTGACGTGCCGTCAGATTCGGCGGTGGCCGGGTACGTGGCGAAGTACGTGACCAAGGGTGCGGCGGAGACTGCGGCCGGACTGGACTACCGGGTTACCGGCCTGGGGGACATCCGTGCGGCAGTCGTGAACAGCCACGTACGGGCGTTGATGGGTACTTGCTGGCGCCTGGGTGGACTGTCCGAACTGGAACACCTCGGGCTTCGCCCATGGGCTCACAGCCTCGGCTACCGGGGCCACATCCTCACCAAATCCCGTCGCTACTCCACCACGTACGGCGTACTGCGCGGGGAGCGCGCCGACCATCGCAGGGGCGATGCCAAGCCCGATGATCCGTCAGCGGTCACAGAGTCGGCCTGGCGCTACGTCGGCTCCGGCCATACCCCTGGTGCGGCTGGCCTTGCTTTCGGAATTGCCGAAGATCACGCGCGCAGTCTCCAACTGGCCAGGGAGGCACCGGAAGACCCGGACCAGTGGGGTGAGTGGCCGTGACTGATCCGAAGAAGGGAAGGGGAGCGCGGTGTAATAAAGGGCTGACAATTCGTGTCTATCGAGTGAGTGAGAAAGGGGAGCGGAGGCTCGTACGAGTGAAGAAGTTCTGACGCTAAGGAGCCCCGACCCTGCTGAAAGGGTCGGGGCTCCTTGTATCCTCAGAAACCAGTCTTGAAGGCGTTCTCTCGGATTACCAGTCGCTCTCTCACATCCTCAGGAATTAGTAGATCCGCCTCAAGCTCGTTGGACTCGTTGTAGCCCACTTCGAATTTAATCCCTGCGCGTATGAGGTCATGGGACATGCCTTCCATACCGCCAGTCTCCCACTGCTGCCGGTATGTGCGACCGCCGTGAACGAGTACCCACCGGTCCTTGGCGCTCTCCGGATCGATGTCATCCATCTGTTTGAGCAGGGACTGAAGGGTTTCCTCTGCGGTCTCTTTGACGAACCCACCTCGGTCGAAGCGACCCCCTGGGGCGAGGCCTTCCATGTAGTACCTGGTGGAAGCTTCCAGTTGCCGGAGCTGATCCCGCATCTCCGCTCCACGGGCGTACTCTCTGTACTCGACGGCCTGATCCCCAAGTTCCTCAAGTACGGCGTCCACGAGAGCTGCGTAAAGCTCTTGAGGGTCTGCGCCCTTGCCCCCGCATACGCGGCAGCGAAGGTACTTGTACCGAACTCCTCGGCTGGTCGATGTCCGTACGGTGTAGTTGGTCTTGCAGTTGCGGCAGACGATCACACCAAGGAACTTGGTTGCCCCTGCCGTCCACGGATTCTCATTCGTTCTGCTGGCTCGGTCCAAGGCGTCCTGTAGCTCGTCGAACTCTTCCCGGGTCAGGATGGGGTCCGCCACCTTGATTGGATTGCCTTTGGCGTCGAGGACTTCCTGTGAGCGCTTCCGTCCAGATCTCCCGGCGACTTCAACCCGAAGTCCCTTGATTGCCGGATTACGGAGCTGTAGCAGGAGGGTGGTTGACGTCCACTTTCCTCCGTTGGATCCCGCGATTCCTGCGCGGTTTAGAATCTTGGCCATCTTCGAGGCAGAGACACCGCGCATTGCCGCTCTGTAAGCCCAGCGCAAGACCCTGTGGCCGACAGGGTCAATCACAAGGCGGACCTTTTCGCCCTTGTCCTTCTCCGTCGCATATCCATACGGAGGGCGACCGATAATCCAAGTTTCTTGTGTCTTCGCGTGCTGCCAAACGGAGGCAACCCGGATACCGGTGTTCGCAGCCTCGATCTCGGCCATGCCAGCAATGAGGGAGACGATTGTCTTGCCGATCGTGCTGGAGAGGTCGATGGGGTCGTGAAGGGACTTGAGATTCTTCCCGTACTCCTGGCACCAGTTGATGATCACTTGTAGGTCCAGGATGCGACGGACGAAGCGGTCGAGCTTCCAGAACATCAGAACGTCGAACTCGGGAGACCGGTCGTTGAGCCACTTCCCCAGTTCCCTGCGCTTCCAAGGTGGGACCTTGGTCGCCGATACGTTCAGGTCCCTGGCGACTCCTACGACTCTGACCCTGTCGTCGTTCGCCTTGCGCCAGAGGTCTAACTCCTGGCGTACCGGCGACGTTGTGTCGTCGGTGAGGATCGACAGTCGCACGGAGAGAAGTGCGCGGACAGTCCTCCGGGAGTTGCTCGTTCAGGGACTTGAGGTGCGCAAGCTCGGCCAACTCGCCCTCTGTCCAAGGGTGTTCATAGCTCACTGTCGCAGTCGTCATGTGACCAGCGTAGAGCGGTTGTCACCTCAGATACATATGGCCGCAGTTGTACTGGAACATCGGCTTCGCCGCCGCCGACTACGCGAAGCTGCTGCCTTGGTGGGCGGAGGTCGCGCGCGGCACGAAGACGCAGCTGTACGCAGGTGAGGCCCTGTACAAGGCGGGCGATCCGGCGCAGCCCGCGGCCTGGCAGGACCCGGCCGAACTGTCCCGCCACCTCACCCTCGCCGCCAAGTACCCCCAGGTCGGCGGGCATGTCTTCTTCGCGGCCCGGGACGTGGCGGTGGATCCGGTCGGCGCGATGGCACGGGTGGTGGCCGACCACTACCAGCAGCCGGCGAAGCCCCCGCGCTGAACTACCGTTCCGCGTCCGGGTACTTGATGTCCTGGTGCTTGATCTCGCAGTCCGGGCCGGGCGACATCACGGCCTCGTGCCCGTCGGCGAACCGGACGCGGTACGGCGGACTGCCCTCCGCGCCCATCACCTCGACGACTTCCGAGACCTGGTCGTGCACGCCGACCACCCGGCCGTGCTGGACGAGCCGATCACCCACGATCGCACGCATCTCTCGCGCCTCCTCACCGAGTACGGGAGCAGCGGTCCATGCCCTTCGATTCTACGGCGGACCGCCCGGCCGGGACCGGGACGTGCCCGCCTCTCAACTCCGGGCCCGTTGCGTGACGGCGATGCACACCAGCACCGCCGCCGCGGTCAGCGGGGCGGCCACGGGCAGGTGCTCGCCGAGCAGCAGGACCGACCACACCAGTGTGAGCAGCGGCTGGGCCAACTGCAACTGGCTGGCCTTCGGGACGCCGATGGCGGCCATGCCCCGGTACCAGACGACCAGCCCGAGGAACTGCGAACCGGCGGCGACCCACAGCAGCCCGGCCACGCTGTGCGCGGTGAGGTGCGGGGTGTCGTACGACAGCGCGATCGCGGCGGCGGGCACGCTCAGCGGCAGGCACAGGACCAGTGCCCAGGCGATGACCTGCCAGCCGGGCATGACCCGGGCCAGCCGGCCGCCCTCGGTGTAGCCGGCCGCGCAGACCAGCAGCGCGGCGAGCAGATACAGGTCGGCGGTGGTCACGGCGCCGCCGCTCTGCTGGACCGTGAAGGCGAGCACCGCGCCGGCACCCGTGAGCGCGGCCGTCCAGAAGGTGCGCGAGGGGCGGGTGCCGGTGCGCAGCGCGGACAGGGCGGCGGTCGTCAGCGGCAGCAGACCGACAACCACCGCCGCGTGCGCGGTGGTCGACGTCTCCAGCGCGAGCGTGGTGAGCAGCGGGAAGCCGACCACCACTCCGGCGGCTACGACGGCCAGCCCGCCCCAGTGCTGGCGACCGGGCACACGGACGCGCAGCGCCAGCAGACAGCCGCCCGCGATGACCGCGGCGAGGACGCTGCGCACGGCCACCAACGACCAGGCGCCGAAGCCTTCGAGCCCCCAGGCGGTGGCGGGGAAGGTGAGGGAGAAGGCGATCACACCGAGCGCGGCCTGGACGGTACCGGCGCGGACTCCGAGCGCGGGAGCCGGTGCGGTGGTGACGGGGCTGGTGCTGACCGCTATCGGGCTCGGGGCAGTAGCGCTATCGTGTGCTCTCATGCAAGAGCGTAGCAGTGTCGGTGAACTGGCGAATCATCTGCGACAGGAACTCGACCGCTACTCACCCGGTGGAAAGCTGCCGTCGAGCCGGGCGCTCGTCGGACGGTTCCGGGTGAGCCCCGTGACCGTCTCGCGCGCCCTCGCGCAGCTGGCCGCCGAGGGACTGGTGGTCACCCGGCCCGGCGCCGGCGCGTTCCGGGCGGCGCCCCGCCCCGCGACCGCCGCCGCCTCGGGGGACACCTCGTGGCAGGAGGTCGCGCTCAGTGCGGACGGCACCGCCGACTTCGTCCCGCGCACGGTGGACGCGTCCGCGGTCCTGGCCACGCTGGCCGTCCCGCCGCCGGGCGTGATCGAGTTCAACGGCGGCTATCTGCACCCCTCCTTGCAGCCCGAGCGCGCGATGGCCGCGGCCCTGTCCCGGGCCGGCCGTCGTCCCGGCGCCTGGGGACGGCCGCCGATGGAGGGCCTGCCGGAACTGCGCGAGTGGTTCGCGCGCAGCATCGGCGGAGCGGTGACGGCCGCCGACGTCCTGGTCAGCGCGGGCGGCCAGACCGCCCTCACCACCGCACTGCGCGCCCTCGCACCCCCCGGCGCACCGGTCCTCGTCGAATCCCCCACGTATCCAGGCATGTTGGCGATCGCGCGGGCGGCGGGCCTGCGCCCGGTGCCGGTGCCGGTGGACGCGGACGGCGTGAAACCTTCCCTGCTCGCCGACGCGTTCCGCGCCACCGGCGCCCGGGTCTTCGTCTGCCAGCCCCTGTTCCAGAACCCGACCGGCGCGGTCCTCGCCCCCGCCCGCCGCCCGGAGGTCCTGCGTATCGCCCGCGACGCGGGCGCGTTCGTCATCGAGGACGACTTCGTACGACGGCTGGTGCACGAGGACGCGGGCCCGCTGCCGCGCCCGCTCGCCGCCGACGACCCCGACGGAGTCGTCGTCCACGTCGGCTCGCTCACCAAGGCGACCTCGCCCAGCTTCCGGGTCAGCGCCCTCGCCGCGCACGGCCCGGTACTGGAACGCCTGCGCGCCATCCAGGTCGTCGACACCTTCTTCGTCCCCCGCCCGCTCCAGGAAGCGGCCCTGGAACTCGTCGGCTCCCCGGCCTGGCCCCGCCATCTCCGCGCGATCTCAACGGAGTTGAAGACCCGCCGCGACGCGTTGACGACCGCCCTGCGCCTCGAACTCCCCGCCTTCTCCCTCCCGCACATCCCCTCCGGCGGCTACCACCTCTGGCTCCGCCTCCCGGAGGGCACGGACGAACACTCCTTGACGATCGCGGCCCTCCGCGCGGGCGTCTCGATCACCCCCGGCCGCCCCTACTTCAGCGCCGAACCCCCGGCCGCCCACGTCCGGTTGAGCTTCGCGGCGGTCGCGGGGACGGGGGAGATCGTGGAGGGGGTGCGGCGGCTCCGGGGGGCCTGCGAGGGGGTGCTCTGACGCGGAGGTGCTCTAGTCCTCAGGCACCGGCACCAGGGCGCCGGCGAACTCCAGGGACGCGAACAGCTCCGGCGTCAGGTGCACGCCCGTCAGGCGATGGGCGAGCGCGAAGGCGGCCTCGGTGTGGAGGCCGTAGCTCCGGTCCTTGTCCTCACTCAGGTCGAAGCCCGACTCCCGCATCCCGGCGAGGAGTTCGGGTTCGTCCGCGTGGCTGCCGTCCCGGACGTAGGCGAAGAGCGGCTCGAAGTGCAGCCGTCTCTCCCCGTCCCCGAACCAGCGGAAGTGGTCCACCGCGTTCACGTTGCGGCGGTGGTCGTCCGTGTCATGGTCCAAAGCCTGCCACCCGCCACTGACAACGCCCGGGCCATGGGGAAAACCGCTCGACGCGGGCGCCCCTGGCCTGCGAGCCTCCCGCCATGAACGACATCCCGAGCCTTCCCGACGGCTATGAGTTCTCCGCCGACTCCGCCCGCGTCGACGTCGACCGCACCCACCACTGGCTGTCCACCGACGCCTACTGGGCGAAGGACCGGCCCCGCGAGAAGCATGAGCGGGCGGTCGCGTCCTCGATGAACTTCGGGGTGTACGACACGGCTTCGGGGGAGCAGGTGGCGTACGCGCGCGTGGTCACCGACCAGGCCGTGTTCGCGTGGCTGTGCGACGTGTACGTGGATCCGTCGGCACGCGGCAAGGGCATCGGCACGGCCTTCGTCGGCGCCGTGTGCGAGGAGCTGCGGCCGTTCGGGCTGCGGCGGATCCTGCTCGCCACGCACGACGCCCACGGGGTGTACGAGAAGCTCGGTTTCAAGCCGTTGGAGCGGCCCGACCGGTGGATGGCCCGCATTTTCGAGTGAGTTGTCCGCCTGGTCCCGACCTCGACGTGAGGTTTCGCCCACCCTGGGTAACTCTCATCCGGCCCCCCTTGACCTGCGTACTTCGGCGGATCACGATCGCCGCATGCAACTTCGGGTCACGTTCGTCGCCGCCGCGCGCAGCTCGCCGCTGCTCGCGGAGCGCTTCGAGGACGACCGCCCGCTGGACCAGGCGGGTTGGGACGAGGTCCAGCGCGCCGCCCCGGTCCTGCTGCCGCTGGCGGCGGCGGAACTGCGCTACTGCTCGCCGACCCCGCGCAGCCGGACCACCGGCGACGGCCTCGGTTACACCCCGCTGGTGCAACTCGCCCTGCGGGACTGCGACATGGGCCGCTGGCGCGGCCTGACCCTCGGCGAGGCGATGGCCCGCGAACCGGCCCTGGTCGACGCCTGGCTCGCCGACCCGCGCTCCACCCCGCACGGCGGCGAGTCCCTGCTGGCCTTCATCGCCCGCGTCGGCGGCTGGCTGGACACCCGCCCCGACGACGACGGCGGCCGCATAGTCGCCGTCGCCGAACCCTCCGTCATCCGCGCCGCGTTGGTCTACGCCCTCAAGGCACCCCCGTCGACCTACTGGAACTTCGACGTACGCCCCCTGTCGACAACCACGGTCACGGGGCATGCGGGGCGGTGGAATCTGCGGTTCGACGGGGCGGGGGTTCCGTCGAGGCGGGTGTAGGGCGGGGCGGGTCTTGCCGCGGGTGTAGCGGGTGAGGGCGTTGCCCCTCAACTCCCGCGCGCGTACTCCGTGTTGAGCACCAGATCCTTCGCAGGCCCGCCCACCCGCCACACCGTCCGCCAGTGGTCCGCGTCCAGCACCGTGAACTCGCCCCGGTACAGATCCGCCGAGCAGGGATGGTCGGCGACATGGTGCCCCGAGGTCAGATCCAGGTGGTGGAAGGGCCGTCCGTCGCCGAAGCGCACGTCGGCCGTCCCCGGTGTGCCGCCCGGCAGGAACCGTAGGGTCCGCTCGGCGGGGCGGGCCACGCCCCGCCAGGTGAAGGTGCCCGACTCCGCGTGCAGCAGGCCCCCTTCGGGCAGCGCGGTGAAGACGGTCGTACCCGCGAAGTCGCCCTCGTCGCCGCTCGACAGGTCCCGTACCGACCTCCGCACCCGCCAGCTCCCGGACAGATACGCCAACACGTCCCGCACCGGCCAGAACTCGCCCATCGTCACCCCTTCCCGCGCCGCCGCCGCCGCGGACGCCGGCCGTCCGGCGAGTCGGTGGGCGCCTTGCGTTCGCCCTGGGTCCGGATCTCGTAGTGCGAGGCGTGGCTCGTGGCCCGGAATGCCTCCTCGTACGCGGCCAGGGCGCCGCCCATGGCGCCGCCGGCGGTGCCGCGGCGGCGGATCCGCCGGGCCAGCCAGGTGAAGAACCCCAGGACGGCGGTCAGGAAGCCGAGCAGGGCCAGGTACGGGAACAGCGCATGCATGCCCTCGACCCTACGTCCCTCCACGCCCCGGCCCCATTGACGTGCTCACGCCCCTTCTCTATCTTGCCGTTCGAAGTGCTGACCGACGTCTGGTATTTCGAACAACCTTGGAGTGGCTTCCGGGTAAGTTCCGGAGCCGCTTCAGGGCAACTTCAAGAGCCGCGGAGTATCCATGTCACGCACCAGCCGCATCCGCCTGAGACTTGCCTTGGGGGCAAGCGCTTTCCTGCTGGCGACGACCGTCGTCCCCGCACCTGCCCACGCCGAGGACGTCACCGACTACGCGATCACCGTCGATCCGTCTGCGCAGGGCGCCGCGATCGACAAGACGATGTACGGCGTCTTCTTCGAGGACATCAACCGCGCGGCCGACGGCGGCCTGTACGCCGAGCTCGTGCAGAACCGGTCCTTCGAGTACTCCACCGACGACAACACGTCGTACACCCCGCTGACCGGTTGGACGGTCGCCGGTACGGCCCAGGTCGTGGACGACGCCGGCCGCCTCAACGAGACCAACCGCAACTACCTTTCCCTGGCGGCCGGTTCGTCCGTCACGAACGCCGGCTACAACACCGGCATCGCCGTCGAGGACGGCAAGAAGTACGACTTCTCCGTGTGGGCCCGCGCCGACAGCGGCACCACACTCACCGTGAGCCTCCAGGACACCGGCGGCACGCTGGCGACGGCACACCAGGTGAAGGTGAGGAAGAACGGCTGGGCGCAGTACCGGGCGGGGTTCACCGCGACCCGCACCAGCACCGCCGGCCGCCTCACCGTCGCCTCCTCCGACGCGACCGCCCTCGACATGGTGTCCCTCTTCCCCCGCGACACCTACAAGCACGAGCCGAACGGCCTCCGCAAGGACCTCGCCGAGAAGGTCGCCGCCCTGCACCCGGGCTTCGTGCGCTTCCCCGGCGGCTGCCTGGTCAACACCGGTTCCATGGACGACTACAGCGCCGCCTCCGGCTACCAGCGCAAGCGCTCGTACCAGTGGAAGGACACCGTCGGCCCGGTCGAGACCCGCGCCACGAACTCCAACTTCTGGGGCTACAACCAGAGTTACGGCCTCGGCTACTACGAGTACTTCCGCTTCGCCGAGGACATCGGCGCGATGCCGCTGCCCGTCGTACCGGCCCTGGTGACAGGCTGCGGCCAGAACAAGGCCGTCGACGACCCGGCGCTGCTCAAGCGGCACATCCAGGACACCCTGGATCTCGTCGAGTTCGCCAACGGACCCGTGACGTCGAAGTGGGGCGGGCTGCGCGCCGAGATGGGCCACCCCAAGCCGTTCCACCTCACCCACATCGAGGTCGGCAACGAGGAGAACCTCCCCACCGAGTTCTTCGCCCGCTTCACCCGGTTCCGTACGGCGATCGAGGCCAAGTACCCGTACATGACCGTGATCTCCAACGCGGGCCCGGACGACAGCGGTTCGACCTTCGACACGGCCTGGCAGCTCAACAAGGACGCCAAGGTCGGCATGGTCGACGAGCACTACTACAACAGCCCGCAGTGGTTCCTGCAGAACAACGACCGCTACGACTCCTACGACCGCACCGGCCCGAAGGTCTTCCTCGGTGAATACGCCTCCGGCGGCAACGCGTTCAAGAACGGTCTAGCTGAGGCCGCCTACATGACCGGCCTGGAACGCAACGCCGACGTCGTCAAACTCGCCTCCTACGCACCGCTGTTCGCCAACGAGGACTACGTCCAGTGGCGCCCGGACCTGCTGTGGTTCAACAACCACGCGTCCTGGGGTTCCGCCAACTACGAGGTCCAGAAGCTGTTCATGAACAACGTGGGCACGCGCGTGGTGCCGACGACGGCTACCGGCACACCCTCACTCGCCGCCCCGATCTCCGGCGCGGTCGGCCTGTCGACCTGGGCGACGAGCGCGGCGTACGACGATGTGACGGTGACCGGCGCCGACGGGACGTCGCTGCTGAGCGACGACTTCTCCGGTGACGCCTCCCGGTGGACCCATACGGGAGGCGGGAGTTGGAGCCTTGAGGACGGGCAGTACGTCCAGACCGACACCGCCGCCGAGAACACCATGGTCTCTGCGGGCGATCCGGCCTGGCACGACTACGACCTGCATGTGAAGGCCACCAAGAAGGCAGGAAAAGAAGGCTTCCTGGTCGCGTTCGGCGTCAAGGACACCGGCAACTACTACTGGTGGAACGTGGGCGGCTGGAACAACACCCAGACGGCCGTCGAACAGGCCGTGGACGGCGGCAAGTCGACGCTGATCGCCAAGCCGGGGATCATCGAGACGGGCCGCGCCTACGACGTCGACATCAAGGTAAGGGGCCGTCAGGTCACCCTGTACCTCGACGGCCAGGAGTGGGGAACCTTCGCCGACGACAAGCCGGTCGAGCCGTTCCGTCAGGTCGCCACCTTGGACGCGAAGACCGGCGACCTGATCGTCAAGGTCGTCAACGACCAGTCCTCGGCGGCCCGTACGGCGATCGACCTGGGCGGTGCGAAGGTCTCCTCCAAGGCGAAGGTCACCACGCTCGCCGCCGCGCCCGACGCGGTGAACAGCGAGACGGCGACCGCGGTCACGCCGGTCGTGTCCACCTTCAAGGGGGTTGCGGACAGGTTCAGTTACACCTACCCGGCGAACTCCGTCACGTTCCTGAGGATCAGGCAGAAGTAGCAACTGCCCGAGAATCAGGCGGAGGTGGCTCCGGCCTGGGTGTCCGGCGTGGGCTGCTGTCCCAGCGGCAGCAGCCCACGCTCGGCGAAGACCTTCTTCGCGGCGAAGGTCGCGTTGAGCGCCTTGGGGATGCCGCAGTACACGGCCGAGTGCGTGAGGGCCTCGATGATCTCCTCGGGCGTGAGGCCCACGTTCAGCGCCGCGTTCACGTGCACGTCGAGCTGCGCCTCACAGCCGCCGAGCGCGGTGAGCATGCCCAGCGTCACCAACTGGCGGTCGCGCGGGGCGAGTCCGGGACGGTCGTAGATCTCGCCGAAGGCCCAGGCGACGACCTGGTGACCCAGTTCGGGGTTGATGTCGGCGAGCGAGTCGACGACCCGCTGCCCAGCCTCGCCGTCGACCCGCTTCAGGACCTCCAGGCCGTGGGCGAAACGCTCTTCACGGGTGGTGCTCGCGCTCATGTCAGCTCATCCGATCCCGGCCGCTCGTGCCCGACCTCGTCGAGGAGCAGCCGTTGGTAGTGGTCGATCTTGTCGTCCAGCGCGGACGCGTTGCGGCGCAACGCCCTGATCCGGTCGGCCAGTTCGGCGCGGTGCTCACGGAGCATCGCCAGCCGGTCGGCGACCGTGACGTCCCCCGCCGCCCGCAGCCCCGCGAACCTCTGCATGTCGGCGATCGACATACCCGTCTCGCGCAGCCGCAGCAGAAACTCCAGCCAGGCCAGGTCCGCTGCCTGATACCGCCGTTGGTTGCCGGTGGTCCTGCCGACCCGCTCGATGAGGCCGGCCTTCTCGTAGTAGCGCAAGGTGTCGTGCGAGAGGCCGGTGCGCTCGGAGACCTGGGCGATGGTGAGGGTGGGTTCCCGGTCCCGGGTGAGGGGCTTCGGGGGGTGTCCGCTGCTCATGAACACAACGGTAGAACCTGGAGCGCGCTCCAGGTCAAGCCCGGCCGGGGATCACCGCGGACGCGCGAGCGTGTCCCGCGTCCGAACCGTTGGATCATGCTTGACCTGGGGTTTACCCGATGAGCCGCACGACCATGATCGACGTGTACCAGGACCGCGCTGCGAGCAGTTGTTCCTGGCCGGGGGAAATGCTGCCGTCCGGCGCGCCGCGCAGGAGGGGCTGGACGAGCTCGGGCCGCAGGCCGATCTCTACTGCTGGCTGGCCCTCGGGCATCCCGTCGAGGACGACGACCGCGACGACCGTGCGGAGGAGGCGTCGCGGGCGGGACTCGCGCTCGACGCCGCCCATCTCGGACTCCTCGCCGGGTACGCCGAACTGTGCCTGCGCGCCGACGCGTTCGAGTACCCCGGCCGTGCCGCGCGCGCCCCCGTCCTCTCCCGGCGCCTGAAGGAGCCGGCACCGGAGTCCGCCGAGGCCGAACAGCTCGCCGCCGGCGCGCGCTGGGCCCGGCGCGGTTACTGGGAGGGCATCAGGTGAGGGCGGTGGCCGGTGCGCTCCTGGGCCTCGACACCGAGGCCCAGGCCCGCGCCCTGGCCGAGGACCTCCGGCAGCGGGACGGCGACGGCGCGATCACGCAGGGTGCCGGAACCGTCGACCGTGACGCCGTCGTGCGCGCCGCGACCCTGGAGGTGCTGTCCGATCCGTGGAACGCGTCGGCGCGCGGCCGCGGGCGTGCATCCCGCAGGTCCAGGCCCGAGTACGTCAGGTGCATCACGGCCAGGGCACCGATGGGCACCGTGATCATCGACAGGACGGCCGCCCAGCCCTCGGGCTCCTCCATGCCCGGCACCATCAGTCCGAGGAGAAGCCACGCCAGGAGACAGAGCGAGGGATGCGCGCTGGACGTCGCGATCCTGTGTGCATACCCACTCACTCGGATTGCATAAACGTGCAGCGAAACGTATAGTCATGCCATCGAAGAGGAGGGTTCCATGGCGGTACGTGCGGCAGTGGCCGGAGCGAGTGGATACGCGGGCGGGGAACTGCTGCGTCTGCTCCTGGCGCACCCCGAGGTCGAGATCGGTGCCCTGACCGGCAACTCCAACGCCGGACAGAAACTCGGCGCGCTGCAACCGCATCTGCTGCCGCTCGCCGACCGGGTCCTCCAGGAAACCACCCCCGAAATCCTCGCCGGGCACGACGTCGTCTTCCTCGCGCTGCCGCACGGGCAGTCCGCCGCCGTCGCCGAGCAGCTCGGCCCGGACGTCCTCGTCGTCGACATGGGCGCCGACTTCCGGCTCAAGGACGCCGCCGACTGGGAGAAGTTCTACGGCTCCGCGCACGCCGGCACCTGGCCCTACGGCCTGCCCGAACTCCCGGGCGCCCGTGCCGCGTTGGAGGGGTCCAAGCGCATCGCCGTGCCCGGTTGCTATCCGACGGCCGCCTCCCTCGCGCTCTTCCCGGCGTACGCCGCGGGGCTCGCCGAGAACGAGGCCGTGATCGTCGCCGCCTCCGGCACCTCCGGCGCCGGCAAGGCACCCAAGGCGCACCTCCTCGGCAGCGAGGTCATGGGCTCCATGTCGCCGTACGGCGTCGGCGGCGGGCACCGGCACACCCCCGAGATCATCCAGAACCTCGGCGCGGCGGGCGGCGAGCCGGTCACCGTGTCCTTCACACCCACCCTCGCGCCGATGCCCCGCGGCATCCTCGCCACCTGCAGCGCCAAGGCCAAGCCCGGTGTCACCGGCGAGTCCGTGCGCGCCGCGTACGAGAAGGCCTTCGCCGACGAGCCGTTCGTGTTCCTGCTCCCCGAGGGGCAGTGGCCCGCGACGGCGTCCGTCTACGGTTCCAACGCCGTTCAGGTGCAGGTCGCGTACGACGAGGCCGCGGGACGCATCATCGCGATCAGCGCTATCGACAATCTGACCAAGGGCACCGCGGGCGGTGCCGTACAGAGCATGAACCTCGCCCTCGGGCTCGACGAGTCCACCGGGCTGACCACGATCGGAGTCGCGCCGTGAGTGTGACGGCAGCACAGGGATTCACGGCCGCGGGCATCGCCGCCGGGATCAAGGAGAACGGCAACCCGGACCTGGCCCTCGTGGTCAACACCGGGCCCCGCCTCGCCGCCGCGGGCGTCTTCACCTCCAACCGCGTCAAAGCCGCGCCGGTGTTGTGGTCGGAACAGGTCCTGAAGGGCGGTCAGGTATCCGCCGTCGTCCTCAACTCCGGTGGTGCCAACGCCTGTACGGGTCCGAAGGGCTTCCAGGACACCCACGCCACCGCGGAGAAGGTCGCCGACACGCTCGGGCTCAACGCCGCCGAGGTCGCCGTCGCCTCCACCGGTCTCATCGGGCTGCTCCTTCCGATGGACAAGCTGCTTCCTGGAGTCGAGACCGCCGCCGGTCAACTCTCCCCGCACGGGGGTGAGAAGGCCGCCATCGCCATCAAGACCACCGACAGCGTGCACAAGACCGCCGTCGTGAGCACCAAGGCCGGCTGGACCGTCGGCGGTATGGCCAAGGGCGCCGGCATGCTCGCTCCCGGCCTCGCCACCATGCTCGTCGTCCTCACCACCGACGCCGACGTCGAAACCGACGTACTGGACAAGGCACTTCGGGCCGCCACCCGCACCACCTTCGACCGCGTCGACTCCGACGGCTGCATGTCCACCAACGACACCGTGCTGCTGCTCGCCTCCGGCGCCTCCCAAGTCATCCCGGAACACGCCGAGTTCGCCGAAGCCGTGCGCGCCGTCTGCGACGACCTCGGGCAGCAGCTCATCCGCGACGCCGAAGGTGCCAGCAAGGACATCAAGGTCGAGATCGTCAACGCCGCCAGCGAGGACGACGCTGTGGAGGTGGGCCGTTCCATCGCCCGCAACAACCTCCTCAAGTGCGCCATCCACGGCGAAGACCCCAACTGGGGACGGGTGTTGTCCGCGATCGGCACGACCAAGGCCGCCTTCGAACCCGACCAGCTCAACGTCGCCATCAACGGCGTCTGGGTCTGCAAGAACGGCGGTGTCGGTGAGGACCGGGAGAAGGTCGACATGCGCTACCGCGAGGTGCACATCGTCGCCGACCTGGCCGCCGGCACCGAGACCGCGACGATCTGGACCAACGACCTCACCGCGGACTACGTCCACGAGAACAGCGCGTACTCGTCATGAGCACTACCCGCAAGCACACCGCGCTGCCCAAGGCGCAGATCCTCATCGAGGCGCTGCCCTGGCTGACCCGGCACAACGGAAAGACCGTCGTCATCAAGTTCGGCGGCAACGCCATGATCGACGAGGACCTGAAGGCCGCGTTCGCCCAGGACGTCGTGTTCCTGCACCACGCGGGCCTCAAGCCCGTCGTCGTGCACGGCGGCGGCCCGCAGATCAGCGCCGCCCTCGACCGGCACGGCATCGTCAGCGAGTTCAAGGCCGGCCTGCGCGTCACCACCGAGGACGCCATGGACGTCGTACGGATGGTGCTCGCCGGGCAGGTGCAGCGCGAGCTGGTCGGGCTGCTCAACCAACACGGGCCGCTCGCCGTCGGGTTGACCGGCGAGGACGCGCACACCATCACCGCCACCAAGCACCAGCCCGAGATCGACGGGGAGTTGGTCGACATCGGGCGGGTGGGTGAGATCACCGCGATCGACACCGGCGCGATCGAGGCACTGCTCGCCGACGGCCGTATCCCGGTCGTCTCGTCGATCGCCAGGAGCGAGGACGACGGACATGTCTACAACGTCAATGCTGATACGGCGGCTGCGGCACTCGCTGCTGCGCTGGGGGCCGAGACCCTCATGGTCCTCACGGACGTCGAGGGTCTCTACGAGGACTGGCCCAACAGCGACGAGGTGATCAGCCGACTCACCGCCACCCAACTGGAGAAGCTGCTCCCGGAGTTGAGCTCCGGAATGGTGCCGAAGATGGAGGGCTGTCTGCACGCCGTGCGCAACGGCGTGACCACCGCCCGCGTCATCGACGGCCGGGTCCAGCACTCGATCCTGCTGGAGATCTTCACCGACGAGGGCATCGGCACGATGGTCGTGCCGGACGAGCTGCCCGACCCGAAGCCCGCCAGGAAGAAGTCCGCCAAGAAGTCGGGCAAGAAGCAGGGGGATGCCGTATGACCGCGAATGAGGACCTGACCCAGCGGTGGCAGGGGTCGCTCATGAACAACTACGGCACCCCGAAGCTCCCCCTCGTCCGCGGCGCCGGCGCCAGGCTGTGGGACGCCGACGGCAACGAGTACGTCGACTTCGTCGGCGGTATCGCGGTCAACGCGCTCGGCCACGCGCACCCGGCGATCGTGGAAGCCGTCAGCAAGCAGATCGCCGAACTCGGCCATGTCTCCAACCTGTTCATCGCCGAACCGCCCGTCGCCCTCGCCGAACGGCTCCTGGAGCGCTTCGGCCGGGACGGCAAGGTGTTCTTCTGCAACTCCGGCGCCGAGGCCAACGAAGGCGCCTTCAAGATCGGCCGCCTGACGGGCCGTCAGCACATGGTCGCCACCGAAGGCGGCTTCCACGGCAGGACGATGGGCTCCCTCGCCCTCACCGGCCAGCCCGCCAAGCAGGAGCCCTTCCTCCCACTGCCCGGCGATGTCACGCACGTGCCCTACGGCGACGCGCAGGCCCTCGCCGCCGCCGTCACCGACGAGACCGCGCTCGTCATCATCGAGCCGATCCAGGGCGAGAACGGGGTCGTCGTACCGCCCGCCGGATACCTGAAGGCGGCCCGCGCGATCACCGCCGCGCACGGCGCGCTGCTGGTCCTGGACGAGGTGCAGACCGGAGTCGGCCGTACCGGGCACTGGTTCGAGTACCAGGCCCACGAAGGTGTCCTGCCCGATGTCGTGACCCTCGCGAAGGGGCTCGGCGGCGGACTGCCGCTCGGCGCCACCGTGGCCTTCGGGCGCGCGGCCGAGCTGCTCCAGCCGGGCCAGCACGGCACGACGTTCGGCGGCAACCCGGTCGCCTGCGCCGCCGGACTCGCCGTACTCGACACCATCGCGAACGAGGGGCTGCTGGAGAACGTCAAGCGTCAGAGCGAGAAGCTGCGGGACGGAATCGAGGGCGCCGACGGCAGTTCTCGTCACCCGTTGATCGATTATGTCCGGGGCGCGGGCCTCCTCCTGGGTATCGTGCTCACCGAGCCGCTCGCGCCCCAGGTGCAACAGGCGGCTCAGGACGCCGGCTTCCTGGTCAACGCGCCCGCCCCCGATGTCGTACGGCTGATGCCACCGCTGAACCTCGGCGACGACGAGGCGGACGCGTTCCTCCGGGCGCTGCCCGGGGTCCTGGACGTGGCCAAGGGGGACGGATGATCCGGAGAATGAGTCGACGATGAGTCAGGCGCAGGAGAACGAGCACACCGCGGGGCCGGCCGTGCCGCAGACCCGCACCGCCCGCCACCGCCGGATCGTGGACATCCTCAACCGGCAACCGGTGCGTTCCCAGAGCCAGTTGGCGAAGCTGCTGTCCGACGACGGGCTGAGTGTCACCCAGGCGACGCTCTCCCGGGACCTGGACGAGCTGAACGCGGTGAAGATCCGCAACAACGACGGCGACCTCATCTACGCGGTACCGAGCGAGGGCGGCTTCCGCACCCCGCGCGTGCCGCTGGGGGAGTCGGCGAAGGAGGAGCGGATGCGGCGGCTCTCCTCCGAGCTGCTGATCTCCGCGGAGGCCTCCGCCAACCTCGTGGTCCTGCGCACCCCGCCGGGCGCCGCCCAGTTCCTCGCCTCGGCGATCGACCAGGCGGAACTCCAGGACATCCTCGGCACCATCGCCGGCGACGACACGCTCCTGCTGATCAGCCGGGACCCGCTCGGGGGGCAGGCCCTCGCGGACCATCTGCTGCGGCTGGCGCAGAACGACCACTGACGTACCCGTACGACCAACGAGTCGGGGGGGGGGGGGGGGGGGGGGGGGGGCCCCCCCCCCCCCAGGGGGGGGGGGGGGGGGGGGGGGCGGCGCGGCCCGCGCCCCCCCCCCCCCCCCCCGCCCCGGGGGGGGGGGGGGGCCCCGG
>NZ_JBICXA010000039.1:0-18229 GCF_043200035.1 Streptomyces sp. NPDC048504
TGCAGGGGGGACCCTGTGGGAGAGTAGGACGCCGCCGAACAAATATTGCGAAAACCCCTGTACCGTTTATTCGGTACAGGGGTTTTCTGCGTTTAGGCTCAGCGGTATGCGCTATGACCTCGTGATCTTCGACAACGACGGTGTACTCGTCGACAGTGAGCCGATCTCCAACAGGCTCCTGGCCGGCTATCTCACCGAGCTCGGGCACCCGACCTCCTACGAGGAGTCCCTCCGCGACTACATGGGTGCCGCGATGCACCGCGTCCACGATCTCGTCGAGGAGCGCACTGGGCAGCGGTTGCCGGACGACTTCGACGATGTCTTCCATGCGCGTGTATTCGCCGCGTTCGAGCGGGAGCTGAAGCCGGTCGCCGGGGCCGTCGACGTGTTGGAGAGGCTGGTCGCGGACGGGGTGCCGTACTGCGTGGCGTCGTCCGGGAGCCATGAGCGGATTCGGGTGGGGCATCGGACCACCGGGCTGGACGAGTGGTTCGAGGACGAGTGGGTCTTCAGCTCCGAGGACGTGGGGCGGGGGAAGCCCGCGCCGGATCTGTTCCTGTACGCGGCCGAGCGGATGGGCGTGGCGCCGGAGCGGTGTGTCGTCGTAGAGGACAGTCCGTTGGGGGTGCAAGCGGCTGTGGCGGCCGGGATGGATGTGTATGGGTTCGCTGCCATGACTCCTGCTGAGCGGCTTGGCGGGGTTACTCAACTCTTTGGTGACATGGGGCAGTTGGCTGAGCTGCTGGGATGACCTCGGGCATCGTTCGGGCACTGACATTTGTCATGCCGAGGTCCGGACGATCGGTTCTACTGGCGGGCCGGGGCCTCGCGGCAAGCTGAGGGCATGACGACGAACACGGGCTCCATGAAGAAGAACTTCGGGCCGCTCCTCGCGGATGTGGCGGTGCCGATCGGGTCGTATTACCTGCTGAAGAGCGGGTTCGGGATGGGGACCGTGGCGGCTCTGGGGTGGAGCAGTGTCGTGCCGGCAGTGCAGACGGTGTGGGGCGTTGTCGCGGAGCGGACGATCAATGCCTTCGCCGTGCTGATTCTCTTCGTGAATGTTGTCGGGCTGCTGCTCAGTTTCGTGGCCGGTGATCCGCGGCTGATGCTCGCCAAGGACAGCGGGGTCAGCAGTGTCGTCGGGATCGGGATCCTCGTGTCCGTGGTGATGGGGAAGCCGATGATGACCGCTGGTATGAAGCCCTTCCTGGTGAAGGGCGACCCGGAGCGGGAGGCCGCGTTCGAGCGGCTGTTGAGCGGGTCGGTGGCGTTTCAGCGGGCCGAGCGGCGGTTCTCGCTCGTGTGGGGTGTGATGCTGCTCGCGGAGTGCGTCGCGCGGGTCGTCGGTGTGTACACGCTGCCCGTGGACACCATGGTGTGGCTGGGCACGGTCGTGATGATCGGCACGATCGCCGTGACGTCCGTGGTCAGTGGCGGTGTCGCCGTAGGACCGATGGCGGAGATGATCGACGCGGAGCTGAAGGCCGGGGACACCCCCGTACCTGCGGCGATGCCGTCGCTGGCCGTCGCTCGGTAAAGCTGAGCGGAATTCATCTTTGGCTGGATCTACCCACGAGTACGCCGGGGCCCTTACGCTCGCCGCCATGACAGATGTGCTGCGGCGCGGTAGGGCCTCTTTGGCGTTCAGCTTCTTCGCTCAGGGCGCCACCTTCGCGCTGCTCGTGACGCGCATCCCGGCGATCCAGGACCGGTACGGGGTCTCGGACGGGCTGCTGCCCGTCTTCCTGGCCGCGGTGCCGATCCTCGCCGGGGTCGGCAGCGTCACGACCGAGCAGTTGGTGAAGCGAATACGGCCCAGCGTGCTGCTGCGCTGGTCCCAGCCCGTCGTCCTCCTGGCGCTGCTCGGGGTCGGGGCGGGCGACAGCATGGCCGAACTGGCCGTCGCCCTCGGCGCGTTCGGGCTCGGTGTGGGTGCGCTGGACGCCTCGATGAACATGCTCGGGGTGAGTCTGCAGCGGACGTACGGACGAAGCATCATGCTCAGCTTCCATGCCGCGTACAGCCTGGGCGGGATCGTGGGGGCCTCGCTGGCTTGGGCGGGGGCGCACTGGCATCTGGCGCTGTGGGTGTCGTATCTGCCCGTGGTGGCTGTGTTGTTGCCGGCCGCCTTTGTGGGGAGCCGGTGGTACGTCGACGGGGGTGCGCCGGGTGAGGAAGGCGAGGGGGCGGAGGCTGGGCCGCTCGTCTTCAAGTTGCTGCTGCCGTTGTGTCTGGTGATGACCTTCGCCTATATCGGGGACTCGACCGTCTCCAACTGGAGTGCGAAGTATCTGAAGGACGTGCTGGGCAGTTCGGAGCAGGTGGCGACCGTTCCGTACAACGTCTACATGGTGATGTGCCTGGTCGGGCGGGGGATCGGGGATCTCGGGGTGCGGCGGTTCGGGGCCGTGGCCGTGGTGCGGTTGGGTGCCGTGGTGGCCGCGGTGGGGTTCGCCGTGGTGGCCGTGGCGCCCGGGGCCGGGGTCGGGATGCTCGGGTTCACCTTGTTGGGGCTCGGGTTGTGTGTGCTGGTGCCGCAGACCTTTGCGGCGGCCGGGCGTTTGTTCCCCGGGGCTTCGGATACGGCCATTGCGCGACTCAATGTGTTCAATTACGTCGGGTTCCTGATCGGTTCGCCGTTGGTGGGGGCGCTGGGCGACGCCTGGAGTTACCGCGGGGCGATGCTCGTGCCGATGGTGTTGGTGCTGGTGACGTTGGTGTACGCCCGCTCGTTCGCGCCGCCGGCGGGCCGGTACGGTGACGGGCATGAGCGGGCGCGCACAGCTGATGTGGGACGAGGCAGTAACGGGCTATGACTTCGGCCGGGACCATCCGATGGACCCGGTCCGGCTCGCCCTGACCCGGAGACTCGTCGATGCCTTCGGGCTCGACAAGGACGTGGATGTGGTGGCGGCCAAGCCCGCCGGGGATTCGACGCTGCGGCTGGTTCACCGGGAGGACTACGTCGAGGCGGTGAAGGCGGCCTCGGCTGATCCGGAGTCGGCGGACGGGGCGTATGGGCTCGGGACCATGGATGATCCGGCCTTTGCCGGGATGCATGAGGTGTCGGCGCTGATTGCGGGGCAGTCGGTGGGGGCGGCTGAGGCTGTGTGGGGCGGGGACGCGCTGCATGCCGTGAACTTCTCGGGTGGGCTGCATCACGCTATGCCGGGGGCTGCCTCGGGGTTCTGTATCTACAACGACGCCTCGCTCGCTGTCGCCCGGCTGTTGGAGTTGGGGGCCGAGCGGGTCGCGTACGTCGATGTCGATGTGCATCACGGGGACGGGGTCCAGGCGGCGTTCTGGGACGACCCCCGGGTGTTGACGATCTCCCTGCATGAGCATCCTCGGACCTTGTTCCCGCAGACCGGGTGGCCGGAGGAGACCGGGGCCGGGAAGGGGGAGGGCTCCGCGGTCAATGTGGCGTTGCCGGCCGGGACCGGGGACGCGGGGTGGTTGCGGGCCTTTCACGCCGTCGTGCCGGAGCTGATCGCGGACTTCCGGCCACAGGTGCTGGTTTCGCAGCACGGGGCCGATACGCACTTCGAGGATCCGCTTGCTCATCTCGCGGTGTCGTTGGATGCGCAGCGGGCGGTGCAGGTCGCGTGTCATGAGCTCGCGCACGAGTACGCCGACGGGAAGTGGGTCGCGCTCGGCGGGGGCGGTTATGCCGTGGTGGAGGTGGTGCCGCGGTCGTGGACGCATCTCGTCGCTATTGCCGCGGGGCGGGAGATCGCTCCGGAGGCGGTGATTCCTGAGGGGTGGCGGCAGGAAGTGTTCGCTCGGACGCGGCAGTTGGGGCCGCAGCGGATGACGGATGGGCGGTGGCCGGTGGCCTACGCCGACTGGGAGTCGGGGTACGACCCCGCCGACCGTCTTGACCAGGCTGTTGTGGCTACTCGGCGGGCGGTGTTTCCGTTGCGGGGGTTGCTGGCGTAGGTCTTTGGCGGATGTGCGGGTGGGTGGGTAGGGGCGGCGGGGATTATTTCGCCCCCGCCGCCCCTACCCGTCCCATCCCTGGGGGGGGGGGGGCCCCCCCCCCCCCCCCCCCGCCGCGCCCCCCCCCGCGGGCCCCCCCCCCCGCGGCGGGGGGGGGGGGGGGGGGGGGGGTGGGGCGCGGGGGGGGGGGGGGGGGGGGGGGGGGGGGGGGGGGGGGGGGGGGGGGGGGGGGTGTGGGGGGGGGGGGGGGGGGGGGGGGGGGGGGGGGGGGGGGGGGGTTTTTTTCCCCCCCCCCCGCCCCTACCCGTCCCATCCCTGGGGGCTGCGCCCCCAGACCCCCCATCGGCCTGGACGGCCTCGTCCTCAAACGCCGGACGGGCTGAGTGGGGTGGCCTGCGTTGAGAGGATGCCGGACGGGCTGGATTTGCCCGTCCGGCGTTGGATGCGAGACCTGGTGCGTCAGCCGCAGTGGCCGGAGTCGCCGCCCGTGGCCGAGCCGATCGCGCCGTACCACTCGGCGCAGTAGCCGCGGGCGGACATGTAGACGGGGCCGGCGTAGGACGTGTACTGGCCGCTGTCGACGACCGGGGTGCTCTCGTGGCCGACGCTGATGTTGAGCTCGACGGCCATGAAGATCTTCGCGCCCGGGGCATTGCGGATGGTCACGGCGCAGTTCTTGCCGGTGGACTCGTTCCAGGTCAGGAAGACCTTGCCGACGTTGCCGACCGGGGTGGAGTCGATGACCTTGTAGCCGGTGCCGCAGGCGCCGTTGTAGGTGGCGGCGGCTGCCGCCTTGGTGGTGGTGGAGGTGGCTGCCGAGGCCGGGGCGGTGGCGGCTGCCGTGCCGGCGAGGGCCAGGACGGTGAGTGCGGCGGCGGTTGTGGTGCGTCGGGACAGCTTCATCTTCGTGTTCCCCCTGCTGGTTGATGGTCAACTCGCTTGGGACGGTTGGTCGTTCCGTCCCACGCAAGGTGAGACCCGGGAAGCCGCAGGACAGTTGTGGGCTGTTGTGTCACCGTCCTGTCACCGGTGTTACGCCAACCGCGCGGTGTTTCCGGGGTTCTCGCTCTGCCTGGGCGCCGTGTCCGTCAGCATCACCCTCGTGTTGAGCACCGGCGCCCTCCGCGCCCATCTGCTGGCCGCCCGGCTGGCCGGGCCCGTGGCCACCTCGCGGGAGGAGAGTCTGCGGAGCTATCGCGCCTTCGCCGCGCGGGACCCCCGGGTGCTGATCGGACTCGATCCCGAATGGACGTGGGGGCAGAAGGATCTGATCGGGTTGATGGCGGACAAGTGCGGGGTTTCGGCCGACCCGACGCACACTTCCGGGCATGATGTGATCGATCCGGAGCGGACTTTGGCCGCGTTGGACGCCTTCGCCGATCGGTTGGGGGAGGTGGCGGAGCGCAGCGGGGCCGTGCTTCTCGGCACCGGGCATCCGCATCGACTGCTCGGGTTCTACGCCGCGTTGGCGGACGCCTTGTCGGCGGCAGGGTGTGCTGTTCTCACCCCTGCGCATGGTCGCTGTGTCGACATAACGACCCGGTTCGGTCTACGCACGTACAACCTTGACTACGTCCAGGGGGTCGGGCTGGTCCGTGAACCGGGCCCCGAACGCACCGGTTGTGAGCCCGGCGCACACACGCACTCACCGCTCCCGGTTCGTACCGTGCTGGGTGCGGCTGCGGAGGCCGGCGGGGTGCTTCCGGAACTGGTGATCGGGGACCACGGATGGGTCTGCGGGGCAGGTCAGCTGGGGTTTGAGGCTATTGGTCTTGCCGATACGGATGACCCTGCGCTCTTCGTGGGGGAGGCCGAGGGGTCGGTGTCCGTCGCAGTTCCACTTGATGACGCCGTACGGTCCGATTACTACCGCCCGCTTACCCGCTACGTACTCAATCGAGCGTGTCTGTCACAGTAGGCCGCCGATGGCCGCCGATGGGTGCACCTCTTCCCCACTCGCATCACACGCCCCTACATTGGGGAGTGAGCACGCAACGACGAAGAGTCACCGGAAGGGGAAGCCGGTGACCGTCGAGTGCGGAAGGTTCAGGTGTGTCATGGCTGCAGCTGGCGAGAGGCCTCTGAACGAGGTTCAGTTCCTTACCGTGGCGGAGGTCGCCTCGGTGATGCGAGTGTCGAAGATGACCGTGTACCGGTTGGTGCACAGCGGTCATCTGCCCGCTATCCGGGTGGGGCGGTCCTTCCGCGTCCCCGAGCAAGCGGTACACGAGTACCTTCGCGAGAGTTATGTGGGGGTGGAGACAGCCTGAGGCGATACCTCGATTACGACCTCAGCGCTCGGACGGGTAGGCTGGCCCCTTGTAGGTCGTATGGGCCCATGATGCCCAGCACCGAGTGATGAGAAGTGAGCGAGGGTAGTCGTGGGCTCTGTTATCAAGAAGCGGCGCAAGCGGATGGCTAAGAAGAAGCACCGCAAGCTGCTGAAGCGCACGCGCGTGCAGCGTCGTAACAAGAAGTAGGCGACGCGGCGCCGCGAGAGCGTCTCCTGTGGCCCCCCACCGAATTCGGTGGGGGGCCACAGTTATTTCCGCGCCCATGTCCGCGTCATGTGCCGAATGCGGGTACTCGGAACGTCGTCCGGCGGGCGGTCATCACAGCGCAACACCGAACCGCTAGGTTGGCCGCACACGGGTAACTCAAAAGGAAGGCGCTGATCTTGGGGAAGGTCGTGCTCGTGACCGGAGTGGCCCGACAGCTGGGGGGCCGGTTCGTACGACGGATCCAGCGTGACCCTCAGGTGGACCGGGTGATCGCCGTGGACGCGGTCGCGCCCGGGCACCATCTCGGGGGCGCGGAGTTCATCCAGGCCGACATCCGGCAGCCCACCATCGCGCGGGTGCTCGCCGAGTCGGGCGCCGACACGGTCGTGCACATGGACGTGACGGGCACGGCGCTGGGCAGCGGCAGCCGGACCACGGTCAAGGAGACCAACGTCATCGGCACCATGCAGCTGCTGGGCGCCTGCCAGAAGTCGCCGGTCGTGAAGCGCCTGGTGGTGAAGTCCAGTACGAACGTCTACGGCTCCGCCCCGCGCGACCCGGCCGTCTTCACCGAGGGCACCCCGCCGAAGTCCCTGCCGAGCGGCGGCTTCGCGAAGGACACCGTCGAGGTCGAGGGGTACGTGCGCGGCTTCGCCCGCCGCCGCCCCGACGTCGCCGTCTGCGTGCTGCGCTTCGCCAACATCCTTGGTCCTACGGCGGATTCGCCGCTCGCGTCGTACTTCTCGCTGCCGGTCCTGCCGACCGTGTTCGGCTACGACCCGCGGCTGCAGTTCGTGCACGAGGACGACGTGATCGACGTCCTGCGGATCGCCTCGCACGATCCGGAGCGGGGCACGCTCAACAGCGGCACCTTCAACATCGCCGGGGACGGCGTCCTGTTGCTCTCCCAGTGCTCCCGGCGCCTGGGCCGCCCGACCGTGCCGCTGCTGCTGCCGGCGGTCACCTGGGCGGGTTCCCTGGTGCGTACGCTGGGGATGACGGACTTCTCCCCGGAACAGATCCGGCTGCTCACCCACGGCCGGGTCGTGTCGACGGTCCAGATGCGCGAGACGCTGGGATACAAGCCGAAGTACACGACCGCCGAGACCTTCGCGGACTTCGCGCGCAGTCAGGGCCCGGGGCTGCTGCCGCCGGAGGTCCTCGCGGGGGCCGTCGACCGGATCGCCGCGCTGTCCAGGCCGGACAGTGGCCACCCCCCGACGCCGAGCGCCAACTGAGGAGCGCATCAACGATGGCGGATGCCAAGGTCATTCCGTTCGACGACGACCGGTCCCGCGCGAACGGCGTGCAGCGGCCGCAGCGGCGCCGGAGCACGGGGAACCGGCGCAAGAACGGCGAGCCCGCGCTGGTCCGTGAGGTCCAGCCCCTGCCGGGCCGGGACTTCGCGCAGGATGATGTTCCTGTGACGCGTGAGGAACACGAGCCGGAGCAGACACCGGGCGACGAGGCCGGCCAGAGCGGGCTGGAACGCCGGGTCGCCCACGGCCTGTCGTTCCTGCGTCGCCGGCTCACCGGGGACTACGAGGTCGACGACTTCGGCTACGACGAGGAGCTCACCGACGAGCTTCTGATGCCTGCGCTGCGCCCGTTGTACGAGAAGTACTTCCGGGTCGAGGTCAAGGGCATCGAGAACATCCCGGCGGAGGGCGGCGCGCTGATCGTCGCCAACCACTCCGGGACGCTGCCGCTGGACGGCGTGATGATGCAGATCGCCGTCCACGACAACCACCCGGCGGGCCGCCACCTCCGGCTCCTCGCGGCGGACCTCGTCTTCATGCTCCCGGTGGTCAACGAACTCGCCCGCAAGGCCGGTCACACCCTCGCCTGCGCGGAGGACGCCGAACGGCTGCTGGGCCGGGGCGAGTTGGTCGGTGTGATGCCGGAGGGCTTCAAGGGCATCGGCAAGCCGTTCAGCGAGCGCTACAAACTCCAGCGCTTCGGCCGCGGCGGCTTCGTCTCCACCGCCCTGCGCAAGGGCACGCCGATCATCCCGTGCTCGATCGTGGGGGCCGAGGAGATCTACCCGATGATCGGCAACTCCAAGACGCTCGCCCGGGTCCTGGGTTTTCCGTACTTCCCGATCACTCCGACGTTCCCCTGGCTCGGTCCTCTCGGCGCGATCCCGTTGCCGACGAAGTGGACGATCCAGTTCGGTGAGCCGATCCCCACGGACGGCTACCCGCCGGAGGCGGCCGAGGACCCGATGCTGATGTTCAACCTCACGGACCAGGTGAGGGAGCAGATCCAGCACACGTTGTACAAGTTGCTGGTGCAGCGGCGGTCGGTGTTTTTCTAGTTTTGGTTCCGAAGTTCTTTGGCTGCCAGCCCGGTGGGGACTGGTCGCGCAGTTCCCCGCGCCCCTAAAACGATGGGCGCCCCTTGTTGGAGGGGCGCCCATCGTTGTACAGCCGAGGCGGAGCTAATTCGCGTCCTCGCTGTCGATGCCCAAGCCCGGCAGCAGGCCCGGGAGCAGCGGGGGCAGCGTGACGTCCGGTTCGGTGATCGAGGGTTTGCTCGTGGACGGGGACTCCGTGCCGGAGGTCTTCGGGGGGTCCAGGAGGCCGCCCGTGTTGCCGCCGAGGAGGCCGTCGCCGGTGGTGGCGGATGAACTCGGGGTGCTGGAGTGGCTGGTCTCCGCGGAGCCGTCGGTCGTGCTCGGTGTCGTCGAGCGGTGGGTGCCGGTGGAGCCGCCCGTGGACGTCGTACCCGGAGCCCGGTGTTTGCCGGTGCCGGGGGTCGTCGCCGGGGGTTGGGGGAGCAGCGACTGGAGCGGGGCGACCTCTTCGTCTATGGCGTCGAAGACCGAGGAGACCTGGTCGCTGACGTCGCCGAGCTGGACGGGGAGACGGTCGCGCAGGGCGCCCCAGGCCTCGCGGTGCGAGCGGGAGAACGCGGAGAGGGCCTGGATGGGGCCCAGCGAGTTCGGGTCCTGCTCGTACGCCTCGTGCAGCAGGCGGTGGCCCTCGGAGGCGTCGTGGGTCATCCCGGCGAGCGTGCGGCGGATCTCGCCGAGCTGCTCGTGGTCGAGGTGGCCGCTGCGGTCCCGCTCGATCAGCCGGCGTGCCTCGCTCAGGCGGTTGGACGCCTGGTCGAGGAAGGCCACACCGCGCTGGTCGTCGCCGTCGGACAGGTAGTTGAGCTTGAAGTCCTCGATGCCGCGCTTCAGGCCGTAGAGCGAGTCACCGGGCAGGGCGCCCGAACTCGCCGCGGCCACTCCGCCGAAGGCACCCGCCGCGACCCCGACGCTCAGTCCGCCGGCCGCGAGGCCCTTGGTGAGCCGGGTGCGCGGTCGCAGCTTGCCCAGACCGGTGGCCCGGTGCGCACCCCGGGACCGGGGGGACCGCTGCTCCGGTACCGAGGGTTCGGGTGCCTCGCCCTGCAGCATGGCCTCGAACGCGGCGACCAGCTGAGCCCGCTGGACCACCTTGACCTCGGGGTCCAGCACGGGTTTGGGCAGCTCGCCGAGACCGGTGGCGAAGGCCAGCATGCGGCCCTGCTCGGTCTGTTCCGCAGCAGCCGGGGCCGGGGCCGGTCCTTCGGACTGCTCGGCCGCCGTGCCCTGGTCGGACTGCTCCTCTTCCAGGGCCTGGGCGAAGGCGTTCGCCCGCCGGTGCGCCGATACGTTCGCGATCACTGGCGGCACCTCCTCTCGCGTCATGACGGTCGACTCCCCAGGGGGTCCTGAGGGTTGCACAGCCTGACCGCATCCACACGATCGAGTGATCGGGGAGGGTCAGGTCGTGACCACAGGGAGCCTGTATCCCGCACAACGACTGGCGCGGCACTTGGGTTACGGACGACGGATGATCCGACCGCGAACTCAACGGACTTTCACTGAGCGCGAGTTGGGCGTTACCGAGCGTATGCCGTCAGCGGGCGTCGTCCGGGAGGAGCCGGGCGAGAGTGCGCACGGCCCGATACTGGAGGGTCTTGATCGCGCCCTCGTTCTTGCCCATCACGCGGGCGGTCTCCGCGACGGAGAGGCCCTGCAGGAAGCGGAGCGTGACGCACTCCTGCTGCTGCGGGTTGAGCCGCCGTACGGCGTCGAGCAGTGCGGCGTTCGACAGGGACTCCAGGACGGAGTCCTCGGGGGAGCGCTCGACCTCGTTGGCGTCGAGCATCTCGCCGGTGGTCACTTCCAGCCGGAAACGGCTCGACTTGAAGTGGTCGGCGACCAGGTTGCGGGCGATCGTCACCAGCCAGGCGCCGAAGTCGCGACCCTGATAGGTGAACGTGCCGATGCGGCGCAGGGCGCGCAGAAAGGTCTCGCTGGTGAGGTCCTCGGCGGTGGCTTTGCCTCCCACTCGGTAGTAGATGTACCGGTACACGGTGTCGCTGTACTGGTCGTAGAGGCGGCCGAAGGCGTCGGCTTCGCCGGCCTGGGCACGCTCCACGAGGTCCATCATCCGGGCGCTGTCGCTGTCAGCGGCCGGACGGCGTGCGGTGGCGGCGCCGGCCGAGCGCCCTCGTCTGCCCACCGCGGCGCCACCGTCGGCCAGTGCGTAGCACGGACCGACGGGTGCGGTGGTGGCGAAGGCGGCGGGGACGGCGTACGCGGTGGGGACGAAGCCGCGCAACAGGTCTTGGACCGTTGCGCGCAGCGTAGCCAGGCCCGAGGCGTCAACCCCGACGTGTGGGTACACGGGACTCCCAGAGGCAGAGCTTCCATCACGTGCAGTACCGGAACATTCACCCGTCGTAGCGACGGAGGGGTACCGGATTGCGTCTGAGGAGAATAACGCTTCGTGCAGGCGCTGCTACACCCAGTTGCTCAAATCATCGATTACGTCGCTTCTGTAACCGATTGGCGCCCGATCAAGTACCGCAGAGTGACCGGTTGTTGATCAGAACGGTCCGAATTCAGTCAGGGACCGGGGCGTGTTGTGGCCGTGTGCAGCCAACGTGACTGGACAGGGGGTTACGCGGGTACGACCCCTGGATTGGCTGTGTTTACCGCGTCACCGGCGTCGGCGGTGCAAAGCGATCGCCGCGGCCGTGCCGCCCGCCACCGCGCCCACGCCGGCCGCCGCCGGGATGCCGACCTTGGCCGCCTTGCGGGCCGTGCGGTAGTCGCGCAGCCGCCAGTCCAGCTCGCGCGCGTGCTTGCGCAGCTTGGAGTCCGGGTTGATGGCGTAGGGGTGCCCGACCAGCGAGAGCATCGGGATGTCGTTGTGCGAGTCGCTGTACGCGGCGCAGCGGGACAGGTCCAGGCCCTCCGCTGCCGCCAACGCCCGTACCGCCTCCGCCTTCGCGGGGCCGTGCAGCGGTTCGCCGACCAACTTGCCGGTGTAGACGCCGTCGACGGACTCGGCGACCGTGCCGAGCGCGCCGGTGAGGCCGAGGCGGCGGGCGATCACATTGGCGATCTCCACCGGGGCCGCTGTGACGAGCCACACCTTCTGGCCCGCGGCGAGGTGCGCCTCGGCGAGGGCGCGGGTGCCGGGCCAGATGCGCTCGGCCATGTACTCGTCGTAGATCTCCTCGCCGATCGACTGGAGTTCGGCGACGCGGTGGCCCTTGACGATGGACAGCGCGGAGTCGCGCGCCTCCTGCATGTGCTCGGGGTCCTCGGAGCCGGCGAGCCTGAACCAGGCCTGCTGCCAGGCGAACTTGAGGAGGTCGCGGGTCTCGAAGAACTTCCGTTTGTGCAGGCCCCGGCCGAAGTGGAAGATCGACGCGCCCTGCATGACGGTGTTGTCGAGGTCGAAGAAGGCGGCTGCTCTGTCGTCGCCGAGGACCGGGAACTCCGGTTCCTGTGTTGCTTCTTTCGCGAGGGCGTCCTCTATGTCCTGGACATCCTGCGACGACTTGCGCGCTGCCTCCGCAGAGGCCTCGCCTGCCAACACGCTCCGCGCCGTGGCGGAGCGCCTACGGGGAGTGAGCCATCCGAGAGCGGCCATGTCGTGAGCATAGCCAGTTTGTTCGGTGGTTCCGGAGCCGAGAGGTTCGGAGGCTGTGAACTCTCCGCGACCGGGCCGTTAAAGAAGTGCACCGGTGGCGCGAGAATGGTGTGCATGAGTCATCTCGTCACCCTCATCCGCAAGCCCGGCTGTCATCTCTGCGAGGACGCGCAGCTCGTCGTGGAGAAGGTCTGCGCCGACCTGGGGGTCCCCTGGGAGGAGAAGGACATCACCGAGGACCAGCGACTGCACGACGAGTACTGGGAGCAGATTCCCGTCGTCCTCATCGATGGGAAACAGCACACCTTCTGGCGGGTGGACGAGGGCCGGCTGCGCCGGGAACTGACCAAGTAGTTCAACGCGCACCCGAACGTCGCTTAGGATCGACGGCGGTTTGGTCTCGGGGGCGGGAATTACGAGGAGTGTGGCGGTTTTGCCCCCTGGAATACGCCTGGGACGCGTGTGCGTGACCCCGGTCACGTTGGCCGGGCAAATCGGACACCATCTTTGTGCACGCGTTCACAAAGACATAGCCTGCTTCCGACGGGGCGGTCTGGGTACGTGTGACCGCCCACAGCCCCGCTCTACCCGCAGGAGCACCGTGGCAACTGGCCGAACTCACCGACCGGCGAGCCGTAGCCGAGGGATTCCCGAGGCCACCGTCGCCCGTCTCCCGCTGTACCTCCGCGCGCTGACCGGACTCTCGGAGCGCTCGGTGCCCACGGTCTCCTCCGAGGAGCTCGCGGCCGCCGCCGGGGTCAACTCCGCGAAGCTGCGCAAGGACTTCTCCTACCTCGGCTCCTACGGCACCCGCGGTGTGGGCTACGACGTCGAGTACCTCGTCTACCAGATCTCCCGCGAGCTGGGCCTCACCCAGGACTGGCCGGTCGTGATCGTCGGTATCGGGAACCTCGGCGCCGCGCTCGCCAACTACGGCGGGTTCGCCTCCCGAGGCTTCCGGGTCGCCGCCCTCATCGACGCCGACCCGGCGATGGCCGGCAAGCCCGTCGCGGGCATCCCGGTGCAGCACTCGGACGAGCTGGAAAAGATCATCAGCGACAACGGCGTCTCCATCGGCGTCATCGCGACCCCCGCCGGTGCCGCCCAGCCGGTCTGCGACCGCCTCGTGGCCGCCGGTGTGACGTCCATCCTGAACTTCGCGCCGACCGTGCTGACCGTCCCGGACGGCGTCGACGTCCGCAAGGTCGACCTCTCGATCGAGCTGCAGATCCTCGCCTTCCACGAGCAGCGCAAGGCCGGCGAGGAGGCCGCCAACGAGGCGGCGCACCCGGCCGCCGCGCACCGTGGCGACTCCGCCGAGCAGGGCCCTGACGGGGACGTCCCCGCCGTGATGCCGGCATGAGCCTCCTCGTCGTCGGGCTGAGCCACCGCAGCGCGCCGGTCAGTCTCCTGGAGCGGGCCACGCTGAACGCGGACGCCCAGTTCAAGCTCCTCCAGGACACGGTCGCCGCCGAACCGGCCGCCGAGGCCGCGCTGTTGGCCACCTGCAACCGCATCGAGCTCTACGCCGACGTGGACAAGTTCCACGCGGGCGTCGCGGAGTTGTCCACACTGCTCGCCCAGCACAGCGGCGTCGGCCTGGACGAGCTCACTCCTTATCTCTACGTGCACTACGAGGACCGGGCCGTCCACCACCTCTTCTCGGTGGCCTGCGGCCTCGACTCGATGGTCGTCGGCGAGGGCCAGATCCTCGGCCAGATCAAGGACTCCCTCGCCACGGCGCAGGAACTGCACTCCGCCGGGCGGCTGTTGAACGAGCTGTTCCAGCAGGCCCTCCGCGTCGGCAAGCGCGCCCACTCGGAGACCGGCATCGACCGCGCGGGCCAGTCCCTGGTCACCTTCGGCCTTCAACAGCTCTCCTCCGGCACGGCAGTTGAAGCCTGGGCCAAGGGGAAACGGGCCCTGGTGATCGGCGCCGGCTCCATGTCGTCGCTGGCCGCCGCGACCCTCGCGCGTGCCGGGGTCGCCGAGATCGTCGTCGCCAACCGCACCTCCGACCGTGCCGAGCGGCTCGCCCAGATCATCACCGAGAGCCCCGAAACGGACGTGTCCGCCCGCGCGGTACCGATGGATTCGGTGCCGTTCGAGCTGACACGTGCCGATGTCGCCGTGTCCTGCACGGGCGCTACGGGCCTGGTCCTGACGGCCGACGCGGTCGCGGACGCGGTCGAGGGCCGGGTGTCGCCGGACGCGACGGTCGGTCGTACGGCCGTAGCGGATGTCGTGCGTGACGAGCTTCCGCCGACGTCCGTCGGGAGCGAGGACGGGTGTCCGCTGGACCTGTCCGCGGTGCAGGGGGCGAGTGGCTTCTCCGTGATGGGGGAGGCCGCCGTGGCCGGGATGGACGCGGCGACGCTGGAGCAGCACGCGGCCTGGGTCGGCGGCAGTGCCGTCGACCGGCGTGAGGCGGCCCGGCGTACGCCCGAGGCCGAGGCGGAACTCATCACCGCACTCGCCACCATGGCTACGACCGTCGGGCGGATCCCCGAGCGCCGCAGGCCCGAGCCCGTCGCCCACATCCCGCGCCCCGCGCCGGTGTTGTCGCTCCTCGACCTCGCGATGCCGCGGGACGTCGACGCGGCCGTGCACCGGCTGGCCGGGGTGCGGCTGGTGGACATCGAGTCGCTCGCCGAGGCCTCGGCGGACGCTCCGATGGCGGCGGACGTGGACGCGGTCCGGCGTATCGTCTCCGACGAGGTCGCGGCCTTCGGGGCAGCCCAGCGGGCCGCGCACATCACGCCGACCGTGGTCGCCCTGCGCGCCATGGCCGCCGAGGTCGTCGCCGGCGAGATCGCCCGGCTCGACGGACGGCTGCCCGGCCTCGACGACAAGCACCGCGCGGAGATCACCCAGACCGTGCGACGCGTCGTCGACAAGCTGCTGCACGCGCCGACCGTACGGGTCAAGCAGCTCGCGGCCGAGCCCGGCGGCGCCGGGTACGCGGACGCGCTGCGCACCCTGTTCGACCTCGACCAGGAGACGGTGGCCTCCGTCTCCCGGGCTGAAGAAGACTCTGAGAACGAGAACAGTAAGAACCGAGGGCCAGCATGAGTAGCAAGGCACCACTGAGGCTCGGGACCAGGCGGAGCAGACTCGCCCTGGCCCAGTCCGGGTTGGTGGCGGACGCCGTGAGCCAGGTGACCGGACGGCCCGTCGAGCTCGTCGAGATCACCACCTACGGCGACACCTCCCGTGAGCACCTCGCCCAGATCGGCGGCACCGGGGTCTTCGTGACCGCGCTGCGGGACGCGCTGCTCGGCGGTGAGGTCGACTTCGCGGTTCATTCGCTGAAGGACCTGCCGACGACGCAGCCCGCGGAACTGGTGCTCGCCGCCGTCCCGGAGCGCGAGGACCCGCGGGACGTGATCGTCGCCAGGGACGCCCTGAAGTTCACCGACCTGCCCCGCGGGGCGCGCATCGGTACGGGCTCCCCGCGGCGCACGGCCCAGCTGAACGCGTACGCGCGCAGCCACGGCCTCGACATCGAGACGGTCCCGATCCGCGGGAACATCGACACCCGCGTCGGCTTCGTACGGGACGGTGAACTGGACGCCGTCGTCCTGGCCGCCGCCGGACTGAGCCGGATCGGCCGCCTCGACGACGTGACCGACTTCCTGTCGGTCGACACGGTTTTGCCCGCCCCCGGCCAGGGGGCCCTGGCGATCGAGTGTGCCGCGGACAACGCGGACCTGATCGCGGCTCTCGGTGAGCTCGACGACCCGTTCACGCGGGTCGCCGTGACCGCCGAAAGGTCCCTGCTCGCCGCCCTGGAGGCCGGCTGCTCCGCCCCTGTGGGCGCGCTGGCCGACCTGCTGGCCGACGGGCAGATTGTCAAGGAAATGCGCCTGCGCGGAATAGTCGGCACGACCGACGGTTCGCGTACGGTGCAGCTGTCCACCACCGGTCCCGTGCCCGAGACGCATGACCAAGCACTGGCGCTCGGTCGCGAACTCGCCGCCGAGATGCTTGCCCAGGGCGCGGCCGGTCTGATGGGGGAGCAAGCCAAGTGAGCCCCACCACTCTTCCCGCCGCCGGTCCGGAACACGGGCACGTCACCTTCCTGGGTGCCGGACCCGGAGATCCGGGACTGCTCACACTGCGCGCCGTAGAGGCGCTGGCGAACGCGGACGTTCTCGTCGCCGAGCACGAGGTGCTCGACGTCGTACGTGCGCACGCCCGACCCGGCGTAGCCGTCGTGCATCCGGATCCGGGTCCTTCTTCGGACTCGTTCCCGGGCACAGGCACGCCTCAACTAACGGTTGTTGACGGTGCGTCAACAACCGTTGGCCTACCCGCTGTGCGGGATGCGGCACATCTTGTCATGGAGGCCGCGCGGGGCGGCAGGCGGGTCGTGCGTGCGGTGTCCGGGGACCCCGGACTAGATACGTACGCCGCCGAGGAAATGCTCGCCTGCGTCGCCGCGGGTGTGCCTTTCGAGGTCGTCCCGGGTGTTGCCGCGGCCGTCGGTGTGCCCGCGTACGCCGGTGTCCCGCTGCGGGACGCGCAGGGCGCGGACGTCCGGTTCGTGGACGCCCGTACCGCGTCGGACCGGTGCTGGACGGAGGTGGGGGCGTCGGACGGCACGGTGGTGGTTTCCACGTCGCTGGACTCCGTGGCTTCGGCCGCCGGTGAGTTGGTGGCTGCGGGTCGCAAGCCGGACACCCCGATGACGGTCACAGTGGCTGGTACGACCACTCGTCAGCGGACCTGGTCCGCGACGCTCGGGACGATCGCGCAGACGCTGAAGCAGGCGAAGGTGCTGCCCTCGCCCGAAGGCGGCCGGCCGGTGATAGCCGTGGTCGGTGAGCGGTCCGCCGCCGCGCAGCGCGACCAGTTGTCGTGGTTCGAGTCCAAGCCGCTGTTCGGCTGGAAGGTGCTCGTGCCGCGGACGAAGGAGCAGGCGGCGTCGCTCTCCGACCAGTTGCGGTCGTACGGGGCCGTTCCGCACGAGGTGCCGACGATCGCCGTCGAGCCGCCGCGGACGCCTCAGCAGATGGAGCGGGCGGTCAAGGGGCTCGTGACCGGACGGTACGAGTGGATCGCTTTCACCTCGGTGAACGCGGTCAAGGCCGTGCGGGAGAAGTTCGAGGAGTACGGGCTCGATGCTCGTGCCTTTGCCGGGATCAAGGTCGCGGCCGTGGGGGAGTCGACCGCCAAGGCGCTGGTTGCCTTCGGTGTGAAGCCGGACCTGGTGCCCAGCGGGGAGCAGTCCGCGGCCGGGTTGCTGGAGGACTGGCCTCCTTATGACCCCGTTTTTGATCCGATCGACCGGGTGTTCCTGCCCCGTGCGGACATCGCTACGGAGACGCTCGTCGCCGGGCTCATCGAACTCGGGTGGGAGGTCGATGACGTGACCGCCTACCGGACCGTGCGGGCCTCGCCGCCGCCGGCCGATACGCGGGAGGCGATCAAGGGGGGTGGCTTCGACGCCGTTCTCTTCACGTCGTCGTCCACGGTGCGGAACCTGGTGGGGATCGCCGGCAAGCCGCACAACGTGACCGTGATCGCGTGTATTGGTCCTGCTACGGCGAAGACGGCCGAGGAGCACGGGCTGCGGGTGGATGTGATGGCCCCGGAGCCGTCTGTGCACAAGCTGGCCGAGGCGTTGGCGAACTTCGGGTTGCGTAGGCGCGCGGCGGCTCAGGAGGCGGGGGACCCCGTTACCCGGCCCAGTGAGCGTCGGCCTGGTGCTCGGCGGCGGCGTACGACCTGAGGTGACCGGGGCGGAGCGCATCTCGCCGGTGTGCTCTGCCCATTACCTTCTTTGTAAAGCCCGGTTCGGGCTCGTGGCCTCCAGGTCCGGTAGGACTCTTTGCCCCTGTTGTTGATGATCCGGGGGGTGCT
>NZ_JBICXA010000040.1:0-10396 GCF_043200035.1 Streptomyces sp. NPDC048504
CAAACGTGACTACATCTTCAACGGCACCCTGACCGTCACCGCGATCGTCATCTGGCTCCGTGACACCGTCCAAGAGCCATCAGAAACGGCCTAGTCGCCGGGGTACGTCGACGCACAGCCGCACCGGCAGCGGGCCGCGCGCCGCGATGCCGGACAGGGCCGCGTCCAGTCCCCGGTCGTCCAGGACGGCCGGATGCAGCCCGCGCACCAGGTTGTTCAGCTCGTCGATCGCCTCCTTCGCCTCCCGGTGGGCCTGGTCGATGACCTGTCTGGCCTCGTCGGGGAGGTCGGTGAGCGTCGCCCTGGCGATACCGAGGTTCACGGCGAGGGAGACCAGACGTTGTTGTGCCCCGTCGTGCAAGTCCCTTTCTATGCGCCTGCGTTCCGCGTCGGCGGCGTCCACGGCTCCGGCCCGGCTCTCGGTGAGGTCCTCGACTCGGCGCGTGAGCTGTTCGGTCCGGCTGGGGCCCAGCAGGGCCAGTGCGGCGCGGGTGTCGAGGCGGACGAGGACGAGAGTCAGCCACCCGGCGAGCAACAAGGCAGCAATACCGGACGCGTTGATGTAGACGGCCTCCGTGGAGGTCTCCAGGAACTTCAGCCGCTGCTCAGGGGGCACACCCCACATCCACACCAGAGCGGTCCCCGCGAACGCGCCCCAGCTCCACAGCACGACGGTGACGAGCGTCCCGCACGACACCAGCGGCCCCACGAGGAGGTGGTAGGCGAGCTGTCGCCAAGTTCCCCCGGAGCGGAGCCAGTTCATCGCTCCACGGAGTGTCGGCCTGCGCTGCGCGAGGGGGAGCAGCGGGATGTCGACGCCCGCAAGTGACGCGAACCTGCGGCGCTGGACGGCGGTCAGTGCGCCGGTGACGTAAATGACCACCAACAGCGGTGCACAGACTGTCAGTTGGACCTCCGGTACGGCGTTCGGGTCGGGAAAGAACAGCCACGGTTCCGCGAGCAGCAGCAGGGGAAGCACCTGCAGCAGTACGCCGGCGAGGTTGAAGACCGTCGCGCGGCCCACGCGTGCGAACGCGCCGCGCAGCGCGGTGAGAAGGCCCATGCGCACACCGTAGAACGCTGGTGGACCGCCGGACCATGCAGATGGTGCCCGCTTCGTGCTGTACCCAGCACCACCCTCAGGTCGGAAATCCACGTTACTGACCTGGGAGTTCATCCCGAGAAGCCTTGTCCGCATGACGACGACACCCTGCTGGAAGTGGTCCGCCCGTGTGCTCACCGCCGCCGGACTGGCCCTGGTTCCCTGGATCTTCGTGCTGGCGCGTGTGGCGGGCGCACACCGCGTGGCGTGGATCGGGTTGGACGCGATGGAGGCGACAGGCCTTGTCGGTACCGGCCTGTTACTGGCCCGCCGCGACCGGCGGCGGGTGGCCGTGGCGCCGGCCACGGCGGTCCTGCTGACGGTCGACGCGTGGTTCGACGTACTGACCGCCGGCCCCGGCGCGGTCCTCGTGGCGGTGCTGATGGCCGCCTGCCTCGAACTGCCGCTCGCCGCACTGTGCACGGCGGTGGCATGGAACGCCCTGCGCACACTTCCCCCGTCCATGTACTAAGGCCGCTTTATAAAGTAGCCTTAGTACATGAACGACGACCTGGATCCGAACGCGGTCGCCTCCGCCCTGCTCGCGAGCATCGGCGTGCTGGTACGGCGGGCCCGGCAAGTGCCGGTCGAGGGCGGGCTCACGATGCCCGAGCGGAGCGCCCTGTCACGGCTGGACCGCGCGGGCCCCACCACCTCGTCCGCGCTGGCCCGGGAGGCACAGATCACCGCGCAGGCCATGGGGGCGACGCTCAACGCGCTGCGGACCCGTGGCCTGGTCGAACGCCGCCCGGACCCGGACGACGGCCGGCGCGTGGTGCTGACGGTGACCGACGCGGGCCGGCAGGCGCTGCGGAACAAGCGCAACGCGCGGGCCGAACTCCTCGCCCGAGCCCTGACCGGCGGCGCGTTCACCCCGACGGAGCTGGAGCAACTCGCCGCTGCCGCACCGCTGTTGGAGCGACTGGCCCAGCACATCTGACGTCGACGGAGCCACGAGGAAGCAGACCGATGACAGATCCTTCGAAGACGCGCGGCCCGCGCCGTCCGACCGCCGACGACCGGTACAAGTGGACGGCGCTGACGAACACGACCGCCGCGGTCTTCATGTCCGCGCTGGACGGTTCCATCGTGCTGATCGCGCTGCCGGCGATCTTCCGGGGTGTCCACCTGGACCCCCTCGCGCCGGGCAACATCGCCTATCTGCTGTGGATGATCATGGGGTACCGGCTGGTCCAGGCCGTCCTGGTGGTCACGGTGGGGCGCCTCGGCGACATGTACGGCCGGGTCCGGATCTACAACTCCGGGTTCGCGGTCTTCACCGTCGCCTCGGTCCTGCTGTCCTTCGATCCCTTCGACGGCGGCCACGGCGCGATGTGGCTGATCGCCTGGCGGCTGCTGCAGGCCGTCGGCGGCTCGATGCTGACCGCGAACTCGGCCGCGATCCTGACCGACGCGTTCCCCGAGGAGCAGCGCGGCTTCGCCCTGGGCATCAATCAAGTCGCCGCGCTGGGCGGCATGTTCATCGGTCTCGTCGCCGGTGGTCTGCTGTCGGCCTGGGACTGGCGGGCGGTGTTCTGGGTGAACGTGCCCGTCGGCGTGTTCTTCACGGTGTGGGCCTACCGCACCCTGCGCGAGACCGCCAAGCGCGAGGGCGGCCGGATCGACTGGTGGGGCAACATCACCTTCGCGGTGGGCCTCAGCGCATCCTTGATCGCGATCACCGCCGGCCTCCAGCCGTACGGCGGCCACACCATGGGCTGGACCAACCCGCTGGTCGAGGCACTGATCGCCGGCGGGCTGCTTCTCCTGGCGGCGTTCGTCGTCATCGAGAACCGCGTCTCCGCCCCGATGATCCAGCTCAGCCTCTTCCACCAACGGGCCTTCACCTTCGGCAACTTGGCGGGCCTGGCCATCTCGATCGGCCGGGGCGGCATGCAGTTCGTGCTGATCATCTGGCTGCAGGGCATCTGGCTCCCGCTGCACGGCTACGACTACGGCGACACTCCGCTGTGGGCCGGCATCTTCATGCTGCCGCTGACCGCGGGCTTCCTGGCGGCGGGACCGGTATCCGGGTATCTGTCGGACCGGCTCGGTTCGCGGGGGCTGGCCACCGGCGGCGCGGCGCTGTTCGGCGCGAGTTTCCTGGGGCTGATGTGCCTGCCGATCGACTTCAGTTACTGGATCTTCGCGCTGCTGATCACGCTCAACGGGATAGCCAGCGGGATGTTCGCCTCCCCCAACTCCTCCTCGATCATGGGCAGTGTGCCCGCCCGGCTGCGCGGAGTCGCCTCCGGCATGCGCGCCACCTTCCAGAACTCCGGCACCGCCGTCTCCATCGGCGTGTTCTTCTCCCTGATGATCGCCGGGCTGGCCAGGAGTCTCCCGGCCAGCCTCACCACCGGGCTCCAACAGCAGGGCGTACCGGCCCACTTGGCCACCCAGGTCGCCGGACTGCCCCCGGTCTCCTCGCTGTTCGCCGCACAGTTGGGCGTCAACCCGATCCAGCACCTGCTCCAGCCCAGCGGCGTCCTGACCCATCTGACGGCGGCGCAGCAACGCACCCTCACCGGAAGCGAGTTCTTCCCGAGTCTGATATCGGGGCCGTTCCACTCGGGCCTGGTCGTCGTGTTCGCCTTCGCCGCCGGCCTCGCCTTCCTCGCCGCGATCGCCTCCCTGCTGCGCGGCGCCGGCACCCGCCCCACAGCCAGGACTCCGGGACCGCGCAAGGCCGCCACCGACAACGCCCTCGCACGACCGAACAAATGACATCCAAGGCATCCAAGGCACCAAAGACATCCCCAGGAGATCCAACTCCCATGCCACTCACAACGATCGACCCCACCGCCGCGCTCGTCGTGGTCGACCTGCAGAAGGGCATCGTCTCAGCCCTCACCGACGCCCCGGTCACGGCCGCCGTCAAGCAGGCGACCCACCTGGCCGCCGAGTTCCGGCGGCACGGTCTCCCCGTGGTCCTGGTCAACGTCACCGGACGCGCGCCGGGACGTACCGACACCGGACGGTCCGCCAACACCCTTGCCCTGCCAGCTGGTTGGGCCGACCTCATCGACGAACTCGACGTTCAGCCGACGGACCACCTGATCACCAAGCGGCGGCGCAGCGCGTTCCACGACACCGGACTCGGCACGCTCCTACGGGACTTGGGCGTCACACAGGTCGTGCTCACCGGCATCGCGACCAGCTCGGGCGTCGAGTCGACGGCACGCTCGGCGTCCGACCACGGCTACCACGTCGTCCTGGCCACCGACGCCATGGGCGATCCCGATCCCGAGGCCCATCGCCACAGCGTCGAGCGCGTCTTCCCCAAGCTCGGCGAGACCGCGACCGCCGCCGAGGTCGTCGACATGGTGGAGGCGACCCGATGACCCTGCTCGGCCGACTCCTGAAGAACCGCAGAGCAGGCGACACCCACACGGCGTGGAACCTGCCCAACCTCCAGGGCCCCGAGCAACTGACGCTCACCAGCGAGGACTTCGGCGACGGCGACACCATGCCGCTGAAGCAGTGCGCTAAGACCGTCGGCGGCGCCGACCTGTCGCCCCAGCTGGCCTGGGCCCCGCTCCCGCCCGGCACCGCCCAACTCCTGCTGGTCGTCGAGGACATCGACGTCCCGATCGCCAAGCCGGCCGTGCACTGCCTCGCGTTGATCGACCCAACGGCCGGACACCTGGAGCCCGGTGCCCTGTCGTACCGCCGGCCCGGCCCCGGCGTGGGGGTGCTCCGCTCCACCATCGGACGCGGCTACCACGGTCCCGCGCCCATCAAGGGCCACGGCCCGCACCGCTATGTGTTCCAGCTGTTCGCCCTCTCGGCCGCCGTGGACAGCGCCTCCGGTACGACGCCGGTGGACCGGGCACGCCCCCGCGCCCTCCTGCCCACGATCACGGCATCCGTCCTCGGCCGCGGCCGACTGACCGGCGTCTACGAGCGCTGACCCCAACTCCCCACAGTGTGCGCCCGGTTCAGTCGACGACCGGTACGGACGGTGCCCCCGGCGGCAGGTTGAACGGGGTGACCACCTGGATCGCCGAGGGGAGGGTCGGGCCGTCGTCGGGGAGGGCCTTGTGGGCGCGCATGACGATCTGGCAGGCGCGCCGCATGTCCTGGCGCAGGTCGTGGTGGAGGACCGCGGACAGGCGGCGCTCGCGCAGCAGCCGGGTGTTGTCGTGGTCCAGGTCGTGGGCGATGAACACCGCGCACTCCCGGCCCAGCGCGTCGAAGGCGTCGAGGGTGGCGAGGTTGCCGCCGCCCGCCGAGTACACGGCGATGATCTCCTCGTCCTGTTTCAGTGCCTTCAGGACGAGTTCGTGCTGGGTGGCGTCCAGGCCGTCGCTGTCGGTGACCTCCACCAGGGACCGTCTGGGGTCGGCGAGGCGCATCGCGCTGCGGAAGCCCATCTCGCGTTCCTCCTCGCCCCGGAAGGAGCCCCGGCTGATGGTGGTCAGCACTTTGCCGGGCCGCCTGCCGAGCCACTGTCCGAGGAGGTAGGCGGCGGTGGCGCCGGCCGCGCGGTTGTCGATGCCGACGTAGGCCAGGCGTGCGCTGTGGGGCAGATCGGTCACCAGGGTGACGACGGGGATGCCGGCCGCGACCAGCCGCCCGACGGCGGCGGCGATCTCCGGCTCGTCGGGGGCCTTGAGGATCACACCCTGCGAGCCGCGCTTCGCGATCCCGTCCAGCGTCGCGATCAGTTCGGCGGGCGGGCAGGTCTCGCGGAAGTGGAAGCGGGAGCGTACGAGGGCGGGGTGCAGGGAGGGCAGTTCGGCTTCGAGTGCGTCCCGTACGGCGGTGGAGAACCGCTCCGGCGTCTGCATCACGATGTCGATCATGAAGGTACGGCCGCCGAGCCGGACCTGGCTCTGCTGGCGGTCCAGGTCCTTGATGGCTTCCTGCACCTCCCTGATGGTGCTCTTCGTGACATTGCCCCGCTGGTTGAGGACACGGTCGACAGTGGCCGTGCTCAGCCCGGCCTGACGGGCGATTTCCCTGATCGGGTACCGGTGTCGCATGAGTGATCCCCTAGACCGATGATGCACTTTTGATGTAGCGAGAGGCATTGAATGATGGGTTTGTTTTATCAAGACTGGCAGAAACGCACTGACAGCGAAAGGGACCCGGATGTCTCCCATCACCGCAAGGACGCGGACTTGGCTGACCGAGGCGGACTGCGATCTCGACGCGTTCCGCTCACTCGTGGAGCAGCGCACCGACATCGCCGACCATCCCTCGGCCGAGCGCATCGAGCAGAACGTCCCGCTCTACGACAGCGCCCGGCTCCGTGCTCTCGCGGCCACCGCCGAGGGCCGCCGGGACGTGCAGAGCGAGCTGGTGCGGGCGCTGCTCGCCGGGCCCGGCATCGTGGTCCTCAAGGGCGCCTTCTCGGACGAGGCCGTCGTGGACCGCGCGTCCGACGCCTTCCGCGCGCTGATCGAGGAGGAGCGCGCGAGCGGTGCGGGCCAGGGCGACCACTTCGCCAAGCCCGGCGCGAACGACCGTGTGTGGAACGCCCTGGACAAGATCGCCGTGCGGGCGCCCGAGGCGTTCGCCGACTACTACGCCAACGACATCCTGGAGCTGATCTCGCAGGCCTGGCTCGGCCCCGCCTACCAGGTCACCTCGCAGCTCAACGTGGTCAACCCGGGCGGCGCGGCGCAGAGCGTGCACCGTGACTATCACCTCGGTTTCCTCTCCCAGGAGCAGGCGGCGGCCTACCCGGCGCACGTCCACCGGCTCTCGCCGGTGCTGACCCTGCAGGGCGCGGTGGCCCACGTCGACATGCCCGTCGAGTCCGGCCCGACCCTCTATCTGCCGCACTCGCAGAAGTTCGAGCCCGGCTATCTCGCGTGGCGGCTCCCGCAGTTCGTCGAGTACTTCGAGACGCACCACGTGCAACTGCCGCTGGAGAAGGGCGACGCGGTCTTCTTCAACCCGGCGCTCTTCCACGCCGCCGGCCACAACCGCTCGGCCGAGATCAAGCGCATGGCCAATCTGCTGCAGATCTCCTCCGCCTTCGGGCGTGCCATGGAGACGGTGGACCGCGAGGCGATGGCGAACGCCCTGTTCCCGGTGCTGCTGAGCCGCAAGGCCGAGGGTGTCTCCGCGGACTGGCTGCGCCGGGTGATCGCCGCCACCGCCGAGGGCTACCCCTTCCCCACCAACCTCGACCTCGACCCGCCGGTCGAGGGTCTCGCCCCGCCCTCGCAGGCGGACACCCTCCACCAGGCCGTCGCGGAGGAGTGGGACGCGGAGCGGCTGCGCCACGAACTGCAGGCCGCCGCCAAGCGCCGCCAGAGCTAAACCGAAGCCGAAAAGGACACATCACACTCATGGGACTGCTTGAGGACAGAGTCGTCCTCGTCAACGGAGGCAGCCAGGGCGTCGGCGCCGGTGTCGTGCGGGCGGCCGTAGGGGAAGGCGCGACCGTCGTCTTCACCGGCCGCCGCGCCGAGGTGGGCGAGAAGCTCACCGCGGACACCGGCGCCCGCTTCGTGCGGGCCGACCTCTCCGATCCGGCACAGGCACGCGACAGCGTCGTACAGACCGTCGAGGCCCACGGGCGGATCGACTGCCTCGTCAACGCGGCGGGGCTGACGTCACGCGGCTCGCTGCTGGACACCACACCCGAGCTGTTCGACCAGCACATGGCGATCAACCTCAAAGCACCGTTCTTCGCGATGCAGGCGGCCGTGGCCGACATGACCTCCCGCTCGGCGCCGGGGACGATCGTCAACATCGGCTCCAACTGCGCCCACGGCGGCCCGCCCTACCTCGCCCCGTACTCCACGGCCAAGGCCGGTCTCGCGGGCCTGACCCGCAACACCGCGCACGCCCACCGCTTCGACCGGATCCGGATCAACACCGTCAACATCGGCTGGACCGACACCGAGGGCGAGGACGCCACCCAACGCGCCTTCCACGGCGCCGGCGACGACTGGCGCGAGCAGGCCGCCCGATCGCAGCCGATGGGCAAGCTGGGGCAGGTCGACGAGATCGCCGAGTTCGTCGTGTTCCTGCTCTCCGACCGCAGCGGCGTGGTGACCGGCTCGGTCGTCGACTGGGACCAGAACGTCTTCGGCGGCCAGGACTGAGCCGCGCGCCGGCAGAAGGAGCACGACTCTCATGCGCATAGGCATCATGGGACTGGGCCGCATCGGCGCCTTCCATACCGAGACCCTCGCCGGGCTCGACGCCGTGGACTCCCTGGTGGTCACCGACCCGGTGGCCGCCGCCGTCGCCACCGCCACCGAACGCTTCGGGGCCCTCCCCGCCGACTCCCCCGAGGCCCTGCTCGCGGCAGGAGTCGACGGTGTGGTGATCGCCGCCGCGACCGACGCACACCCCGAACTCATCCACGCCGCCGTGAAGGCGGGCATCCCCGTGTTCTGCGAGAAACCCGTGGCCCGCGGCGTCGAGGAGAGCCTGGAGGTGCTGCGCGCGGTGGAGGGCAGCGGTGTCGAGGTGCACATCGGCTACAACCGCCGCTTCGACGCGGGCTGCGTCGCCGCACGCCGGGTCGTGGTCAGCGGTGAACTCGGCGACCTGCACACCGTACGGTCCACCACGCTCGACCCCGCCCCGCCGCCGGCCGCCTATGTGGCCGTCTCCGGCGGCATCTTCCGCGACTGCGCCGTGCACGACTTCGACATCGTGCGCTGGGTGACCGGCCGCGAGGTGGTCGAGGTCTACGCAACGGGCGGCAACCGCGGCGCGGACCACATCCGTGACGCGGGCGACGTCGACACCGCGTCCAGCCTGCTCACCCTCGACGACGGCACCATCGCCGTCGTCTCCAACTCCCGCCACAACGCCCGCGGTCACGACGTACGCCTCGAACTGCACGGCATGAAGGACAGCATCGCGGTCGGCCTGGAGGACAAGCTGCCGCTACGGTCCGTGGAGCCGGGCGCGACCTTCCCGGCCGGCACTCCGCACACCTTCTTCATGGACCGGTTCGCCGCCGCCTACCGCGCCGAACTCACCGCGTTCACCGAGGTGGTGGCCGGCACCCGTACCTCCCCGTGCACGGTCGCCGACGCCGTCGAGGCGAGCTGGATCGCCGAGGCGTGCACCCTGTCGCTGCACGAACACCGTCCCGTACGACTCGAAGAGGTGCGTAAGTGACGACGGACGAACCCCTGCGCATCGGCGTCCTGGGCGCCGCGCGGATCGCCGAGCTGTCGATCGTGGGGCCGGCGCGGGCGACCGGCCACCGCCTCGTCGCGGTGGCCGCCCGCGACCGCGACCGCGTCGAGACCTTCGCGGCCGAGCACGGCGTTGAGCGGGCGGTCGGTTCCTACGCCGACCTCGTCGCCGACCCGGAGATCGAGGTCGTCTACAACCCGTTGGCCAACAGCCTGCACGGGCCGTGGAACCTGGCCGCCCTCCGCGCCGGCAAGCACGTCCTCACCGAGAAGCCGTCCGCGAGCAACGCGACGGAGGCGGCCGAGGTCCACAAGGCCGTCGCCGAGGCGGGCACGGTGTTCATGGAGGGCTTCCACTACCTGTTCCACCCGGTCGTCCTGCGTCTCCACGAGCTGCTGGACAGCGGGGAGTTGGGCGATCTCCGGCACGTCGACACCATGGTCGCGATGCCCGCGCCCCCGGACAGCGACGTACGGTGGTCGCTCCCCCTGGCGGGCGGCGCCCTGATGGACCTCGGGTGCTACAGCCTGCACGCCCAGCGCATGCTCGCCCCCTGGGCGGGCGGGGCACCCCGGCTGATCGCCGCACGCGGCGGCGAGAAGACCGGCGCACCAGGAATCGACGCATGGCTGGACGCGGACCTGGAGTTCCCGGGCGGCGCCACGGGCAGCGCCCGCTGCCACATGGCCCACGACACCTGGCAGATGACCTGCCGCGTCGTGGGCTCACGCGGCGAGGCCACGGTGATGAACTTCGTGCAGCCCCACCTCGATGACCGGGTCATCGTGCGTACGGCGGCCGGTGAACGTACGGAGGAGATGGGCCGCCGGTCGTCGTACACCTACCAACTGGAGGCCTTCGCCGCCCATTTGAGGCGCGGTGCGCCGCTGGTGCTGTACGCCGACGACGCGCTGACCACGATGCGGCTCATCGACGACTGCTATCGGGCGGCGGGGTTCCCGGTACGGCCGAGTACGGTGCTTCGTCAGACCTGACGAGGCACAGCGGTTGGGGGCGGTACCGGTCCGGTACCGCCCCCAACCGCTGTGCGGGTCAGCCGACTTTGAGCGCGGCCTCCTCGGGGAGTTCCTCGACGTCGACGCCGCGGACCTGGGACAACTCGTGCTTGAGCGCGGCGAGTTCGGTGCCACCGGCCATGTGGTTGGTGAGCTC
>NZ_JBICXA010000041.1:0-7415 GCF_043200035.1 Streptomyces sp. NPDC048504
CGTCATGAGGTGCTGCGGACGGTGTTCGCGGTTGTCGACGGTGAGCCGTATCAGCGGATCCTGTCGGTCGAGGAGACCGGGTTCACGCTGACCGTCACCGATGTGCGCGCGGAGGAGTTGGACGAAGCAGTGGCGGAGGCGGCAGGGTACGCATTTGACCTTGCTGAGGAAATCCCCGTCCAGGCACGTCTGTTCACTGTGGGACCGGACGAGCACGTGCTGACAGTCGTGGTGCATCACATTGCCAGTGACGGGTGGTCGTCTGCTCCGCTGGAGCGTGACCTGACGTCTGCTTATGCGGCGCGGTGCGAGGGCCGGGCGCCGGTGTGGGCGCCGTTGCCGGTGCAGTACGCGGATTACGCCTTGTGGCAGCGGGAATTGCTCGGCGAGGAGAACGATCCGGAGAGTGTCCTGTCGCGTCAGGTGGGTTTTTGGCGTGAGGCGTTGGCGGGGGTGCCGGAGGAGTTGGCGTTGCCGTATGACCGGTTGCGTCCTGCGGTCGCCTCGCATGAGGGCCATGCGGTGGGGCTGGAGGTGCCGGCTGGGGTGCATGTGCGGTTGCGTGAGGTGGCGCGTGAGCGTGGTGTGACGGTGTTCATGGTGTTGCAGGCGGCGTTGGCGGTGACGTTGTCGCGGTTGGGTGCGGGGATGGACGTTCCGATTGGTTCGGCGGTGGCGGGGCGTACGGATGAGGCGTTGGACGAGTTGGTGGGTTGTTTCGTCAACACGCTGGTGATCCGTACGGATCTGTCGGGTGATCCGACGTTCGCTCAGGTGCTGGAGCGGGTCCGGGAGGCGAGTCTGGCGGGGTTCGGGCATCAGGATGTGCCGTTCGAGCGGCTGGTGGAGGAGTTGGCGCCGGTGCGTTCGGCGGCGCGGCATCCGTTGTTCCAGGTCATTTTGACGATGCAGGACACGGTGTCGGTGGCGGGTGTGGGCGGGACGGCTGCGCAGGTGCCGGGTCTGCGGGGCAGTGCGTTGCCGTTGGGCCGGGTGGGTGCGAAGTTCGATCTGTCGGTGCTGGTGGGGGAGCGGTTCGACCGGGACGGTGCTCCGGCGGGCATCGGCGGGGTGGTGACAGCGGCGGCCGATCTGTTCGAGCCTGGCACGGTGGCCCGTATGGCCGACGCCCTGAACCTGCTGCTGTCCCAGGTGGCCCACGACCCCTCGACACGAGTGAGTGCGGCCGATGTGCTCCGGCCCGATGAGCGTCGGCGGGTGCTGGTGGACTGGAACGACACCGGTCTGCCGGTGGCGGGGGCTACGGTCCTGGGGTTGTTCGAGGGGCAGGTGGTGCGGTCGCCGGGTGTGGTGGCGGTCGTGCAGGGGGATGTGTCGGTGTCGTTCGCGGAACTGGACGGACGGGCGAGCCGGCTGGCGCATTATCTGCGGGCGCAGGGTGTGGGTGCGGAGTCGGTGGTGGGTCTGTGTCTGCCGCGGGGGGTGGAGACGCTGGTCGGGATGTTGGGGGTGTGGAAGGTGGGGGCGGCGTATGTGCCGGTGGATGTGGGTCAGCCGGCGGAGCGGGTGGCGTTCGTCCTGCGTGACAGTGGTGCGGTGCTGACACTCACGACGGAGGAGATCCTGGAGGATCTTCCGGCGGGACGTCATCGTCTGGTCGCCGTCGATGACACGCTCACGGCGATGCAGTTGGCCGCGTTCCCGGAGACTGCACCGGGGGTGGAGATTCTGCCGGGGCAGGTGGCGTATGTGGTCTATACGTCGGGTTCGACGGGGCGCGCGAAGGGCGTCGCGGTCACCCACGCAGGATTGGCCAATTACGTCACCTCGGTGCCTGAGCGGGTGGGCTTTGGTGGTGGGGGCCGGTATGCGGTGGTGCAGGGTCAGGCGACCGACCTGGCGAACACGACCGTCTTCGCGAGCCTGACCGGTGGGGGTGAACTGCACTTCATCGATGAGGAGTCGGTGACCGACCCGGTCGCGGTCGCGGCCTACCTCACGGAGCAGGGGATCGACTGTCTGAAGGCGGTGCCCTCGCATGTGGCGGCGTTGGGTGCGGCGTCGGTGGCCTCGGTGCGGTCTGTGGTTCTGGGTGGTGAGGCGGCTTCCGCCGAGCTGGTGGGTGAGCTGCTGGCATCGGCCGGTGACCGGGCGGTGTTCAACCATTACGGGCCGACGGAGACCACGGTCGGTGTGGCTACCACGCGGCTGACCGTGCGGGATGTGGCGTCCGGGGTGATCCCGGTGGGTTCCCCGGTGGCCAACACACAGACCTACGTCCTGGACGAGTGGCTCAACCCCGTTCCGGTGGGTGTGGTCGGTGAGTTGTATGTGGCCGGTGCGCAGGTAGCGCGCGGGTATGTCGGCCGGTCCGGGCTGACGTCCGAGCGGTTCGTTGCGTGTCCCTTCGGTCCGGCCGGGGAGCGGATGTACCGCACGGGGGACCGGGTGCGTTGGACGGCTGATGGGCGGCTGGTGTTCGCGGGGCGTGCGGATGAGCAGGTGAAGATCCGCGGCTTCCGGGTCGAGCCCGGCGAGGTCCAGGCAGTCGTAGCCGCCCACCCGCTGGTCACCCACGCCGCAGTCGTCGCCCGCGAGGACACCCCGGGCGATGTCCGACTCGTCGCCTACGTCGTCACCGGCGAGGCCGACGATACGGACACTGCTGAACTCAGCGTGACGGTGAAGGAGTTCGTGGCCGCGCGTCTGCCGGAGTACATGGTCCCCTCTGCGGTGGTGGTCCTCGATGCCCTGCCGCTGACCGGTAACGGGAAGCTGGACCGCAAGGCGCTGCCCGCCCCCGACTACGGTGCTGCGGCGACGGCGGACACGGGACGTCCGCCGGCAACCGTGCAGGAGGAGATCCTGTGTCAGGCCTTCGCCCAGGTCCTGGGCCTGCCCGCGGTCGGCGTCGATGACGATTTCTTCTCGCTGGGCGGGCACTCGCTGCTGGCGGTGTCGCTGGTCGAGCAGCTGCGCAGCCGGGGTGTGTCCGTTTCGGTGCGCGCGCTGTTCCAGACGCCGACCCCCGCAGGACTGGCAGCTGTCGCGGCTCCGGACGCGGTCGACGTTCCGGAGAACCGCATACCGCACGGTGCCGAGCGCATCACCCCGGACATGCTCCCGCTCGTCGAGCTGAGCGAGGCCGAGCTGGCGCACATCGTCGCGCGGATCCCGGGCGGCGCGGCCAACATCGCCGACGTCTACCCGCTCGCCCCGCTCCAGGAGGGCATCCTCTTCCATCACCTGCTGCAGACGGACGGTGGTGGCACGGACGTGTATGCGGCACCGCGAGTCATTCGCTTCGACTCGCGGGAGCGGCTGGACGCGTTCCTCGGCGCTCTCCAGCGGGTGGTGAACCGGCACGACATCTACCGCACCGCGATCCTGTGGAAGGAACTGCGTGAGCCGGTCCAGGTCGTGGCCCGCCAGGTTGAACTGCCTGTCGTATCCGTGGAGTTGACCGCTGAAGGCCCTGCTGCGGCGGAGCAGCTGATCGCGGCGGCCGGGCCGAGCATGGACACCGGCCGCGCGCCGCTGATCGACGTCCACATCGCCGCGGAGCCGGGTGAGGACGGTGGGTGGCTGGCGTTGTTGCGGATGCATCACCTGGTCCAGGACCACACCACGCAGGATGTCCTGCTGGAGGAGATGGGCGCGTTCCTGTCCGGGCGCGAGGACTCCCTGCCGGAGCCGCTGCCGTTCCGGAACTTCGTGGCGCAGGCCCGGCTGGGAGTGACGCGGGAGGAGCACGAGCGGTACTTCACCGATCTGCTGGGGGACGTGGAGGAGACCACCGCCCCGTACGGCCTGCTGGACGTGCACGGCGACGGCAGCGGTGTCGTGCACTCCCACCTGGACGTCGACGACGAGGTCGGCCGGCGGGTACGCGATGTCGCCCGGTCACTCGGCGTGAGCCCGGCCACCGTGTTCCACCTTGCCTGGGCGCGAGTGCTGGCCACGGTCAGCGGCCGCGACGACGTCGTGTTCGGCACGGTGCTGTTCGGGCGCATGAACGCCGGAGCCGGCGCGGACCGGGTACCGGGTCTTTTCCTCAACACCCTGCCCGTGCGGGTCCGCGTCGGCACCGTCGGTGTCGAACGGGCGCTGGAAGGGGTGCGCAGCCAGCTGGCGGAGTTGCTGGTGCACGAGCACGCTCCGTTGACGCTGGCGCAGCAGGCGAGCGGTATCCCGAACGGCAGTCCGCTGTTCACCTCGATCTTCAACTTCCGGCACAGTCAGCGCCCGAGTGCGGAGCCCCGCAAGGGAGACGGTGCTGCGCCCAGGGGCATCCAGATGGTGTTTGCCCGGGTTGCCACCAACTACCCGGTCGCCGTTTCGGTGGACGATCTCGGGGCCGGGTTCGGGCTGAGCGTGGAGGTGGTGAAGTCGGTGGACGGGCAGGCGGTGTGCCGGCTGCTGCACACGTGCCTGGACAACCTGGTGAGCGCGCTGGAGTACAGCCCGGAGAGCGGGCTCGCCGAGGTGAGCGTCCTCGACGACGCCGAGCAGCGGCGCATGCTGACGGATTGGAATGGCATCGACACATCGGTCCAGGCGGTCACGGTGCCGGAGCTGTTCGCGGCTCGACTGGTGCGTGATCCCGACGCGGTGGCGATCGTCTCGGACGGTGTGGAGATCTCGTACTCGGAGCTCGACGCCCGTGCGAACCGCCTCGCGCGATACCTGACCGGCTTGGGAGTCGGCCCCGAATCGTGCGTCGGTGTGTGCCTAGAGCGTGGCAGCGACCTTCAGACGGCGTTGCTGGCGGTGCTGAAGGCCGGTGGAGCGTATGTGCCGCTGGATCCCGACCACCCCGCCGAACGCATGGCCTATGTGGTGCGGGACGCCGGACTGGAGGTCGTGCTGACCTCCAGGGCGCTGACCGAGACCCTGCCCGGTGACGTGCGGACGGTGGTCGTGGACGACCCGGCGGTCCGAACGGAGCTGGCTGCTCTCGACAGCTCGGCGACGGCCTGTGCCGAGCTGCGGCCGGAGCACCCGGCGTATGTGATCTACACGTCGGGATCGACCGGCCGGCCGAAGGGAGTGCTGGTCTCCCATGTGGGCGTGGCGAGCCTGGTGGCGGGGCATGTGCAGCACCTGGCCGTCGGGCCGGGGGCACGAGTGGCGCAGTTCGCGTCGGCTGCCTTCGATACCTTCGGGTGGGAGTGGATGATGGCCCTGCTGTCGGGGGCGACCCTGGTGGTGGTGCCGGCCGATCGGCGGCTGGGCACCGCGCTGCCGGAGTTCCTCGCCGAGACACGCGTGACCCACGCGACGCTGCCGCCGGCTGTGCTGGCAACCCTCGACGAGGGATCGATCAGCATGGACACCGTGCTGGTGGTGGCAGGCGAGGCGTGCCCACCGGACGTGATGGCGCGCTGGGCGCGGGGACGTGCCATGTTCAACTCGTACGGTCCGACGGAGACCACGGTGGACGCGACGCTCTGGCGATGCGACGCCGGAGCGGCGGCCGTCGCGATCGGCTCCCCGGTGGTGAACACCCGGGTGTACGTGCTGGACGAACGCATGGCGCCGGTGCCGGTGGGTGTCGCGGGTGAGCTGTACGTGGCCGGCGTCGGGCTGGCACGCGGCTATGTGGGACGTGCGGGACTCACCGCGGAGCGCTTCGTGGCGAATCCGTTCGCCGAAGGTGGGTCGCGGCTGTACCGGACCGGGGACCGTGCGCGGTGGACGGCCGACGGCCGGCTCGTGTTCGCCGGCCGTACGGACGACCAGGTGAAGGTCCGTGGTTTCCGAATCGAACCGGGCGAGATCGAGAAGGTGCTCGACGGGCACCCGCGGTTGAGCCAGGCGGCCGTCGTCGTGCACGAGGACACCCAGGGCGGCAAGCGTCTGGTGGCCTACGTCGTTCCTGCGGCCGCTGATGCCGATCCGGGCGCGTTGGCCGGGTCGGTGCGGGGCTTCGCGGCCGAACGGCTGCCGAACTACATGGTGCCGTCCTCGGTGACGGTCCTGGACGCCTTGCCGCTGACGGTGAACGGCAAGGTGGACCGCAGAGCCCTGCCCGCCCCCGACTTCACGGCGGGGAGCGCCGGGGATCCGTCGCCCGGCCGTGGCCCCGCGGGGGTGCTCGAAGCTGCGGTGTGCGAGACGTTCGCCGAGGTCCTGGGTGTGCCGGCGGTCGGCGTGGACGACGACTTCTTCGCGCTCGGGGGCCACTCGCTGATGGCGGTCTCGTTGGTTGAGCGGCTGCGGGGCAAGGGCGTCACCGTGTCGCTGCGCACCCTGATTGCCAACCCGACGCCGGCGCGGCTGATGCAGACGTTCAGCCTGACCTCGGTGCAGGACGCCCTCGGCGGAGTGCTGTCGATCCGGATCGGCGGTACCGAACCGGCGTTCTTCTTCATCCACCCCGCAGGCGGGCTGAGTTGGTGCTACATGCCGTTCGCCCGTTTCATTCCCCAGGAGCACCCGCTGTACGGTCTCCAGGCGCAGGGTCTCGACGGCTCCGGGGAACTGTCGGTCTCGGTCGCCGACATGGCCGCTGAGTACGTGAACCGCATTCGCGCTCTGCAGCCGTCGGGTCCGTACTACCTCGTGGGCTGGTCCTTCGGAGGAACTCCCGCACACGAGATCGCGGTGCGGCTCGAGGCCGAGGGCGAGGAGGTGTCGCTGGTCCTCATGGACGCGTACCCGCCGATTCCGGGAACCGACGCCGCGACTCCCCGGAGTGACGGAGCCGACGGCCCGACGCGCCTGGCGCAGCGCGTCCGTGCTGAACTCGGTCCGGTGCTGGGCGGAGTCGACGACGACGAAGTGGCCCTGCTGGTCCGCGTGTTCGACAACAACGCGACGCTGAGGGACCGCCATGCATACGGAACCTTCGGCGGAGACACGTTGCTGCTCATCGCGGAAGAAGGGAAACCGGCGGACTTCTCGTTCGAGGGTCTGTGGCAGCCCCACCTCACCCGGCAGGCCGCAGCTGTCCGTCTTCCCTGCAGGCACTCGGACATGGCAAGGCCCGACATGCTGGGAGCGGCATGGGACGCCATGGCGCAGTGGCTGTCCGCACGGCCGGAGCGAGGGGCCTGAGCCTTCCCGTAACGGCCTGACGCCTCTCTGCCGGACGGTGCCCGGGCCTGCCCGTCGATGACGGGTCAGGCCCGGGCACCGTCCCATGTGGCGTCCGAAGCCCGCGTCGCACCGAACGCCTTCCGGACCTGCGTGGCGCCGGCAGGCGCTACGCACGGGCACACGTTCCGCCAGGTGGCGGCTTCCACGGTCGAGGAGGCTCCCGCCCGCTTACGGGCGGCGCGGCAGGGCGGCGTCCGCGGGGCCGAGTGACGCGAGACCACGACGGGTCGCTGTCGGGAGGGGAACACGAACGCCGAGCCCGGGGGCCGCCAGGGGGTGGCCCGGCCGGGGGGGGGGGGGGGGGGGGGGGGGCGGCGCCGCCGTGGGGCCCGCCCCCGGAGCCCGCCGGCGGG
>NZ_JBICXA010000042.1:0-7315 GCF_043200035.1 Streptomyces sp. NPDC048504
CGGGGGGCTTGGTGCGTGTGGGCGGGGCGGCCCCGTCAACTCATTTGTGGTGTGCGGCGTTCTTTGTTTTACACCCCCGCGGGCGGCGGGTTTAGGCCCCCCCCCGCGCTTCATTCATCGGTGTTCAGCCACTTGCGGTCAGCCGAGCAGCTTGGTCGCCAGGGTCGCGGCGTTGTACGAACCCCAGCCGGTGGTGAAGTCCCAGCCGCTGGCGGCGGAGTAGGCGCCGTTGCTGCCGCTGGTGATGTCGTGGAAACCGGTGCCGCTCGCCGTGTAGAGCGCGGGGTTGGCGAAGCCGAGGTTGGCCTTGCCGGCCGCCGCGGCCTGCTGGTTGTAGAGCGCGCCGAACGCCGCCCACTCGGGCGCGGCGGCGCTGGTGCCGCCGACCGTGCCCCAGCTGCCCTGCGAGTAGATCGAGACACCGGGGCTCGGGTTCGCGAGCGCCGACACGTCCGGGACCTGGCGGTAGCCGCCGCCCGCGGTCTTCTGCACCGCGGTCTGCCAGCTCGGGATCTTGAAGACGGAGGACTTGCCGCCGCCACCGCCCGACCAGGCCGTCTCCTTGCTCCACGCGTTGGCGGAGGTGACGGTCAGCGTGGTGCCGCCGACGCCGGTGACGTACGGGTCGGCGGCCGGGTAGTCGACGGTGGTGGTGCCGTCGCCCGCGTCGTCCGAGCCGTCGTCGCCGGAGGCCGCGTAGAAGCCGAGGCCCTCGGCCGCGCCCGCCTTGAACACGGCGTCCACGGCGTTGATGTTGGAGGTGGTGCGCTGGCTCTCGGAGGCGCCCCAGCTGATCGAGGTGGTCGGGATGCCGCTGTCCACGATGGCCTGGTAGGTGTCGACCTCACCGGCGTCGGAGTTGGGACCCTCGAAGACCGTGACGTTCGCCTTGGGGGCGATCGCGTGCAGGACCTCGATGTCCAGCTCGACCTCGACCTGACCGTCACCGAGCGCGCCCGAGCCGCCGTCAACCTTCGACACGGTCGGAGTGGGGGATCCCAGGCTGTAGTTGGTGTCGTACTTGGTGATGTTGGACTGAGCGAAGCCGTCGAACTCCAGCAGCGCGATCTTCTGGCCGCTGCCGGTGTACGTGCTGGAGACGTTGTAGCCGCCCTTGATCTGGGCCGGGGTGTAGCCGCCGCCGGGGCCGTTGTGCGGGTTGACCTTGGCGGACCCCTGGTGGTGCAGCTGGGCGCGGTTGTTGAGGCCGGTCACGTCGCTGACCAGGCCGGCGATGCCGGTCGGCAGGGTCGGCGCGGTCTCGTTGGCGTAGAACGCGCGGCCCGACTTGGTGTCCTTCCACGTCGACAGCTTGGTGCCGAACGCCCTCTCCAACTGCGCGGCGGTGCCGCTGGCGTCGACCAGCAGGTTCCCCGAGTGGACCTTGCCGACGGTGAGACCCTGGGCGCGCAGATACTCCTTGACCTGCTTCACCTCGGCGTCGGTCCGGCCGAACCGGGCCGCGAACTGAGCCTTCGTCAGATAATGCCCGTAGGAACTCGACCGCGGATTACTGACGTCGGCGACGAACGTGTCGAGGGACTTGTCGTTTCTCGGGGTCAGGCTGATGGCCACCGATATGCGCTTGGCGGCGGAGACGGCGCCGGTTCGGGCCGCGTCGTGGTTCAGGCCCTTGAGGACATCTCCCGCGATGGCGGCGCGAGTTGTGTGCGGCTGGGCGGCGGCGTAGGCGCTGGGAACGGCGGCGGCGAGCAGAGCCGGTACGGCGACCAGACCGACCAGTTTCAGTCGTGACGTCACTGAGGTCCTCCGAGGAGTGGGGGGTTGTTGTCCCGGAAGGGGAACGGCTTCACCGTAGGAACATCAGCCCCACCCGCATAAGCGGGGGAACCCTTGCGTTGTGTGTTAACTGCGGATGTCACGTGAACCGCGGATGACAGGTCAGCGGCGGTTGTCGAGCGTCCGGGACGTACGGACCCGGCCGGGCTGACTGACCGTCACCGCCGGTGTCGTGAGCTGCTGTTGGTCGTCGTCGCCGACGCTCACGGTCGCCGCGCCGGACGCGATGACGGCGACCGCCATGGCATGGGCGAGCGCGGTCCGTGAGCGGACGCCGACCTTGCGGTAGACCCGCGACAGTGTGCCCTCGACCGTCTTCACGCTGATGAACAGCTCCGCTGCGACTTCCCGGTTGGTGGCTCCGCCGCCGACCAGTTCGGCCACCCGCGCTTCCGTGGGCGTGAGTTCGGGCCGCCCCTCACCGTCCCGGTCACCGGCCTCCAGCCGGGTCAGTTCGTCCCCGGCCCGCGCTGCCAGCGGAACGGCGCCGATCCGCGTCGCCGTCTCCCATGCCTCGCCGAGAGCGGTGCGTGCCGCGTTCCGGTGCCGCGCCCGCCGTTCGACCGCGCCGAGCGTGATCAGGGTGCGCACCAGGTCTACGGGCAACGGGAGTTGACGCAACCGCTCCACGGCGGCCCGCAGCCGTACCGCCCCTTCCTTCGCCCGGCCGAGGCCAGCCTCGCGCAGCCCCTCCGCCCGTTCCAGCGCGGCCAGTACGCTGCCTGGCGCGTCGACGGACACCCGCTTCCGGGCCTCGTCGATCACGGCACCGGCCGCGTCCGTCTCGCCGAGCACGACCAGGGCCTCGGCCAGGTCGCTGTACCAGTGCAGCAGGGGCGGATCGGCGGCGGACATGGCCGCGCCGAGTTCCTTGACGCGCTGCAGCGCCTCGACCGCGGCGGCGGCACCACGCGGGTCACCGGCGAGCAACTCGGCCTGCCCCAGCACCGCCAACGCGCGTAGCAGGAACAGCCGGTCGCCGTCCGCCTCCGAGGCCCGCACCGCCTGCTCGGCGAACTGCCGCGCCTCGTCGGCGGTCCCGCCCGCGGTCGCCGCGAGCGCCGCCGCGTACAACGCCGGAGCGGCCTGTACGCCGGTCTCGGCCACGGCACGTGTGCAGCGGGCGGCGGTCTCCAGGGCCTCCCTGCAGTGCCCGGCGCGTACTTGGATCCGGGTGAGGGCCACCAGGGTCGCCATGACCTCCTCGACCCCGGCGAACTCCCCGATCTCCGCGAGGAGTTCGGTGACCCGCTGCTGGGCCTCGGTGACCTTGTCGGAGTCCAGGGCGAGGATCGCCCGCATCCGGATCAGCCCCCAGCTCTCCGGCCCGGCACCGGCGCCACCGGCGAGCGCGAGCGCCTCCTCCAACGCGATGTCGGCGGCGACCGGTTCGCCGCCCAGGGAACGCACCCGGGCGAGCGTGGCGAGCGCCCCGATCCGGGTCTCCGTGTCACCGACCACGGCCGCCTGCCGGGCGGCGCGCCGAGCATGCCGGGCCGCGTCCTCCAACTCCCCGCACAGCAGGCCCCGTACGGCTGCCCAATGGTGCAGCCACGCCTCGGCCTCCGGATCACCGTCGGCGTCCCGGAGCCCCTCCTCGATCAGGGCATGCGCACCCTTCAACGCCTGTCCGGCGTTGCGCAGCAGGACCAGCCGCGCCCGCACCCGCTGCCGCGCGGAACCCGACCCGGCGAGCACGGTCTCGGCCGCCTGCCCCGCCTCCTCCAACTGCCCCGCGTCACACGCGTATTCGGCCGCCGCCAACAACCGGTCGGCGCGCTCCACCGGATGGTCGCCGGGCGTGCGCCGGGCCGCGAGCCCAGCCAGTTCGAAGGCGGCGTCGGGCGCACCGTCACGACGGGCACACTCGGCCGCGGAGATCAGTGTGCGGGCCGTGGTCTCGTCCTCGTACGGGTGGGCGAGCGCCAAGTGCCGTGCGTGCTCCACGGGTTCGCCGACCGCACCGGCCAGCAGCGCGTGTGCTCGTCGGCGCTCGTGTTCCGCAGCGTCGGCGTAGACGGCGGCCCGGATCAGCGGATGCCGGAAGCGTACGGTCCCGTCGGCGTCGGCCGTCGCGACCCCGAGCGGCTCTGCCTCCGCGAGGTCGGCGGCGGGGTCATGCAAACCGGCGGCGCGCAGCAGCGTGAGCGTGGGGCGGGCGGCGGCGCTCGTGACGAGGAGGGTGCTGCGCGCGGATTCGGGCAGCGTGCGCACCTGGTCCAGGAGCAGGGCGCGCAGCCGTCGGGGTACGGGCAGGCTCCGGCCGAGGCCGACGGCCGCACCGTCGCGCGGGGCCGCCCGCCCCAACTCCCGTGCGTACCAAGGGTTTCCGGCGGCGGTGTCCTGGACGGCCCGCAGCACCGCCGGTGGCAGGTCGGTGGGGAGGAGCTGTGCCACCTCGTCGTCCGTCAGGGGTGGCACGGGCAGTTCGACGGTGCCGGGTGGGCAGCAGTGCGGCCGTTCGGGCTGCTCGTCCTCAGCCACCCGCTCGGCGGCCACCACCCGTACGTCGAGGCCCTCGACACGGCGTACGGCGAAGGCGAGCACCTCGGCGGTCGGCTCGTCGAGCCACTGGAGGCCGTCGAGGACCAGCAGCACGGGGCCGACGGCGGCGAGGGCGCGCAACACGTCGAGAACGGCGACCCGGATCGCGAGCCGGTCCCGGTCCGCGTCCGGTGTCTCGCCGCGCAACAGGGCTGCCCGCAACGCCACTTGGGGCTCGGGCGCCAGGGCCGCCAGGCAGCTCTCCGGCACCCGTGCGAACAGGTCCACGAGACCGGCGAACGGGAGCCGGGCGTCCTCCTCGGCGGGGGAGCAGTGCAACACCGTCCCGGCAGGCTGGACATGAGCGGCCGAGGACGCCACGAGGGCAGCGACCAGTACGGACTTGCCGATCCCCGCAGGGCCGTGGAGAAGTACTCCGTGACGGTTCGTCAACTCGGCCCGGGCGGTGTCGAGCAGCTCGCGACGGCCGGTCAATGACCGTACTTCCACGGCGAGTCCAGGGACGGAGCGCAACCGGAGCCGAGGGCGGGGCAGGTGGACCGGTGCGTGAGGCGGGTGTGGCGGAGCCCCGGATATTTCGGCATGTGTTCATGACAACCGGTGCGGAATCGGCTTGTCAATGACGGTCGGTGTGTCGCCGGTCCGCGAAGGAACTGCGGCCCGGGTCCGGCAACCTGCTTCGTCGGTCATTTGGCGCATGATCTCGATCTGAGTCCGACGTAGTGACTGATTTCCTGCATGCCCTCGCCCCGGGCCGCCTCGCCGACCTCACCGTCTGGGACCAGGACCCGGCCCACTGCCAGAGCGACGCCCTGCGCGACCTGAACCCCGTCCACACGATCGTCGGCGGCTGTCCCGTCACCCGGTAGGGAGACCGCACGGCAGGAGACGACTGGAGACGACGGGCGACATACGACTCGCCCGGCGCGCAGCGACACGGCGTCCGGGCGAGCAAACGATGTGTCAGGCGGCCGGCATCGTCCGGATCGCCGCGATGTCGAACTGGAGCCGCACCTTCTCGCTCACCATCGCGCCCCCCTCGGCCAGCCGGGAGTTGTAGGTCAGACCCCAGTCGGAACGGTCGATGGTGGTGGTGCCGTCGAAGCCGACGCGCTCGACGCCGAACGGGTCGGTGACATGGCCGATATAGGTGAGTTCCAGGACAACGGGACGAGTGACGTCCTTGATGGCGAGATCGCCGAGCATGCGGTAGACATCGTTGCCGGCCATTTGCACCGCGGTACTGGCGAACCGCATCCGCGGGAAGTTCGCGGAGTCCAGGAAGTCACGGCCGACCAAGTGACCGTCGCGTTGTTCCACTCCGGTGTCGACGCTGCCGGTGGACACCACGACCTCGGCCTGCGAGCGGGCGGGGTTGCGGCCGTCAAAATAGAGCCGGCTTTTGTATTCGGCGAAAGACCCGCGCACGGTCGTCACCATCGCGTGCCGGACGGAGAAGCCGATCCGGCTGTGCGCGGGGTCGATCATCCACTCTCCGGTCAGCGCGGCCAGGGCCGGATCGGGCAGGCCGGAGGGGGTGGAGGCCGGTGGGGCGGCCGGGCGTTTCGGGACGGCGGGGGGTGCCGAGCGGCGGAGGGGCGCAGCACGGTTGAACAGGTTCATGTGTCACGTAGTTACTGCACGCCTGAAATCGCCGCAAGCCTTCATCGGGAACCGACAGCAGCGCGAATCGGCACTGACACGGTTAAATACCGCCACCTCGCGGGCCGTTACACATTTCCCACACATATTCGTCACCTGAAAAACAGCGAACGCCAATTCGACGCACTGTTCGGCACGCCACCGTTCAGCGCACAGGGAATCCGAACGAATAACCCTGCTGCTTCAGCCACGGGAGGATCTCGCGCAGCGCGGCCACGGTCTCCGAGCGGTCGCCGCCCGCGTCGTGGAACAGGATCGTCGGCCCGTTGGGCAGTTCGCTCTTGACGGTGGCGATGATGGCGTCCGTGCCCGGGAGTTCGAAGTCCTTGGAGTCGACGTTCCAGCCCAGCGGACGCATCCCCTGCGAGGCGGCGAGGTGCCGGCTGTACGGCGTGAAGGCGCCGCCCGGCGCACGGTAGTACAGGGGTCGGACACCGCCGGACGCCTTGGTGATCATGCTCGCGGCGTTCAGGATCTCCTGCGACTGGTACGACTCGGACTTCTTGTCCATCGTCGTGTCGTGCGACACCGTGTGGTCGCACAGCCGGTGCCCGGCCGCCACGACCGCCTTGACCAGATCGGGGTGGGCCTCGGCCTCGGGGCCGATCATGCAGAAGGTGGCCTTCACCCCGTACTCCTTGAGCACTTGGAGCACCTGCGGTGTCCAGGTCGGGTCCGGCCCGTCGTCGATGGTGATGTTGACGCCCCGCGCGCCCTTGTCGGAGGCGTGCACGATCTCCTCCGACACGGTGGCCCGGGCGGGAGCCGAACTGGCCGCGGAGGGACGGGCGGAGCCCCCGGCGCCCTGCGCGTCGACGACACCGGCCTGCGCGGTCCACACCGACGTTGCCGCCGCCACCGCGGTCACCCCGACCGCCGCCGCGAGTACCCGCCCGTACCAACCCCGCCCACCGTGCCGTGCCATGTCAGCCTGCCCTTGTCCTGGTTGATCGACTCCGTGCACTCGTCAGGACGGCGTAAAGGCGGGGGAGGATGCGCCTGTTACGGATCACGGACAATTTCGCGGGAGTTCCGAGACGCAGGCTCAACGAGCGGACAGCGCAGAGGTTTCGCGACCGCAGTGGGTACCGCAACTACTCACACCCGGGCACTGAGTCCTACCGCGACGCCTACAGTCCTAGGGGGCCGGGCACGTCGGCGCAATTGGGTGGCGGTGGCGCTCGCGGACCAGACCGGGTGGGGAGACCTGTTGACGTGCGATGTCGCCCGGTAGATGCCGGATAGTTCGGGGCGCCCATTACCTTCTTTGTAAAGCCCGGTTCGGGCTCGTGGCCTCCAGGTCCGGTAGGACTCTTTGCCCCTGTTGTTGATGATCCGGGGGGTGCTG
>NZ_JBICXA010000043.1:0-6780 GCF_043200035.1 Streptomyces sp. NPDC048504
GGAACGGACGCTTCCTTTGTACTCACCCTCTCGGGCTTTCCTCCGGGCTTTTCCCTTCGGTCTTGCGTTTCCGACTCTATCAGACCGTTTCCGGTGCCGATTTCCTCGGTGCTTTCCAGGTTTCCGCTTCCGCGTTTCCCTTTCCGGCGGTTCCGACTTTATCAGAAGTTCCGGGCCGGACTGACCGGCCGCTCTTTTCCGATTCATCGGGAGTGTGGCTTCTTTGAAATCGATGTTTCCATCGATGCTTAAAGAAGCAGACAGACACTCACTGTCGCCGACCGGATCAGATCCAGTTCTAGGCAACTGTTCGAATCTACCTCCCCGACCGGTCCGTGTCAACGGCTCCTGTGGGGCGAAGAGGAGAATAGCAGCTCAGCAGGAGTGCCCGCACATCAGGCGGCGGTGGGGACGGAGGAACTGCGTTCGGCCGCCTCAACGTCGCCCGTCTCCCCGGCACGCACGGCACGACCGCCCAGGACGTAGACGTACGTCAGGAAGGCCCCTTCGGCGACGATGCCGATGCCGATGCGGGCCCAGGTGGGGAGGCCTGACGGGGTGACGAAGCCTTCGATGGCGCCGGAGACGAACAGGACCAAGGCCAGGCCGATGGCCATGCCCACGGCTGCTCGGCCCTCTTCGGCCAGGGCTGTGCGGCGCGAGCGTGGGCCGGGGTCGATGAGGGTCCAGCCGAGGCGCATTCCCGTGCCGGCGGCGACGAAGACTGCCGTGAGTTCGAGCAGGCCGTGCGGGAGGATCAGGCCGAGGAAGGTGTCGAGTCGGCCTGCCGACGACATCAGGCCGATGCCGACGCCCAGGTTGAGCATGTTCTCGAAGAGGATCCAAAGGACCGGCAGGCCCAGGAACACGCCCAGGACCAGGCACATCGCGGCGGCCTCGGCGTTGTTCGTCCAGACCTGTGCGGCGAAGGCGGCCGCCGGGTGGCTGGAGTAGTAGGTCTCGTACTCGCCACCCGGGCGGGTGAGGTCGCGCAGTTGGCTCGGAGCCGCGATGGAGGACTGCACCTCGGGGTGGGTGCCTATCCACCAGCCCAGGAGGATCGCCACCACGGTCGACAGCAAAGCCGTAGGGACCCACCAATGGCGTGCTCTGTAGACCGCGGCCGGAAAACTGTGTCCCAGGAAGCGCGTGACATCACGCCAGGAGGCTCGGCGGGTTCCTGTCACCGCACTACGCGCGCGTGCCACGAGTTGGCTGAGTCGACCGGTGAGCTGGGGGTCCGGGGCGCTGGACTGGATCAGGGAGAGATGGGTGGCCGTGCGCTGGTACAGAGCGACGAGTTCGTCGGCCTCGGCGCCGTTGAGGCGACGCTGGCGGCGGAGCAGCGCGTCGAGGCGGTCCCACTCGGCTCGGTGGGCCGAGACAAAGACGTCGAGGTCCATCTGGTTGCCTGCTCCTCGGCTGCTCGTCGACTGCTGGTCCGGGATCAGCTTGTCGTACTGGGGCATGATCTGCCCTCAGCTTGGCAGACTGGCTGTTCCAGGGGCAGGGCAGGGGAAGGGCGGCAGGCGTGAGTGAGCTGGTGACGGGCGAGGCGGTGGCGCTGGAGTTGCGCCCTGCGAGGCTGCCCAGCAGGGCGCTGGCGGTGTTGCTCGATCTGATCGTGGCCATCGCCGCCTACACCGCCGTGACCGTGGCGCTGATGTTTTCCACGGCCTCTTTGGACGTCGCGGCACAGGTCGCCATGTCGATCGCGGCCTTTGTGCTGGTGCTGGTCGGCGGTCCCATAGCGGTGGAGACGCTGAGCCATGGGCGTTCGCTCGGGAAGCTGGCGTTCGGGCTGCGCGTGGTGCGGGACGACGGCGGGCCGATCCGGTTCCGGCACGCGCTCGTGCGGGGTGCGATCGGTGTGATCGAGATCCTGATGACGTTCGGGGTCGTCGCCTGTATCGCCTCGCTCGTTTCGGCGCGCGGGCGGCGGCTCGGGGATGTGTTCGCGGGCACTCTCGTCGTACGGGAAAGGGTGTCCGCCGGGCCGACGGCCTTTGTGCCTCCTCCGCCGCCGTGGCTGACGGGACGTTTCGCCGAGCTTGATCTGTCCGCCGTTCCCGACGGGTTGTGGCTGGCCGTCCGGCAGTACCTGACGCGGATGCAGCAGCTGGATCCGCAGGTCGGCTGGGCCATGGCCGAGCGGCTCGCCGCGGACCTGGTGGCTCGTACGGGTACTCCGGCGCCGCACGGTGTTCCTCCGGCCGCGTATCTGGCGGCGGTGGTGCAGGAGCGGCAGGCAAGGGATGTGCGGCGGGCCTTCGGGAACGGCGCGGCCGGGGGCGTACCGTCCGGCGGGTTCAGGCCCGGGGCGGGTGTGCCGGGTGCCTTCGGTAACTCGGCGATCCAGCCGTCACCGGCTTTTCAGCGGCCGTACGGTTCCGCTCCCCCGGTTTGGCGTGCCCCCGCGGCAGGTGCGGAAGCCGAGCAGGTCGCGCCAAGCCCCACGCCGCCGGCACCGCAGAGCGCAGCGCCCGCCGAACCCCGGCCTTCCACCGGATTCGCGCCGCCCGCCTGACGCTCCTGGCCTCGTCCTGCGTCTCCGCGACCGGGCCGGAACACCGCCGCTCAGCCGAAGACCGACGGCGGAGACTCCAGCTCCTCCAGCTCGATGCCGGGTGCCGCGAGCACCACGTCGCCGGCGATGTGCACGGCGTGCTGCTCGCCCGTGTCCAGGGCTGTGACCTGGTATTCGTCCACGGACAGAGGGCCGTTGTCAGTGCCGTGTGTTTCTCTTTTCAGCAAGGCCCAGGACTGGTCCACGGTGCGGGGGGCGAGGACCGGTTCCGTGAGGCTGACCAGGCGGACGCGGGTCGCGGCGGAGGAAGGGGTGAGGCGCAGGAGACGGGTGGTGGCGATGAGGAACGCGGGGGAGGTGCCGGTGAAGGCGTGGGCGCGCACATTGCCTTCGGTGGCATCGGTGCCGGTGGGGTCGGTGCGGACCCAGGTGACGCCGTCGAGGGCGGCGCCGCGCACCTGCCAGCTCGCCGCGTGGAGTTCCAGCCGGATCGGGCGGCCGAGTTCGTCGAGCGTGAGGTCGACGGAGCCGCTGTGGTCGCCGGAGGGGGTGGTGAGTTGGGAGACATAACGCCAGCCGGACGGGCCGGGGGCGCACTGGAAGTGTTCGTCAGCAAGGGGGGTGTGATCGTGCGGATCGTGGAGCGAATAACGGCCGCGGGGCATCGGGGTCCTGGGTCTTGACGGGCCGGTCCGGCCAGAGGAACCAAAGGGGCAGGCCCCCGGCACGGGGGTGCGGGGGCCTGCCTCGGAGGATCTGCTGCTGAGGACCCGCCGCTGAGAACCGCGTCAGTGCACGGACGCGGTCACAGCGGGGGGGGTCGCCGGCTCAGTAGCGGTAGTGGTCCGACTTGTACGGGCCCTCGACCTCGACGCCGATGTACGACGCCTGCTCCGGGCGGAGCGTGGTCAGCTTCACGCCGAGCGCGTCCAGGTGCAGGCGGGCGACCTTCTCGTCGAGGTGCTTGGGCAGCACGTAGACGTCGGTCGGGTACTCCTCGGGCTTGGTGAACAGCTCGATCTGGGCCAGGGTCTGGTCCGCGAAGGAGTTGGACATCACGAACGAGGGGTGGCCGGTGGCGTTGCCCAGGTTCAGCAGGCGGCCCTCGGACAGCACGATGAGGACCTTGCCGTCGGGGAACGTCCAGGTGTGGACCTGCGGCTTGACCTCGTCCTTGACGATGCCCGGGATCTGCGCGAGGCCGGCCATGTCGATCTCGTTGTCGAAGTGGCCGATGTTGCCGACGATCGCCTGGTGCTTCATCTTGGCCATGTCCGCGGCCATGATGATGTCCTTGTTGCCGGTCGTGGTGACGAAGATGTCGGCCTTGTCGACGACCTCGTCCAGCGTCGTGACCTGGTAGCCGTCCATCGCCGCCTGCAGCGCGCAGATCGGGTCGATCTCGGTGATGATCACGCGGGCGCCCTGTCCGCGCAGGGACTCCGCGCAGCCCTTGCCCACGTCGCCGTAGCCGCAGACGACCGCGGTCTTGCCGCCGATGAGGACGTCGGTGGCGCGGTTGATGCCGTCGATGAGGGAGTGGCGGCAGCCGTACTTGTTGTCGAACTTCGACTTGGTGACGGCGTCGTTCACGTTGATCGCCGGGAACAGGAGGGTGCCGTCGCGGTGCATCTCGTAGAGACGGTGGACGCCGGTCGTGGTCTCCTCGGTCACGCCGCGGATCTCCGAGGCGAGCTGGGTCCACTTCTGCGAGCCGTCGCTGATGGTGCGCTGCAGGACCTGGAGGACGACGCGGTGCTCGTCGGACTCGGCGGTGTCGAGGGAGGGGACCTTGCCGTCCTTCTCGTACTCGACGCCCTTGTGGACGAGCATGGTGGCGTCGCCGCCGTCGTCCAGGATCATGTTCGGGCCGCCGGTGGGGGTGTTCGGCCAGGTCAGCGCCTGCTCCGTGCACCACCAGTACTCCTCCAGGGTCTCGCCCTTCCAGGCGAAGACCGGGATGCCCTGGGGGTTCTCGGGCGTGCCGTTCGGGCCGACGGCGATGGCGGCGGCCGCGTGGTCCTGGGTGGAGAAGATGTTGCAGGACACCCAGCGGACCTCGGCGCCGAGGGCGACCAGGGTCTCGATCAGGACGGCGGTCTGCACGGTCATGTGCAGCGAGCCCATGATGCGGGCGCCGGCCAGCGGCTGGCTGGCCGCGAACTCGCGGCGGATCGACATCAGGCCGGGCATCTCGTGCTCGGCGAGGGTGATCTCCTTGCGGCCGAACTCGGCCAGGGAGAGATCGGCGACCTTGAAGTCCTGTCGGTTGTCGACAGTCGTCATTACGAGGAGCTCCTCGGGGTTGGGGCCTGGTGGATACGGCTGGTCTGCGCGGCAGCGGACACAAGGGTGCCCGAAGGAGGGCACAGGGATGCCCCCGTACGCGCAGCGCAGTCCGTCGGAGGCCCTCTCTCCCTCGGTCGGTCCGCGTCGGGACCGCCCGACCGCCATCAGCAGCGACGTCTGGCTCCCCACCAAGCTACACCGGTGGACCCGGCCGCCCCCAGCCCACCTCCGGATGGATCCGGCCGAACTCCGCGGGCCGATCGTGGCGGTGCTGGGCGCGGTGAGCGGCGTACCGATGTTCTTCGTGGCGGTGGCGATCGGTACGGCGGTCACCGCGGTGACGACGGTCGCGCTGGTCGACGTGAGCGAGCGGAGGCGGCGCGGGGGGTCCGTCGGGCACGGGGTCGCCGTCGAACCCGAGTTCGCGTTGGTCGGGGCCGGGGCGGGAGCGCCGGGCGCCGGGGCCGTCGTAGCGGAGCGGCGGGCTGTGCGCGGAGAGACGGTGACAGCGGACGTGCTGGGCTCGGGCGGATCAAGTACGGCTGTTGCGAACGTAGTTGACACTACGACAGGTGCCGACCCGGCCGCCGCCGAAGGCGCCCCGGGTTCCGGCTCCCCCACCACCGCGAGCCCCACCCCCGAAGTCCTCTCCGGCTACCTCACCGAGCGGACCGTGAAGGTGCGGCTCGACGCGGACGCCAAGGAGGACGTGATCCGGGAGATGGCCGGGCTGTTGGCGCGGACCGGGAAGGTCGTGGACGTCGAGGAGTTGGTGGCGACCGCGCTTCGGCGGGAGGCGCGGGGGACGACCGGGCTCGGGGAGGAGATCGCGATTCCGCATGCCAAGACGGATGCGGTGAGTGCGCCGGTCGTCGGGTTCGCGCGGTCGGCGGAGGGGGTCGAGTGGGGCTCCCTGGACGGTACGAAGGCCCGGCTGGTGTTCATGATCGCCGTTCCGGAGGCGGCCGCGGGTGATGAGCATCTGCGGATTCTGGCGCTGCTGTCGCGGAAGTTGATGGATGCCGGGTTCCGGGAGCGGCTGGCGGCGGCCGAGGACGAGTCGGCGGTGCTCGGTGTGCTGAGCGAGGTCGGTTAGCCGCTGCGGGCCCGCGGCCGTCGCAGGTCGCGGGCCCGCACAGACCGTTCACAGAGACCCGCTGGCCTCGCGCCCGCGGAAGTGCCGCATGGGGAGGGAAACGATGTCGGGCAAGGGGCGGGGACTCGGGGTCGCGGCTGTCGTGGTGGGGCTGTTGGGGGGGTGCTGGCAGTCGGCGCGCTCGCGTACGCGCGGAATTCGTACGGGAGTTCCACCATCAGCAGCCAGAGCATGGCGCCGACGTACCAGCCGCGCGACGTGATCGTCTACGAGAAGGCCGACGGCGGCGAGGTGCACCGCGGTGACGTTGTGCTGTTCTCGGCGCCGGACCGCTACGGGTTCAGCGCGAGCGTGATGGAGCGGGTCGTCGGGGTGGGCGGCGACCGTGTGGTGTGCTGCGCGGGTTCGGGCGCGGCCGCGCGGATCACCGTGAACGGAAAGCCGCTTGCGGAGCCCTATGTGAAGCAGGGTGACGTCGACGGCGTGCACAAGACGTACGACGTGACGGTCCCGAACCGGCGGCTGTTCCTGCTCGGCGACAACCGCGCGAACTCCAGGGATTCGCGTTTCTTCGCCGGCGACCACGACGGGACGGTGGCCGAGTCCGCTGTCCGGGGCCGGGTGGTCGACGGCCGTACGGTCGCCTCCGGCATCGGGGCGGTGGTCATCGGCGGGGCCGCGCTCGCCCTGGTCGGGATCGGCCTGGGTATCGCAGCGTTCGTCGTACGGCGGCGGCAGCGGGCGGTGCCGGTGGCGCCGTGGCCCGTTCAGCAGGGCTAGGCCGTTTCTGATGGCTCTTGGTGGGCTGGGTGGATCTCGGGGTTTGCCGGGCAGCAGCTCCGTATGGTGCGGCGACACGAGCTGACGG
>NZ_JBICXA010000044.1:0-5276 GCF_043200035.1 Streptomyces sp. NPDC048504
GCCCGGCATCCGCTGTTTCAGGTGATGTTGACGCTGCAGAACAATGCCCGGGCGGTTGTCGACCTGCCGGGGTTGCAGGCTGCCGGAGTGCCGGCCGGATCTGCCGGGCCGGCGGGGGCGGCAGGGTCGGTGACGGCCAAGTTCGATCTGGATGTCATGGCTTCTGAGGTGTTCGACGCTGAGGGTGCTCCTGCTGGTGTGCGGGGTGTCGTGATCGTGGCTGCGGATGTGTTCGATGCGTCGATGGCTGAGCGGTTCGTGGAGTGGTTGGTGCGGGTGGTCGGGGTGGTGGTGGAGACGCCGGATATCCGGGTGGGTGGGGTGGATGTGCTGGGTGCTGATGAGCGTGGGTTGGTTTTGGGTTGGGCTGGTGTGGGTGGGGATGTGGTGGATGGGTTGGTGGGTGGGGAGGTGGGGTTGGTTGATGGGTTGTCGGTGGTGGAGTTGTTTGAGGCGCAGGTGGTGTGTGATCCGGGTGCGGTGGCGGTGGTGTGTGGGGGGCGGTCGTTGTCGTATGGGGAGTTGAATGCGTGGGCGAATAGGTTGGCGCGGTGGTTGGTGGAGCGGGGGGCGGGGCCGGAGCGGTTTGTGGCGTTGGTGTTGCCGCGGTCGGTGGAGTTGGTGGTTGGGGTGTTGGCGGTGTTGAAGTCGGGGGCGGCGTATGTGCCGGTGGATCCGGAGTATCCGGCGGAGCGGGTGGAGTTTGTGTTGGGTGATGTGCGGCCGGTGGTGGTGTTGGGTGCGGATGATGTTGCTGGTGTTGGGGTGGGGTTGGGGGAGGGGAATTTGGGGGTGGAGGTGTTGCCGGATTCTGCGGCGTATGTGATTTATACGTCGGGTTCGACGGGGCGGCCGAAGGGTGTGGTGGTGTCGCATCGGAATGTGGTGCGGTTGTTCGGGGTGACGCGGGAGTGGTTTGGGTTTGGTCCGGGTGATGTGTGGTCGTTGTTTCATTCGTATGCGTTTGATTTTTCGGTGTGGGAGTTGTGGGGTGCGTTGTTGCATGGTGGGCGGCTTGTGGTGGTGCCGTTTGAGGTGAGTCGGTCGCCTCGGGAGTTTGCGCGGTTGTTGGCGGTGGAGGGGGTGACGGTTTTGAATCAGACGCCGTCGGCGTTTTATCAGTTGATGGCTCAGGAGCGGGATGACTGGGTGGTGCGGTGTGTGGTGTTTGGTGGTGAGGCGTTGGATGTGGGTCGGTTGGAGGGTTGGTTTGCGCGGCATGGGGGTGGGGGGCCGCGGTTGGTGAATATGTATGGGATTACGGAGACGACGGTGCATGTCACGTATGCGCCGGTGGATGGTATGGCGATGGGTGGGAGTGGTCGTGGTGGTGTGATTGGTGTGGGGCTTCCGGATCTTCGGGTGTTTGTGCTGGATGAGTGGTTGCGTCCGGTGCCGGTGGGTGTGGTGGGGGAGTTGTATGTGGCGGGTGCTGGTTTGGCGCGGGGTTATCTGCATCGTGCGGGGTTGACGTCGGGGCGGTTTGTGGCGTGTCCGTTCGGTGGTTGGGGTGGGCGGATGTATCGGACCGGGGACCGTGTGCGCTGGACGGCTGAGGGCCGGCTGGCCTTCGAGGGCCGTGCGGACGAACAGGTGAAGATCCGCGGGTTCCGTGTCGAGCCGGGCGAGATCGAAACGGTGGTGGCCGCGCACCCTCAGGTGGCGCGAGCTGCGGTGATCGCAAGAGAGGACACGCCCGGTGATGTCCGCCTGGTCGCCTACCTCGTACCGACGGACCGGGACGGCGACGCAGGCGACCTTGCCGCCGGGGTAAGGGCGTTCGCGGCTGACCGGTTGCCGGAGCACATGGTGCCCTCGGCCGTCATGACTCTGGAAGCGCTGCCGTTGACGGTGAACGGGAAGCTGGACCGTAAGGCGTTGCCGGCTCCCGAGTTCACGGCGGGTGCGGGGCGTGGTCCGGTGACGGTGCAGGAGGAGATCCTCTGCCAGGCGTTCGCCCAGGTTCTCGGTCTGCCCGCGGTGGGTGTGGACGACGACTTCTTCGCCCTGGGCGGGCATTCACTGCTGGCGGTGTCGCTGGTCGAGCAGCTGCGCAGCCGGGGCGTGTCCGTCTCGGTGCGCGCACTGTTCCAAACACCCACCCCCGCAGGGCTGGCCGCGGTGGCGGCTCCGGACGCTGTCGTGGTCCCGGAGAACCGGATTCCGCAGGGTGCCGAGCGCATCACTCCGGACATGTTGCCGCTGGTTGATCTGGACGCGTCCGAGTTGGCGCACGTCGTTGCGCAGATACCGGGCGGCGCGGCCAACATCGCTGATGTGTATCCCCTGGCGCCTTTGCAGGAGGGTCTGTTCTTCCATCACCTGTTGCAGGCGGATGGAGGCGGTGCGGATGCGTATGTGGTGCCTCGGGTTCTGCGGTTCGACTCGCGCGAGCGGCTGGACGCGTTCCTCGGTGCGCTTCAGCGGGTGGTGGATCGGCATGACATCTACCGCACCGCGGTCGTGTGGGAGCAGTTGCGTGAGCCGGTCCAGGTCGTGGTCCGCCGGGCCGACCTGCCCGTCATCGAAGTCCCTGTCGAGTCACAAGGCACCGCTGCGGTGGAGGAGCTGATCGCGGCGGCCGGTTCTAGCATGGATATCGGCCGTGCCCCGCTGATCGACGTCCACACCGCCACACAACCGGGTGAGGACGGTGGGTGGCTGGCGTTGTTGCGGATGCATCACCTGGTTCAGGACCACACCACGCAGGATGTCCTGCTGGAGGAGATGGGCGCGTTCCTGTCCGGGCGGGAGGACTCCTTGCCGGAGCCGCTGCCGTTCCGGAATTTCGTGGCGCAGGCCCGGCTGGGTGTGACGCGGGAGGAGCACGAGCGGTACTTCGCGGGCCTGTTGGGGGATGTGGAGGAGACCACCGCTCCGTACGGCCTGCTGGACGTGCACGGTGACGGCAGCGGTGTGGTGCGTTCGTATCTTCGGGTCGATGAGGAGGTTGGCCTGCGGGTGCGGGATGTGGCCCGGTCGCTCGGGGTGAGCCCGGCGTCGGTGTTCCATCTGGCGTGGGCGAGGGTGCTGGCCACGGTCAGTGGTCGTGACGATGTCGTGTTCGGCACGGTGTTGTTCGGGCGGATGAACGCGGGTGCGGGTGCGGACCGGGTACCGGGACTGTTCATCAACACGCTGCCGGTCCGGGTCCGCACCGACGCCGTTGGTGTGGGCAGTGCGCTGGAGGGGGTGCGCGACCAGTTGGCGGAGTTGCTGGTGCACGAGCACGCTCCGCTGACCCTGGCGCAGCAGGCCAGCAGCATTCCGAACGGCAGCCCGCTGTTCACCTCACTGTTCAACTACCGGCACGGTCGACGCCCACAGGCGGTCCCCGCACCGAAAGCCGACAACGCGCCTAGAGGCATCAGCACGGTGTCCATACGTGAGGTGACGAACTACCCGGTAACTGTGGCGGTGGATGACCTGGAGTCCCGGTTCGGGTTGACGGTGGACGCGGTGGGGCCGGTCGACGGGCAGGCGGTGTGCCGACTGCTGCACACCTGCCTGGACAACCTCGTGAGCACGCTGGAGGACGACCCCGACGGCCTTCTGTCGGCGGTGGACATCCTCGACGCCACCGAACAGAACCGACTCCTCGAAGACTGGAACGACACCACAACAGAACTGCCGGAGCAGGGTGTTCACACCTTGGTCGCCGAACAGGCGCGGCTGCGTCCGGACGCCGTGGCGGTGGAGTTCGGGGACGCGCAGCTCTCGTACCGGGAGCTGAACGCGCGAGCCAACCAGATCGCGCATGCGCTCATCGCGGCCGGTGTGAGCAGGGGTTTGCTGGTGGGAGTGTGCCTTGAGCGTGGTCCTGATGCAGTAGCCGCATTGTTGGGAGTCTGGAAGGCCGGCGCGGGTTACGTACCGCTGGACACGGACTACCCCTCCGCCCGGTTGGCATCCATGATGCGCGACGCCGACGTCCAGGTCGTCGTCAGCCAGGGAGGACTGGCCGATCTTCTGACGGACTTCGGCGGCGTGGTCGTACCGGTCGAGAGCGTCGATGAATCCTTCCCGAGTGAGGATCCGGCAGTAGCCGTTGCCGCAGGTGACGCCGCCTACGTGATGTTCACGTCCGGATCGGCGGGGCTGCCCAAGGGCGTGATGGTGGAGCACCGTGCCGTGGTGCGGCTGGTGTGGGGTCAGCAGTACGCCGAGTTCAGCGAGCAGAATGTGCACCTCCTGCTGGCACCGCTGGCGTTCGACGCCTCGACCTTCGAGTTGTGGGGCGCACTGGTCCACGGTGGCCGCCTGGTGATCGCTCCTCCTGGTGCCGTGGGCATGGCGGAACTGCGGTCGTTGATCTCGGGTAAGAACATCCGCAACCTGTGGTTGACCGCTGGGCTCTTCAACACGGTCGTCGATGAGGACCCGGGTGTGCTGGCGGGCCTGGCGCGGGTGCTGGTCGGCGGCGAGGCGTTGTCGGTGCGGCATGTGCGAGAGGCGCAGACAGCGGTGCCGGGACTGCGGGTGGTGAACGGGTACGGGCCGACCGAGACCACCACGTTCGCCTGCACGTACGCCATTCCGGAGCTGCCCGAGGACACGCGGTCCGTGCCGATCGGCGCCCCGATCGCGAACACTCAGGTGTACGTCCTGGATGGTGGGTTGCGTCCGGTGCCGGTGGGTGTGGCGGGGGAGTTGTATGTGGCGGGTGCGGGTCTGGCGCGGGGGTATGTGGGTCGTCCGGGGTTGACGGGTGAGCGGTTTGTGGCGTGTCCGTTCGGTGCGGTGGGTGAGCGGATGTATCGGACGGGGGATGTGGTGCGGTGGTCGGCCGGGGGTCGGCTGGAGTATCTGGGGCGTGCGGATGAGCAGGTGAAGATCCGTGGGTTCCGTATCGAGCCGGGTGAGGTCGAGGCGGCACTCGCTGCGCATCCGCAGGTCATGCAGGCGACCGTAATTGCTCGCGAGGACGTCCCGGGGGACAAGCGTCTGGTGGCGTATGTGGTGGGGGAGGCGGTGGAGTCCGAGCTGCGTGAGTTTGTGGGTGAGCGGTTGCCGCAGTTCATGGTGCCATCGGCGGTGGTGGTGCTGGATGCGTTGCCGTTGACGGTGAACGGCAAGCTGGACCGTAAGGCGCTTCCCGCTCCGGAGTATGTGAGCGGCGGAGGCCGGGGCCCGGCGACCGTGCAGGAGGAGATTCTCTGCCAGGCGTTCGCCGAGGTCCTTGGCCTGGATGAGGTGGGGGTTGAGGACGACTTCTTCGCGCTTGGTGGGCATTCGTTGCTGGCGACGCGTTTGGTGAGTCGGGTGCGTGCGGTGCT
>NZ_JBICXA010000045.1:0-4627 GCF_043200035.1 Streptomyces sp. NPDC048504
TCCCAGGGCCGCGTTCTCCCAGTAGAACGCGGTGTACCGGTCCGGGACCGGAACCTGCTTGTCCGTCATCGCCACCTCCGACATCGCACCCGCGGCCGCCGGGGCCGCAGTGCACCGGACCGCAAGTTTTACATACCGTATCTCTTACCGCAATGCTTTCGATGCCATGCGGGAGCCTTGCCCGGCACCCTGCCCGGACCGCACCCCACTACTTCCGCCACGCTGGCGATTCCCTTACGGTAATGCTTATGGTAATACCTTCTCCAGTCCGTGGACGCGGCTGACCGCCGCTCCCCGGTCCAACGGCCGAGTGGCCGGTCAAGAGCAATCGCAGAGGGAAGGACTCCAATGACGGGAATCCTCAACGGCATCAAGGTCGTCGAGCTCGCTTCCTGGGCCTTCGTGCCCGCTGCGGGAGCGGTCCTCGCCGACTGGGGCGCCGACGTCGTCAAGATCGAGGACACCCGCGGCGGCGACTCCACACGCAGCCTGGTGGTCGGTGGCCTGCGGCGCGAGAACGCCGCGGTCGACGCCGACTACATGATGGAGATCACCAACCGCGGCAAGCGGAGCATCGGTCTGGACCTGAAATCGGACAAGGGCCGGGAGCTGTTCGCCCAGTTGATCGCGTCGGCCGACGTATTCCTCACGAACTGGCTGCCCGGCCCCCGGGCCCGGGCACGGCTCGACGTCGAGGACATCCGCGCGATGAACCCGAAGATCATCATCGCCCGCGGCTCCGGCCAGGGCCCGCGCGGCCCCGAGAACGACAAGGGCGGCTACGACTCTGCCAGCTTCACCGCGCGCGGAGGCGTCGCATACGCCCTGACACCCCCGGGGGCCGAGTTCCCGTTCTCCCAAGGGGCGGCCTTCGGTGACCTGCCCAGCGGCATGTCCCTCGCGGGAGGGGTCGCCGGCGCACTGTTCCACCGCGAGCGCACCGGCGAGCCGAGCGTGGTCGACGTCTCGCTCCTCGCGCAGGCCATGTGGACCATGGCCCCGGACATCCTCGCGGCCGAGTTCTTCGGCGTCGACCGGACCCCCGTGCCACCGCCCGGCAGCGCGCTGAATCCGGTCACGAACCGGTACCGGACCAAGGACGGGCGCTGGATCCAGTTGGTCTTCCTCCAGCCGGACCGCTTCTGGCACGACTTCTGCGTCCGGGTGGGACGCGCGGACCTGGCCGACGACGAGCGGTTCACCCCCTCGCAGAACCTGATCGCGAACGCCGACGAGGCGGTGCGCCTGCTCCGCGAGACGTTCGCCGCGCAGGACCTCGAACACTGGACGGCGGCACTCGCCGACGAGAAGGGCGTCTGGTCGGTGATCGCCAGCCCCCAGGAGGTCCTGGCCGACCGGCAGGCGATCGCGAACGAGTACCTCGTACCGAACAAGGACGGCCTCGGACGCGAATACCACGTGGTGTCCAACCCCGTGCAGTTCGACGAGACCCGGCCGCAGTCCGCACGCGCCCCGGAGTACGGCGAACACACCGAGGCGCTGTTGGTCGAAGCCGGCGTGACCTGGGCCGAGATCGCCGAGGCGAAGGAGCTCAAGGCGATCCTGTGAACGCGGCACGACCGTGGCCGCGCCCTCCCCAAGGGCGCGGCCACGGTCGTCCCAGGCCATCGATAGTTACGCCGACCTTTCTATCGTATTCCTTACGGTATAGATTACCGTAGACACAATGATCCGCCGTTGCCACCTCTGTGTCACGGCACCGGTCCTATCGGGCGAAGGGGACTTCTCATGCCACTGACCGTCGGCAGCCAACTCCGCAGTACATCCTCGACGTGCGAGGTCGTGGTGGTCCGCGCACCCGGCCTCGAAGGCGCGGTGTACTGCGGCGACGCCGAGATGACGAGCGACGCCGCGGGTCGGCCCGCCACCGGGTCGCCCGAGGGGCCCGCTGTCGTGCTGGGCAAGCGCTACGAGCACAAGCCGTCCGGGCTCGAACTGCTCTGCGTCAAGCCGGGCCCGGGGCCGCTCACGTTCAACGGAGTGGAACTCGTGCTCAAGGCCGCCAAGCCGCTGCCCGCGTCCGACTGACTGGAGGACCCCGTGGATCTGTTGACCCTGCTCGATATGGTCGCCACCGGAATGGGCGACCGAGTCCTCGTCGGCGAACGGGAGGACGGCCTGACCGGAGCACAATTGCGCGACCGCGCTGCGACGGGCGGCCGTCTCCTCGCCGGGACGGGTGCTCGAACCGTCGTCTACCTCGGGGGAAACGGCCCAGCCTTCCCCGTGGCACTGTTCTCCGCCGCGGCGGCGCACGTGCCCTTCCTGCCGCTGAACTACCGCCTGAGCGACGACCAGTTGTGCGAGATCCTGGCACGCCAGGAAGACGCTGTCGTGGTCACCGACACCTCGGAACGGGCGGAGCGCCTCGCTCCCCACCTGGCGGTGCTCGGCCTGGACGGGTTCCTGGACCGCTGCGCCCCCACAACCCCGGACGCGGACCTCGTCAGCGGTGATCAGGAGGCCATCGCGGTGCTGCTGATGACGAGCGGAACCACGGCAGCGCCCAAGAGCGCGGTCCTTCGGCACCGCCACCTGACGTCGTACATCCTGGGCTCGGTGGAGTTCGCCTCGGCCGAGGAGACCGACGCCACCATCGTCAGCGTCCCCCCGTACCACATCGCCGCGATCGCGAATCTGCTGTCGAACCTGTACGCCGGGCGCAGGATCGTCTACCTCGACCACTTCAGCGCCGCCGAGTGGTTGGAGGTGGTCCGCACGCAGGCGATCACTCACGCGATGGTCGTCCCGACAATGCTCAGCCGCATCGTGCGAGAACTCCAGGAGTCCGCGGGCACCGCACCGCCTTCCCTGCGCTCCCTGTCGTACGGCGGCGCCAAGGTGTCCGCGAAGGTCATCGCCGACGCGCTGCGGCTGTTCCCCCGGACGGGCTTCGTCAACGCGTACGGGCTGACGGAGACCTCCTCCTCGATCGCCGTCCTCGGTCCCGACGATCACCGCGAAGCGCTGGACGGCGACGACCCCCAGGTACGGCTGAGACTGAGTTCGGTCGGCCGCGCGCTGCCCCATGTCACGATCGAGGTCCAGGATGATCACGGCGAGCCGTGTGCCCCTGGGGTGGTCGGCGACATCGTGGTCCGGGGCGCGCAAGTGGCCGGCGAGTACGTGGAGGGCGGCAGCCGCCTCGACGAACGGGGCTGGTTTCCCACCCGCGACCTCGGCTACCTCGACCAGGACGGTTATCTGTTCGTCCAGGGCCGGGCCGACGACACCATCATCCGCGGCGGCGAGAACATCGCTCCCGCAGAGGTCGAGGAGGCCGTGGCCACACACGAGGCCGTACTTGAGTGCGCCGTCGTCGGCGTCCCCGACGAGGAATGGGGCCAGCGCATCGCGGCGTTCGTCGTGGTCAAGCCGGAACACCGGTGCACCGTCGAAGAGATCCGGGCCCACGTCCGGACCCGGCTGCGCGGATCCAAAACGCCCGACCTGGTGAGGTTCATCGAAGAACTCCCCGTCACGGCGACCGGAAAGGTGCTGAGGCGGAACCTGGCCGCCGACCTCGCCGTCCGCTAGAAGCGCCGCGCTCCGGCCCGTCGGAGGCAGCGCCGGGATCTCAGTACGCACCGGCAAGCAACGGAGCGCCCGCCAGACGAAGGCCATACTATAAAGCCGACGTCGACATCAGTATGGGATGGGCCATCGCATGCCACACGCCACCAACAAGGCGAACGCCCCGACGAAATCCGGCCGCCGGCCCCGGGGGTCGCTCAGCAGCGAGGCCATCCTGGATGCCGCGTTCGCACTGGCCGAGGAGGACTCCCTCGACGCCCTGAGCATGCCGAAGGTCGCGTCTCGTCTGGGCGTCGGCGTGACCAGCCTCTACTGGTACTACCGCTCCAAGGAAGAACTGCTCGACGCCATGCTCGTCGTGGCGTCCGGCAGATTCCTCGGCCAACTGCCCGACTACGCCGGGCTGCCCTGGGACGAGCACTGCCGCTCCTACTTCCGGGAGATGCGGCGCATCTTCCACGACAACCCTGTGCTGTGCGACTTCCTCATCTTCCGGAGCCAGCTCAGCACCGTCCGTCCGCGGACGCTCTTCCTCGACCGGATCGACCGCGAGGTGTCGATCCTGCTCGACGCCGGTTTCGACCCCGAGACGGCGGCGCGCGGCTACATGGCCATGTCCGTCTACACGCAGGGGTGCGTGCAGAAGACGCGCCTGTTCGAGCGCACCGGGGAGCAGGAGAACCGGTTCGCGTGGCACGGCTCCGATCCCATCTGGGCCTCGCAGAGCCCGGAGGAGCAACGTACGTACCCCGGCATGGAGCAGACCCAGGAGTACTGGAGCGTCAGCTTCGCGGCGGACGCGGATTTCGAGTCCGGGCTCGAATTCATCATCGACGGGCTGCGGGGCAGGCTTGAGCGGCCCGAAAAGCCGGCCCGGAAGCGCGCCGCTCCCCGGAAGCAGAAGACCGAAAGCTGATCGGGCAGCGCGCTCCGGGCTTCCTGGCCGCGAACCCAGAAGTGGGGGGGGGGGGGGGGGGGGGGCGCGCCCCCCCCCGCCCCCCCCCGGGGCGGGGGGGGGGGGGGGGGGGGGGGCCGCGGGGCGCCAGAGATAGGCAACGACCCCGCGCGGGCG
>NZ_JBICXA010000046.1:0-2780 GCF_043200035.1 Streptomyces sp. NPDC048504
CACAACGCATAATCCGCGTACTGCACCGGCAACACACCCCACCCCGGCGCCCGACCCTCACACCGCGCCGCGTACGCCACCGACACATCCCGCGCCAGGGGGCGGGTCGACCAACCGTCGCCCGCGATGTGGTGCACCACCAAGGCGAGTACGTGCTCCTCGGTACCGGTCTCGAACAACCACGCCTTCAACGGAGCCTCGGCCGCGAGGTCGAAGGCGTACGAAGAGATCCGCGCGAGTGTGGCCGACAGCTCGGAGGAGTCGAGCCGGACGGCAGGCAGCTCCCACTCGACCTCGTCCACTCCGAGAACATTCTGGTACGGCTCGCCGTCCACGACTCGGAAGACCGTGCGCAGGGATTCATGGCGCGAAATGACGTCCCGCAGCGCGTCGGCCAGAGCCCGTGTGTCGAGCCGCCCGGTGAGCCGCAGCGCCACCGGGCTGTTGTACGTCTGGCTCGGCCCCTCCAACTGGCCGATGAACCAGAGCCGGCGCTGCCCGTACGACAGGGGCACCCGTTCCGGGCGGCCCATCGGTACCAGGGCTGCGCGCGCCTCGTCCGCTTCTGCCAGCCGGGCGGCCAACCCTGCCACTGTGGGTGCCTCGAAGAGTTCGCGGATCCCCACTTCCACGCCGAGCAGGGTCCGCAACCGGCTCACCAGTCTGGTCGCCAGCAGTGAGTGCCCGCCCAGCGCGAAGAAGTCGTCATTCACGCCGACCGCGGGCAGGCCCAGGACCTGGGCGAAGGCCTGGCACAGGATCTCCTCCTGCAAGGAGACCGGAGCCCGGTCCGAATCGGCCGTCGCCGCCGCGTATTCGGGGCTGGGCAGCGCCTTGCGGTCCAGCTTCCCGTTACCGGTCAGCGGCAGGGCATCGAGGACCACCACCGCAGAGGGGACCATGTACTCCGGCAGACGCGCGGCCACGAACTCCTTCACCGTCACGCTGAGTTCAGCAGTGTCCGTATCGTCGGCCTCGCCGGTGACGACGTAGGCCACGAGTCGGACATCGCCCGGGGTGTCCTCGCGGGCGACGACTGCGGCCTGGGTGACCAGCGGGTGGGCGGCTACGACTGCCTGGACCTCGCCGGGCTCCACGCGGAAGCCGCGGATCTTCACCTGCTCATCCGCACGCCCCGCGAACACCAGCCGCCCATCGACCGTCCACCGAGCGCGGTCCCCCGTGCGATACATCCGCTCACCGGATGTACCGAAGGGACACGCAACGAACCGCTCCGCCGTCAGCCCCGACCGGCCGACATACCCGCGCGCCACCTGCGCACCGGCCACATACAACTCACCCACCACACCCACCGGAACGGGGCGGAGCCACTCGTCCAGGACGTAGGTCTGTGTGTTGGCCACCGGGGAACCCACCGGGATCACCCCGGACGCCACATCCCGCACGGTCAGCCGCGTGGTAGCCACACCGACCGTGGTCTCCGTCGGCCCGTAATGGTTGAACACCGCCCGGTCACCGGCCGATGCCAGCAGCTCACCCACCAGCTCGGCGGAAGCCGCCTCACCACCCAGAACCACAGACCGCACCGAGGCCACCGACGCCGCACCCAACGCCGCCACATGCGAGGGCACCGCCTTCAGGCAGTCGATCCCCTGCTCCGTGAGGTAGGCCGCGACCGCGACCGGGTCGGTCACCGACTCCTCATCGATGAAGTGCAGTTCACCCCCACCGGTCAGGCTCGCGAAGACGGTCGTGTTCGCCAGGTCGGTCGCCTGACCCTGCACCACCGCATACCGGCCCCCACCACCAAAGCCCACCCGCTCAGGCACCGAGGTGACGTAGTTCGCCAATCCTGCGTGGGTGACCGCGACGCCCTTCGCGCGCCCCGTCGAACCCGACGTGTAGACCACATACGCCACCTGCCCCGGCAGAATCTCCACCCCCGGTGCAGTCTCCGGGAAGGCGGCCAACTGCATCGCCGTGAGCGTGTCATCGACGGCGACCAGACGATGACGTCCCGCCGGAAGATCCTCCAGGATCTCCTCCGTCGTGAGTGTCAGCACCGCACCACTGTCACGCAGGACGAACGCCACCCGCTCCGCCGGCTGACCCACATCCACCGGCACATAGGCAGCCCCCGCCTTCCACACCGCCAGCATGCCCGCGAGCATCTTCACGCCCCGCGGCAGACACAGACCCACCACCGACTCCGCACCCACACCCTGCGCCCGCAGATAGTGCGCCAGCCGGTTCGCCCGCGCCTCCAACTCCCCGAACGACACCGACTCATCCCCCTGCACCACCGCCACCCCACCCGGCGACCGCACCACCTGCCCCTCGAACAACCCCAACACCGACATCCACGGCAAATCCACCACCGTGTCGTTCCACTCCACCACCACCCGCCGACGCTCAGCCGGCAAGACGACATCCACCGCGCCCACTCGGGCCTGTGTGTCCTCGGTCAGCTCGGACAGGACGTGGATGAACCGCTCCGCCAGCCGCCCGGCCGTGGTCGCGTCGAAGAGGTCCGCGGCGACGGTGACAGCACCTCGCACCCCGGCGGGGTCGCCCTCTGCGTCGAACTCCTCCTCGACCATCACGTCGAGGTCGAACTTCGCGGAGGGCTTGCCCAGGAAGAGCTGCGTGGACCGGATGCCGGGCAGGGTCAGTGTCGCTTCACCCGTTTCCTTGCCGGACGTGGCGTTCAGCTTGGTGAGGACTACCTGGAAGAGGGGATGCCGGGCCAGGGACCGGGCCGGTGCCAGTTCCTCCACCAACCGCTCGAACGGCACATCCTGATGCCCGAACCCCGCCAG
>NZ_JBICXA010000047.1:0-1834 GCF_043200035.1 Streptomyces sp. NPDC048504
AGACACCTCACGATGCCAACGCGTCAAGCTGCGGCAGCAAGCTCGGTGGGGAAGGCGGTCTGTTCGTCGAACAGCTTGCGGTGCTGGAGACAGTGGTAGAGCTGGCCGATCATGCGGTTGAAGAGATTCCGTTGAGCGGCCGCGTGCCAGTCACCGTGCTCGCGTCGTCGACGGTAGTGGGCGTCGGCTCCCGGCGAGTTTCGCAGGGACGCGAAGGCCCAGAGGTAGCCGGCGTGGTTGAGGCGGTCGTTCTTCACCCACCGCCGAGTGATCGACGCCTTCTTGCCGGACGCTCTGGTGATGGGCGAGGAGCCCGCGTACGCCTTCAGGCCGCGGGCGTCCGCGAAGCGGGTGGGGTCGTCCCCGATCTCAGCGAGGATCCGGGCGGCGAGCTGGATACCGAGCCCGGGGAAGCTCAGCAGGATCTCAGCGTCCGGGTGCTGAGGGAATGCCTCCTCCACTGCCTCGGCGAGCTGGTCGGCAGCGGTGCACGCTGCCTCCAACTGGATGAGGAGGGCGAGCATTTGCTTGCCGAGGGCCTTCTCGATCATTGCTGGCTGATGGGCCCATTCGGCGCGGAAGACGCCACGCACTCGGTCGGCCTCGGCCTCGATGCCCCGCTTGCGGCCTGCACGTTTGAGGGCGGCCTGGAACTGAGGGCGGGTCAGCCGCGCCGCCTGGGTCGGGGTCGGTGCGGACTTGAGGAGTTCGCGGGCCTCTGGCCGGCACAGGCCGTTGGTCCAGGTGGCGAAGGCGTCCAGGGCGGCCGGGTAGTACTCGCGCAGCAGGGAGCGGAGCTGGTTGGCGAGCTGCTGCCTGTTCCAGAGGGAGTCCTGCTGGGCGCGGGCGAGGACGGCGATGGCGCGGCCGAGGTCGGAGTCGTCCGGCAGGGGCCGGTGGGCGTGCATGTCGGTGCGCAGGATGTTCGCCAGCACGAGGGCATCGCCGGGGTCAGACTTCTTGCGGGAGACCGAGTGGCGGTCTCGGTAGCGGGCGGCGGCCAGCGGGTTGATCGCGAACACCTGCCGTTTCCCGGTCCGCAGCACCGCGACCAGCAGACCTCGGGAGGTCTCGATCGCCACCGGGATCGGATTCTCCTCGCTGTCGCCGTGCTCGGCGAGAAGTTCCAGCAGCAGCTTGTAGCCTGCCGCGTCGTCGGTGATGTGCCGCTTGGCCAGTAGAGCGCCGGTGTCGTCCACCAGAGCGACGTCGTGGGTGCGCTCAGCCCAGTCGATTCCACAGTAGATCAAGGGATTCCTCCTAAACGTGCCGGTACTTGCGCTGGTCACGAGCGCATGCGGGCCACGCGAGCGACCTAATCCCAGGCATCAACCGCGAAGCGGGTGTGCCTCCACCTCACTAGCCGTTCGTGGCACCAGCGCGCCCCACGGGCCTCGGTCTGAGCGAGAGCTAAGACGGCTCGGGCGTACCAAGAGGTCACCGTGCGGCGGGCTCGCACCACCATCACCAACGAGGGATTGCGCGACAGGTGTTGACGCTCGACGGTGCTGGGGGCACCGCTCTGCAGTTGGGCGTCGAGCGCCGGGGGAAATTCAGGCATCCGCCCAGCACCGACGAACACCAACATCCGTCGACGGTGATGACGGCCCTGCCGCACTGCACGTTGTCGCTCTGCCTTGAGGCATCACATGCCAGGGCCTCTTGGGGCATCCGCGCAGTGGCCACATGACCGCCACCACCATGAGCACCAGGACCGCGCACGCTGTCTAAAGCGAGGCATTGCCCGCCTGGCAGCCACGAGGAGTCGCGGTCCAGCACTCGAACGCCCCCAGGAACTACCGCTCCCTCGGAACGCCCTCAACAAGGGATTAGG
>NZ_JBICXA010000048.1:0-1380 GCF_043200035.1 Streptomyces sp. NPDC048504
CGCGGTGTTTGAGCATGGCGTGCAGGACATCGATCCTGCGGCGGGTGAGGCAGATCAGGGCGGCGTTGTGGCGTTTGCCTTCGCCGCGTTTCCTGTCGTAGTAGGCGCGGGAGTCGGGGCTGTTCAGCGAGGCGAACGAGGCCAGGAACAGGGCCCGTTTGAGGGGTTTGTTGCCTCCGCGGGGTGGTCCTTCGCCTCGGATGGAGGTGCCCGAGCGGTAGGTCGTGGGAGCCAGGCCCGCGTAGGAGGCCAGGTGGGCGGCGGTGGGGAACGCGCTGCCGTCGCCCACGACGGCCAGGATGCGGGCTCCGGTCCTGACGGCGACTCCCGGCATGGACGTCAGGACCTGTGCGAGAGGGTGGGCCTCCAGGAGGGAGGCGATGCGGTCTTCGAGGACCTCGCGGCGGTGCAGGATGACCGCGAGGGCCTCGGCCAGGCCAGGGATGATGTCGCCGGCCGCCGCGGTGCCGGGGACGGTCACGGTCTGCTCGGCGAGAGCGGCCATGACCTGCTCGGTCATCTTCTGCGCGGTCCGCATCCGGGGGGCTGCCCCGAGGAGAGTGCGGGTGATCTCGTCGCCTCCGGCCTGGGCCAGTTCGGCCGGGGAGCCGAAGGTCTGCAGCAGGGCCAGCACCGCCGGGTGACGCAGGCGGGGGCCCAGGACCCGTTCGAGGGCCGGGTGGATCGAGGTCAGCAGTCCGCGCAGCCGGTTGGAGATGCGGGTGGCATCACCGGCCAGGTCGTCGTCATGGCCCAGCACCATGGCCAGTTCGGCCCGGACACTCTCGTCCGGCGTGATGCTCCGCAGCAGGTGGGGCATGGTGCGGGCGGCATCGGCGATGACGAAGGCATCGCGGGCGTCGGTCTTGCCGGAGCCCGGGTGGAGATCAGCCAGCCGTCGCATCGACAGGCCCGGCAGATAGGCCACCTCGCAGCCACTGGCGCGGGCCACCGCCACCGGCAGCGCGCCGATCGAGGCCGGCTGATCGACCACGACCAGCACCCTGCCTTTGCGTTGCAGACGGGCGAACAGGTCCCGCAACTGCGGTTCGTTGTTGGGCAGCGGCTTGTCGAAGGTCTTGCGGCCGTCCGCCAGCAGAGCCGTGCCGTGGTGTTCGGACTTGCCCACGTCCAGAGCACAGAACACTGCGATCGACGTAAAGTTGCTGGTCACCGGGCTTCCCTCCCCGGAATTCATGCCGGGTGGCCTGCCAGGGCACCGGCCGTCGGCAGCCACATTACGCAGCCCGCCTGACGGCGGACACGCTCTCATCAGCGATCAGCCGGTGCCACCAGGACCGGCGACAGCACCCCCCGGATCATCAACAACAGGGGCAAAGAGTCCTACCGGACCTGGAGGCCACGAGCCCGAACCGGGCT
>NZ_JBICXA010000049.1:0-1288 GCF_043200035.1 Streptomyces sp. NPDC048504
TGAGACCTGATGCCGAGCCGATTGTGGTGAAGTGGATGATCCTATGCTGTCGAGAAAAGCCTCTAGCGAGTTTCATGGCGGCCCGTACCCTAAACCGACTCAGGTGGTCAGGTAGAGAATACCGAGGCGTTCGGGTGAACTATGGTTAAGGAACTCGGCAAAATGCCCCCGTAACTTCGGGAGAAGGGGGGCCATCACCGGTGATGACATTTACTGTCTGAGCTGGGGGTGGCCGCAGAGACCAGCGAGAAGCGACTGTTTACTAAAAACACAGGTCCGTGCGAAGCCGTAAGGCGATGTATACGGACTGACGCCTGCCCGGTGCTGGAACGTTAAGGGGACCGGTTAGTCACTCTTCGGGGTGGCGAAGCTGAGAACTTAAGCGCCAGTAAACGGCGGTGGTAACTATAACCATCCTAAGGTAGCGAAATTCCTTGTCGGGTAAGTTCCGACCTGCACGAATGGCGTAACGACTTCTCGACTGTCTCAACCATAGGCCCGGTGAAATTGCACTACGAGTAAAGATGCTCGTTTCGCGCAGCAGGACGGAAAGACCCCGGGACCTTTACTACAGTTTGATATTGGTGTTCGGTTCGGCTTGTGTAGGATAGCTGGGAGACTGTGAACTCTGGACGCCAGTTCAGGGGGAGTCGTCGTTGAAATACCAGTCTGGTCGTGCTGGATGTCTAACCTGGGTCCGTGATCCGGATCAGGGACAGTGTCTGATGGGTAGTTTAACTGGGGCGGTTGCCTCCTAAAGAGTAACGGAGGCGCCCAAAGGTTCCCTCAGCCTGGTTGGCAATCAGGTGTTGAGTGTAAGTGCACAAGGGAGCTTGACTGTGAGACCGACGGGTCGAGCAGGGACGAAAGTCGGGACTAGTGATCCGGCGGTGGCTTGTGGAAGCGCCGTCGCTCAACGGATAAAAGGTACCCCGGGGATAACAGGCTGATCTTCCCCAAGAGTCCATATCGACGGGATGGTTTGGCACCTCGATGTCGGCTCGTCGCATCCTGGGGCTGGAGTCGGTCCCAAGGGTTGGGCTGTTCGCCCATTAAAGCGGTACGCGAGCTGGGTTTAGAACGTCGTGAGACAGTTCGGTCCCTATCCGCTGCGCGCGCAGGAACATTGAGAAGGGCTGTCCCTAGTACGAGAGGACCGGGACGGACGAACCTCTGGTGTGCCAGTTGTTCTGCCAAGGGCATGGCTGGTTGGCTACGTTCGGGAGGGATAACCGCTGAAAGCATCTAAGCGGGAAGCCTGCTTCGAGATGAGTGTTCCCACCCCCTT